>NZ_JAMMKR010000007.1:0-309682 GCF_051703725.1 Salmonella sp. NW645 | reverse complement strand
TGCCGAACTCAGAAGTGAAACGCCGTAGCGCCGATGGTAGTGTGGGGTCTCCCCATGCGAGAGTAGGGAACTGCCAGACATCAAATAAAGCAAAGGGCCCAATCGAAAGACTGGGCCTTTTTGCATTTATCTTTCTATGGAAAAAGTTATCGGGTAATGACGCCGACGCGTTTTAAACATCTTCGTAGAGTGGATAAAAACCGTTTTAGTAAACGTGATTTCCCGCCATATATCCGCCTGAACCATCGAATGTGAACCGTGCTGAAGTAGATGTACAAACGGCTTTTACTTACGCCACTAATAAGCAATAGAGATATTCGCTGAGGACTGAGAATCTGGCCTATTTGGCTATTTTATTTGCCAGTTTGGCCCTGGGACAGTGCTCAAAATCCTCATGTATTACGTGTATGCTCCGGTTTATATCCAGACTGTCTGTAATAATTACGCCTAATGACCACGCTCTAAGTCTTACTGTATAAAGCCTGTTTGTAATGCGGCTTACGATGCTATCAAGCTACAATTTTGTTTGCATCGGACAAGGAATAGAATAAATACCATCGGGATGGGCGAGTAAGAAAAGAGAGCGTTTTATCGTGTTAACTTTCGGGGGATAGGCTGAACAGATTACGTCGCTGAGTATCCTTACGACCTTTATATTATTACTGAAAGCGCGGCATTGCCGCGCCTGCATGTATCATTTAGAAAGCGCAATGATACCCATCGTCAACCCTGCTACCGCCGCAGCGCCGCCAGCAATAGCGCCTGCTGTCTCCCAGTTATCCTGCGTAGTACCTTTCATACATGTATTGGTATGAACCAGCCGCCCTTGATCGTCATAAACCGGTACGCAGGGAGAATCATGTGCACAACCTGCCAATAAGGTGGTAAGCAATGCAACTGGAATTAGTCTTTTCATGGTGTTACCTCATTAATCAGCGTTTCGCGAAGTACAGCAACGTAAATGCTGGCTCTAACCGCTGCGAAAACGAGAGTTATTTTACCACCACAGAAAAAATGGCCGACATGAGGAATCATCTCAATTCATGTGAATTGTAAAAACTATGGAGAATGCAGAGGTAAGCGGAGAGGGGGGAATAGCGGAGATAAAGACTACCGTTTAAAAAGGCGTCCGAAGACGCCTCTGTTTACCGGTTAATCATGATGGCGATTAAATCGGCGTTTTACAACAACGAAGAATACTGGCACGAAGAAGATAGCTAATAAGGTTGCGGTTAACATTCCCCCCATAACCCCTGTGCCTACTGCGTTCTGTGCCCCACTACCTGCGCCACGACTGATAACTAACGGCATTACCCCGAGAATAAAGGCCAGCGAGGTCATTAGAATAGGACGTAAACGCATACGGGATGCTTCCAGCGTCGCTTCAATCAATCCACGTCCTTCTTTTTCCATGAGATCTTTGGCGAACTCGACAATCAGGATGGCGTTTTTAGCAGAAAGGCCAATAGTGGTTAACAAGCCAACCTGGAAGTAAACGTCATTGTTCAGACCGCGCAATGACGCTGCAAGCAGAGCGCCAACCACGCCGAGCGGTACGACCAGCATTACCGAGAACGGAATTGACCAGCTTTCATACAGAGCGGCAAGGCAGAGGAAAACGACAATGAGTGAGATTGCGTACAGCGCCGGCGCCTGGTTACCTGACAACCGTTCCTGATACGACATACCTGTCCAGTCATAGCCAATACCGTTTGGCAGCTGTGAAGCCAGATTTTCCATTAACGACATGGCTTCACCGGTACTTCGTCCGGGCGCTGCTTCACCGAGCAGTTCCATTGACGGCATCCCGTTATAGCGTTCCAGGCGTGGCGAACCATAAATCCACCGTGCTGAGCTAAAGGTAGAGAAGGGCACCATCTCGCCATTGGCGCTGCGTACATAAAGATTGTTGATATCTCCCGGCAGCATACGGAACTGAGCGTCAGCCTGAACGTATACTTTTTTCACTCGTCCGCGATCGATAAAGTCGTTAACGTAATAGCCGCCCAACGCCGCAGAGATGGTTTCGTTGATATCAGACAGCGAAACACCGAGCGCCTGCGCTTTTTCTTGATCGACATCCAGCTTGAACTGTGGCGT
Organism: Salmonella sp. NW645; assembly: GCF_051703725.1. Lineage (NCBI taxonomy): Bacteria > Pseudomonadati > Pseudomonadota > Gammaproteobacteria > Enterobacterales > Enterobacteriaceae > Salmonella > Salmonella sp. NW645. The sequence continues at coordinate 307,582 of NZ_JAMMKR010000007.1, read as the reverse complement.
GTCTTCCAGCCCGTTCGGGCGTACGCGCACTAATAGATCAGGATGCTTCGCGACCATACCCAGGAGTTGATTACGCGCTTTTGTTAACGCATCGTGACCGAGTCCTCCCTGATCAATCAGCTCAAAGTCGAAACCTGTCGCGGTACCTAACTCGACAATTGCCGGCATGTTGAAGGGGAACACCAACCCGTCGCGAATCTGGCTGAAGGCGCGTGTCGCTCTGGCGATAACGGCTTCGACGCTATTTTCTTCACCGTTACGCTCTTCCCAGGGTTTAAGGCTGACAAATGCCATCCCTGAGTTTTGTCCCTGACCGCTAAAGCTAAAGCCGTTTACGGTAAACACGCTTTCGACGTTCGCTTTTTCATTATTCAGGTAGTAATGAGTGACTTGATCCAGCACATTCTGCGTACGTTCTTGCGTAGCGCCAGAGGGGAGCTGAATCATAGTCAGGAATACCCCCTGATCTTCTTCCGGCAGGAAGGAGGTCGGGAGGCGTAAAAACAGAACCGCCATTCCGACTACAATAAGTAGATAGATAATGAGATAGCGACCCGTATTACGCACGATACCGCTTACGCTGTTAGTATAGTGGTTAACGCTGTGATCAAACCTGGTATTGAACCAGCCAAAGAAGCCGCTTTTTTTCTCGTGATGTTCAGCAGATACAGGTTTAAGCAGCGTAGCGCACAGCGCTGGCGTCAGAATCAACGCAACCAGAACGGATAGCGCCATTGCTGAAACAATAGTAATAGAGAACTGGCGATAAATTGCCCCGGTCGAGCCGCCAAAAAAGGCCATCGGGATAAATACCGCAGACAGTACCATCGCGATACCTACCAGCGCTCCCTGAATCTGCGACATGGATTTTTCCGTCGCCTCTCGGGGAGAAAGGTTATCCTCCATCATTACACGTTCAACGTTTTCTACGACCACTATCGCATCGTCAACCAATAGCCCTATCGCCAGTACCATACCAAACATCGTCAGGGTATTGATGGAGTAGCCAAAGGCGGCGAGTACCGCAAAAGTGCCTAGCAACACGACAGGAACAGCAATGGTAGGAATCAGAGTTGCCCGGATATTCTGTAAGAACAGATACATTACCAGGAACACCAGAATAATCGCTTCAAACAGCGTTTTTACCACTTCGTGGATAGATATTTTTACGAAGGGCGTTGTGTCATAAGGATAAACCACCTTCATTCCCTGAGGGAAGAAAGGCTGCAGTTCCGCCAGTTTCGCTTTGATTGCGGTTGCGGTATCCAGCGCGTTAGCGCCGGTCGCCAGTTTAATACCGAGACCGGAGGCTGGTTTACCGTTAATGCGCGCTACAACGTTATAGTTTTCACCGCCAAGCTCAATACGCGCGACATCTTTGAGATGGACGACAGAACCGTCGGTATTGACACGCAACGTAACTTTGCCGAACTCTTGCGGATCTTTCAGACGCGTTTGGGCGATGATTGAGGCGTTAAGCTGCTGGCCCGGTAATGCTGGCGTGCCGCCCAGTTGGCCTGCCGCAATCTGGTCGTTCTGTACTTTTAACTGGTTGATGACATCAACTGGCGTGAGCTGGTATTTATTTAGCAGATTCGCATCCAGCCAGATACGCATGGCGTACTGTGCGCCAAATAGCTGAACGTCGCCCACACCATTCAGACGGCTGATAGAATCCTTAATGTTAGAGGCGACATAGTCAGAGATGTCGTCCTGGGTAGTGTTCGGATTATCCGAGACGAACCCGGCGACCATCAAAAAGCTGCTGCTGGACTTTTCAACGCTAATCCCCTGCTGCTGGACTTCTTGCGGCAGTAAAGGCGTGGCGAGCTGCAATTTATTTTGCACCTGAACCTGCGCGATATCCGGATCGGTTCCGGACTGGAAGGTCAGGGTGATGGTCACGCTACCAGCAGAGTCGCTGGTAGAGGACATATACATCAGGTTATCGATACCGTTCATATTTTGTTCGATAACCTGAGTAACCGTATCCTGTACCGTCTGCGCATCCGCGCCAGGATAGGTTGCAGAAATAGAAACCGCTGGCGGCGCAATGGTTGGATACTGCGCAACGGGAAGTTGCATTATTGCCAGTGCGCCAGCCATCATCAGGATAATGGCCAGAACCCAGGCGAAAATAGGACGTCTAATAAAAAAGTTTGCCATGTACGGTTACCTTATTGCGCCGTTTTCGCTGCAGGAGCATCGGTAGTGGCTTTCACCTGGACGCCCAGTCGCGCTTTTTGTAAGCCGCTGACGATGACCTTATCGCCCGGTTTTAACCCTTCGCTGATGAGCCATTTATCGCCAATAGCCTGAGCCGCCACGACATTGCGGGCTTCAACCTGGCTTTTATCGTTAACCACCATCACCATTGCGTCGCCGCGCGGCGTGCGGGTTACGCCCTGCTGGGGGACAAGGATGGCATTGGGCTGGACGCCTTCATCAATGCGGGCGCGCACAAACATACCGGGAAGCAGACTGTGTTGCGGGTTAGGGAAAACTGCCCTGAGCGTGATAGAGCCGGTGCTTTCATCTACGGTAACGTCGGAAAATTGCAGCGTGCCTTTAATCGGGTAGACCTGACCATTTTCCATTACCAGTTGAACCGTGCTACTGGCGCTGTCTTTATGCAGGTTACCTTGTTCGACGGATTGCTTGAGTCGCATAAAGTCGTTGCTTGATTGCGTCACGTCGACATAAATCGGGTCGAGTTGTTGCACGGTAGCCAGTTCAGTTGACTGACCATTAGTCACCAGCGCGCCTTCAGTCACATTAGATTTTCCTATACGCCCGCTGATGGGCGAGGTGACTTTGGTATACGCAAGGTTAATACGCGCGCTTTCAACAGCGGCTTTTGCCGCCACAACGGCGGCATCGGCCTGGCGGGCGTCGGCAATCGCCTGATCATATTCCTGTTGGCTGATATATTTTGTGCCGACCAGTGGAACATAGCGTTTGACCGTCAGGTGCGCGATAGCCGCAGCCGCTTCGCTTTTAGCAAGTTCGCCTTTAGCGCTGTCATAATCGGCCTGATAGGTGGCAGGATCGATCTGATAAAGCGACTGCCCGGCCTCTACATCGCTACCTTCGGTGAAGTTTCTTTTAAGCACGATCCCGCTCACCTGGGGGCGAACTTCCGCAATGCGAAATGCGGACGTACGTCCGGGAAGTTCGGTCGTTACGGCTAGCGGCGCTGTTTCGACCACATGGACGGTGACTTGCGGCTCGCCGGCATGAGCCTGGGTATCTCCCTGGTCATTACAACCGGCCAGCAGCGCAGCAGAGAATATGATGAATGAGGGCAGGAGTGAAAACCTGGCATGTTTCGTCATTACTGTTCCTTAAAAAACCGAAAGCTCGTTATTCACCGGATAACGGTAAGGCGTTAACGCGCGAAAAATAGAATAGCAGTGGGGTATCCTACAAATTATTAGCTTGTGATGTAAGCAATACTTATTTTGGGATGGGGTTCACGGCACATAAAAGCAAAAAAAAGAACTATTCCCTGTCGTTTCATAATGTCCCGATTAGTAAAATCATGATGTTGAATAACATGATTCGAAATATATATTTTATATGAATGTGTTTTATTAATTTATTTGTTTTTATTATTGATTTGGCGGTGTTGTGCGAAATAAAAATAGCTGTCTCTCGTCTGACTAAAAAGGACATGGTAAAGTTGTTTTTTATGCTGAGTATTTTATCAGCGTATTTATCGTTTTTATGGTCCAGGATATCTTAATTATGGCGAAGAAAACGAAGGCGGATGCGCTTAAAACGCGGCAACACTTGATTGAAACCGCTATTGCGCAGTTCGCTTTGCGCGGCGTTGCCAACACGACGCTGAATGATATCGCTGATGCCGCTGATGTCACGCGGGGCGCCATCTACTGGCACTTTGAGAATAAAACGCAGTTGTTTAATGAGGTTTGGTTACAGCAACCACCTTTACGCGAACTTATTCAGGATAGGCTTACGGGATGCTGGAATGATAATCCTTTACAGGATCTACGAGAGAAATTTATTGCAGCCTTACAATATATTGCGGCAGTGCCTCGTCAGCAGGCATTAATGCAGATTTTATATCATAAATGTGAATTCCATAATGGTATGATATCGGAACAGGCCATTCGGGAGAAGATTGGTTTCCATCATCAGTCGCTGCTTGAAGTATTACAGCGATGTATGGATAAAAAGCTGATCTCAGGCAGTCTTGATCTGGATGTCATATTAATTATTCTGCATGGTAGTTTTAGCGGAATAGTAAAGAACTGGTTAATGAATCCCACAAGTTATGATCTTTATAAGCAGGCGCCTGCATTAGTCGATAATGTATTAAAAATGCTAAGCCCGGATGGCAGTGTGAGGCAATTAATGCCAAATGAACAACAGGCGGAAGAAGCCTGAGATTATTTTGAGTTGATATTATATATTGACCTTGTGAATATATTGGCAGGGTCCCGAATATCGCGAGCAATTTCCTCTGCCGTACGCGGCTTGCCAAGCAGGAACCCCTGAAGTGTATGGCATCCTAACTGGGTCAAAAATTGTTGCTGCGTTTCATTTTCTACCCCTTCTGCCACAATTTGCAGATTTAACGCTTTCGCCAGCGCGACAATAGCCGCAACAATGGTCGCGCCGTCGCTTGCCTCGCTGAGTTCATGTACGAAAGCGCGATCAATTTTTAGTTCGCACGCCGGAAGACGTTTCAGATAGAGAAGGCTGGAATAACCGGTGCCAAAGTCGTCAATAGAGGCCTTAACCCCCATTTCCGTTAATCTGGTGAGTATAGCGACGCTTTGCTCTGGCTTGTTCATCGCCGTGGTTTCGGTGATTTCCAGAATCAATAAATCGGGACGGATACTGTGTCGGGCCAGGCTCCGCGTAATGGTGTCCACAAGGCCGGGCTGCTCAAATTGTAAGGCGGAAAGATTTACCGCCACTGACCATAAGGCGTATCCCTGTAAGTGCCACTCGCGTAGCTGTCGACACGCCTCGTCTATCACCCAGCTACCGATAGTGACGATAAGACCCGTTTTTTCCGCCAGCGGTAAAAACTGGTCAGGATTCAGTACGCCTTGTTTTGGATGATACCAGCGCAACAGGGCCTCAAATCCTACAATGGGGCCGGCAGGAGCCTGAAATTTAGGCTGGTACACCAGCCTGAGCTCTTGTCTTTCCAGCGCCAGCCACAGGTCATTCATTAGCTGAAGCTGGGTTTGCGCCAGCATATTCATTGATGGCTGAAAGAAATGGTATCCGTTACGCCCCGTATGTTTCGTGTGGTACATTGCGGCATCGGCGTTGAACATCAGTTCCCGTTCGTTTTTTCCGTCCAGCGGATAGAGCGCTATTCCCACGCTAAGGGTGACGACCAGTTCGTACGGATCTATCGTAAAGGGCGCATCTATCGAATGTACCAGCGCGCTGGCAAGGGAAGCCGCTTCGTCAGGCGCGCTGACTTCTGCAAGCAGCACAAATTCGTCGCCGCCAATCCGCGCTAGGGTAAACTGCCCGCTCAGCGGTTGGTTCAGACGATGCGTGACCGCTACCAGTAGCTTATCGCCGATATCATGACCATAAGCGTCATTAACGGCTTTAAAGCCATCCAGATCCATAAACAGTAGCGCGAAAGACGTGCTTTCCCGATTCGCTTTGCTGATGGCCTGTTCCAGACGATCTTCAAGGAGTACCCGGTTTGGTAAACGGGTGAGCGTATCATGCAGCGCCAACTGCGCCAGTTCCTGGTTCGCCTGCGCCAGCGAAGAGGCAAGTAGTGCGGTGCGGGCCTGAAGCCGGGCGTCAAATAAAGAAACCAGAAGAGTAATGCCCAGGATAGTCAGCGCGACCACGCTGACAAGAACAGCCAGCCAGTTGCTATCGACGCCACGATGCTCCATCGGCCAGTTTTGGGGAAAGTGTGCGGCCTTCATGCCGGCGTAATGCATGCCGGCGATAGCTATCCCCATTAATACCGCAGCGCCTGCTCGCCTCAGGGCGACATCTGTTCCCTCATGACGCAGGCGGAACGTGAGCCACAGCGCGCCGCAGGACGCCAGTAGCGCGATAATGATAGAGAGGGCAACCCACGCGCTATTCCAGACGATAATGGAAGCAAATTGCAGCGCCGCCATCCCGGTATAATGCATTGCGCTGATGCCCAGTCCCATCACCAGCGCGCCCGGCAGTAAACGGCGCAGGCGCAGTTTTTCAGCGCTGACCAGCCATAGCGCAAACAGGGAGGAGCCGATCGCGATCAGCATGGAGAGGCCGGTGAGGAACGGATCGAAGCGCATGTTCATCGCGTGATCCATCGCCAGCATCCCGACAAAATGCATCGCCCAAATACCGACGCCCAGCGCGAAGCCGCCGCCTATTAGCCATATTCTGGCGTTTGATCGGGCGCTTCCGGCTACGCGTCCGGCCATATTTAATGCGGTATAGGACGCAAAAATAGCGACAGCAAATGAAACCGCCACAAGGATGTGGTTGTACTCACTAACCGGCATGTATCACTAGCTCATTGGTTATGCAGGAAAAGAACAGGACGAGACAGTATCACCCCTTCTTTTATCCTCAACGTGTTTTAATTCCCTGTTTTTATAAGGGATAAAAGAAATCCGGGTGATAAATAATCATAGGTTAAATCGCCCGGCTCGCTACTCCAGATCGGTACAATTGATCAATTTGAGAGGGTTAACCGAATCCATGTTTCGGCACTTATCCTGTTCAGTTGCCATCAATTCGATCCATTGCATCAAAAGCGCATCAAAAAGAAAAACGGAGACGGCAAAAACAACCAGCCACCAATACTTACGTATCATCGTCAAATCCTGTGTATTCATGCCCATGCGTGCTGGGAATATACATGAAATTTTGACGCTGAAAAGCGGACTTACAATGCTTTTACTTCTCTGAAGATAGCGCGTTTATCCCGACATTTCGCTGCTTTTTGGACAGGTTTTGTGTTTTTCTCTTTTTGACTTTTGCAAGTTCATTTTCTGAATAATGCGAAGTGACGCTCAATCTTCTGAGCCCCATTTTTACGTACTCATTATTGAGTTCAATACCGATAAACTTACGACCTGACGCCGCTGCGACAGCGCCTGTGGTGAAACTGCCCGCGAAAGGGTCCAATACAGTATCGCTCGGGTTAGAAGAGGCCAGTATGATCCGTTTTAACAGCGCGCTGGGCTTTTGCGTAGGATGGTTTTCATATTCATCCATCAGATAACGTACGCGAGGAAATGACCAGACGTTGCCCGGCACTTTTTTCTGATTGTATGGTTGGGGCGGGTTTTTTCGATAATCGATTAGCGCGCGCTTAGCGCCCGTGGTGGTCTCGACCAGAATCGCGTCACGGTTAAAGGTATAGCTTTTCGGGTTCTTTACCATCATCAGGATCGGTTCATACATAGAACCAAAGTATTTTTTCGCCTGCACCCCGGAACTATCATAGGACCAGACGATACGGCTTTTGATGGTAAAAAGCGTTCGGCATTTGAGATCGATATACGGCATATTTTCTGTGCTATTCATGATGTACATGGTGCCGTGTTTCTTCAGTACGCGGTGGCACTCATCAATGCATTCATACAGCCAGGCCAGAAAAGACGCTTCGTCCCAGGATTCGACCATACCGTCGAAATCTTTTCCGATATTGTAAGGCGGATCGGCAAAAATTAAGTCAATGCTTTCAGAAGGCAGTTTTTTAAGTTCTGTTAGCGCGTCACCGTGAATAATCTTCTTCGATTCATCGCCAAAGTACTGAGGTTCACATTCCGCTTTCATGACCAAATTCCATGTGATGCGTATAAAAAAGGCGCTTCCCCATGCCGAGTAGCGCCTTTTTAAACAAGCAGTTAGCTAATCGAAATTAGTTCATGCCGTATTTTTTTAATTTTTTACGCAGCGTACCACGGTTGATGCCCATCATCAGAGCAGCACGGGTCTGGTTACCACGGGTGTATTGCATCACCATGTCCAACAGGGGCTGTTCTACTTCAGCCAGTACCAGCTCATACAGGTCATTAACGTCCTGACCATTCAGTTGAGCAAAATAGTTCTTCAGTGCCTGTTTAACCGAGTCACGCAGGGGTTTTTGGGTTACCTGATCCTGAGAGTTAACGGTAGAAACGGTCAGTACGTCAGAATTTACGCGTTGTTCGAACATAGTTCTGTCAGCTCTTTATTTCTGTTTACGCAAAATTTTCGAAGTATGCCTCCAACGCCTCCAGCTGTTCGCTGGCGTCCTCAATAGCGTTGAATGTGCGCCGAAACTGGTCGTCTGGAGCGTGCTCCTGGAGATACCAGGAGACGTGTTTACGCGCGATTCGGTACCCTTTTGCCTGACCGTAAAAGTCATGCAGTTCCCGAACATGCGTGCAAAGCAAGCGCTTTACCTCTGCCAGCGGCAGCGGCGGAAGCAGCTCCCCAGTGTCCAGATAATGCTGGATTTCCCGAAAGATCCAGGGTCTTCCCTGAGCTGCGCGGCCTATCATCAGGGCATCCGCCCCTGTATAGTCGAGAACAGCTCTGGCTTTATGCGGGTTAGTAATGTCGCCATTCGCGATAATCGGAATGGAAACTTTCTGCTTAACTGCCCGAATACTGTCGTATTCAGCTTCTCCGTTGAACAAACAGGCGCGGGTGCGGCCATGGATGGTCAGAGCCTGAATACCACAATCTTCAGCCAGTTGGGCAATCTCTACGCAGTTACGGTGTTCCGGCGCCCAGCCGGTGCGAATCTTGAGAGTCACAGGAACGTCCACCGCGTTTACGACCCCGATGAGTATAGACTTCACTAAATCCGGGTACTGCAAGAGGGCTGAACCTGCCAGCTTACGATTCACTTTCTTCGCCGGGCACCCCATATTGATATCAATAATCTGGGCGCCGCTTTCCACGTTAATACGTGCGGCATCGGCCATCTCAACAGGGTCGCTACCGGCAATTTGCACCGTGCGAATTCCTGGCTCATCAACGTGCACCATCCGTAAACGAGATTTATCGCTTTCCCACACTTGCGGGTTAGAAGACATCATCTCGGATACTGTCAATCCTGCTCCCATCTCATAGCACAGCGTCCGGAAAGGTCTGTCAGTAATGCCAGCCATGGGCGCTGCGATCAGGCGATTTCTGAGCTGATATTGTCCGATGCGCATGAGTTAAGAAATGACCATACTGTGACTGCAAGGCGGCGTATATTACGCATTTTTTGCACGAGATGAAAGGCCAAACTTTGAACAATCCACTGTTGTAGATCAATGAATCGTGCTTAAAAACAGCAAAATAAATTTATAATTCAGTAAAATCATAGAGTTATTTATTGTCGGCGGTTTTGTACGCGCTTACAAATTCCCGTAACTTCTCTCTATTTCTTCGACCAGAAACAAGATAAACGGAATAATCTGCTTTTTTTATAAGCTAATTACCCCAAATGAATGGGATCGCCGTCTCGTTTCAGGACAAGATCACTTCCCGCTGCGCGTGATTTTTCTCCATTGCCAGTCGGAAGGGGGCGCACAGACGCGCTTTTGTGTTCATGAATGGCACGCATAAATTTTCCCAGCTGTGCTGAAGAGCGCGTTAGCGGATGCTGCAGAACAACCCGGACAGCATTACTAAGCACGAGGGCGATGGCTGTGACCCGTTAAAACGCCAGTACCTTTTGTCCGCTGGTAGCAGCTGATCATCCAGACGGATAGTGACAAAGAAGTCATTTCAGGCATTCATTTGATGAATTTAATGATGTCTCGGTGCCTGAAAGGCGTTAAGGCAGTTGTGTGGAGAAAAGCGTGGCCGGGCGACCACGCTGACAAGAATTATTTTTTACGGCCAGTAATGCGGCACCACTCTTCTTTTTCGACGACCGGGTCGAGAGTGAAAAGCTCGGCGTAAGCATCGCAGACGCTTTCCGCCTGGCTGGCTAGAATACCTGAAAGCCCCAGCAGACCGCCCTCAACGGGCAGTACGCTGATTAACGGGGCCAGTTCGCGTAATGGGCCTGCCAGGATGTTAGCGACGACCACGTCGGCTTTCATGGCTTCTGGCTGGTCTTTCGGCAGGTACAGCTCCAGCCGGTCAGACACGCCGTTGCGTTCGGCATTATCGCGACTGGCCTGAATAGCTTGCGGATCGATATCAATACCAATCGCCTTTGCCGCTCCCAGCTTCAGCGCGGCAATCGCCAGAATGCCTGAACCGCAGCCAAAGTCGATCACGGTTTTGCCGTTGAGATCGAGCCTGTCCAGCCATTGCAGACATAAAGAGGTGGTGGGGTGCGTACCCGTACCGAACGCCAGTCCCGGGTCGAGCATCACGTTGACGGCATTCTCGTCCGGAATGTCACGCCAGCTGGGACAAATCCACAGACGCTCGCCAAAACGCATCGGATGGAAATTATCCATCCATTCGCGTTCCCAGTCTTTATCTTCCAGTTGTTCGATTTTATGGGCAAATCCGGCACCCAGCAGCGGATGTTGCTCCAGAATCGCGACAACTTCTTTCATGTCGGTTTCGGCGTCGAACAGACCGATCACATCGGTATCGCCCCACAGACGGGTTTCGCCCGGCAACGGCTCAAAAACCGGCGTATCGTGCGTATCCTGAAAGGTAATGGAAACGGCGCCCGCTTCCATCAGCGCATCACTCAGCTCTTCAGCATTCGCGCCGGTGGTATTCAGTTTCAATTGGATCCATGGCATGGCAAAACTCTTTATTTATCAGTAGACAATACGGTGGCTTGCGAAGCGGAAGAGCCGAATCGGTTTCCGATCAGAAAAGCCAATAAACTTAACAGTAACGCGGGCACAATCGGATGAAAGCCCAGGTACTGAATATTAAATGTGGCAAGTAGGGCATATAGCCCGCCGCCCACGATCATGGCGCTTAGCGCGCCTGCCGCGTTTGCCCGCTCCCAGTAAAGGCCCAATACCAGCGGCCATAAGAACACCGCTTCCAGGCCGCCAAACGCCAGCAGGTTGAGCCAAATGATCATCTCTGGCGGTTTCCATGCGGCCAGCAGCAACAGCGCGCCTAGCAGTAAAGTAATCGCTGCCGACATACGCTTCAGCCGGATCTCATTTTGCATCTGATCGGGGCGTAGATTGAGATAGAGATCTTTAATGATCGTCGCGGAACTTTGCAGCAGTTGGGCGTTAATTGTTGACATGATCGCCGCCATTGGCGCAGCGAGGAAGATCCCGGCGGCAAACGGCGGCAAAACTTTCACCATTAGCGTTGGGATCACCAGATCCGGCACCGTCAGATCTGGAAGCACCGCGCGACCCAGCGCGCCGGCAAGGTGCATCCCGAACATTAAAATCGCCACGACAATCGTACCGATAATAATGCCCCGGTGTACCGCTTTACTGTCTTTATAGGAGATGCAGCGCACCGCCGTATGCGGCAGGCCAATCACGCCAAAACAGACCAGTACCCAAAAAGAGGTCATAAAAGCGGGAGAAAGTATGTCATCGGCACCCTGCGGCGTTACCAGTTTGGGGTCGAGAGCGTGCAGCGTGTCAACGGCCTGACTTAGACCGCCCGCCGCATGGACCACGCCCACCAGCAGCACTATCGTGCCGACCAGCATCACCAGGCCCTGTAGCGTATCGTTAAGTACGCTGGCGCGAAAGCCGCCAAACGCCGTATAGAGTGCGATACTGACGCCAAATATTAGCAGGCCGGTTTCGTAGGGAATTCCCGCCGCGGTTTCCAGCAGTCGCGCGCCGCCGATAAATTGTACGGTCATTGCGCCAATAAACGCGACCAATAAACTCAGGCTTGCCAACCACACCAGCAGGCGGCTTTGGTAACGAGCGAATAGCATATCGTTAAGCGTGACGGCATTATAGCGACGCGCCAGGATAGCGAATTTTTTACCCAGAATACCCAGTGAAAGCCAGACGGCGGGAAGCTGGATCATCGCCAGCAAGACCCAGCCCAGACCGTATTTATAAGCCGCGCCGGGACCGCCGATAAATGAACTGGCGCTAATATAGGTGGCGGTAAGCGTCATCGCGAGCACGATCCCGCCCATCGAACGGCTGCCAAGAAAATATTCGTTTAAAAAGGTGCCGGCGGTACGCTTGCGCATAGCGTAAATCGAGACCCCGAAGACCACGATCAGATAGGCTACCAGCGGTAGAATGACCTCAAGCTGCATCGTCATCCTCCAGCGAAATATCGCGATAAATGAATTTCACCATCGCCCAGCACAGCAAAATAAAGACCAGCGGCGTCAATAAGCAGGCCATCTCGAACCAGTGCGGCAGACCGGTAATTCCCGGCGAGTCTCCAGGTAAGTAAGCAGCCACTAACCATGCCGCCAGATAGCAAAGGGTCAGCCACAGCGCCCAGCGCGCCTCTTTATGGGCCTGAACAAAACGAGCGTCCATTTTTTGTCCCTTATGGGTGAAGAAAGCGGGAATTGTACATGATGGGGCATCGCTATCCCCAGAAATAAAAAAGGCCGGATTCACCGGCCTTTTGAGATTAACGTGCGATTACTTTTCCTGAAGACCGAGTTTTTTCTCCAGATAGTGGATGTTAGTTCCACCGTGCTGGAAGTGTTCGTCATTCATGATGCGGGTCTGCAGATCGATATTGGTTTTGATACCATCGATAATCAGTTCCTGCAGGGCATTTTTCATACGGGCAATCGCCACGTCGCGGTTTTCACCGTAGCAGATGAGTTTGCCGATCATGGAATCATAGTACGGCGGCACCGTGTAGCCCGCGTAGATATGAGATTCCCAGCGAACGCCAAAGCCGCCAGGCGCATGGAAGCGCGTGATTTTGCCAGGGCTTGGCAGGAAAGTGTTCGGATCTTCGGCATTGATACGGCATTCTACCGCATGGCCTCGAACGACAACTTCGTCCTGTGTGATCGACAGCGGCTGACCCGCCGCGATGCGCAACTGCTCTTTGATCAAATCGACGCCGGTAATCATTTCAGTCACCGGGTGTTCAACCTGAATACGGGTGTTCATTTCGATGAAATAGAACTCGCCGTTTTCGAACAGGAATTCGAACGTCCCTGCGCCGCGATAGCCGATGTCTACGCACGCTTTCGCGCAGCGTTCGCCGATATAGCGACGCAGTTCCGGCGTAATGCCTGGCGCCGGGGCTTCTTCAACCACTTTCTGGTGGCGACGCTGCATGGAACAGTCGCGTTCCGCCAGATAGATAGCGTTGCCCTGGCCGTCCGCCAGCACCTGAATTTCGATGTGGCGTGGATTTTCCAGGTATTTTTCCATGTATACCATGTCGTTGCTGAAAGCCGCTTTCGCTTCCGCTTTGGTCATGGAGATGGACTGCGCCAGTTCAGCATCGCTACGAACCACGCGCATACCGCGGCCGCCGCCGCCGCCGGACGCTTTGATGATCACCGGATAGCCAATACGTTTGGCATGAGCGCGGTTCGCATTCATATCGTCGCCCAGCGGGCCGTCAGATCCTGGTACGGTCGGCACGCCCGCTTTTTTCATCGCGGTAATCGCGGACACTTTATCGCCCATCAGGCGGATGGTGTCCGCTTTCGGGCCGATAAAGATAAAGCCGGAGCGTTCAACCTGCTCGGCAAAATTGGCGTTCTCAGAAAGGAAGCCGTAACCCGGGTGGATTGCCACCGCGCCGGTGATTTCAGCGGCGCTAATGATAGCCGGGATGTTCAGATAACTTTTTACGGACGGTGCCGGGCCAATACAGACCGTCTCATCCGCCAGCAATACGTGTTTTAAATCGCGATCCGCGCTTGAGTGCACAGCGACGGTCTTGATGCCGAGTTCTTTACAGGCTCGAAGAATACGTAATGCGATCTCGCCGCGGTTGGCGATGACAATTTTATCCAACATGTTCGCCTCGTTACTCGATGACGACCAGTGGCTCGTCAAATTCTACCGGTTGACCACTTTCGACCAGAATCGCTTTCACAGTACCTGCTTTGTCTGCTTCGATCTGGTTCATCATTTTCATGGCTTCAACGATGCACAGGGTATCGCCCACGTTCACTTTCTGGCCCACTTCGATGAACGCTTTCGCGTCCGGGCTTGGGGTGCGGTAGAAAGTACCAACCATTGGGGAGCGTACGATGTGACCACTGATTTCCGCTGCGGCAGGCGCTTCCATTGCTGGAGTAGCCGTTGGCGCGACAGCGTTAGACAGAGCGGGTTGCTGCATCATCGGCGCCGCATAAGCCTGCTGCATCACCGGAAAACCGGCGTTTGCCGTTGTGCGGCTGATGCGAACAGATTCTTCGCCTTCAGAAATTTCCAGTTCGGAGATACCTGATTCTTCAACCAGCTCGATCAGTTTTTTAATCTTACGAATATCCATGAGTGGGTTCCGTACTCTTTGTTTAGTGTGATTGTGACAGGCGTTTTAGCGCCGTCTGTAAAGCATGTGAATGACTGCCGCGGGTAAAATACCGCGCATCTTTGATTTGCCTGTTATGCCGTAGCACCCGAAGGTGAAATTCATGATTTGCCAGTCATTGTGTGGCTATCTTCTGCCATTTTCGGGCAAAAAACAAAATATACCTTCATTGCACGATTGTCACCCTTTCTGCGAACGAAAATCGCCGTTGGGCAATGTAAAGTCGCACATTATAACTATTTCGTCGCAATTGGCAGCTAAATACTGGTCTTATCAGGGAAGATAATCAACCCGAAACATAAAAAGGACATTACCTGTTTTGCGTTTTGCAATCGACCGCACAGTTCACCAAACTAGCGCCACCACTGGCGAAACTTCCGGTAACGCAACGCTAAAAGGGCTAACGCTAATGCCGCGTAGATGACCGGTTGCGGTGATAAAATCTTTACCGACCACAGGTAATGTATGGGAGCCAGGATCGCGACAAGATAGACGACGTTATGCAATGTTTGCCAGCGTTTGCCCAATTTACGCTGCGCAAATTGCGTTGAGGTCAACGTCAGCGCCAATAACACCAGCCAGCTAATGATCCCAAGCGTCAAATAAGGGCGTGAAATCAACTCGCTTCCTAACAGCGCCAGGTTATGTATCCCCAGTTCCAGTAAGGCATAGCTGGTTAAATGCAGCGTAGCCCAAACGAAACACCATAACCCCAACAGGCGGCGTGTGCGTATCAATAATGGCTGTTTAGCGTAGCGCGCCAGCGGTGAAACCAGCAAGGTGGCGAGCAAAAATTTGAGCGCGGTTCTGCCGGTAAAGTGTTGGATATCCTTTACCGGGTCTGCGCTGAGTCCACCGTGATTTATCGCCCAAAAGAGCCACAGAAGCGGCAAAAAACCGGCAAGATGCAGACAAACTTTTAGCCAGGTTATCTGTTTTGCTGTCAGACGCACTTAAAAATTCTCCCGCAAATTGAGACCGCGATACAGCGAAGCGACTTCATTGGCGTAGCCGTTAAACAGCAGCGTCGGCTGCCTTTGCACATCAAGGATACCGCCTGAACCAATAAAGCGTTCGGTAGCCTGAGACCAGCGTGGATGATCCACATGCGGGTTCACATTGGCGTAAAAACCATATTCGTTGGGAGCCGACAAATTCCAGGTGGTTGGCGGACGTTCGCGGGTGAGTTTAATGCTGACGATAGATTTAATACCTTTAAAACCATACTTCCATGGAACGATGAGTCGAATGGGCGCGCCGTTTTGCGGGGGTAACGCCTTACCATAGACGCCAACGGTCATCAGAGTCAGCGGATGCATGGCTTCGTCCAGACGTAGCCCTTCGACATAAGGGTATTTCAGTCCGCCGCCAATAAAGCGATCTTTCTGTCCTGGCATATCATCCGGCGCGTATAGCGTTTCGAATGCCACATATTTAGCGTGGCTGGTGGGCTGTGCCTGCGCGAGTAGCTTATATAAAGGGAAACCAATCCACGGCACGACCATGGACCACGCTTCGACGCAGCGCATTCGATAGATACGCTCTTCTAATGGGAAACGATGTGTTAAATCGTCGTAATCCAGCGTAAATGGCTTCGCGACTTCCCCGCTGATTTTCAACGTCCACGGTTCGGTTTTCAGACTTCCGGCATTGGCCGCCGGGTCGGCTTTATCAAGGCCAAACTCATAGAAATTGTTGTAGCCCGTCACCTTATCTTCCGGCGTTAACGCTAAATCGCTTCGCCAGGCGGCAGGCTGACTAAACTCAAGCGGTTTACCGGCAGGCGCTTTCGGACGATCGTTGCCTTTAAACCAACTGAAGAGATCGGCCTGCGCCGTTGAGGGTAAGGATAAGGCGGCCGCGCTGATGCCTAATGCTTTTAGCACCTGTCGGCGCTGCATAAAAAAAGCCGATTCCGCAGTCACATCGGCTTCTGTTAATGGACGTATCTTTTTCATCACAGACTCCCGGTCTACTCACCACAACACAACATGGCGTGTAGTGAATATGACAGGGAGTGTGTCAATGTGTAAAAATAAATAGTTAATTAAGTGTAAATTTTTTTATACGTGACGTTATTTTATCTTCACCAGCGTACGGCCCTGAACCTGATTATTGATGATGGCATCGGCGAACTTCGGCGCATCCGCCAGCGTAATCTCTGTGGCGGCCTGAGCATAGAACGATTCCGGCAGATCCTTAACCAAACGCGCCCAGGCTTCTGCGCGACGTGCCGGTGGGGTCATCACCGAGTCCACCCCTTGCAAACGCACATTACGCAGAATGAATGGCATAACGGTGGTCGGCAGCGCGAAGCCGCCCGCCAGGCCGCAGGCGGCCACGCAACCACCATAGTTCATCTGTGCCAGCACTTTCGCCAGCACTTTATCGCCAACGGTATCAATTGCACCGGCCCACAGCTGTTTTTCCAACGGGCGAGATTCAGCAAACTCATCGCGGCTGAGAATACGGTTAGCTCCCAGGCTCTTAAGATAGCCGTGGGTGCTTTCACGTCCTGATACTGCTGCAACCTGATAGCCCAGCTTATGCAGTAATGCAACGGCAGTACTGCCCACGCCGCCGCTGGCGCCGGTGACGACAATCTCACCGTCTTGCGGGCGAATACCTGCATCTTCAAGCGCCATGACGCACAGCATGGCGGTAAAACCGGCGGTGCCGATGATCATGGCGTTACGGCTGCTCAGTCCCGCAGGCAGCGCGACCAGCCAGTCGCCTTTAACGCGTGCGCGTTCGGCCAGGCCGCCCCAGTGGTTTTCGCCCACGCCCCAGCCAGTCAGTAGTACTTCCTGGCCTGCATGAAAGCGAGGATCTTCGCTTGCGTGAACGGTGCCGGCGAAATCAATACCAGGAATCATCGGAAAATGACGGATAATTTTCCCTGTTCCGGTGATAGCCAGAGCATCTTTATAATTCAGGCTGGACCAGTGGACATCCACCGTCACATCACCTGCCGGCAGTTGACTCTCTTCGAGATGTTGCACGGATGCGAGGGTTTTACCGTCCTGCTGTTCTAAGATCAACGCCTGCATAACCTGTCCTCACTTTACATGGTAGATTGGAAAAATAGCTACGAAGACTATACTCGCTAATTAAAACGTGATGCCGATGCAACGCAATAAATTGCCAGATAGATCCATTTTGGTAGTATGCCTGCTTCATTGCGCGCCGTGGCGAATTCCGCCTTCAGATTCGCTTTTTCATACTGTTTATAACCGTCGGAGTTAACTCAAGGATGCGATTAACGACGAAATTCTCAGCTTTTATCACGCTGCTCACGGGGTTAACGATCTTCGTGACTCTGATAGGTTGCTCGCTAAGCTTTTATAACGCCGTACAGTCTAAGTATGTCAGCCGTGTGCAGGCGGCGGCGACAGCCATTGATACGCACCTGGTGACCCATGATATTGTCTCGCTGACGCCGCAAATCGACGAGCTCATGATCGCTTCCGATATTGTGCGTGTCGATCTGTTGCAGGGGGAGCGCAGCGTCTACAGCCATTCTCGCGCCAGAGGTTATCGGCCAGCCGGCACCAGCGACATGTATCGCGAGCTGGTCGTACCGCTGATAAAACATCCAGGAATGTCGCTACGTCTGGTTTATCAGGACCCGATGGGTAACTATTTTCACTCACTGATCACCACGGCGCCGCTGACGCTGGCGATCGGTTTTATCGTTCTGATTTTGTTTTTATCGGTGCGCTGGCTGCAGCGGCAGCTTTCCGGGCAGGAGCTTCTGGAAATTCGCTCAACGCGTATTCTGAACGGCGAACGTGGGGCGAATGTCCGCGGTTCTGTTTACGAATGGCCAGCGCGCACCAGTAGCGCGCTTGATGTATTGCTTTCCGAAATTCAGTTTGCTCACGAACAGCGTAGTCGCCTGGACACCCTCATTCGCTCCTACGCCGCGCAGGACACCAAAACCGGACTCGGTAACCGTCTGTTCTTTGATAACCAACTGGCGACGCTGCTGGAAGATCAGGAAAAAGTGGGAGTGCATGGCGTGGTGATGATGATCCGCTTGCCAGACTTCAATCTTCTGCGCGACAGCCTGGGAGGCAATCAGGCGGAAGAGCAGATGTTTATGCTTATCAATCTGCTATCGACATTTATTATGCGTTACCCAGGCTCGCTGCTGGCGCGTTATCACCGCAGCGACTTTGCCGTGCTGCTACCGCATCGAACGCTGAAAGAAGCGGAAAGTATTGCCGGACAACTTTTAAAAGCTGTCGATGCGCTACCGGCTAACAAAATGCTCGATCGTGACGATATGGTACATATCGGCATTTGCGCCTGGCGCAGCGGACAGTCCACCGAGCAGGTGATGGAACATGCTGAAGCCGCGGCGCGGAATGCCGCCCTGCAGGGGGGAAATAGCTGGGCTATCTACGACGACACTCTGCCGGAAAAAGGGCGCGGCAATGTACGCTGGCGCACATTGATTGAGCAGATGCTGAACCGGGGCGGACCGCGACTTTATCAAAAACCAGCGGTCACGCGAGAAGGTCGTGTGCATCATCGGGAATTGATGTGTCGCATCTATGACGGTAAAGAAGAGGTGAGCTCGGCGGAGTATATGCCGATGGTGTTGCAATTTGGTTTATCGGAAGAGTATGACAGATTACAAATTAGCCGCCTGATTACGTTGCTGGGCTACTGGCCGGATGAAAATCTGGCAATGCAGTTGACGGTCGAGTCGCTGATTCGTCCGCGTTTTCAGCGCTGGTTGCGCGATACGTTAATGCAGTGTGAAAAATCACAGCGAAATCGCATAATTATTGAACTTGCGGAGGCAGATGTTTGTCAACACATCAGTCGGTTACAACCCATCCTTCGCTTAGTCAATGCGCTTGGCGTTCGGGTGGCGGTGACACAGGCGGGTTTGACGCTGGTTAGCACGAGCTGGATTAAAGCGCTCAATGTGGAATTACTCAAGCTGCATCCGAGTCTGGTCAGAAACATTGAGAAGCGAACGGAAAACCAGCTTCTGGTTCAAAGTCTGGTAGAGGCCTGCGCGGGTACGCCTACGCAGGTTTACGCGACGGGCGTCCGTTCGCGCGGCGAGTGGCAGACGCTGACAAAACGCGGCGTGGCTGGCGGGCAGGGTGATTTTTTTGCCTCCTCCCAACTACTTGACACAAACGTGAAAAAATATTCGCAAAGATACTCGGTTTAACCTGCCGTTTAATTTGTTTTCACGTAGAATAACGCGCGCTGCGCCTCATGGGGGTGTGCTTGTCTGCTCGCCAGATTGTTGCAGCAAATATGCAGGTGAATGACCTTTGACAGGTTGCAAACGAAGGCGAGGATTGCTGCTGATTTTTTCAGCCCTGAGGGACTCAGGCCGAGATTTGTAACAAAGGAAACGAACTGCACTAATTTTCACCGTAGCAGATGATTTTTGCGCCTTGTCGCTGCTGCGTGTGGTTGGTAAAGTAAGCGGATTTTGTTTTCCGCCCCAGCTTTCAGGATTATCCCTTAGTATGTTGAAAAAATTTCGTGGCATGTTTTCCAATGACCTGTCCATTGACCTGGGTACCGCGAATACCCTCATTTATGTAAAAGGACAAGGCATCGTATTGAATGAGCCTTCCGTTGTGGCCATTCGTCAGGATCGTGCCGGTTCGCCGAAAAGCGTGGCTGCAGTCGGTCATGATGCGAAGCAGATGCTGGGCCGTACGCCGGGCAATATCGCTGCGATCCGTCCGATGAAAGACGGCGTTATCGCTGACTTCTTTGTGACCGAAAAAATGCTGCAGCACTTTATTAAACAAGTGCATAGCAACAGCTTTATGCGCCCAAGCCCGCGCGTACTGGTATGCGTGCCGGTCGGCGCGACTCAGGTAGAACGCCGCGCGATTCGTGAATCCGCTCAGGGCGCAGGCGCCCGTGAAGTCTTTTTGATCGAAGAGCCGATGGCGGCCGCGATCGGCGCAGGTCTGCCAGTTTCTGAAGCAACCGGTTCAATGGTTGTGGATATCGGTGGTGGTACCACTGAAGTTGCCGTTATCTCCCTGAACGGCGTGGTTTACTCTTCTTCTGTCCGTATTGGTGGTGACCGCTTCGACGAAGCCATCATTAATTACGTTCGTCGTAACTACGGTTCTCTGATCGGTGAAGCCACCGCAGAACGTATTAAACACGAAATTGGTTCCGCTTATCCGGGCGACGAAGTCCGTGAGATCGAAGTGCGTGGCCGTAACCTGGCGGAAGGCGTTCCACGCGGCTTTACCCTGAACTCAAACGAGATTCTGGAAGCGTTGCAGGAACCGTTGACCGGTATCGTCAGCGCGGTAATGGTAGCGCTGGAACAGTGTCCGCCGGAGCTGGCGTCAGACATCTCCGAGCGCGGTATGGTGCTCACCGGCGGCGGCGCGCTGCTGCGTAACCTTGACCGTCTGTTAATGGAAGAGACGGGCATTCCTGTCGTGGTTGCTGAAGATCCGCTGACCTGTGTGGCGCGCGGCGGCGGCAAGGCGCTGGAAATGATCGATATGCACGGCGGCGACCTGTTCAGCGAAGAGTAGTTGGATACGGGCAGGATTATCCCTGGATTGTCCTGCCTCTCCGACGCGAGAATACGCATAGCCTATGAAGCCAATTTTTAGCCGTGGCCCGTCGCTACAGATTCGCCTTATTCTGGCGGTGCTGGTGGCGCTCGGCGTTATCATTGCCGACAGCCGCCTGGGGACGTTCAGTCAAATCCGAACGTACATGGACACTGCCGTCAGTCCTTTCTATTTTATTTCAAACGGCCCTCGTGAACTGCTCGACAGCGTGTCGCAAACGCTGGCTTCTCGCGACCAGCTTGAGCTGGAAAACCGGGCGCTGCGCCAGGAATTACTGCTAAAAAACAGCGACCTGCTGATGCTGGGGCAGTACAAACAGGAGAACGCGCGGTTGCGCGAGCTGCTGGGGTCGCCGCTGCGTCAGGACGAGCAGAAAATGGTGACGCAGGTTATTTCAACGGTTAACGATCCTTACAGCGATCAGGTCGTTATCGATAAAGGCAGCGTTAATGGCGTATATGAAGGTCAACCGGTCATTAGCGACAAAGGTGTCGTAGGGCAGGTTGTCGCCGTGGCGAAACTGACCAGCCGCGTGTTGCTGATTTGCGATGCGACTCATGCGCTGCCGATTCAGGTACTGCGCAATGACATCCGCGTGATTGCCGCCGGTAACGGCTGCACTGACGATCTTCAGCTTGAACATCTGCCCGCCAATACCGATATTCGCGTCGGCGATGTGCTGGTAACGTCCGGACTTGGTGGGCGTTTCCCGGAAGGGTATCCGGTGGCGGTGGTCTCCTCCGTCAAGCTGGACACTCAGCGCGCCTATACCGTCATTCAGGCACGTCCAACTGCGGGTTTGCAGCGTTTACGCTATCTGCTGCTGTTGTGGGGAGCCGATCGTAACGGCGCCAATCCGATGACGCCGGAAGAGGTTCACCGCGTCGCCAATGAGCGCCTGATGCAGATGATGCCGCAGGTGTTGCCTTCTCCGGATGCGATGGGGCCGCCGGCACCAGTGCCGGATCCGGCGACGGGGATTACTCAGCCATCTGCGGGCCAGACTGCGCCGGTATCAACGCAACCATCGCCTTCGGGCGCGACCACGCCGCCTGCGCGTGCGCCGGGAGGGTAATGGTGGCGAGCTATCGTAGCCAGGGGCGCTGGGTTATCTGGCTCTCGTTTCTTATTGCGCTGTTGCTGCAAATCATGCCCTGGCCGGACGACATCATTGTTTTCCGGCCAAACTGGGTTTTGCTCATCTTACTGTACTGGATTCTGGCCCTGCCGCACCGCGTAAATGTGGGGACGGGATTTGTGATGGGTGCCATACTTGATCTCATCAGCGGTTCCACACTTGGCGTGCGCGCTCTGTCGATGAGTATTGTCGCCTATCTGGTCGCTCTGAAATTCCAGCTCTTCCGTAACCTGGCGCTCTGGCAGCAGGCGCTGGTGGTAATGTTGCTTTCACTGGCCGTGGACATTATTGTTTTCTGGGCCGAGTTTTTAGTGATCAACGTCTCTTTCAGACCGGAAGTGTTCTGGAGTAGTGTAGTCAATGGCGTGCTGTGGCCCTGGCTCTTTTTGCTGATGCGTAAAGTACGCCAGCAGTTTGCTGTGCAATAAAGGTCGATATGACAACTCTGTATCTTGCTTCCGGTTCCCCGCGTCGCCAGGAATTATTGACTCAACTTGGATTTTCATTCGAGCAGGTCGTGCCTGGTATTGAAGAGCAACGGCGTGCTCAGGAAAGCGCGCAGCAGTATGTTGTTCGGCTGGCGCGCGAAAAGGCGCAGGCTGGCGTGGCGCTGGTTCCCCGTGATCTGCCGGTGTTGGGCGCGGATACGATAGTCGTGTTAAACGGCGAGGTGCTGGAAAAGCCGCGCGACGCCGCTCATGCCGCAGAAATGCTGCGTTTGCTTTCCGGAAATACGCATCAGGTGATGACTGCTGTTGCGCTTGCGGACTCGCAGCAGACGCTGGATTGTGTGGTGGTAACGGAGGTGACTTTCCGCACGCTTTCTGCGCAGGATATTACTGGCTATGTCGCCAGCGGCGAGCCTTTAGATAAAGCAGGTGCATACGGTATTCAGGGGCGGGGTGGCTGTTTTGTCAGGAAGATAAATGGCAGCTATCACGCCGTGGTCGGCTTACCGCTGGTTGAAACGTATGAGTTGTTGAGTCATTTTAACGCACTGCGTGATAAAAGGGATAAACATGACGGCTGAATTGTTGGTAAACGTAACGCCATCGGAAACGCGCGTGGCGTACATTGATGGCGGTATTCTTCAGGAAATCCATATTGAGCGCGAAGCGCGACGCGGAATCGTAGGCAATATCTACAAAGGTCGTGTAAGTCGTGTACTTCCAGGTATGCAGGCGGCTTTTGTAGATATTGGGCTGGATAAAGCCGCATTTCTTCATGCTTCCGACATTATGCCGCATACCGAATGCGTGGCGGGCGACGAGCAAAAACAGTTTACGGTGCGCGATATCTCCGAACTGGTGCGTCAGGGACAGGATCTGATGGTGCAGGTAGTGAAAGATCCGCTCGGCACGAAAGGCGCGCGTTTGACCACGGACATCACGTTGCCCTCCCGTTACCTTGTTTTTATGCCCGGGGCGTCACACGTTGGCGTTTCCCAGCGTATCGAAAGCGAAAGTGAACGCGAGCGCCTGAAAAAGGTGGTGGCGGAATACTGCGACGAACAGGGCGGGTTTATTATCCGTACTGCGGCGGAAGGCGTGTGTGAAGAGGATCTCGCGTCTGACGCCGCCTATCTCAAGCGCGTCTGGACGAAAGTCATGGAGCGCAAAAAGCGTCCGCAAACGCGCTACCAGATGTATGGTGAACTGGCGCTGGCGCAGCGCGTGCTGCGCGATTTCGCCGATGCGCAGTTGGACCGAATTCGCGTCGACTCACGTCTGACCTATGAGTCGCTGCTGGAGTTTACCGCAGAATACATCCCGGAAATGACCAGTAAGCTGGAGCATTACAGTGGCCATCAGCCGATCTTCGATCTTTATGACGTGGAAAATGAAATCCAGCGCGCGCTGGAGCGTAAGGTTGAACTCAAGTCCGGCGGTTATCTGATTATCGACCAAACCGAAGCGATGACGACGGTAGATATCAATACCGGCGCGTTTGTCGGACACCGTAATCTCGACGACACCATTTTTAATACCAATATTGAAGCGACTCAGGCCATTGCCCGCCAGCTACGCCTGCGTAATCTGGGCGGCATTATCATTATCGATTTTATCGACATGAATAATGAAGATCATCGCCGCCGGGTGCTGCATTCGCTGGAACAGGCGTTAAGTAAGGATCGCGTGAAAACCAGTATTAACGGTTTTTCGCCGCTGGGGCTGGTGGAAATGACCCGTAAACGGACTCGTGAAAGCGTGGAACATGTGCTTTGTAACGAGTGTCCAACCTGTCATGGCCGCGGGACGGTAAAAACGGTGGAAACCGTCTGCTATGAGATCATGCGTGAAATTGTACGTGTTCATCACGCTTATGACTCCGATCGCTTCCTGGTTTATGCTTCTCCTGCGGTGGCGGAAGCGCTGAAAGGCGAAGAATCACACGCGCTGGCGGAAGTCGAAATCTTTGTCGGCAAACAGGTTAAAGTTCAGGTCGAACCGCTTTATAACCAGGAGCAGTTTGACGTCGTAATGATGTAATTGAGTAGTAGCACCAGCGCATGTAGGCCGGATAAGGCGCAAGCGCCGCCATCCGGCAATATACCTTCAAGGGGTGTGAGTCGTATTTTTTGGCAGACAAGGAGAGACGCGTGAGGCGATTGCCGGGGATTTTATTGCTCACTGGAGCCGCGCTCATCGTCATTGCAGCGCTGCTGGTTAGCGGGTTGCGCCTGGCGTTGCCTCATCTTGACGCCTGGCGTCCAGCTATCCTGAATAAGATTGAGTCTGTGACCGGCGTGCCGGTGGCCGCTAGCCAACTCTCCGCAAGCTGGCAAAATTTTGGCCCTACGCTGGAAGCGCATAATATTCATGCCGCCCTGAAAGATGGCGGCGAACTGTCGATAAAACGCGTTACGTTGGCGCTGGACGTCTGGCAAAGCCTGTTGCATATGCGCTGGCAGTTTCGCGACCTGACCTTCTGGCAACTCAATTTCCGCACCAACACGCCTCTTCAAAGCAGCGACGGCGAAGGCATCGAAACCAGCCGTTTAAGCGATCTTTTCCTGCGTCAGTTCGATCATTTCGATCTGCGCGATAGCCAAATCAGTTTTCTGACGCTTTCCGGACAACGCGCGGAGCTGGCGATCCCACAGCTTACCTGGCTAAACGGCAAAGAGCGGCACCGCGCCGAAGGCGAGGTCAGTCTCTCCAGCCTGACCGGGCAGCACGGCGTGATGCAGGTGCGGATGGATTTACGCGATGACGACGGTTTGCTGAATAACGGCAGAGTCTGGTTACAGGCCGACGATATTGACGTCAAGCCGTGGCTGGGCAAATGGATGCAGGATAATGTGGCGCTCCAGACGGCGCGTTTCAGTCTGGAAGGCTGGATGACGCTCAGCAAAGGCGAAATCGCCGGAGGAGACGTCTGGCTGAAACAGGGCGGCGCAAGCTGGCTGGGTGATAACACGACGCACACGCTGTCTGTCGATAACCTGACGGCGCAGATTAGCCGCGAGCAGCCGGGCTGGCAGTTTTATATTCCGGACACACGGATTACGCTTGATGGTAAACCCTGGCCGAGCGGAGCCTTAACCGTGGCCTGGCTCCCGCAGCAGGATGTCGGCGGCGAGAATCACACACGTAGCGATGAACTACGCATTCGCGCCAGTAATCTTGAACTGGCGGGGCTGGAAGCATTACGTCCGCTGGCGGCTAAACTGTCGCCTGTGCTGGGCGAAATATGGCAGGCTACGCAGCCGAGCGGAAAGATCGCCACACTGGCGCTGGATATTCCGCTACAGGCGACCGAAAAAACGCGTTTTCAGGCATCGTGGGAAAATCTTGCCTGGAAACAGTGGAAGCTGTTGCCCGGCGCGGAACATTTTTCCGGTACGCTGGCGGGAAGCGTAGAAGACGGGCAGATGAAGGTTGTGATGCAGCAGGCTAAAATGCCCTATGAAACCGTTTTTCGCGCGCCGCTGGAAATTGAAAACGGCGTCGCGACGCTTAGCTGGTTGAAGAATGAGAACGGCTTTCAGCTTGATGGCCGCGACATTGACGTCAAAGCAAAGGCGGTACATGCGCGCGGCGGGTTCCGCTATCTGCAACCGACGGGCGACGAACCGTGGCTGGGCATTCTGGCCGGCATCAGTACCGACGATGGATCTCAGGCGTGGCGCTATTTTCCGGAAAACCTGATGGGCAAAGCGCTGGTCGATTACCTTAGCGGCGCGATTCAGGGCGGCGAGGCGGATAACGCCACGTTGGTTTACGGTGGTAACCCGCACCTCTTTCCCTATAAGCATAACGAAGGTCAGTTTGAAGTGCTGGTGCCGCTGCGCAATGCGACGTTTGCTTTTCAACCCGACTGGCCGGCGCTAAAAAATCTCAACATTGAACTGGATTTCCTGAACGACGGCCTGTGGATGCGTTCGGATAGCGTCGA
Organism: Salmonella sp. NW645; assembly: GCF_051703725.1. Taxonomy (NCBI): domain Bacteria; kingdom Pseudomonadati; phylum Pseudomonadota; class Gammaproteobacteria; order Enterobacterales; family Enterobacteriaceae; genus Salmonella; species Salmonella sp. NW645. The sequence goes on along the minus strand of NZ_JAMMKR010000007.1, from coordinate 281,077 downwards.
TTTGGGCGGGGTGAAGGCCAGCAAACTCGCGGCGGCGATTCCGGATTATTCCAAAGAGAAACTGCTCATTGATGCCGATATTAACGGGCCGGGAAAAGCCGTTGGGCCTTATTTCGACGAGACGCCGCTAAAAGACTCGCTTGGCTCGACGCTGGCGGAGCTCCAATTAGATGGCGATGTGAATGCTCGCTTACATCTTGATATTCCGCTGGATGGCGAACAGGTTACCGCCGAGGGCGATGTCTCGTTGCGTAATAACAGTCTGTTTATTAAGCCGCTAAACAGCACGCTCAAAAATCTGAACGGTAAATTCAGCTTTGTGAATGGCGCGCTAAAAAGCGGGCCGCTGACGGCAAACTGGTTTAATCAGCCGCTTAACCTGGATTTCAGTACGACGGAAGGGGCAAAAGCCTATCAGGTCGCCGTCAACCTGAACGGTAACTGGCAGCCAACGCGTATGGGCGTCTTACCGCCGCAACTGAATGACGCCCTGAGCGGCAGCGTGACGTGGAATGGTAAAGTCGGCATCGATCTTCCGTATCACGCTGACACCACTTATCACATCGAGCTGAACGGCGATCTGAGAAATGTGAGCAGTCACTTACCTTCTCCGCTAAATAAACCCGCAGGCGAAGCCATTCCGGTGAACATTCAGGCTGACGGCAACCTGAAAAGTTTTACGCTAACGGGGAGCGCAGGGAGTAAAAATCACTTTAACAGCCGCTGGTTATTAAATCAGAAGCTGACGTTGGATCGGGCTATCTGGACGACGGACAGCCGGACGATTCCGCCATTACCTGCTCAACAAGGCGTTGAGCTCAATCTGCCGGCGCTGGATGGCGCGCAGTGGCTGGCGTTATTCCAGAAAGGCGCGGCGGATAACGTGAGCAGTTCGGCCGAGTTTCCTCAACGCGTCACGTTGCGTACTCCCGCGCTATCGCTGGGCGGCCAGCAGTGGAACAATTTGAGCGTCGTTTCAGCCCCCTCGCTGAACGGAACAAAAATTGAAGCGCAGGGCCGTGAGGTGAACGCTACGCTGCTCATGCGCAACCATGCGCCGTGGCTGGCGAACATTAAGTACCTTTACTACAACCCTGGCGTCGCAAAAACGCACGCCTCGTCACCCACGCCGACATCGCCGTTGGCTTCGGCGAACACGATTAGCTTCCGCGGCTGGCCGGACTTACAGCTTCGCTGCGAAGAGTGCTGGCTGTGGGGGCAAAAATATGGGCGTATTGATGGCGATTTCGCCATCAAAGGCAATACGCTGACTCTGGCGAATGGCCTGATCGATACCGGATTCGCCCGTTTGAAAGCGAACGGCGAGTGGGTGAATGCGCCGGGTAATGAACGAACCTCGCTGAAAGGTAGTCTGCATGGTAGTAACCTCGACACGGCAGCCGGGTTCTTCGGTATCTCGACGCCAATCCAGAACGCGTCTTTTAACGTAGATTACGATCTGCACTGGCGAAACCCGCCCTGGCAACCTGAGGAAGCCACGCTCAACGGGATTTTACGTACGCGTCTGGGCAAAGGCGAGTTTACTGATCTCAGTAGCGGTCATGCCGGACAGCTACTGCGGCTGCTCAGTTTTGATGCGTTGCTGCGTAAGCTGCGGTTTGACTTCAGAGATACCTTTAGCGAGGGCTTCTATTTCGACTCTATTCATAGTACCGCGTGGATTAAAGATGGCGTCCTGCATACTGACGATACGCTGGTGGATGGGCTGGAAGCGGATATTGCAATGAAAGGTTCTGTTGATCTGGTGCGTCGTCGTCTTGATATGGAGGCCGTTGTCGCGCCGGAAATTTCCGCCACCGTGGGCGTCGCTGCCGCGTTTGCCGTTAACCCGATTGTCGGCGCGGCGGTATTTGCCGCCAGTAAAGTGTTGGGGCCGCTATGGAGCAAGGTCTCCATTTTGCGTTATCGCATTACCGGTCCGGTCGATGCGCCGCAGATCAACGAAGTTCTGCGCCAACCGAGAAAAGAAAGCCAGCAATGATTTGACGGGGGCGAGGAATTGCCCCACTCTCAGTAAATAGTCATGCCGGACGGCGCTGCGTTTATCCGGTTTGTACAATCTAACAACGTAGTCCGGATAAGGCGTGAACCGCCATCCGGCAGAAATCAACGAGTAGCAAAAACGATGAGTCTGAACCTGGTAAGTGAACAATTGCTAGCGGCGAATGGCCTGAACCATCAGGATCTGTTCGCTATTTTGGGCCAACTGGCCGAACGCCGTCTTGATTATGGCGACCTCTATTTTCAGTCGAGCTATCACGAATCCTGGGTTTTAGAAGACCGCATCATTAAAGATGGTTCATATAATATCGACCAGGGCGTTGGCGTTCGCGCCATTAGCGGCGAAAAAACCGGTTTTGCTTATGCTGACCAGATAAGCCTCCTGGCGCTGGAGCAGAGTGCGCAGGCAGCGCGAACCATTGTACGCGAGAACGGCGAAGGCAAGGTAAAAACGCTCGCCGCCGTAGCGCATCAGCCGCTCTACACCACCCTTGATCCGCTACAAAGTATGAGCCGCGAAGAGAAGCTGGATATCCTCAGACGCGTTGATAAAGCGGCGCGAGAAGCCGATAAACGCGTGCAGGAAGTTAACGCCAGCCTGACCGGCGTATATGAATTAATCCTCGTGGCGGCGACCGACGGGACGCTGGCGGCGGATGTCCGTCCACTGGTGCGGTTGTCCGTTAGCGTGCAGGTGGAAGAAGACGGTAAACGCGAGCGCGGCGCCAGCGGCGGCGGCGGTCGCTTTGGTTATGAGTATTTTCTTGCCGATCTCGACGGCGAGGTTCGCGCCGACGCGTGGGCGAAAGAAGCGGTACGCATGGCGCTGGTTAATCTCTCCGCGGTCGCTGCGCCAGCGGGGACGTTACCGGTGGTTCTGGGCGCCGGGTGGCCGGGCGTATTGCTGCACGAAGCGGTCGGGCACGGGCTGGAAGGTGATTTCAACCGTCGTGGGACGTCTGTGTTTAGCGGTCAGATCGGCGAGCAGGTTGCCTCCGCGCTTTGCACCGTAGTGGATGACGGCACAATGATGAACCGTCGTGGCTCCGTTGCTATCGATGATGAAGGTACGCCAGGCCAGTACAACGTATTGATTGAAAATGGCGTGCTGAAAGGATACATGCAGGACAAGCTGAACGCGCGCCTGATGGGCGCTGCGCCGACCGGTAACGGGCGTCGCGAATCTTACGCGCATCTGCCAATGCCGCGTATGACGAATACCTATATGTTGGCGGGGCAGTCAACGCCGCAGGAAATTATCGAATCCGTTGAATACGGCATCTATGCGCCTAACTTTGGCGGTGGTCAGGTGGATATCACCTCCGGCAAGTTTGTGTTCTCTACCTCGGAAGCGTATCTGATTGAAAACGGCAAAGTCACGACGCCGGTGAAGGGCGCGACGTTGATTGGATCAGGCATTGAAACGATGCAACAGATCTCCATGGTCGGCAACGACCTTAAGCTGGATAACGGGGTGGGGGTTTGCGGTAAAGAGGGTCAAAGTCTGCCGGTAGGCGTAGGCCAGCCGACGCTGAAAGTCGATAACCTGACGGTTGGCGGCACCGCATAACTCTCCGCCTTATCAGGCCTGTGGTGTGTGCCGCCCAGGCCTGATAAGCGCAGCGCCATCAGGCAATGTCTGCGTCGGGTGGCATCTGGCTACAATCGTCTTCAGCAATTACCCGGTGTTTTTATTTTTCTTTCCCTCGCCCGTGCATCCCCTGAAACAGGTGTGCGACATCGACAAAATAGTCAGTTAACGCGTTAATCACTACCTGCACTTTAAGCGGCAGCTTATCTTTTTCGGTGTACAGCGCGTACACCGGACGGGGATCGGACTGATAGCGAGGCAGCAGGATCTCCAGATCGCCACGATTGATCTCATCGATCACCCACATCAGCGGCACATAGGCGATTCCGGTTCCGGCGGTCAGCCAGCGTACCAGCGTCATCGGATCGTTAGTGACGAACCGCCCCTGTGGAATCAGTCGGGTAGAAATTCCTTCCGGCGCGATAAGTTCAAACTCATTATCCGGGCGCACGCTATATTCCAGCCAGGAATGGCTACTGAGATCGGCGGGTTTTTCCGGGACGCCGTACTGAGCGAGGTAGGGCTTGGCGGCGCACACAACCATCGGCATCGCGCCGAGTCGACGGGAAAACAGGCTGGAGTCTTGCAGCGCGCCCACGCGGATCACCACGTCCAGCCCGTCGGCAATTAAATCCGGGGCCGGAATTCCTGTCACCAGATTGACCGCCAGACCGGGATACTCTTTTAATAATTTTGCGGTAAGCCCGGCCAGCACATTTTGCGCCATGGTTGAAGAACAGCCGATACGCAATGTACCGATAGGCGTGTTATTAAAAGCGTAAAGCTGCTCATGAACATCCTGCACTTCATGCAGCATACGACGACAGCCCTGATAATAGATTTTTCCAGCTTCGGTGAGCCCAATGCTGCGTGTGCTGCGGTTGAGCAATTTAACCTGAAGCTCATCTTCCAGTTTCGCCACAGTCTGGCTGATGGACGATACGCTCATTTGCAGCTGTCTGGCTGCGGCGGTAAAAGAGCCAAACTCGACAACTTTGGCGAATACCGACATTCGTTTTAATCGTTCCATTATTCACTCTGGCTTAAAAGTGATTTAGATCACATAATATAGATAACAGCATAACAATTACGTTAATATACTATTATTCGAATAAGAGCTATGTCGCTCTCGCCTGGCGTCTCTTGCCCTTCTCTGCGGCGATGTAGCTTAACAATCTATCGCCTGCTCTCTCTCAGAAATCAAGGTCAACATGAGTCTGTTTCCCGTTATCGTGGTGTTTGGTCTTTCCTTCCCACCGATATTTTTCGAATTGCTTTTGTCACTGGCTATTTTTTGGCTGGTGCGTCGGATGCTTGTGCCGACGGGTATCTATGATTTTGTCTGGCATCCGGCTCTGTTCAATACCGCGCTGTATTGTTGTCTGTTTTATTTAATATCGCGCCTGTTCGTTTGAGGTTGAAGTGAAAACACTAACAAGAAAACTCTCCCGTACGGCCATTACCCTCGTACTGGTTATTCTGGCCTTTATCGCCATTTTCCGCGCCTGGGTGTATTACACCGAATCTCCCTGGACGCGCGACGCGCGTTTTAGCGCCGATGTCGTCGCTATTGCCCCGGATGTCGCGGGCCTGATTACCCATGTAAACGTGCATGATAACCAACTGGTGAAAAAGGATCAGGTCCTGTTTACCATCGATCAGCCACGCTATCAAAAAGCGCTGGCGGAAGCGGAAGCTGATGTAGCCTATTATCAGGTCCTGGCGCAGGAAAAACGCCAGGAAGCCAGTCGCCGTAATCGCCTCGGCGTACAGGCGATGTCCCGGGAAGAGATCGATCAGGCGAACAATGTCTTGCAGACTGTACTGCATCAACTGGCTAAAGCCCAGGCGACGCGCGACCTGGCTAAACTCGATCTGGAGCGCACCGTCATTCGCGCGCCTGCCGACGGCTGGGTGACTAACCTCAATGTTTATGCCGGTGAATTTATTACCCGCGGTTCCACAGCCGTCGCCCTGGTGAAAAAGAACTCTTTTTACGTGCAGGCCTATATGGAAGAGACCAAGCTGGAAGGCGTGCGTCCGGGATATCGTGCCGAAATCACGCCGCTTGGCAGCAACCGGGTATTAAAAGGTACCGTCGATAGCGTGGCGGCAGGGGTAACGAATGCCAGCAGTACCAGCGATGCGAAAGGGATGGCGACGATAGACTCTAACCTCGAATGGGTGCGTCTGGCCCAGCGTGTTCCGGTGCGCATCCGGCTTGACGAGCAGCAGGGAAATTTGTGGCCTGCCGGTACGACGGCAACCGTCGTGATCACCGGTAAGCAGGATCGTGACGCAAGCCAGGACTCCTTCTTCCGTAAACTGGCGCACCGGCTGCGCGAATTCGGTTAATCGTCATGGGCATTTTCTCCATTGCCAACCAGCACATTCGTTTTGCGGTAAAGCTGGCGTGCGCCATTGTGCTGGCATTATTTATCGGCTTCCATTTTCAACTGGAGACGCCGCGTTGGGCGGTGCTGACCGCCGCGATCGTGGCGGCAGGCCCGGCATTTGCCGCCGGCGGGGAACCCTATTCCGGCGCTATCCGTTATCGCGGAATGTTGCGTATTATCGGGACGTTTATTGGCTGTATCGCCGCGCTTATCATTATTATCTCTATGATCCGCGCGCCGCTATTGATGATTCTGGTGTGCTGTGTCTGGGCCGGTTTTTGTACCTGGATCTCCTCTTTAGTACGGATCGAAAACTCTTATGCGTGGGGACTGTCAGGTTATACTGCGCTGATCATTGTGATTACCATTCAGACGGAGCCGCTGCTCACGCCGCAATTTGCGCTTGAGCGCTGTAGCGAAATCGTCATCGGCATTGGCTGCGCTATTTTAGCGGATCTGCTTTTCTCGCCGCGATCGATAAAGCAGGAGGTTGATCGCGAACTGGACAGTTTACTGGTAGCGCAATATCAGCTAATGCAACTTTGTATTAAGCATGGCGACAGCGAAGAAGTTGACAACGCCTGGGGCGATCTGGTGCGACGCACGGCGGCGCTGGAGGGGATGCGAAGTAATCTGAATATGGAATCTTCGCGCTGGGTACGCGCTAACCGCCGCCTGAAAGCGTTGAATACGCTTTCGCTCACGCTGATTACGCAATCCTGTGAAACTTATCTTATTCAAAACACGCGGCCGGAACTGATTACCGATACATTCCGGGAACTGTTCGAGACGCCGGTTGAAACGGTACAGGACGTCCACAGGCAGTTAAAACGGATGCGGCGTGTCATTGTCTGGACCGGCGAGCGCGAAACGCCCGTCACGCTTTATAGCTGGGTAGGCGCTGCGACGCGCTATCTGCTGCTTAAACGCGGCGTGATCAGCAACACCAAAATCAGCGCGACGGAAGAAGAGATCCTGCAAGGCGAGCCCGTAGTTAAAGTGGAATCCGCTGAACGCCACCATGCGATGGTGAACTTCTGGCGCACCACGCTTTCCTGCATTCTGGGGACATTATTCTGGCTATGGACCGGCTGGACATCGGGTAATGGCGCGATGGTGATGATTGCCGTGGTGACCTCGCTGGCGATGCGTTTACCCAATCCGCGCATGGTCTGCATTGATTTTATTTATGGCACTCTGGCGGCGTTGCCGCTGGGATTGCTCTATTTCCTGGTGATTATTCCCAATACGCAGCAAAGTATGCTGTTGTTATGTTTGAGCCTGGCGGTATTGGGGTTCTTTATCGGCATTGAGGTCCAGAAACGGCGTCTGGGGTCGATGGGGGCGCTGGCCAGTACGATTAACATTATTGTGTTGGATAATCCGATGACGTTCCATTTCAGCCAGTTCCTCGACAGCGCGTTGGGGCAAATTGTTGGCTGTATGCTGGCGTTTATCGTCATCCTGCTGGTGCGTGATAAATCCAAAGATCGAACCGGTCGCGTGCTGCTTAATCAGTTTGTTTCCGCTGCGGTCTCGGCAATGACGACCAACGTGGTACGTCGTAAAGAAAACCGTCTGCCTGCGTTATATCAGCAACTCTTTTTGCTGATGAATAAATTCCCTGGCGATTTGCCGAAGTTTCGCCTGGCGCTAACGATGATCATTGCTCATCAACGTCTGCGCGACGCGCCGATACCGGTTAATGAAGATCTGTCAGTGTTCCACCGTCAACTTCGTCGTACCGCAGACCATGTTATTTCCGCCGGAAGCGATGATAAACGGCGACGCTACTTTGGTCAGTTGCTGGATGAGCTGGATATCTATCAGGAGAAATTACGTATCTGGGAGGCGCCGCCGCAGGTGACGGAACCGGTTAAACGCCTGACGGGCATGTTACATAAATACCAGAACGCGCTTACCGATAGCTAACCCACAAGAACCGATGCCAAAAGCGTCGGTTTTTTTATGACTATACTTATTTGAGATACAAAAACAGCGCAAGAGTGCTCCGGGGCTAAAAGCGTTTCTGGAAGTGAAACCTCTGCATAATGATGCTTAGTAGTAAAACAGACAATTGTCTGTCGGGGATGGTGGCTGGCTATGAATGTCTATACTTTTGATTTTAATGATATTAAAAACCAAAGCGATTTTTATCGCGAGTTTACGCAGACGTTTGGTCTTGCCAGTGAGAAAGTAAGCGATCTTGATACATTATGGGATGCGGTAATGAGCGATACCTTACCCCTACCGCTAGAGATTGAGTTTGTTCACCTGCCTGATAAACTGCGCAGGCGCTACGGGGCGCTGATTTTACTCTTTGATGAAGCGGAAGAAGAGCTGGAGGGGCGGCTACGGTTTAATGTCCGGCATTGAAAAAGCATAAAAAAGCCCCCGACAGGCGGGGGCAAGTCGTCGGGTTAGACGACGAGGGTTTACTTATACAACTCGGCGGTGGCGTGCCAGTTATCACCTTCTTTTAATTCGATGATGCGATAGCTATTAGCGCCTGCTTTTTCGGCTTTAGCGACGATCTCCTGGCGCATATCCATTGGCGTACTGCCAATCTGCGAGACGGAAATGGTGCCCATCGGTTGCAGATTCTGCGCCTGTTCCGCGTTGACCTGGTGTACTGCGGCATTTGCGCCGAAAGAGAGCAGAGTGGCCAGGCCGAGTGATGCGATAATGTATTTCGTTTTCATGGTCTTTTATTCCTTTATAGGGTCAACCTCGCGGATTAATGGGCTTTTCTTATGCGATATCTCCGCGAAGTAACGACACGTTATATGCGATGGCAGGTGAATTTTATTTGTACAGTTCGGCAGTGGCGTGCCAGTTGCTGCCGCTACGCGCTTCGGTAATGTGGTAGGCCGTAGCGCCTTGTTCATCCGCTTTTTTGCTCAGCATGGCGTTCATATCCATAGGCGATGAGCCGATAGCGCTGACTGAAACCGATCCGATTGCTTCACGATTTTGCGCTTGCTCTGCGCTGATAGGTTCTGCGGCGAAAGCGCCAAAAGAGAGAACGGACAGAATACTTAATGTTGCAACAGTGGTTTTGATTTTCATGATTTTTACCTCGTCGAATTCCTTTACTGGGGTCTTTGTTTCGTGACCCTCATCACAAAATTAAGTATACACTAATCACGTGATTAATTAATACCACGCTAATTGTTTCTGCTTTTTAAAGACATTAAAAATTTTATTTTTTATAACGTTATGGAATTAAAATTGCTGTTTTTCGCCGCTGTCATTTAAAAAATGAAATAAAATCAATGTCTTAATAAATTTGACATTTTGTGCGTTTTTTGATTTGTCATTCATGTGGTGAATGTTTAAGGGCATGATTTGCCAAATGATAGCCGTACAGGAAAGCGGCGAGGGGAGGGGACAAAAAGGTGCCTCCGCCGTACGACGACGGAGGAAGTGGGACTAAAGCTCTTGTTCAAAAAGTTCCAGAATGGCTTCGTACAGATCTCTTACGGAAAAGCCGCTGGCAGGCGTAGTGAAGATAGTATCGTCGCCGGCAATCGTGCCGAGAATACCTTCTGCTTTCCCCAGTGAATCCAGCAGGCGCGCGATGAGTTGTGCCGCGCCGGGGCTGGTATGAATCACCACGACAGCGTCGTTATAGTCGATATCCAGCACCAGATTTTTCAACGGACTGGATGTTGTTGGGACGCCCAGTTCAGCCGGAAGACAGTACACCATTTCCATTTTTGCGTTACGTGTACGCACTGCGCCGAACTTAGTCAACATGCGCGAGACCTTGGACTGATTGATATTTTCAAAGCCCTGATCCTGCAACGCGAGGACGATTTCGCCCTGTGAGCTGAATTTTTCTTCTTTGAGGAGCGCTTTAAACGCTCTTACTAGTTCTTCTTGTTTAGCCGAGCTTCGCATAAGTCACCCGTAATATGGCGGTAGAAACAACATTATTGTGCATACAGATGAATTTTTATGCAAACAGTCTGCCTTGTTTAAGGCTGAAATAATGTTATGAAAGAGCGGAATTTTATCAAATTTCGTTATCAAGAAACATGCCTGTGTCACGCCTCGCAAATAAGATTAAAAGTAAATTAATTGTTATCAAAATGATGTTGTTTTGAGAGGATAGTAGGGTATATTGTCACCACCTGTAGGAACGTTGCTCTCTGGTTGCAGCCGATCCGGATTACGCAAATTAAATGCATAAAAGCCAAAATTGCGCGACTCCGCATTCTTGATGAGTGAGGATTGTAATCATTGAATTTGTGAATTAAGGTCGCCGCCGCGGAGCAATAGACACTTAGCTAATCATATAATAAGGAGTTTAGGATGAAAGTCGCAGTCCTCGGCGCTGCTGGTGGTATCGGTCAGGCGCTGGCATTACTTTTAAAAAACCAACTGCCTTCAGGTTCAGAACTCTCCCTGTACGACATCGCTCCAGTGACTCCCGGTGTGGCCGTTGATTTGAGCCATATCCCCACCGCTGTAAAAATCAAAGGTTTCTCCGGTGAAGACGCAACCCCGGCGCTTGAAGGCGCTGACGTAGTACTGATTTCTGCGGGTGTGGCGCGTAAGCCGGGTATGGACCGTTCCGACCTGTTTAACGTTAACGCCGGCATCGTGAAAAACCTGGTGCAGCAGATCGCTAAAACCTGCCCGAAAGCGTGCGTGGGCATTATCACCAACCCGGTGAACACCACCGTTGCGATTGCGGCGGAAGTGCTGAAAAAAGCAGGCGTATACGACAAAAACAAACTGTTTGGCGTCACCACGCTGGATATCATCCGCTCTAATACCTTTGTTGCAGAGCTGAAAGGTAAGCTGCCAACGGAAGTTGAAGTCCCGGTGATTGGCGGGCACTCCGGCGTGACGATTCTGCCGCTGCTGTCGCAGATTCCAGGCGTAAGTTTTACCGAACAAGAAGCGGCCGAGCTGACTAAACGTATTCAGAACGCCGGTACTGAAGTCGTCGAGGCGAAAGCCGGCGGCGGATCGGCAACCCTCTCTATGGGTCAGGCTGCCGCACGTTTCGGTCTTTCTCTGGTTCGCGCTCTGCAGGGCGAAAAAGGCGTGGTGGAATGCGCCTATGTGGAAGGCGACGGTCAGTATGCCCGTTTCTTCTCTCAGCCGCTGCTGCTGGGTAAAAACGGTGTAGAAGAGCGTAAATCCATCGGCACACTGAGCGCTTTCGAGCAACATTCGCTGGACGCTATGCTGGATACGCTGAAAAAAGATATTCAGTTGGGTGAAGATTTTATTAATAAATAAGCTGTTCCTGCCCGATGCCGGGGCTTTTGCTCCGGCTTCTTTGACTGTAAACAAGCCACGAAATCAAGTACTAAATCTGCTAAACTCCTCACGTCTTATCGGTTATTAACGAGAACGTCGTGAAAAAGATCCAAAGAACGCAAACCCGCGATCACATTACGCAAATGCTTCGCTATGAAATTCTTTCCGGCAATATAAAAGCGGGAGAAGAACTCGCGCAGGAAAGTATTGCGGAGCAGCTTGGTCTTTCACGAATGCCGGTTCGAGAAGCGCTACAGTCACTCGAACAGGAAGGTTTTTTAATCCGACTGCCCAACAGGCACATGCAGGTCGCGCATCTTGAGGCCGATCGCGTGAGTCATATTTTTCGCGTGATTGCCGCGATGGCCGCCGAAATGTTTTCGCTGATACCCAGCGAAGTAGGCGATGCCCTCCTGATACGTGCGCAAGCGCTGGCTGTCGCAGAAGACAAATCCTGCGAACTGGAGTGTCATGCGATGCTGATTTCTTATGTGAATAACCGCTATCTGGAAAAGGTGTATCAGCAGTTCCTGGACGGTTATGTCTCTTATGTTATTTTGCATCTGAAAAAAGATAATCAGGAGTCGGCGCAGCTTTTCGCTGAACTGGCTGACGTCATACGCCAGGGGCGGCGTGATGAGATTGGGCAAGTTATGCAGCGTTATTTCCTCTCTTTAGCAGAAATAATGCGTCAACATATGAAGGATTGGGAAAGTGCAGAAGCCTAAGTTAGGGAAGATTAAGCTTCTTTCAGCGAAAGAACAGGTCGCGGCGGTGCTGCGTAAAGCGATTCTTTCGAGGGAGTTAGTGGAAGGGCAGGAGATTACGTTAGAAGGCATTGCCGGAATGGTCGGCGTGTCCAGTATGCCAGTGCGCGAGGCGTTTCAGATTCTGGCGGCGGATGGGCTGATAAAAGTGCGCCCTAATAAAGGGGCGGTGGTGTTGGGCATCAATGAACAAACGATCCGTGAACACTATGAAATTCGCGCGCTGTTAGAAAGTGAGGCGGTGGCTAAAGCTTCTCGTCCCGGCACCGATATCTCGCGGATAGCCCAGGTGCATTATGCCGCTGAAAAGGCTCTCGCGGAAAATAACTCGGCGGAATACTCCGACCTGAATCAGGCATTTCATATGGAAATCTGGAATGTTGCTGGCAACGAAAAAATGAAAATGTTGCTCTGTAATATGTGGAACGGCCTTTCGATGGGCCATAAGGTCACCGAAGAAGAGTATGCCGTGATTTCCATTCAGGAACATAAAAGTATTCTGCAAGCTCTTGAACTTCATGATGAAACATTGGCACGCCAGCGCATGCGCGAACACATTATTCGCTCGATGGAGAATATGCTGACCCGCTATGTTGGTGACCCTTCTGCCTGATCTTTTCGCCTGCGTGAGCATCGCAGGCGCTTCAACCAATTCTTCAATTCTATTAATCACGTCCAGTAACGATCTAACCACGATCTTGATGTAGATCCCACTCCTGCATCTTTCCTGAGAAACGATTTGACTTAGTTTTTGTATGGGAATAATTTCTCTCTGTCAATATTGGATACAATATCATATATCATTGATTGGATAATTATAAATATGGAACCCATTACCCTTACCCTATGTTTATTGGTGTTCGCTATCGTCATGTTTGTATGGGAAAAAGTGCCGCTGGCCGTCACTTCCATGATTGTCTGCGTGGCCTTAGTGATCACCGGCGTTCTGAATATCAAACAGGCCTTTGCTGGCTTTATCGACACTAACGTCATCCTCTTTGTCGCGATGTTCATCGTAGGCGGTGCGTTGTTCGAGACCGGTATGGCAAACAAAGTGGGCGGCGTCATCACGCGCTTCGCGAAAACAGAAAAACAGCTGATCTTCACCATTATGGTGGTGGTGGGGTTGATGTCTGGCGTCCTCTCTAACACCGGTACCGCTGCGGTTTTGATTCCGGTGGTGATCGGCGTGGCGGCAAAATCGGGCTTCTCGCGTTCTCGTCTACTGATGCCGCTGGTTTTCGCCGCTGCGTTGGGCGGTAACCTGTCGTTAATTGGCGCGCCGGGAAATCTTATCGCACAGTCTGCGCTACAGAATATTGGCGGCGGCTTTGGCTTTTTTGAATACGCAAAAATCGGTCTCCCGATGCTCATCTGCGGCATTCTCTACTTCCTGACTATTGGCTATCGCTTTCTGCCGAATAATGCGACCGGCGGTGAGGTGGGGAGCGTCGGGGAGCAACGTGACTACAGCCATGTTCCACAGTGGAAACAACGGCTCTCACTCGTGGTGTTGATCGCAACGATCCTCGGCATGATCTTTGAGAAGAAGATCGGTGTCAGCCTGGCCGTGACCGGTTGTATTGGCGCTCTTGTGCTGGTAGTAAGCGGCGTACTCACGGAAAAACAGGCCTATAAAGCCATTGATTCACAGACTATTTTTATCTTTGGCGGCACCCTGGCGCTGGCAAAAGCGCTGGAAATGACCGGGGCAGGCAAGCTGGTTGCGGACTATGTAATCGGCATGCTGGGGCAAAACTCCTCACCGTTCATGTTGCTGATCGCCGTTTTCGCCTTATCCGTTGTGATGACCAACTTTATGTCCAATACCGCAACGACAGCGCTGTTGGTGCCGGTGAGTTTGTCCATTGCCGCAGGTATGGGGGCCGACCCGCGTGCGGTTCTGATGGCGACGGTCATTGGCGGTTCCTGCGCCTACGCAACCCCTATCGGTATGCCTGCCAACATGATGGTGCTCTCTGCGGGTGGCTATAAATTTGTCGACTACGCTAAGGCCGGTATCCCCCTGATTATCGTTTCAACCATTGTCAGCTTGATCCTGCTGCCAATCCTTTTCCCTTTTCATCCGTAATTAACGGAAGCTGTTCTGACTAAGGAGCATTTATGAGCAAAAGTGAACAGATATCCCATATGACCGACGTTATGGCCAAGTTTGTGGGATATACCGGCAAAGTTTTGCCTGATGATGTCACTGCAAAACTGGAAGATTTGCATAAGAAAGAGACCAGTAAACTGGCCGACGTCATCTTTACTACCATGATTGAGAACCAGCGTCTGGCGAAAGAGCTGGATCGACCTTCCTGCCAGGACACCGGTGTCATTCAGTTTCTGGTGGAGTGCGGGACGAACTTTCCGCTGATTGGCGAGCTGGAAGCGTTGTTGCGTGAAGCGGTGATCAAAGCAACTGTAGATTCTCCGCTGCGCCACAACAGCGTAGAAACTTTTGATGAATACAACACCGGTAAAAACGTGGGTAAAGGTACGCCGACGGTCTTCTGGGAGATCGTTCCCAATTCCGATCAGTGCAGCATTTATACCTATATGGCGGGCGGTGGTTGTTCTCTGCCGGGGAAAGCGATGGTGCTGATGCCGGGTGCAGGCTATGAAGGTGTGACCCGCTTTGTACTGGATGTGATGACCAGCTACGGCCTCAACGCTTGTCCGCCGCTGCTGGTTGGCGTGGGCGTAGCGACCTCTGTTGAAACGGCGGCACTGCTATCGAAAAAAGCGCTGATGCGTCCGATCGGTTCGCATAACGAGAATGAGCGTGCAGCCTCGCTGGAAAAAATGCTGGAAGACGGCATTAACAAAATTGGCCTGGGGCCGCAGGGGATGTCCGGTAATACCTCCGTTATGGGCGTGAACATTGAAAACACCGCGCGTCATCCTTCTACCATCGGCGTGGCGGTAAACGTCGGCTGCTGGTCGCACCGTAAAGGGCATATCGTTTTCGATAAAGATTTGAATTACACCATTACGTCTCACAGCGGAGTGAATTTCTGATGACTAAAAAAATCCTGACTACGCCAATTAAAGATGAAGATTTAGCGGATATTAAGGCTGGCGATATTATTTATCTCAACGGTCATATTGTTACCTGCCGTGACGTAGCCCATCGCCGTTTAATTGAAGGTGGTCGCGAACTTCCGGTAGATGTTCGCGGCGGCGCTATTTTACACGCTGGCCCAATTGTCCGCCCAATTAAAGGCGAAGACGATAAGTTTGAAATGGTCTCCGTTGGACCAACCACCAGCATGCGTATGGAGAAATTCGAAAAAGAGTTTATTGCGCAGACCGGCGTGAAATTAATTGTGGGTAAAGGTGGAATGGGCAAAGGCACGGAAGAGGGCTGTGCTGAACACAAAGCGCTGCACTGCGTATTCCCTGCCGGTTGTGCGGTTGTAGCCGCCGTGTGCGTGGAAGAAATTGAAGATGCCCAATGGCGCGATCTGGGGATGCCGGAAACGCTGTGGGTCTGCCGGGTTAAAGAGTTTGGCCCGCTGATTGTTTCTATTGATACCCATGGGAATAATCTGTTTGAACAGAACAAAATTATTTTTAATCAGCGTAAAGAGATCGTCGCTGATGAAATATGCCAGAACGTAAGTTTCATCAAATAAACCTGATTACGTAAATTGCACGATAATGGTGGCAATACGTTATGACGATAATAATAACCAAGGGCTCTGGCCGGGGGCGGCTCAGGGAAATCCACCCTTATTATTTCATCGTCATAAATAGCACCATTATCGTGCCTCCTGCCTGAAGGCTATTTTATGACTGATGCAGCTCTGCTATTAGGTGAAGGCTTCACCCTGATGTTCCTCGGCATGGGGTTCGTGCTGGCGTTTCTGTTCCTGCTGATTTTCGCCATCCGCGGCATGTCCGCCGCCGTCAACCGCTTCTTCCCCGAACCGGTCGCCGCGCCCGCACCGCGCGCCGTTCCCGTCGTGGACGACTTCACCCGCTTAAAGCCGGTGATTGCCGCCGCCATTCACCATCACCGCCACCACGTTTAATTTCCCGGAGGGATCCATGACTATTGCCATTACCGACGTCGTCCTGCGTGACGCCCACCAGTCCCTTTTCGCCACCCGTCTGCGTCTTGACGATATGCTGCCGATTGCCGCTCAGCTCGACGACGTGGGCTACGGCTCGCTGGAGTGCTGGGGCGGCGCCACCTTTGACGCCTGCATCCGTTTCCTCGGCGAAGACCCGTGGCTGCGCCTGCGCGAACTCAAAAAAGCCATGCCCAAAACCCCGCTGCAGATGCTGCTGCGCGGCCAGAACCTGCTCGGCTACCGCCACTACGCCGATGACGTGGTGGAACGCTTCGTCGAACGCGCGGTGAAAAACGGCATGGACGTCTTCCGCGTCTTCGACGCCATGAACGACCCGCGCAATATGAAAGCCGCCCTGCAGGCGGTGCGCAGCCACGGCGCACACGCCCAGGGCACGCTCTCTTACACCACCAGCCCGGCGCACACCCTGCAGACCTGGCTGGACCTGACCGAACAGCTGCTGGAAACCGGCGTTGACTCGATTGCCATCAAGGATATGTCCGGCATCCTGACGCCGATGGCCGCCTTTGAGCTGGTCAGTGAAATCAAAAAACGTTTTGAGGTGCGCCTGCACCTGCACTGTCACGCCACCACCGGGATGGCGGAGATGGCCCTGCTGAAGGCTATCGAGGCGGGCGTTGACGGCGTGGACACGGCGATTTCCTCCATGAGCGCCACCTACGGCCACCCGGCCACCGAGGCGCTGGTCGCCACGCTTGCCGGCACAAAATATGACACCGGGCTGGATATCCTGAAGCTGGAAAACATCGCGGCGTACTTCCGCGAGGTGCGCAAAAAATATCACGCCTTTGAAGGCCAGCTGAAAGGCTACGACAGCCGCATTCTGGTGGCGCAGGTGCCGGGCGGAATGCTGACCAACCTCGAAAGCCAGCTGAAGCAGCAGAACGCGGCGGACAAACTCGACCAGGTGCTGGCGGAAATCCCCCGCGTGCGCGAGGACCTCGGCTTTATCCCGCTGGTCACCCCGACCTCGCAGATTGTCGGCACCCAGGCGGTGCTCAACGTCCTGACCGGCGAGCGCTACAAAACCATCGCCAAAGAAACGGCCGGCATTCTGAAAGGCGAATACGGGCACACCCCGGTGCCGGTGAACGCGGTACTGCAGGCGCGGGTGCTGGAAGGGGGCGCTCCGGTGACCTGCCGTCCGGCGGATTTACTCAAACCGGAGCTGGCTGAACTGGAAGCCGACGTCAGGCGCCAGGCGCAGGAGAAGGGCATCCAGCTTGCGGGAAACGCCATCGACGACGTGCTCACCGTGGCGCTGTTCCCGCAACCCGGCCTCAAATTCCTTGAGAACCGCCACAATCCGGCGGCGTTTGAGCCACTGCCGCAGGCGGAAGCCGCGCAGCCTGCCGCTGCCCCGGCAAAAGCCGCAGCTTCCGGTATCTACACCGTCGAAGTGGAAGGCAAAGCCTTTGTGGTCAAAGTCAGCGACGGCGGCGATATCAGCCAGCTTACTGCGGCTGAACCGGCGGCCTCTTCCGCACCGGTTCAGGCCGCCGCCCCCGCAGGCGCAGGCACCCCGGTCACCGCCCCGCTGGCGGGCAACATCTGGAAGGTGATTGCCACCGAGGGCCAGACGGTGGCCGAAGGCGACGTGCTGCTGATTCTGGAAGCCATGAAGATGGAAACCGAAATCCGCGCCGCGCAGGCCGGGACGGTACGCGGTATTGCGGTGAAGTCCGGGGACGCGGTTTCCGTCGGCGACACCCTGATGACGCTGGCGTAACGGAGAACTGAAATGGAAAGTCTGAACGCCCTGCTTCAGGGCATGGGGCTGATGCACCTTGGCGCAGGCCAGGCCATCATGCTGCTGGTCAGCCTGCTGCTGCTGTGGCTGGCGATAGCGAAAAAGTTCGAGCCGCTGCTGTTGCTGCCGATTGGCTTCGGCGGGCTGCTCTCCAACATCCCGGAAGCGGGCATGGCGCTGACCGCGCTGGAAAGCCTGCTGGCGCATCACGACGCCGGGCAGCTGGCGGTGATTGCCGCGAAGCTCAACTGCGCGCCGGACGTTCATGCCATCAAGGAGGCGTTAGCGCTGGCGCTGCCGTCGGTGCAGGGCCAGATGGAGAGCCTGGCGGTGGACATGGGCTACACGCCGGGGGTGCTGGCGCTGTTCTATAAAGTGGCGATTGGCTCCGGCGTCGCGCCGCTGGTCATCTTCATGGGCGTCGGCGCGATGACCGACTTCGGCCCGCTGCTGGCCAACCCGCGCACCCTGCTGCTCGGCGCGGCGGCGCAGTTCGGTATCTTCGCTACGGTGCTGGGGGCGCTGACGCTGAACTACTTCGGCCTGATTTCCTTCACCCTGCCGCAGGCGGCGGCCATCGGCATTATCGGCGGCGCGGACGGCCCGACGGCGATTTATCTCTCGGGCAAGCTGGCGCCGGAGCTGCTGGGAGCCATTGCGGTGGCGGCGTACTCGTATATGGCGCTGGTGCCGTTAATCCAGCCGCCGATTATGAAGGCGCTGACCACGGAGACTGAGCGCAAAATCCGCATGGTGCAGCTGCGCACCGTCAGCAAGCGGGAAAAAATCCTCTTCCCGGTGGTGCTGCTCATGCTGGTGGCCCTGCTGCTGCCGGACGCCGCGCCGCTGCTGGGGATGTTCTGCTTTGGCAACCTGATGCGCGAAAGTGGCGTGGTGGAGCGTCTGAGCGACACGGTACAGAACGGGCTGATTAATATCGTCACCATTTTCCTGGGGCTTTCCGTTGGCGCCAAGCTGGTGGCGGACAAGTTCCTGCAGCCGCAGACGCTGGGCATTCTGCTGCTGGGGGTGATTGCCTTTGGTATCGGGACGGCGGCCGGGGTGCTGATGGCGAAGCTGCTGAACCTGTGCAGTAAGAACAAAATCAACCCGCTTATCGGTTCGGCGGGGGTGTCGGCGGTGCCGATGGCGGCACGCGTATCGAACAAGGTGGGCCTGGAGTCGGACCCGCAGAACTTCCTGCTGATGCACGCGATGGGCCCGAACGTGGCCGGGGTGATTGGTTCGGCGATTGCGGCGGGCGTGATGCTGAAGTACGTGCTGGCGATGTAATCCAATCTAATCGGGGGCAGTGATTCTGCTCCCGCAAAATGAGGACACAGTAATGAGTGAAATGGTTGCGTTTCGGCAAGGTACATCCATGCCATCCAGAGAAACCATCTTGCATTATGTTGTTGAGACGGTGAATCAGATAACTGAGCTTGAGCCAGCGCTGCATTTGCTGCCGTGGTCTGGCGTCAACTCAGCAATATATGAGCAACGTTTTGCACAGTGTTACGACGAGGGGCTTTGTGCCGCACAGACGTCGGCACCGAATGTTCCGCAGGGGATTCTGCCATCGACCGATTGGGCTCAGGGTATCGGGTTACTCTGTTTTGCCGCAGGGTATATGAGCGCAGGCGAGCGGCCATTAACACACAATCAGTTATGCGATTTCGTCAAACAGGCGGCTGTTGGTTTATCGCCGATTGAGGAGGAGGCGGCGAGCGGTTTCTCGACGGTACGTAGTATTGCATTACCCGTATTCAGGCGATTACAACGCGATGGTCACGCGTCTCGGATCCTGCTGTTACAAACGTTGCTGCATCTGGTTGCCTGGAAAAGCGCATCGCAGTATGCGCGTCAACAGGCGCAACGACTGCTCTGGATGGGCGGCATTCTGGGGGAAGGAGGCGAGTCTGGCTTATTGGCACTCGATAAGGCGCTGCGTGAAGAGGCCGTCGGGGAGAAAAGTCTCCCCGCTCTGCTGATTTTCACGAGTTTCCTGGCACATTTTCCGGCAGGGCCAGTCTTTATTGACTAGCCGTCGAACGACGCGGGCAAAAGCCGCGTCGTTTTAGTTCGACGCCGGGTATTCCTGCACCGTCACCTGGAACGTGAGCTGCTTATCATCCCGCATTACCACGACCGGAATGACGGAGCCCGGACGGATTTCCGCCACCTGATCCATCGTTTCCAGTGCGGACACAGCGGGTTTATTATTGACCGAAATAATCAAATCATTAACCTGAATACCGGCAAGCGCGGCGGGGCCGTTTGGCGTCACTTCATTAACGACAATGCCCTGAATCGGGTCCATGCCGCTACCCTGCTGCGCGTGCAGCGGTGCGATTTCTCGTCCGCCAATACCGATATAGCCGCGAATCACGCGACCGTCGCGGATAAGCTTATCCATAATTTTCGTGGCTAGCTGGAAGGGAATCGCAAAACCAAGGCCTTCCGGCGTTTCGCCATCGTTACTCTTATCAAAAGAGAGGGTGTTGATCCCCATCAGTTCGCCTAACGAGTTGACCAGCGCGCCGCCGGAATTACCGTGGTTAATCGAGGCGTCGGTCTGGAGAAAATTCTGTCGCCCCGTCGGGTTCAGGCCGATACGACCCGTTGCGCTGATGATCCCTTGGGTGATGGTCTGTCCCAGATTATATGGGTTGCCGATAGCCAGTACGACGTCGCCAATATGCGGTGTACGCTTTGTATTAATCGGGATGGTAGGCAGCCCGCCAGTGGCGTTGATCTTCAGCACCGCCAGATCGGTAAGCGAATCGGAGCCAACCAGTAGCGCTTCAAAGACGCGGCCATCCTGTAGCGCGACGATAATCTGATCGGCATCGTTAATCACGTGCTTGTTGGTAATAATATAACCGCGTTGATCCATGATCACGCCGGAACCCAGCGTGCGGATCTCCAGTTGATTATGCGCGGTACTGTTCATACTGCGGTTATAGACATTGACGACGGCAGGCGCGGCGCGGCGAACCGCAAAATTATAACTGGCTGGCGTCTCATCGGTACTGTCGAATTGCGGGACGGCGATAGGATTAATTTTGCGCAAAGAAGGCATGACGGCCAACAGAATAGCGCCGACAATTAAACCTATTGCGACCGAACGTAAGAGCTTCACAAACATGATGGAGGCGTCGTTAAAAAAGGAACGGCAGCAGCATACCATGAGTTAACCGGACATCACATCGCAGGCTGATGCCCGGTTTAAGACAGGATTAGCGCAGCAATAGATAAATGTTCTCGTTGCCGCGTACTACCTGAAGAGCAATGATGGACGGTTTTGCCGCCATCACTTTGCGCATTTCGGCGATAGAACTGATACGATCGCGGTTAACGCCGATGATAACATCATCTTTTTGCAAACCGGCCTGCGCGGCAGGACTGCTTTTTTCGACGCTATCAACCTTAACGCCTTTCGTCCCGTCTTTCAGCTGGCCGTCGCTCAACGTCGCGCCTTGCAACGCCGGGGCGATCATTTCGGCGCTGGCGGAAGAAGAGGTATTGGAATCCAGCGTGACTTCCACCTCCAGCGGCTTACCATCGCGCAGCAGGCCCAGCTTCACTTTCGTGCCCGGTTCGGTGGTGGCGATACGTGAACGCAGTTCGGCAAAGCTATTCAGCGGCTTACCGTTAAGACTGATAATCACGTCTCCGGATTTCACCCCGGCCTTCGCCGAACCTGAATTGGGTAAAACCTCGCTGACAAAAGCGCCACGCTGAACGTTCAGTTTGAATGCCTTGGCGATATCAGCGGTCATTTCAGTGCCTTTAATTCCCAGCAATCCGCGTTTGATTTCGCCGAACTGAATCAACTGCTGCGCCAGCGTCTGCGCCATATTGGAAGGAATAGCAAAGCCAATGCCGATACTCCCGCCACCTGGCGCGAGGATCGCGGTATTAATCCCGATCAGCTCGCCGTTCAGGTTAAGCAGAGCGCCGCCGGAGTTGCCGCGGTTAATAGAGGCATCGGTTTGAATAAAGTTCTCAAGCCCTTCCAGATTAAGCCCGCTGCGTCCCAGCGCTGAAATAATCCCGGAGGTGGCGGTTTGTCCAAGACCAAACGGATTACCGACCGCCACGGCGAAATCGCCGACGCGGAGTTTGTCGGAATCGGCGATGGCAATTTGCGTTAACTTGCTGGGATTCTGAATTTGTAACAGAGCGATATCGCTCTGGTCGTCGCCGCCGATCAGCTTCGCGTCGAATTCGCGTCCGTCATTCAGTTGAATGCTGATCTTTTGTGCCTGATTAATCACATGATTATTGGTTAATACATAGCCTTTCGCGGCATCGATAATCACCCCCGAACCGAGTCCTTCAAACGGCTGGGACGGCTGGTCTGGCAGATCCTCGCCAAAGAATTTTTTAAACTCCTCCGGCACTTTTTGGCTCTGGGCGGCGGTTCCCTCGACTTTTACGCTGACGACAGCAGGCAGCACTTTCTCCAGCATAGGGGCAAGGCTTGGCAGCGTCGCCTGGCCTGGCACCTGGCCTGGTATCGATGCAAGGGCTGGAAACGGCGCCGAAAGAGTTAACCCGACACTTAACGCTAATGCACTTAACAGCTGGGTGTGTTTTTTCATGGATGCTGCTCTCGTACCTTGGATGAACGGATAGACAATTCAAAACAGATTGATGTTATTGAATTTTCAGCCTGGTAACAATGATAATAGCTGGGACAGGAAAGATAGAGAGAGGGCGCAAGCGATGCGCCCGATAAATTTCTTAACGGCGTGCGATTAATCGCGCTTTGCGCCGCTACGTAACAGGCCAGACGCGCCTTCAGAATAATCACGTGGCATTTGTACTGGCGCCTGATCGTTGCTCGCCTCAGACTCCGCCAGACGGTTACGGAACGGATTCGACTCCGCAGACATTTCCGGCAGCAGGCTGCTGGAGCTTTTCGCCATATGCTGATACAGCTGGCGGTAATCATGCGCCATGGTATCCAGCAGTTCCGCGCTGCGGGCAAAGTGGCTAACCAGCTCTTCACGGTACTCTTCCAGCTCAGCTTTGTTTTTTTCCAGTTCGTACTGCAATGCCTGCTGTTGACGTAACTTACGATTACCAAAACGCATGGCCACGGCACCAATGATGATACCGACGACTAATCCAATTAGCGCATATTCCCAGGTCATGAACATCTCCCGTTGTCTTATGTTTCCGTAGGGTGTTGGCTCCAGGCTCCATGCCCGCGCCTGATTATGCCACTATAACCGCTAATTCCGTAGAAGTGGAATCCCGACAGCATATCGCGTAGTGTAGAACGGCCTTTTTTTCGTCAGCCGTGAACGACGGCGCATCGATTTTCAAGGAATAACAATAACATTATGCAAAGCCTTTCCCCTACATCGCGTTATCTCCAGGCAATCAACGAAGGCACCCATCAGCCTGACGACGTACAGAAAGAGGCGGTCGACCGTCTGGAAACCCTTTATCAGGCGCTCACCGCGAAAAAATCGTCGGCTACGCCACCCGGCGGTCTGATAGCGCGACTGGGGAAATTATTAGGCAAAAACGAACCGGACGCGCAAATACCGGTTCGCGGGCTGTATATGTGGGGGGGCGTGGGTCGCGGCAAAACATGGCTCATGGATCTCTTCTACCACAACCTGCCGGGCGAGCGAAAACTACGTCTGCATTTTCATCGGTTTATGCTGCGCGTGCATGAAGAACTTACCGCGTTACAGGGACAGATCGATCCGTTAGACATTATTGCCGATCGGTTTAAAACCGAGACGGACGTACTGTGTTTCGATGAGTTTTTCGTCACCGATATTACCGACGCCATGCTGCTGGGCGGTTTAATGAAAGCGCTGTTTGCACGCGGCATTACGCTGGTCGCGACCTCCAATATTCCGCCGGATGAACTCTACCGCAACGGTTTGCAACGCGCCCGCTTCCTGCCGGCTATCGATGCCATTAAACAGCACTGCGACATTATGAATGTGGACGCCGGCGTCGATTACCGACTGCGGACGCTGACGCAGGCCCATTTATGGCTAACGCCGCTTAATGATGAAACCCGGCGGCAAATGGATAAACTGTGGCTGGCGTTAGCGGGGGGCGCGCGCGAGCACGCTCCGACGCTGGAAATCAATCATCGCCCTTTATCCACCCTGGGCGTTGAAAACCAAACGCTAGCGGTCTCTTTCGCTACGCTGTGCGTCGAGGCCCGCAGCCAGCATGATTACATTGCGCTCTCAAGGTTATTTCACACGGTTCTGCTGTTTGACGTGCCGGTCATGACGCCGCTGATGGAGAACGAAGCGCGCCGCTTTATTGCGCTGGTGGATGAGTTTTACGAGCGCCACGTTAAGCTGGTGGTCAGCGCCGCCGCGCCGTTATATGAAATTTATCAGGGGGAGCGGCTCAAGTTTGAATTTCAGCGCTGTCTGTCACGCCTGCAAGAGATGCAGAGTGCGGAGTACCTCAAGCGGGAGCATATGCCGTAAGCCGGACAAGCGCAGCGCCCCGGCATTATGCGGTATTATATCTGTGCAACCTCCCCGACCGAGGGTGAACCAGGCCTGAACAAAACCCGCGGCAAATCGCAAAAAGGGGTCGATCTTTGACCTGGACTTCTCTATAATCCTGCGACCCCACGTTACAAGAGAGTTTTTTCCCAAACTTTCTCTGTGCCGGCCAAACATATCCGAGGGGGTAGGTTTACCGGACTTTGTCGTGTGAACCTCAACTATTTAAAACGTTTGGGTGTTCACCAACGTGTAACTTATTTATTTGGGTAAGCTTTTAATGAAAACTTTTACAGCTAAACCAGAAACCGTAAAACGCGACTGGTATGTTGTTGACGCGACCGGTAAAACTCTGGGCCGTCTGGCTACTGAACTGGCTCGTCGCCTGCGCGGTAAGCACAAAGCGGAATACACTCCGCACGTAGATACCGGTGATTACATCATCGTTCTGAACGCTGACAAAGTTGCTGTAACCGGCAACAAGCGTACTGACAAAGTGTACTATCACCACACCGGCCACATCGGTGGTATCAAACAAGCGACCTTTGAAGAGATGATTGCCCGCCGTCCTGAGCGTGTGATTGAAATCGCGGTTAAAGGCATGCTGCCAAAAGGCCCGCTGGGTCGTGCTATGTTCCGTAAACTGAAAGTTTACGCGGGCAACGAGCACAACCACGCGGCACAGCAACCGCAAGTTCTTGACATCTAATCGGGATTATAGGCAATGGCTGAAAATCAATACTACGGCACTGGTCGCCGCAAAAGTTCCGCAGCTCGCGTTTTCATCAAACCGGGCAACGGTAAAATCGTTATCAACCAACGTTCTCTGGAACAGTACTTCGGTCGTGAAACTGCCCGCATGGTAGTTCGTCAGCCGCTGGAACTGGTCGACATGGTTGAGAAACTGGATCTGTACATCACTGTTAAAGGTGGTGGTATCTCTGGTCAGGCTGGTGCGATCCGTCACGGTATCACCCGCGCTCTGATGGAGTACGACGAGTCCCTGCGTGGCGAACTGCGTAAAGCTGGCTTCGTTACTCGTGACGCTCGTCAGGTTGAACGTAAGAAAGTCGGCCTGCGTAAAGCACGTCGTCGTCCGCAGTTCTCCAAACGTTAATGGGTTTCTGCTTCGGCAGACAACTATTAGCGAAAAACCCGCTTCGGCGGGTTTTTTTATGGGCAATGCATTTATCTGTCACGATGAAATGCGGATTGTTGTCTCTTTTTCCCCAATTCCAGAATCGACTCACCACAAAGGTCACAAAATCTGGTAAACTATCATCCAATTTTCTGCCCAAATAGCGGGGAATGTTCATTTTTTGTCTCGTTTCTGAGCAATGATGGCTTTTTTCGCCCTGGGTGACATAACATCTGGCTGGTCACATTGTGGCTGGTAGCAGTAAAAATTCTGAATATACCTGGAGGTTTTCATGGCTGTCGCTGCCAACAAACGTTCGGTAATGACGCTGTTTTCTGGTCCTACTGACATCTATAGCCATCAGGTCCGCATTGTGTTGGCTGAAAAGGGTGTTAGTTTTGAGATCGAACATGTGGAAAAGGACAATCCACCTCAGGATCTGATTGACCTCAACCCGAATCAAAGCGTTCCGACACTGGTGGATCGTGAGCTGACCCTGTGGGAATCTCGCATCATTATGGAATATCTGGATGAGCGTTTCCCTCATCCGCCGCTGATGCCGGTTTATCCGGTCGCGCGCGGTGAAAGCCGTCTGTACATGCACCGTATTGAAAAAGACTGGTATACGCTGATGAACGTCATCGTAAACGGGTCTGCTTCCGAGGCCGACTCTGCGCGTAAACAACTGCGTGAAGAGCTGCTGGCGATTGCGCCGGTATTTGGTCAGAAACCGTATTTCCTGAGCGACGAATTCAGCCTGGTTGATTGCTACCTGGCGCCTCTCTTGTGGCGTTTACCGCAGTTGGGTATTGAATTCAGCGGCGCAGGGGCGAAAGAGCTGAAAGGCTATATGACCCGCGTCTTTGAACGTGATTCTTTCCTGGCTTCTTTAACCGAAGCTGAACGTGAAATGCGCCTCGGTCGGGGTTAACCTGTATGGATTTGTCACAGTTGACGCCGCGTCGTCCTTACTTGTTGCGTGCTTTTTACGAGTGGTTGCTGGATAACCAGTTGACCCCGCATCTGGTGGTGGATGTGATGCTGCCTGGCGTGCATGTCCCTATGGAATATGCGCGCGATGGGCAAATCGTCCTTAATATTGCGCCACGGGCGGTAGGTAATCTGGAGCTGTCTAATGATGAAGTGCGTTTTAATGCGCGCTTCGGCGGCGTTCCCCGTCAGGTTTCTGTGCCTTTGGCTGCGGTGCTGGCGATTTACGCCCGTGAAAACGGCGCAGGCACCATGTTTGAGCCTGAAGCCGCCTATGATGAAGACGTTGTCAGCTTAAATGATGATGACAATACCGCAGGCGCGGAAAGCGAGACCGTGATGTCCGTCATTGATGGCGATAAGCCCGACCACGATGACGACAGTAGTCCTGATGACGAGCCGCCTCCGCCGCGTGGCGGACGTCCGGCGCTACGCGTAGTAAAATAATCAACAGGCCCGGAAGGGCCTGTTTTGTTTGGTCTCCTCGCGGGTTCACCCTGCTTTTGAAGCTGTGTTACGATAAGCTTGCTATTATTTGCCACCGACCACTCATGAATGGACGTTATGAACGCATTTGATTCGCAAGCAGAAGATTCACCGACATCCCTCGGGCGTAGTTTGCGCCGCCGTCCGCTGGCGCGTAAAAAACTGTCTGAAATGGTTGAGGAAGAGCTGGAGCAGATGATCCGCCGTCATGAGTTTGGCGAGGGAGAACAGCTACCGTCTGAACGTGAATTAATGGCCTTCTTCAATGTGGGACGTCCCTCTGTGCGTGAAGCGTTAGCTGCGCTGAAGCGTAAAGGCCTGGTGCAAATCAATAACGGCGAACGCGCCCGCGTCTCGCGCCCCTCTGCTGATACCATCATCAGCGAACTGTCGGGTATGGCGAAAGATTTTCTTACTCATCCTGGCGGCATCGCTCACTTTGAACAGCTACGGCTTTTCTTTGAATCCAGCCTGGTACGCTATGCGGCGGAACATGCCACCGACGAGCAGATCGCGTTGTTAACGAAAGCACTGGAAATTAATAGCCAGTCGCTGGATGACAACGCGCTGTTTATTCGTTCGGATGTCGAGTTTCACCGGGTGCTGGCTGAAATTCCCGGCAATCCAATCTTTATGGCTATTCATGTTGCTCTGCTGGACTGGCTAATCGCCGCTCGCCCAAGCGTTCCCGATCGTGAGCTGCATGAACATAATAACTTGAGTTATCAACAGCATATTGTGATTGTTGATGCCATTCGCCAGCGAGATCCCGATAAAGCGGATCGCGCTCTGCAAACCCACCTCAATAGCGTTTCCGCTACCTGGCACGCGCTCGGTAAAAAAAGTCAAAAAATGCGGTAGCGATCGCGCCTCCGATCCCAGTTTAGTGAAGCAGATCGCACTATAAGCGTTCTGTATTATTTGCTGCTTATTTGATCTGGTATAACAGGTATAAAGGTAGGTAGTTAATATATTCATCATCCGTAGAGGTAGGTATGGCAAAAGCATTGCAAGGCGTAATGGCGGCGTTGTTGACCCCATTTGATCATCAGCAGCAACTGGATAGCGAAAGCCTGCGCCGTCTGGTGCGTTTTAACATCGGGCAGGGTATCGACGGGCTGTACGTTGGCGGTTCCACCGGGGAAGCATTCGTACAGAGCCTTGCTGAAAGAGAGCAGGTACTGGAGATTGTCGCCGAAGAGGCGAAGGGAAAAATCACGTTGATTGCCCATGTCGGGACGGTAAGCACCGCAGAAAGCCAGCAGCTTGCCAGCGCCGCAAAGCGTTACGGTTTTGATGCGGTCTCTGCGGTGACGCCTTTTTATTACCCTTTCAGTTTTGAAGAGCACTGTGACCATTATCGGGCAATCATTGATTCCGCAGATGGATTGCCGATGGTGGTATACAACATTCCGGCGTTAAGCGGTGTAAAACTTACCCTCGATCAGATCAATACGCTGGTGACATTACCGGGCGTGAGCGCGCTGAAGCAAACCTCCGGCGATCTCTTCCAGATGGAGCAGATCCGCCGCGCGCATCCGGATCTGGTGCTGTACAACGGTTATGACGAAATCTTCGCTTCCGGTCTGCTGGCGGGCGCGGACGGCGGTATCGGCAGCACATACAACATTATGGGCTGGCGTTATCAGGGGATTGTTCAGGCATTACGTGAGGGCGATGTGGCGAAAGCGCAGCGTCTGCAAACCGAGTGCAATAAGGTTATTGATTTACTGATTAAAACCGGCGTATTCCGCGGCCTGAAAACGGTCCTGCATTATATGGACGTGGTATCGGTGCCGCTGTGTCGTAAACCGTTCGCGCCTGTTGATGAAAAATACCTGCCGGCGCTCAAGGCGCTGGCTCAACAACTGATGGAAGAAAAGGCGTAACAGCATAATGCCGGGGGCGCTACGCTTGCCCGGCCTACAACAGTGCGAACAGTAGGCCGGATAAGGCGGAGCCGCCATTCGGCATAACGACAACAAAAATCGTCGGGAGAGTAAAATGAGTACTTCTACCCAGAACATCCCGTGGTATCGCCATCTCAACCGGGCGCAATGGCGGGCATTTTCCGCTGCCTGGCTGGGATATCTGCTTGATGGTTTTGATTTTGTGTTGATTGCTCTTGTACTGACTGAGGTACAAAGCGAATTTGGGCTGACGACAGTACAGGCGGCAAGCCTGATTTCTGCGGCTTTTATCTCTCGCTGGTTCGGCGGGTTATTACTGGGCGCGATGGGCGATCGCTATGGGCGTCGTCTGGCGATGGTCAGCAGCATCATTCTGTTTTCGGTGGGAACCCTGGCCTGCGGGTTTGCGCCCGGTTACACCACCATGTTCATCGCCCGACTGGTGATTGGTATGGGCATGGCGGGCGAATATGGTTCCAGCGCGACCTATGTGATTGAAAGCTGGCCAAAACATTTACGCAATAAAGCCAGCGGTTTTCTGATTTCCGGCTTCTCCGTCGGCGCGGTCGTTGCCGCGCAGGTGTACAGCCTGGTGGTGCCTGTCTGGGGCTGGCGCGCGCTGTTTTTCATTGGCATTTTGCCAATTATCTTCGCCCTCTGGCTGCGGAAAAACATTCCAGAAGCGGAAGACTGGAAAGAGAAACACGCGGGTAAAGCGCCGGTACGCACGATGGTTGACATTCTTTATCGGGGCGAACATCGCATCATCAACATTTTAATGACCTTCGCCGCCGCTGCTGCGCTGTGGTTCTGCTTTGCCGGTAACCTACAAAATGCTGCGATTGTGGCGGGGCTGGGACTACTGTGCGCGGTTATCTTTATCAGTTTTATGGTGCAGAGCAGCGGTAAACGCTGGCCCACTGGCGTCATGCTGATGCTGGTGGTACTGTTTGCTTTCCTCTATTCCTGGCCGATTCAGGCGCTATTACCTACTTATCTGAAAACCGAGCTGGCCTACGATCCGCATACGGTGGCGAATGTCCTGTTCTTTAGCGGATTTGGCGCGGCGGTTGGTTGCTGCGTAGGCGGTTTTCTTGGCGACTGGCTGGGAACGCGTAAAGCCTATGTCTGTAGCCTGCTGGCCTCGCAAATCCTCATTATTCCGGTCTTTGCGATTGGCGGCACAAACGTCTGGGTTCTGGGTCTGCTACTGTTTTTCCAACAGATGTTGGGGCAGGGGATTGCCGGGATTCTGCCGAAACTGATCGGCGGTTACTTCGATACCGATCAGCGCGCGGCGGGGCTGGGCTTTACTTATAACGTCGGCGCGCTCGGCGGCGCGCTGGCGCCGATCCTGGGAGCACTGATCGCTCAACGTCTGGATCTGGGCACTGCGCTGGCATCGCTCTCTTTCAGCCTGACGTTTGTCGTGATCCTGCTTATTGGGCTTGATATGCCGTCTCGCGTACAGCGTTGGCTACGTCCGGAAGCGTTACGCACCCACGATGCTATCGACGACAAACCGTTCAGCGGAGCCGTACCGCTTGGCAGTGGTAAAGGTGCCTTTGTAAAAACGAAAAGTTAATCCGCTTGCCCGGTTTTAAACCGGGCAATATTTGTAAGGGAGTAGTATGTCGTTACTTGAACAACTGGATAAAAATATTGCCGCTTCTGGCGGCCTGATTGTCTCCTGCCAGCCCGTTCCGGGCAGTCCGCTGGATAAGCCGGAGATTGTAGCGGCAATGGCGTTGGCGG
Organism: Salmonella sp. NW645; assembly: GCF_051703725.1. Taxonomy (NCBI): domain Bacteria; kingdom Pseudomonadati; phylum Pseudomonadota; class Gammaproteobacteria; order Enterobacterales; family Enterobacteriaceae; genus Salmonella; species Salmonella sp. NW645. The sequence continues at coordinate 250,392 of NZ_JAMMKR010000007.1, read as the reverse complement.
CGGAACAGGCGGGCGCGGTTGCGGTGCGTATTGAAGGCATAGACAACCTGCGCGTGGCCCGCTCGCTCGTTTCGGTACCCATTATCGGCATTATCAAACGCGACCTGGATGAGTCTCCAGTGCGCATTACCCCTTTTCTCGACGATGTAGATGCGCTGGCGCAGGCCGGCGCAAATATTATCGCCGTTGATGGAACCGCTCGGCAACGGCCGGTAGCCGTTGAGGCGTTGTTGACGCGCATTCATCACCACCATCTACTGGCGATGGCCGACTGCTCATCCGTGGACGATGGTCTCGCCTGTCAACGGTTGGGCGCGGACATTATCGGCACGACGATGTCCGGCTACACCACCCCCGATACGCCGGAGGAACCCGATCTGCCCTTAGTCAAAGCGTTGCATGACGCCGGATGCCGGGTAATAGCCGAAGGGCGCTATAACTCGCCAGCACTGGCGGCGGAGGCGATCCGTTATGGCGCATGGGCGGTGACGGTGGGGTCCGCCATTACCCGTCTGGAACATATCTGTGGATGGTATAACGACGCATTAAAAAAGGCGGCGTCATGACTACGTTAGCAATCGATATTGGCGGTACTAAACTTGCCGCCGCGCTCATCGACAACAACTTGCGCATTAGCCAGCGTCGCGAGCTACCGACCCCCGCAAGCAAAACGCCGGATGCGTTACGTGAAGCATTAAAGGCGCTGGTTGAACCGCTACGGGCGGAGGCGCGTCAGGTAGCGATAGCTTCTACCGGGATCATTCAGGAAGGGATGCTGCTGGCGCTAAACCCCCATAATCTGGGCGGCTTGCTACACTTTCCGTTAGTACAAACACTGGAAACGATCGCAGGCCTGCCGACGCTGGCGGTGAACGACGCGCAGGCGGCGGCCTGGGCGGAGTATCACGCGCTCCCTGATGATATCCGCGATATGGTATTTATCACCGTTTCAACCGGCGTTGGCGGCGGCGTTGTCTGCGACGGCAAGCTCCTTACCGGAAAAGGCGGTCTGGCCGGGCATCTGGGACACACCCTGGCGGACCCACATGGGCCTGTATGCGGCTGTGGACGCGTTGGCTGCGTAGAGGCCATCGCCTCCGGACGAGGGATGGCCGCGGCGGCGCGGGACGATCTGGCGGGATGCGACGCCAAAACCCTATTTATTCGCGCTGGCGAAGGTCATCAGCAGGCGCAACATCTGGTAAGTCAATCCGCGCAGGTAATAGCGCGAATGATCGCCGATGTGAAAGCGATTACCGACTGCCAGTGTGTGGTCATTGGCGGTAGCGTAGGGTTAGCTGAGGGATACCTGGAGCAGGTTCGCGCTTTTTTGATGCAAGAGCCTGCGCCTTATCACGTGGCGCTGAGCGCCGCTCGCTATCGGCATGACGCAGGATTATTAGGCGCTGCTTTGTTAGCTCAAGGAGACACATTATGATGATGGGGGAAGTACAGTCGTTGCCTTCTTGCGGGTTGCATCCGCGACTGCTGGATGCCTTGACTCTCGCGCTGGCGGCAAGGCCGCAGGAGAAAGCGCCGGGGCGCTATGAATTGCAGGGCGACAATATCTTTATGAATGTAATGCAGTTAACGACGCAAATGCCGGCCGAGAAGAAAGCGGAATTGCATGAACAATACATTGATATTCAGCTACTACTAACCGGCGTCGAGCGTATTGCGTTTGGGATGTCCGGTGCCGCTCGCCAGTGCGAGGAGATGCACGTTGAAGAGGATTACCAGCTTTGTAGTCAAATTGCCGACGAGCAGACTATTACGCTGCAAGCGGGGATGTTTGCTGTGTTTATGCCAGGAGAACCGCATAAACCGGGATGTGCAGTGGGTGAGCCGGATGACATCAAGAAAGTGGTAGTGAAAGTACGCGCCAGTCTGCTGGCGGCCTGAATCTCTTGCCGGAGCAGTCTTCCGAACGCAGCCCCTTACGGGCTGCGTGGTGAATGTGCCGGAGAGCGCGGGTATGACGGGTTAACGCTTAAACGTCACGGCTTCCGGCTGGGGCAGGTGCAGCGTCGTCTGGCTCGGCACCGTCTCGGCAATTACCCGCCCGTGGCGAATCGAGTAACGGGCAGGCGTCTGGCGACGTACCGCATCGAATCCATTCTCAGCGGGTAAGATAACCAGATTCGCGGCATTGCCGACGCTCAGACTGTAGTCCTGTAAATGCAGGGTTTTTGCGCTGTGGGTAGTGATCAGATTTAACCCATCGTTGATTTGCCCATACCCCATCAACTGGCAAACGTGTAACCCCATATGCAGCACCTGCAGCATATTTGCCGTGCCTAATGGATACCACGGATCGAAGACGTCATCATGGCCAAAGCAGACGTTGATCCCCGCTTCCAGCATCTCTTTCACTCGCGTGACGCCACGACGTTTCGGGTAAGTGTCAAACCGCCCTTGCAGATGAATATTCACCAGCGGGTTGGCGACGAAGTTAATCCCCGACATTTTCAACAGGCGGAACAGGCGTGACGCATACGCGCCGTTGTACGAGTGCATAGCCGTGGTGTGGCTGGCGGTCACGCGCGACCCCATGCCATCACGATGCGCCAGCGCCGCGACCGTTTCGACAAAGCGAGACTGCTCGTCATCAATTTCGTCGCAGTGCACATCGATCAAGCGATCGTATTTCTGCGCCAGGGCGAAGATTTTGTGCAGCGATTCAACGCCATATTCCCGCGTGAACTCAAAGTGCGGAATGGCGCCAATAACGTCAGCGCCCAAACGCACGGCTTCCTCTAACAGCGCTTCACCGTTGGGATAAGACAGAATACCTTCTTGCGGAAAGGCGACAATTTGCAGGTCTACCCACGGCGCAACCTCTTGCTTCACTTCCAGCATGGCTTTCAGCGCGGTGAGCGTAGGATCTGAAACGTCAACGTGAGTACGAACGTACTGGATGCCGTTAGCCATCTGCCATTTCAGGGTCTGCATCGCGCGCGCTTTCACATCTTCATGCGTGAGCATTGCTTTACGTTCTGCCCAGCGCTCAATCCCTTCAAACAGTGTGCCGGACTGGTTCCAGCTCGGTTCACCCGCCGTTTGCGTGGTATCCAGGTGGATATGTGGCTCAACAAACGGTGGAATAGCCAGACCGCCTTCGGCATCAAGCACTTCGCCCTGCGGTAACGATGCGGCTTCCTGAGGCTCAATTCGGCTAAAGCGCCCGTTTTCAATCGTAATCTGCCATAATCCTTCGTGTCCCTGCAGACGCGCCTGACGAATGGTGATGTTATTGTTCTGCATGGCTGACCTCTGGTGATTTAGCAAGGCTGCGGTTGAAAAGTGGATTCAGCAGGATATAGCTGAAGACGCCGCCGAGTACGGCGTTGACGGGCACAATACCAGGAACATAATGTCCGGCGGCGATGCCCAGCGCGACGGAAAGAATAGCAATCCAGTTAACGGGAATAAAGCGCACGGTGTTGAAGTCGGCATAGCGGCGGCGGTTCAACAGATAGTCGGCAATAATCACTCCGCCAATCGGTGGGATGGCAGATGACAGGAACGTCAGCCAGCCGACAAAATTATTGTAAAGCCACAGCGCGCACACGGTACCGATAATCCCGTTCACCACCGACAGCGTGCGGCTGGAAAGACCGGTAATATTGGCGAAGCCCAGACCCGATGCGTACAGCGCGTTATCGTTGGTGGTCCAGATATTCAGGCCGAGCACCACAATCGCGGGCAGCAGCAGCCCCTGCGCTATCATCACGTCAGAGATATCCGCCTGACCGACGGCGGCAGCGCCTGCCGCGCCAAAGATAAACATCAGCGAGTTGCCGAGGAAAAAAGCGACCATCGCAATCAGTACGGCGCTTTTGGCATGACGCCCGAAGCGGACGAAGTCGGCGGTCAATGTACCGGCGCTGACAAACGAGCCCACCACCAGCGCCAGCGCGCTGGAAAAATCCAGCGGCGTCTGCGGCACTATCGTTTTTAAATGCTCCAGCCCACCCACGCCGCTGACCGCCAGCCAGACGGAGTAGCTGCCCAGAATCACGATCGCGGGTACGGCAATGATAGACAAAATGGTCAACGCCGAGATGCCGAAAAAAATGGTCAGGGTCATCAGTAGACCCGAAACGGCAATCAGAATATTGGCATCAATGCCCGTCGCTTTACTGACCGGAATAGCGAACATCGCTACGCCAACGCCAAACCAGCCCACTTGAGTACCGCCTAGCAGCAGCGAGGGAAGCCATGAGCCTTTAACGCCAAAGGAGTAACGTGCAAGGAGGTGGGTGGAGAGTCCGGTTTTTGCGCCGATGTAACCAAGAAATGCAGTGTAGATACCGAGGAGGAGATTACCGAAGAGAACTGCGAGGAAGAAATCATTATAAGAAAGACCGGTGCCGAGTGTCCCTCCGGTCCACATACTGGCGGAAAAAAACGTTAAACCCAACATGACAAACGTCAGTGGAATCACGCCCTTCCGCGCCGCCAGAGGGACGGGGCCCTGGCTATAATTGTTGTCCTGCGACACAACGCCTCCATGAATTTTGCCCAAAAAATCCGCCGCATAATATACAGTTCTCAGAATAAAGCAAACGTTTTCGTATGATATTTTTTTGATAATTATTCATGGCATTAATTGTTCGCTAGTTTTTCTCCGTTGTCAGTGAACCACCGCGTGTGAGTTGAGTTTCCAGCATGGTTTGCGAACGAATAAGTTCGTCTGTGAGTAATTTTTCGTCGGGCAACTGCACTTTGTACTCGCTCGCCATGATGGTGTTTGGCAGGCCAGTCAGCGCGTAATGCGCTTCCCCCGCGCCTTTCCCTGCGCACAAAACCAGGCCGACTGGCGGGTTTTCTCCGGGCATTGTCCAGTGCTCTTTGGCATAGTTCAGGTACATATTCATCTGCCCGGCATCCGCATAACCGAATTTGCCTACCTTCAGGTCAACGAGCAACAGGCAGCGCAAGCGACGATGGAAGAACAGCAGATCGACGCGGAACCAGCTATCGTCTATGCGTAGTCGGCGTTGGCGGCCAACAAAAGCAAAATCGTCACCAAGCTCCAGCATAAAGTCCATCAGGTGGCTGAGCAGCGCGTCTTCGAGATCTGATTCGGAATACTCGTCCTTCAGGTTAAGAAATTCCAGAATGAACGGGTCGCGTATAGCTTGCTCCGGCAAAACGTTTGGCTCGGCGGGTGCAGGCTGCTGCAACATGGCGGATTTGTCGTGGGACAGTAGTGTTCGTTCGTAAAACTGCGTCGCGATTTGCCGATCGAGTTGCCTAACTGACCAGCCGTTACGTAGCGTCTCTTTCTCGTAAAAAGTGCGGGCATCGTTATCTTTCACCGACAGCAGACGCACATAAGCTGACCAGGGAAGAGGGAATGTTTTGGCGAGCGGTATGAGATTTGAAGATTCCGCAGACAGTGTCTGCGGGATTTCAATATGTTGAAAACAAAGATAAAATGTACGAATTTGCCATAGGTTTCTGGTGGAAAAACCGCGCTTATAGCGCTGACTTAAATCTACCGATAATCGTTCGATGAGCTGAGTGCCATAGGCCGCTCGCGCTTCTCCTCCCTGTTCAAATTCGACAATGCGTCGGCCAATTTCCCAGTAGGTGGCAGTCATAATGGCATTGATGCTGCGCACGGTCTCGGTACGTGCCGTATCGACCAGACGAATAATGCCGTCATGGATTTGCTGATATTCATCAGACTGTGGCGCTAAAGTTGGATTCGTCATGTCATCCCTTACGTGATAGTTTCATTGTGAAATTAGAACGCTATCAATACGCTTCAGGCGTAAACGGATCAATCCATGAACGGATTTTACATGGCATTACATCTCGATTTACGAGCGGGTTTCCAGAATCGGCAGGAGAGATATTGAGGAGAGGAATATCGGCTCCCCAGCCATCAGCACAAGGCATCAACCGGGGAGCCGGAAGGGTTACACTTCGAGGTAGTTCATAATCCCGTCAGCCGCCTTACGGCCTTCGGCAATCGCCGTCACCACCAGATCGGAACCGCGCACGATGTCGCCACCGGCGAAGATTTTCGGGTTGCTGGTCTGGAAAGCATTATCGCTGCGTTCCGGCGCGATAATTCGTCCCTGCGAGTCCAGTTCCACGCTGTGTTTCGCCAGCCATTCCATGCTGTGTGGACGAAAACCAAACGCCATCACCACCGCATCAGCCGGAACCACATGCTCGGAACCGGCGACGATCTCCGCCCGCCGACGGCCTTTGGCATCCGGTTCGCCCATTTCAGTGCGCACCATTTTTACGCCGCTCACTTTGCCGTTGGCATTGACTTCAATGCCCAGCGGTTGAACGTTAAACTGAAATTCGACACCTTCCTCGCGCGCGTTCTTCACTTCGCGTCTGGAGCCCGGCATGTTCTCTTCATCACGACGATAAGCACAGGTTACGTGCGTTGCGCCCTGACGAATGGAGGTACGTACGCAGTCCATTGCGGTGTCACCACCGCCCAGCACCACCACGCGTTTGCCTTCCATGCTGACATATGGTTCGTCGCTAGTTTCGCCAAACCCCATGATCTGCTTCGTATTGGCGATCAGGAACGGCAGAGCGTCGAAAACCCCGTCCGCATCTTCATTTTCCAGCCCGCCGCGCATCGACTGATAGGTGCCGACGCCAAGGAATACCGCATCGTAATCTTTCAGCAGATCTTCAACCTGTACATCACGACCCACTTCGGTATTAAGTTTGAACTCAATACCCATGCCGGTGAAGATCTCGCGACGGCGGGTCATCACCTCTTTTTCCAGTTTGAAAGCTGGAATACCGAAGGTCAGCAGGCCGCCGATTTCCGGATGGCGATCAAAGACCACCGCCTTCACGCCGTTGCGGGTCAGCACGTCGGCGCACGCCAGCCCTGCCGGACCTGCGCCGATTATCGCTACCCGTTTGTCCGTCTGGCGTACGCCGGTCATATCCGGGCGCCAGCCCATCTCAAACGCTTTATCGTTGATATAGCGCTCAATGTTACCGATGGTCACTGCGCCGAACTCATCGTGCAGCGTACAGGAGCCTTCGCACAGGCGGTCCTGCGGGCAGACGCGGCCACACACTTCCGGCAGGGTGTTGGTCTGGTGCGATAGCTCAGCCGCCTCAAAAATACGCCCTTCGTTAGCCAGTTTCAGCCAGTTCGGGATGTAGTTATGTACCGGACATTTCCACTCGCAGTAGGGGTTCCCGCAGGACAAACAGCGATCCGCCTGGGCTTTCGCCTGACCTTCAGAAAACGGTTCGTAGATTTCAACAAACTCGATCTTACGGATCTTCAGCGGTTTCTTCGGCGGATCAACGCGCTGCAGGTCGATAAATTGATAAACATTCTGGCTCATTTCAATTCCTTACTGCGCCTGCACGCGCAATTCTGCCGCACTACGACTACGGTGGCCCAACAGGGCTTTGACATCGCTGGACTTGGGCTTAACTAACGCGAATTGGGTTGAGAAGCTTGACCACCTGGACAGGATCTCTTCGCCGCGTTGCGAACCAGTATGTTGCACGTGCTCGGTGATCAGGCCGCGCAGATGCTCTTCGTGGATAGCCAGCGAATCAACGTCCAGTACTTCTACCAGTTCCGGGTTCACGCGTTTACGGAATTCGCCATCTTCGTCCAGCACATAGGCGAAGCCGCCGGTCATCCCCGCGCCGAAGTTAACGCCGGTTTTACCCAGCACGCAGACGATGCCGCCGGTCATGTATTCACAGCCGTTGTCGCCGATGCCCTCTACTACGGTAATCGCCCCGGAGTTACGCACGCCGAAACGTTCGCCCGCGCGGCCCGCCGCGTACAGACGGCCACCGGTCGCTCCATACAGGCAGGTGTTGCCGATGATGCTGGCTTTATGGCTGAGGAAGGCGGAACCTACCGGTGGTCTGATGGCGATCAAACCGCCTGCCATACCTTTACCGACATAGTCGTTGGCATCGCCAGTCAGATATAACTCCACGCCGCCCGCGTTCCACACGCCAAAGCTCTGGCCTGCGGTACCGCTGAAGTGCGCTTTAATCGGATCGGAAGCTAGCCCCTGATCGCCGTGGGTCTGTGCGATGTAGCCGGAAAGCGACGCGCCGACGGAACGATCGGTGTTGCGGATGTCGAACCAGAAGGTTTTGCTCTGGCGCGCATCGACAAATGGCTTCGCCTGCTGCAACAGTTGCGCATTCAGCACGCCGTTATCAAACGGCGGGTTATTCTCGGTGCAGTACAGCGCTTTACCCGGATGAGGTTCAGCGGTTTCCAGTAGACGAGACAGCGCCAGCTTCTGCTGTTTAGCGGTGAAGCCCTCCAGCTCTTTAAGCAGGTCGGTGCGGCCAATCAAATCCACCAGGCGGGTCACGCCAAGTGAAGCCATTAGCTCGCGCACTTCGCGGGCGATAAATTCAAAGTAGTTAGTCACTTTGAACGGCAGGCCGTGATAGTGGTTCTTACGCAGCTTGTCATCCTGAGTTGCTACGCCGGTTGCGCAGTTGTTCAGATGGCAAATGCGCAGGTATTTACAGCCCAGCGCCACCATCGGGCCGGTGCCGAAGCCGAAACTTTCCGCACCGAGAATCGCCGCTTTAATGATATCGACGCCGGTTTTCAGACCGCCGTCCACCTGCAGACGAATCTTGTGACGCAGACCGTTAGCGACCAGCGCCTGCTGGGTTTCAACAAGTCCGAGTTCCCACGGGCAGCCAGCGTATTTCACCGAAGAGAGCGGGCTGGCGCCAGTACCGCCGTCGTAACCGGCGATAGTAATCAGATCCGCATAGGCTTTCGCCACGCCGGTCGCGATGGTGCCGACGCCCGGTTCGGACACCAGCTTCACGGAGATCATCGCCTTCGGGTTGACCTGTTTGAGGTCGAAAATGAGCTGCGCTAAGTCCTCGATAGAGTAAATATCGTGGTGCGGCGGCGGGGAGATCAGCGTCACGCCCGGCACTGAATAGCGCAGTTTAGCGATATACGGGGTGACTTTATCCCCCGGCAACTGACCGCCTTCGCCCGGTTTCGCGCCCTGCGCGACTTTAATCTGAATCACATCGGCATTGACCAGGTACGCTGGCGTCACGCCAAAGCGACCAGAGGCCACCTGTTTGATACGCGACACTTTATTGGTGCCGTAGCGCGCAGGGTCTTCACCGCCTTCGCCGGAGTTGGAGTTGCCGCCGAGGCTGTTCATCGCTTCCGCCAGCGCTTCGTGCGCTTCCGGACTTAATGCGCCGATAGACATGGCTGCGGTATCAAAGCGTTTAAACAGCTCACTGGCGGGCTCAACCTCGTCAATAGTCACCGCCTCGCCGTCTGGATGTATCGCCAGCAGATCGCGCAGCGTTGCCGCCGGACGCTCATTGACCAGTTTGGCGTATTCCTGATAATCGCTGTACTCTCCGCTCTGTACCGCCTGTTGCAGGGTACGCACGACATCCGGGTTATAGGCATGATATTCGCCGCCGTGGACGTACTTCAACAGGCCGCCAGGGCTAATGGGTTTGCGCGCCAGCCAGGCGCGTTTGGAGAGATTCAGCAGATCCTGCTGGAAGTCATCAAAGCTCGCGCCGCCGATACGGCTGACCACGCCCTGGAAGCACAGGTTTACCACATCATCGTGCAGCCCGACCGCTTCAAACAGTTTGGAGCAGCGGTAAGAGGCAATGGTCGAAATGCCCATTTTGGACATAATCTTGTACAGCCCCTTGTTGATGCCGTTACGGTAGTTCTGCATCACGGTACGGTAGTTTTTAGCGATGGCCTGGGTATCAATCAGGCGCCCCAGCGTTTCGTAGGCCAGGTACGGATAGATGGCCGTTGCGCCAAAGCCGAGCAGTACCGCAAAGTGATGCGGATCGCGGGCGCTTCCGGTTTCTACGATGATGTTGGCGTCGCAGCGCAGGCTTTGTTCCACCAGACGCGTTTGCACCGCGCCCACCGCCATCGGCGCGGGGACCGGCAGGCGATTCTTACCGATATTGCGATCCGAGAGGACCAGCAGCACGGTGCCGTTACGCACCATCTGTTCCGCTTTATCGCACAGCGCCTTAACCGTCGCGTCCAGTGTGGTTTCGGTGACATCAAAGGTAATATCAAGCCAGTCGGCGCGGTAGTGATGCTCGCTCATGGTGGTGAGCTGTTTGAAATCGGAGTACAGCAGAATTGGCGATTTAAAACTCAGGCGATGGGCCTGACCTTCCGCTTCGCAGAAGACGTTCATTTCGCGACCGATGCTGGTGGCGAGCGACATGACGTGCGCTTCACGCAGCGGGTCGATAGGCGGGTTAGTGACCTGCGCGAACTGTTGGCGGAAGTAGTCGTAAATAATACGCGGCTGGCTGGAGAGCACGGCAAAGGGGGTGTCGTCGCCCATTGAGCCGACGGCTTCCTGGCCGTTTTCGCCCAACACGCGGATAACCGAGTCCAGCTCTTCGGCGCTGTAGTTAAACTGTTTCTGATAGCTGGCGAGCAGGTCATCGTCCAGTTCGCGGCTACCGACTTCTTCATCTGGCAACTTTTCAAACGGCACCAGACGGCGAACATTCTTTTCCATCCACGCTTTATACGGATGGCGGCTTTTCAGATCGTCATCGGTTTCCGCGGAATGCAGAATACGTCCGCCGCGGGTGTCGATCACCATCAGTTCGCCTGGGCCGACGCGGCCTTTCTCGACCACTTCATCCGGCTGATAGTCCCAGATACCGACTTCGGAGGCGCAGGTGATCAGCTTATCTTTGGTAATGACATAGCGTGCCGGGCGCAGGCCGTTACGGTCAAGGTTACAGGCGGCGAAGCGCCCGTCGGACATCACGATGCCTGCCGGACCGTCCCACGGCTCCATATGCATGGAGTTAAAGTCAAAGAAGGCGCGCAGATCCTGGTCCATATCGGGGTTGTTCTGCCAGGCGGGCGGCACCAACAGGCGCATGGCGCGGATAATGTCCATCCCGCCTGCCAGCAGCAGTTCCAGCATGTTGTCCAGCGAGCTGGAATCCGAACCGGTTTCGTTAACAAACGGCGCAGCGGACTGTAAATCCGGGATCAGCGGCGTCTGGAATTTATAGGTACGGGCGCGCGCCCACTGGCGGTTGCCAGTGATAGTGTTAATCTCGCCGTTATGCGCCAGGTAGCGGAACGGCTGCGCCAGCGGCCAACGCGGCACGGTGTTAGTGGAAAAGCGCTGGTGGAACAGGCAGATGGCCGATTCCAGACGCAGATCCGCAAGATCCAGGTAGAAGCGCGGCAGATCCGCCGGCATACACAGACCTTTATAAATGTTGACCAGATTCGACAGGCTGCATACGTAGAAATCTTTGTCGTCCTGCAGACGTTTTTCAATGCGTCGGCGGGCGATAAACAGACGGCGCTCCATATCGCGCGGACGCCAGCCCGCCGGAGCGTTGACAAAAATCTGCTCAATACGCGGCAGGGAGGAGAGGGCGATTTCACCGAGCACGCCTTCATTGTTTGGCACATCGCGCCAGCCGACAATCGACAGGGTTTCCTGCTGTAATTCTTCTTCGACAATATGGCGTGACGCGGCGGCCAGTTCAGGATCTTTATTCAAAAAGATCATCCCGACGGCGTAGTTTTTGGCTAAGCGCCAGCCGCGCTCTTCGGCCACGATGCGAAAGAAACGGTCAGGTTTTTGTAACAGCAAGCCGCAACCGTCGCCGGTTTTACCGTCGGCAAGGATCGCCCCACGGTGCTGCATCCGGGCCAGCGCGTGTATGGCGGTACGCACTACCTTGTGGCTAGGTTCGCCTTCTATGTGGGCGATCAGGCCGAAACCACAGTTATCCTTCTCAAGGGATTTATCGTACAACATATCAGTGAACCTCCCCAGGCTCTACGGGACGCTCTCCCAACCGACGGCGCGCGGGCACAGCAAGAGCATGGCGACGGGGCTGGCGCATCATACGCTTACCTCGCATTCGCCCTCTTTGTGTCCTTTGCGCATTGGTAAATACGGTTAAGAGGGAATCTCAATTACTGCATAAATATGATGAGCAGACGGCTCATCCAGAAAGCTTCCAGCGGATCCCCAACTTATCGGGAATCCACACCCAGGTCAAATGGCAAACTGATTTATGCAAAAGTGTGCTGTAGCACAGATAACTTTTTGAATATATTGAAATTAAAAGGTTTTTTATAGAGTGGCTGCTAATACGGAGCGGCAGAAAGCCTGTGATCTGTCTCACTATAAGAGCCGCTCGCCAGACGTTATCTGACCTTGCTTTTTCAAAAATCTTGGCATTTTATGCTGTTTTAAGCGTGAGCAGTATTGAATGCTACTGTTTTTATCGATGACCCAGCAAACGCTGAAAAAAGAGGGGAATATCAGGAAAAATCATCAGCGGGATTATGAATGAAATATCGTTTATTTTGCTTGATTATGCAATGGATAAAAGCCTTCCGGGACGATTGATCCAGGTCATCGCCAAAGGAGACTAAAAATGGCAGGCTTTGGCCTCTTTTTAAGAGGCGGTCTATCAGATTATGCAGTTACAGAAATTAGTCAATATGTTTGGTGGGGATCTTTTACGTCGGTATGGGCAAAAGGTTCATAAGCTGACGCTTCATGGCGGTTTTAGCTGCCCTAATCGCGACGGTACCATCGGGCGTGGCGGTTGCACCTTCTGTAATGTCGCCTCTTTTGCCGATGAGGCGCAGCAGCATCATTCGATTGCCGAGCAGCTTGCGCATCAGGCGCATCTGGTGAACCGCGCTAAACGCTATCTGGCCTATTTCCAGGCCTACACCAGCACCTTTGCGGAAGTGCAGGTGCTGCGTTCCATGTATCAACAGGCGGTCAGCCAGGCCAGTATCGTCGGGTTATGTGTCGGTACGCGTCCGGATTGCGTCCCTCAGGCAGTAGTAGATTTACTGTGTGAATATAAAGATCAAGGCTACGAGGTGTGGCTGGAACTGGGATTGCAAACCGCGCACGATAAAACCCTGCACCGAATTAACCGCGGGCATGACTTCGCCTGCTATCAGCGTACCACCCGGATTGCCCGGGAGCGCGGGCTGAAAGTGTGCGCGCATCTGATTGTGGGGCTGCCGGGAGAAGGGCAGGCAGAATGCCTGCAAACCATGGAGCGTGTGGTGGAGACGGGCGTAGACGGTATTAAACTGCATCCGCTACATATTGTGAAAGGCAGTACGATGGCCAAAGCCTGGGAAGCGGGGCGGCTGAACGGCATCGAACTGGAAGACTACACGCTAACGGCAGGTGAGATGATTCGTCATACGCCGCCGGAGATAATTTATCACCGGATTTCAGCCAGCGCTCGCCGTCCGACGCTGCTTGCCCCGCTGTGGTGTGAGAATCGCTGGACGGGGATGGTTGAGCTGGACAAATACCTGAATGGGCATGGCGTACAGGGCTCTGCGCTGGCCCGTCCCTGGATACCACCTGTAGCGTAGCGTGATGAGGGGCGCTACGCATATTTCGCACAATATTCAACGCGGTTCCCATAATTGGGTATTATGTGCGAAGTTGTGGTGAAGGAATCCTCTATGAAGCAAATTCGTATGCTGGCGCAATACTATGTCGACCTGATGATGAAATTGGGTCTGGTGCGCTTTTCCATGCTCCTGGCGTTGGCATTGGTGGTGCTGGCGATTGTCGTGCAGATGGCGGTGACCATGGTGCTGCATGGTCAGGTTGAAAGTATCGACGTTATTCGTTCCATCTTTTTTGGCCTGTTAATTACGCCCTGGGCGGTCTATTTCTTATCCGTTGTTGTTGAACAACTGGAAGAGTCAAGGCAGCGACTGTCGCGTCTGGTGCAAAAGCTGGAGGAGATGCGCGAGCGCGATCTCAAGCTTAACGTACAGTTGAAGGACAATATTGCCCAGCTTAATCAGGAAATTGCCGATCGCGAAAAAGCGGAAGCGGAGCTGCAAGAGACATTTGAACAGCTAAAAGTAGAAATTAAAGAGCGTGAAGAGGCGCAAATCCAGCTAGAACAGCAATCCTCTTTTCTGCGCTCCTTTCTGGACGCCTCGCCGGATTTGGTTTTTTATCGTAATGAGGATAAAGAATTTTCCGGCTGTAACCGCGCAATGGAATTGCTAACCGGCAAGAGCGAAAAACAGCTGGTACATTTGAAGCCGGAAGATGTGTACTCTCCCGAAGCGGCGGAGAAAGTCATTGAAACCGACGAAAAAGTATTCCGCCATAACGTCTCCCTGACCTATGAACAGTGGCTGGATTATCCGGACGGACGAAAGGCCTGCTTTGAAATTCGTAAAGTGCCTTATTACGACCGTGTCGGTAAACGTCATGGCCTGATGGGATTTGGCCGTGATATTACCGAACGTAAGCGTTATCAGGACGCGCTGGAGCGCGCCAGCCGCGACAAGACCACGTTTATCTCTACCATCAGTCATGAACTGCGCACCCCGCTTAACGGCATCGTCGGTTTAAGCCGCATCCTGCTGGATACCGATCTCACCGCCGAACAGGAAAAATACCTTAAGACAATCCATGTCTCCGCCGTGACGTTAGGCAATATTTTCAATGATATCATTGATATGGATAAGATGGAGCGGCGTAAGGTTCAGCTTGATAACCAACCGGTTGATTTCACCAGCTTTATGGCCGATCTGGAAAACCTTTCCGGTTTGCAGGCGCAGCAAAAAGGGCTACGTTTTGTGCTTGAGCCGACGCTGCCGCTGCCGCACAAAGTTATTACCGACGGAACGCGTCTGCGCCAGATTTTATGGAATTTGATCAGCAATGCGGTGAAGTTTACTCAGCAGGGCCAGGTGACGGTGCGGGCGCGCTATGATGAAGGCGACATGCTGCACTTTGAAGTGGAAGATTCCGGGATCGGCATTCCGCAGGATGAGCAGGATAAAATTTTCGCCATGTATTATCAGGTGAAAGACAGTCATGGCGGTAAGCCGGCGACGGGTACCGGTATCGGGCTGGCGGTCTCCCGTCGGCTGGCGAAAAATATGGGCGGCGATATTACCGTTTCCAGTCTGCCGGGCAAAGGATCGACCTTTACGCTAACGGTCCATGCGCCAGCGGTGGCGGAAGAGGTGGAGGACGCCTTTGATGAAGACGACATGCCGCTGCCCGCGCTGCATGTTCTGCTGGTCGAAGATATTGAACTGAACGTGATTGTGGCGCGTTCAGTACTGGAAAAACTGGGTAACAGCGTGGATGTCGCGATGACCGGCAAGGCGGCGCTGGAGATGTTCGCGCCGGGCGAATATGACTTGGTCTTACTGGATATTCAGCTACCGGATATGACGGGGCTGGATATTGCCAGAGAACTGACCCGTCGCCACACGCGGGAAGATTTACCGCCGCTGGTAGCGCTTACGGCTAACGTTCTGAAAGATAAAAAAGAGTATCTGGACGCTGGTATGGACGATGTGCTGAGTAAGCCGCTGTCGGTGCCAGCCTTAACCGCGATGATTAAAAAATTCTGGGATGCCACCGATAAAGAGGAGAGTACCGTGACGCCTGAAGAGAGCGATAAAGCGCAAGCGCTGCTGGATATCCCGATGCTGGAACAATACATCGAGTTGGTTGGGCCTAAATTGATCACCGACGGCCTCGCGGTGTTTGAAAAAATGATGCCTGGCTATTTAAGCGTGCTGGAGTCCAATCTGACGGCGCGTGACAAAAAAGGCGTCGTTGAGGAAGGGCATAAGATTAAAGGCGCCGCCGGTTCGGTAGGGCTGCGTCATCTGCAACAACTTGGCCAGCAAATCCAGTCGCCGGATCTTCCCGCCTGGGAAGATAATGTCGCGGAGTGGATTGAAGAGATGAAGCAGGAGTGGCAGCACGATGTCGCGGTGCTGAAAGCCTGGGTGGCAAACGCGGAAAAAAAATGACCCCGGTTTGACCGGGGTGCGCGAATACTGCGCCAACACCAGGGAAATCGTGGCTGCGCCGTGCTTATTATGATGATGTCAAAGGCGCAGTCCTGTTTTCAGGCCGCACGCAGTTAAGATAGCAAATCCTAAATGATTTGTTACATGAATCATTTAAATGTGTGAAGCGTAGCATTTTAATCAAAATTATTAATGGGCTTGAGTCGGTTGCAGGAGGATGTTCACCATGAAAAAAATTGGCGTAGTGCTCAGCGGATGCGGCGTCTATGACGGCGCCGAAATTCATGAGGCCGTTCTGACGCTGTTGGCCATTGCCCGCAGCGGCGCGCAGGCTGTCTGCTTCGCGCCGGATAAACCACAAGCGGATGTTATTAATCACCTGACCGGCGAAGCGATGGCGGAAACGCGTAACGTTCTGATTGAGGCGGCGCGTATTACGCGGGGCGATATTCGTCCCCTGTCCCAGGCTCAGCCAGAGGAACTGGATGCGCTCATTGTGCCTGGCGGTTTCGGCGCGGCGAAGAACCTGAGTAATTTCGCCAGCCAGGGGAGCGAATGCCGGGTGGATAGCGATGTCGTCGCGCTGGCGAAGGCCATGCACCAGTCCGGCAAGCCGCTGGGATTCATCTGTATCGCGCCCGCAATGTTGCCGAAAATCTTTGACTTCCCGCTACGTCTGACAATAGGGACGGATATTGATACCGCTGAAGTACTTGAAGAGATGGGCGCCGAACACGTACCTTGCCCGGTTGATGATATCGTTGTGGATGAGGATAACAAGGTCGTGACCACCCCTGCCTATATGCTGGCGCAGGATATCGCCCAGGCGGCAAGCGGCATTGATAAATTAGTGTCGCGCGTGCTGGTTCTGGCGGAATGAGCAAACGACGCATCGCGCCGTTAAGGTTTTTGCGCCGTCTACTTTTACGTATCCTTGCTGCGCTCGCCGTCTTTTGGGGCGGCGGCATTGCGCTGTTTAGCGTGGTTCCGGTGCCTTTTTCGGCGGTGATGGCGGAACGGCAGATTAGCGCCTGGCTGAGTGGAGAGTTCGGTTATGTGGCGCATTCTGACTGGGTCAGTATGGCGGATATCTCGCCGTGGATGGGGCTGGCGGTAATTGCGGCGGAAGACCAGAAGTTCCCTGAGCACTGGGGCTTTGATGTTCCGGCGATTGAAAAAGCGCTGGCGCATAATGAGCGGAATGAGAGCCGTATTCGCGGCGCCTCTACGCTTTCGCAGCAAACGGCGAAAAATCTCTTTTTATGGGATGGACGCAGTTGGCTGCGCAAAGGTCTGGAGGCTGGGCTAACGCTGGGCATTGAAACTGTCTGGAGCAAAAAGCGCATCCTCACGGTTTATCTGAATATCGCGGAGTTTGGCGATGGTATTTTTGGCGTGGAGGCTGCGGCACAACGGTATTTTCATAAACCTGCCAGTCGCTTGAGTGTGTCTGAAGCCGCGTTGCTGGCGGCGGTATTGCCAAATCCGTTACGCTATAAGGCGAATACGCCTTCTGGCTATGTGCGTAGCCGGCAGGCGTGGATTATGCGCCAGATGCGCCAACTGGGCGGGGAATCTTTTATGACGCGCAACCAGCTTAATTAATTTTGCTGAATGGCGGCGCGAACGCCTTATCCGGCCTGCGATCCGTGTCGTCCAGGCCTGATAAGCACAGGCCATTAAGCTTCGTGAGAAGTAAGCGCCAGCCGTTTCTTGTCTTTTGGCTGCGCGTCCCTCTCCAGGGCAACGGCCAGTGCAGGCTGGGCGATAAACCGCTGCCACACTCTCTCCAGTTTGCGTTCACAGCACCATGTTGACCAGGTCGCCAGCGGGATAAAGGTACTTTCCCCCAGATTGTCGCAAACCACCGGAACCACTTCTGACTCGCTGATACGCTGGCACAGGATGTTTTGCGGCTTCAGCGACATCGTCACAATATGGTTATCCAGCAGGTAACGTTTCAGTTTTTTCAGTAGCCGCCGCAGGACAGCGACATCCTCTTCATAACGACATTGCGCGGCGAACTCGGTCAGGGTAATAGAGGGCGCGCCGTTGAAATCGGTAATCATGTCGTAGACATAGCCGGTGCCGCAATCGGTTTCTACCGTGCCGTAATAACGGGGGATAGCGCTCCAGTCTGTCAGGTAGCGGGACAGATGCGCATAGTAGCTCAGTTCACGCCGAATCTCTTTATCACCGCCGTGGTTACGGTTGTAAATGACTTTTATGCAACGCCGGGCATTATCCGGATGCGTATAGCATTTACGATGTCGACCGGTGCCCAGCGGAGTCTGTTTGGATAAGAAGATCATGGCAAGTCCTGGAAAAATTTATTCACATAAATTTAGTATGGACAAAGAACTTAAATAAAACCTAAACGAAATTTTTTAAGGTTTTCTTAATGTTTTTATGCATAGGTAAAGCGCACGAAATGTACAAATCTTACGAAAGGGTGGGGCTGCGGGATAAGTGGCAGGCAGGCGTAACACGCCCGGTTTTGGGATGATTGTCATCAAATACCGGGACGGCGTTGGGGAAAATAGGGTATATGAGGAGGTTTAGTCTTCGTCAAAGCCGGAATTGAACAGCGCGATAACCGCCGCCAGCGCTTCAACTTCTTGCGGGCCGGTGGCTTCAATTTCGATCTGACGCCCTTTGGCGGAGTCGAGCATTAACAGCGCGATGACGCTGTTCGCTTCCGCTTCGGTGCCTTCGTCATTGCGTAATAGCACCTCGGCGTCAAAACCCTGCATCAGTTCGAAAAGCTTCATGGCAGGCCGGGCATGCATGCCCAGCTTATTGGTGACTTCAACAGTTTGCTTTACGGTCATGTTTTGCGTTTTTCCAGCGTGCGATGGCGAGACTGGACATTTTTACCGCGCGAGCGGAAGTAGTCTGCCAGCTGTTCTGCAATATACACCGAACGGTGTTTCCCGCCGGTACAACCGATAGCGACGGTAAGGTAGCTGCGGTTGTTGGTCTCCAGCATCGGTAACCATAGCTCAAGATAGCTGCGAGTCTGATAGATAAAATTGTGAACTTCTGTGTGTCGGTCAAGAAACGCGGCTACCGGCTTATCAAGCCCGGTCATGGGGCGCAGTTTTGGGTCCCAGTGCGGGTTGGGCAGAAAGCGGACATCAAACACATAGTCCGCATCAATCGGGATACCATGTTTAAAGCCGAAGGACTCAAATACCATCGTCAGTTCGCGCTCGCGTTTGCCCAACAGCCGGGTACGCAGCATCTCCGCCAGCTCATGGACGGACATTTCTGAAGTGTCGACGATCAGATCCGCACGTGAGCGTAACGGCTCCAGCAAGTCACTCTCTTTATCGATCGCACTCTCTAAAGAAAGATTTTTGCTGGAAAGCGGATGCAAACGGCGCGTGTCGCTGTAGCGGCGAATCAAGGTATTGCGGTCGGCATCAAGAAACAGCAATTGCGGCGAGAAAGCGCCAGGCAGATTATTCATCGCCTGTTCAAAAATCTCAGGTGATTCAGGCATATTGCGCACATCAATGCTGACGGCGGCGGAAATCTGGCGATCGGCCAGCGTTCGCGCCAGATCGGGCAACAGCACGACGGGGAGGTTATCCACGCAGTAAAATCCCATATCTTCCAGCGCGCGCAGAGCGACAGATTTACCTGATCCGGAACGCCCGCTGACGATCATCAGTACCATGTACCGTTTCTCCTCACAACGACAGAAAGAAATGCCATTGAGTTGTTATGCCTCATTCTGCTCACCTTCGGTGTCAGTAATGATTTGATACAGCTCTTCATCATTCAGCGCCGCGCGCAGGCGGCGGCAGATCGTTTTATCCGCCAGACGTTTCGCTACCAGCGACAGCGTGTGCAGATGCGTTTTAGTTTGATCGGCGGGCACCAGCAGGGCGAAGAGGAGATCGACCGGCTGGTTATCGATGGCGTCGAACGCGATCGGCGTTTCGAGCTGAACGAACACGCCGACGGCGCGTAAGGTATCTTCTTCCAGTTTCCCGTGCGGGATGGCGATACCATTACCAATACCGGTACTGCCCATTTTTTCGCGTGTCAGAATGGCTTCAAACACGACCTGAGGAGGTAAACTGAGCTGTTTTGCCGCCAGTTCGCTGATGATTTCCAGCGCGCGTTTC
Organism: Salmonella sp. NW645; assembly: GCF_051703725.1. Taxonomy (NCBI): domain Bacteria; kingdom Pseudomonadati; phylum Pseudomonadota; class Gammaproteobacteria; order Enterobacterales; family Enterobacteriaceae; genus Salmonella; species Salmonella sp. NW645. Next base: position 230,406 of record NZ_JAMMKR010000007.1, on the reverse strand, counting down.
TTACTCTGACAATGAACGCCGCTACGCGTACACTCCTGGTTAAGTACACTGCTCAGTTGTAGAGTCGTATCGTTATTTATCATAATTTCACCTAAGAACCTGTCCTGTCAGGTTGATGGCCAGGTTCGGAGCGCTAACTGTACAAATGGCCCGTTGTGTCACACAACAGGCCGTCCTGCACTGGCTAACTGCCCGGACAATTAGTGTTGTTTCAGTTTATCTTTATGCCTGGTTAACTGCCTTGCCAGTTTATCAATCAAGCCGTCAATGGCGGCATACATATCCTGGCCTTCCGCGCTGGCGTGAATTTCGCCGCCGTTAACGTGTAGCGTCGCATCCGAGATATGCGTGACCTTCTCCACTTTCAACACCACGTATACCTGATTAATCCGCTCAAAATACTGTTCAAGTTTGGCGAATTTCGTCGTCACAAATTCACGCAGGGCTTCAGTAATTTCGACATTATGTCCGGTGATATTGAGCTGCATAGTGTCTTCCTTATCGGTTGGGTCAAACCAGCTGTTTGCGTTGGTTTGACGGCGGAATGGATAAAGACTCTCGGTACTTCGCAACAGTGCGGCGCGCCACCATGATACCTTGTTCTGACAGCAGAGAGGTTAACTTGCTGTCGCTCAGTGGTTTCGCGGGGTTTTCCGCCGCAATTAACTTCTTCACCAGCGCGCGAATCGCGGTGGAAGAGGCTTCGCCTCCGCCTTCGGTATTGACGTGGCTGGAAAAGAAATATTTGAGTTCAAAAATACCGCGCGGGCTGTGCAAATACTTCTGCGTGGTCACGCGGGATATGGTGGATTCGTGCATCTCGACGGCCTGGGCGATATCCGCCAGTACCATCGGTTTCATATATTCTTCGCCCTGTTCAAAAAAGGCTTGCTGTTGCTCGACGATGCAGCGACTGACACGCAGCAGCGTGTCGTTGCGGCTTTCAAGGCTTTTTATCAGCCACTTCGCATCCTGTAAATTACTGCGGATGAACTGGCTGTCGGCATCGTTGCGCGCGCTGTTGCACATGGCGGCATAGTGCTGGTTAATCTGTAAACGGGGAATACTGTCGCTATTAAGCTCCACCGTCCAGCGACCGTTATGCTTGCGTACCAGCACATCCGGGATAACGTACTCCGGCTCGCCGGTCTGGATCGATTGACCGGGTCTGGGATCGAGCGACTGAATCAGGTTTACCGCCTCTTTCAGCACCTCTTCTTTCAGTCGGGTAACGCGCATCAACGTGCGGAAATCGTGGTTGGCCAGCAGATCAAGGTGATCGCAGATAATAAGCCGCGCCTCTTCCAGCCACGGCGTGGATTTGTCGAATTGTGAAAGCTGGATCAGCAGACAGTCGCGAAGATCTTTTGCCGCGACGCCTACCGGATCAAAACGCTGAATGCGCTTCAGAACGGCTTCAACCTCATCGAGATCCACCTCTACATCGCCCATGCTTTCGCGAATTTCGTCCAGGGATACGGTGAGATAACCGGTATCATCTACCGCGTCGACAATGGATGTCGCAATAGCGCGATCGGTGTCCGAGAAGGGCGTTAGCTCAACCTGCCACATCAGATAATCCTGCAACGACTGCGTCGTTTCGCCCTGATAGACGGGCAGCTCATCGTCGATATAATCGCCGCTGGGGCCGGACGGCGTCCCGGCGGTGTAAATTTCATCCCAACTGGCGTCAAGCGGCAGCTCTTCCGGCATCTCTTTTTGTTCGAGCGCGTCGGCGGTATCGAGAGGATCGTTATCCTGAGGTTGCTGAGTGTCGATTTCGTCATGAAGATCGGTTTGCTCAAGCAGCGGGTTATTTTCCAGCGCTTGCTGGAGTTCCTGCTGAAGTTCCAGCGTAGACAACTGCAACAGACGGATGGCCTGTTGTAGCTGAGGCGTCATCGCCAGTTGTTGGCTAAGCCTGAGTTGCAAACCTTGCTTCATATTCAGAGTCGTTTTCTCCCGCTAGAGCAGCATAGCCCTCTACCCTATCAGAGTCTGAAGTCTTCCCCAAGATATACACGCTTAACGTGTTCGTCTTGCAGGATTTCTGTCGGCGTACCGTGGGCAATAAGGTGGCCCTGGCTCACGATATAGGCGCGTTCACAGACTGCCAGCGTCTCACGGACGTTATGGTCGGTGATCAGCACGCCGAGCCCGCTATCGCGCAGATGCTCGATAATGCGTTTGATGTCGATAACGGAAATCGGGTCAACGCCGGCAAACGGTTCATCCAGCAGGATAAATTTGGGATTAGCGGCCAACGCGCGGGCTATTTCTACACGACGGCGTTCACCACCGGACAGCGCCTGTCCCATACTGTCGCGCAGATGCTCAATATGAAACTCTTCCATCAGCTCGTTGGCGCGGTCTTCTCGCTGTTCTGCGGTCAAATCGTCACGAATTTGCAGTACCGCCATCAGGTTATCAAATACGCTGAGACGGCGGAAAATAGAGGCTTCCTGCGGCAAATAGCCGATACCGCGGCGCGCGCGCGCGTGCAGCGGCAGCAGACTGATATCTTCATCATCGATGATGATATTGCCCGCGTCACGCGGCACGATACCGACGACCATATAAAAGGTGGTGGTTTTACCCGCGCCGTTTGGACCGAGCAGCCCGACAATCTCCCCGGAGTTAACGGTCAGACTGACATCTTCCACTACGCGACGGCCTTTATAGGCCTTCGCCAGATTCTTTGCAGTTAATGTTGCCATAACGAATTAGTTACTCTTCTTTTGCGCCGGAGTCTGGCCTTGGTTTTTGTCTTGCAACTGCGACGGCACCAGAACGGTGGTGACGCGTTTGCCTTTCTCGCTGAAGGCCTGCATTTTCTGCTCTTTCACCAGGTAGGTGATTTTGTCGCCGGTAATGTTGCTGTCAAGCTGCTCCAGATAAGCGTTGCCGGTCAGCACCACAAAATCTTTCGCCAGCTCGTAATGCATATGGGAAGCGTGGCCTTTCACCGGCTTACCGTTGTCCTGCATCTGGTAGAAGGTGGCCGGATTGCCGTAACCGTCGATCACCTCTTTCCCCTGTTCGCCGCCAGGGCGGGTAACCACGACTTTATCGGCGTTGATCTTAATCGTGCCCTGGGTCATCACCACGTTGCCCGTAAAGGTCACGACGTTGCCTTGCATATCCAGCGACTGTTGATCCGAGTCAATATGAATAGGCTGTTCGGTATCGCCCGTGACGGCGAAAGCCGGAATGCTGGCGGCCAGCAGCGAGCCGGCAAGCATAAGATTAAGGCTGAGTTTGTTTGTTTTGAATTTCATAAGAGGTTCTAACCTTTTCAATCAGCTCGGCGTTCTTGCTGCGTAAGTTACCGCGCATTTTCAGTCCGCTGGAGTTAAATGTTGTGCCGTATAACGTCACCAGATCGTTCGAGGTAACATCCTGCGTCACCAGATTAATCTGCGCGTTATCGGTGGTAATTCTGCGTAATTGAGCGTCAGGCACCAGGGCGTTGACTTCAACATGGCCATACAGATAGAGCATCCGATCGTTAGTCAATTTGGCTTTATCGGCCTTGATCGACCATGTCGGCACTTTATCCTTATCAAAGGTGGTTAATACCGGTTGCGTAAACCATGAGACCGCCTGATCGGAAAAATATTCAACGTGCTGCGCGATCAGACGATAGCTCAACGCGCCTTCCGGACTGTACACGACGGTATCCGTATGCTCGCTTTTATACGTGGGATCGTTGCTGTTGACCATCACGGCAGCAGGATCGTCTTTATCCGCCAGATTGATACCAATCAGTACCAGAATGGCCAGCGACAGTAGAATGATAACCCAACGTCTGGTTTTACTCATATCGATTGCCCTTTGGCCTCATCCAGCTTGCCCTGCGCCAGCAGCAGCAAATCGCACACCTCACGTACCGCGCCGCGCCCGCCGGCAATGTGCGTCACATAGTCAGCGCGGGGGATCAGCAGCGGATGCGCATCCGCAACGGCAACGCTTAATCCCACTTTTTCCATCACCGGCCAGTCAATCAGATCATCGCCGACATAGGCAACATTTTCCGGCGCAATGGCCAGTTTCTCCAGCAGATCGCTAAAGGCGATCAGCTTATTCGACTGTCCCTGATAAAGATGGACAATCCCCAGCGTGGCGCAGCGATCTTCTACAAGTTTAGCCTTTCGTCCGGTAATAATGGCAACCTCGATATTGGAGGTCAAAGCACAGCGAATACCATAGCCGTCACGAACGTTGAAAGCCTTCAGCTCTTCGCCGTTATTGCCCATATAAATCAGGCCGTCAGACAATACGCCATCCACGTCCAGGATGAGCAGGCGGATATTCTCCGCTTTGGTCATGACATGGGTGCTGACGGGGCCATAACAGGTCGCAAGCGACGCACCTGCTTTACTCATCGTTAATTATCCTTGAGTTTCTACACGACGCCTGCACGCAGGAGATCATGCATATGTAACACACCGAGTAACTGGTCGCCATCAGCAACCAGTACGGAGGTGATATGGCGGGACTGCATTAAATTCAGCGCATCGACAGCGAGAATACCGGGACGCACGCGAATGCCCCCTGGCGTCATCACCTCGGCGATCCCCAACTGGCGCATATCGCCGCCCATATCGAACACGCGACGTAAATCGCCGTCGGTGAAGATACCGTCAATCTTCATGGATTCATCGCAAATGACGGTCATACCGAGATTTTTACGCGTAATTTCTAGCAGCGCATCACGCAGGGTGGCATGTTTATTAACATGCGGGATCTCATCGCCAGTATGCATAATATCGCTTACGCGCAGCAGTAGCTTACGTCCCAGCGCGCCGCCAGGATGCGACAGAGCGAAATCTTCGGCGGTAAAGCCGCGCGCTTTTAACAACGCCACGGCGAGCGCATCGCCCATCACCAGCGTTGCGGTGGTACTACTGGTAGGCGCCAGGCCTAACGGACACGCTTCTTTGGGCACTTTAACACACAGATGCACATCTGCCGCACGCGCCATGCTGCTTTCCGGTCGCCCGGTAATGCAAATTAACGGCACGTGCAGCCGTTTAAGCACCGGTATTAGCGCCGCGATCTCGCTGGATTCGCCGGAGTTGGAGATAGCGATAACCACATCCTGCGGCGTAACCATCCCCAAATCGCCGTGCGCGGCTTCGCCCGGATGTACAAAAAAGGAAGAGGTGCCGGTACTGGCGAACGTGGCGGCCATTTTCCGTCCGATATGACCGGATTTTCCCATCCCCATGACCACCACTTTTCCGGTGCAGTTGAACATTTTTTCACAGGCCAGCGTGAAATGCTGGTTGATATATTGATCAAGCTCCGCCAGGCCTTCACGTTCAATTTCCAGGACCTCTTTGCCTGCCTGCTGAAAGTCAAACCCCGGTTGCAACGCTAAATGCGACATAATCCGTTTCCAGTTATCCAACAAGAAGTGGCGATAGCCAATAGAGCATCGCCAGCCATACGATAAACCCGCCGGTCAGCAGTATACCTGCGCCCCGACCAATCTGACGCGGATGCCGCCAGCAAAGTAAAGCGAAAACCACGCTAACCAGCAACATCACGCTATAATCACGCCCAAACGCCAGCGGGTTGATCTCTCCCGGCGCGATCAGCGCAGGCAGTCCCAGCACGATGGCGAGATTAAAAATATTGGCGCCAATGAGATTACCAACGGCAATATCATTTTCGCCTTTTCGCACGCCGGCAATCGCCGTCGCCAGCTCTGGCAGACTGGTGCCGACGGCGATGACTGTCAGACCGAGCGTTAATTCACTCATGGCGAAATAGTTCGCCAGCACCGTAGCGTTATCGATTACCATGCGCGTCGCCATCGGCATGATGACCAGCGCAATGCCCAGCCATAAGAACGCGACGGGGAGCCCGCCTTCGCGCGGCAGCTCCGCCAGTTGTTCGCGGGTGAGGCTGTCATTCCCCTGGCGTTCGGCCAGACGCGCGATTTTAACAATGAATAACAGCCATAGCACAGCCAGAAGCAGGAGAAAGATACCATCACTGCGACTTAACTGTCCGTCATGCAGTACGGAACCGGCTACCACGCTAACAAATAACATTAATGGCAATTCGCGACGTAGAACATCGGAATGCACGGTAAATGGACGAACCAGCGCCGCCAGCCCTAAGATCAGCAAAATATTGGTGATGTTAGAACCGAGCGCCGCGCCGACGGCCAAATCGAGCTGACCGTGTAGCGATGCGGCGACCGACACAATAATTTCCGGCAGCGAGGTGCCGATACTCACGACCGTCATCCCGATGATCAGCGGGGGAATACCGAATGTACGGCATAAAATAGAGGCCGCAAACACCAGACGATCGGCGCCGTAGGCCACCAGAAGCAAACCAATTATGAGTAGCGCCATCGCTAAAAGCATCTAAAGTCCTTTCTTCAGGTATACTCGCCGGTCCCCTGGAAGGGATATCTGGAAGCCGTAACGAAGTCCTAATTTTGACTTTATGCGGCTAAAAAGTAAAACGAATGCCAGCTTTCGCTAACCCTGTCAGTTAATATTCTGTAATTATGTCGAACCCATGGTTAAATTCAGCGCCATGGTTACCTCAACAAGGCAATACGAAGGATGAATCAATGGGTCAGTCTGCGGCCAATTTAGTCGATATGCGCGACGTCAGCTTTTCCCGTGGCGAACGCTGCATTTTCGATAATATTTCCCTGACGGTGCCGCGCGGGAAGATCACGGCGATCATGGGGCCGTCGGGCATCGGTAAAACCACGCTGTTGCGCCTGATTGGCGGACAGATCCCGCCGGATAAGGGCGAGATCTTATTTGATGGCGAGAATGTGCCGGCCATGTCCCGTTCGCGGCTCTACACCGTCCGCAAACGTATGAGTATGCTGTTTCAGTCGGGAGCGCTGTTTACCGACATGAACGTGTTTGACAATGTGGCCTATCCGCTACGGGAGCACACCAATTTACCCGCGCCGCTGCTAAAAAGCGTTGTGATGATGAAACTGGAAGCTGTCGGGCTGCGCGGCGCGGCAAAACTGATGCCTTCCGAGCTCTCCGGTGGGATGGCGCGTCGCGCCGCGTTGGCGCGCGCCATCGCTCTGGAACCGGATCTCATCATGTTCGATGAGCCGTTTGTCGGCCAGGACCCGATTACCATGGGCGTTCTGGTGAAGCTGATTTCAGAATTGAACAGCGCGCTGGGCGTGACCTGCGTGGTGGTCTCGCATGATGTGCCAGAGGTGCTCAGTATTGCGGATCACGCCTGGATCATGGCGGACAAAAAAATCGTCGCTCACGGTAGCGCTCAGGCGTTGCAGGAGAATACGGACCCGCGCGTGCGTCAGTTCCTTGACGGCATTGCCGACGGGCCGGTTCCGTTCCGCTATCCGGCGGGCGACTATCACCTTGATTTACTCGAAACAGGGAGTTAAGCCACTCATGCTGTTAAATGCGCTGGCAGCACTCGGACACAGCGGGATCAAAACCGTCAGGACGTTCGGGCGCGCCGGGTTAATGTTATTCAATGCGATTATCGGTAAGCCGGAGTTTCGCAAACATGCGCCGCTGCTGGTGCGCCAGCTTTATAATGTGGGCGTCTTGTCGATGCTTATCATTATTGTCTCCGGCGTATTCATCGGTATGGTGCTGGGGCTGCAAGGCTATCTGGTTCTGACTACTTACAGCGCGGAGACCAGTCTTGGCATGTTAGTGGCGCTTTCGCTGCTGCGCGAGCTGGGGCCGGTGGTCGCGGCGTTGCTGTTTGCCGGGCGGGCCGGGTCGGCGTTGACGGCGGAAATCGGCCTGATGCGGGCGACGGAGCAGCTCTCCAGTATGGAGATGATGGCGGTCGATCCATTGCGCCGGGTGATTTCGCCGCGCTTCTGGGCGGGCGTGATTTCGTTGCCGCTACTGACCATTATCTTTGTGGCGGTCGGTATCTGGGGCGGCTCGCTGGTCGGCGTAAGCTGGAAGGGAATCGACGCCGGGTTCTTCTGGTCCGCGATGCAGAATGCCGTCGACTGGCGTATGGATCTGGTGAACTGTCTGATAAAGAGCGTGGTGTTCGCCATTACGGTAACATGGATTGCGTTATTCAACGGTTATGACGCAATACCGACTTCTGCCGGGATTAGCCGGGCAACGACGCGTACCGTGGTTCACGCATCGTTGGCCGTTCTGGGGCTGGATTTTGTGCTGACCGCACTGATGTTTGGGAATTGAGTTCATGCAAACGAAAAAAAATGAAATTTGGGTAGGCGTTTTTTTGCTGGTAGCGTTGCTGGCGGCGCTGTTTGTTTGCCTGAAGGCGGCAAATGTGACCTCTATGCGCACGGAGCCGACCTATAAGGTTTATGCGACCTTCGATAACATCGGCGGTCTGAAAGTGCGTTCCCCGGTACGCATCGGCGGGGTGGTTGTCGGGCGGGTTGAAGATATCTCGCTTGATCCGAAAACATACCTGCCGCGCGTAACGCTCGACATCGAAGAGCGTTATAACCATATTCCCGATACCAGCTCGTTGAGTATTCGTACTTCCGGGCTGCTGGGGGAGCAATATCTGGCATTAAACGTCGGTTTTGAAGATCCTGAGCTGGGAACGTCTATCCTCAAAGATGGGAGTACGATTCAGGACACCAAGTCTGCAATGGTGCTGGAAGATATGATTGGTCAGTTCCTTTATAACAGCAAAGGCGACGACAATAAGAATTCTGGCGATGCGCCAGCCGCAACGGAAGGCCATACTGAAGCCACAACGCCCGCGGGCGAAACGAAATAATCTCAGGAGAATTGAGGCATGTTTAAACGACTGATGATGGTGGCCCTGCTGGTCATTGCGCCATTAAGCGCAGCAACGGCAGCGGATCAGAGCAATCCTTATAAACTGATGAACGAGGCGGCGCAGAAAACTTTTGATCGCCTGAAAAACGAACAGCCGAAAATTCGTGCCAATCCGGATTACCTGCGCGACGTTGTTGATCAGGAACTTCTGCCGTACGTGCAGGTAAAATATGCCGGCGCGCTGGTGCTGGGCCGCTACTACAAAGAGGCGACCCCGGCGCAGCGTGAAGCCTATTTTGCAGCGTTTCGCGAATACCTGAAACAGGCCTACGGTCAGGCGCTGGCGATGTACCACGGCCAGACTTACCAGATAGCGCCTGAGCAACCGCTGGGCGATGCGACCATTGTGCCTATCCGTGTAACGATTATCGATCCCAACGGTCGTCCGCCGGTACGCCTGGATTTCCAGTGGCGCAAAAACACCCAGACCGGCAACTGGCAGGCGTATGACATGATTGCGGAAGGCGTCAGCATGATCACCACCAAGCAAAATGAGTGGAGCGATCTGCTGCGTACTAAAGGCATTGACGGCCTGACCGCACAACTGAAATCTATCTCTCAACAGAAAATTACTTTGGACGAGAAACAGTAATGACGCCGCAACTCACCTGGACGCGTGAGGCGGACACTCTGGTGCTGGCGGGAGAGCTGGATCAGGACGTGTTGGCGCCGCTATGGGACGCGCGCGTAGAAGCGATGAATGGCGTTACCCGTATCGACCTGAGCCAGATCTCCAGGGTGGATACAGGGGGACTGGCGCTGCTGGCGCACCTTGTGAACCAGGCAAAAAAGCAGGGCAATGCCGTGTCGCTGTCTGGCGTTAACGACAAGGTTTACGCGCTGGCGCAATTATATAACTTGCCCGAAGACGTACTTCCCCGTATGTAATGAATGCCGGATGGTTTATCCGGCCTACACTTCGCATGATCCCCGTAGGCCGGATAAGTTGCGTTAGCAGCACCATCCGGCACTTTTACCGCGCTGATTTATCAGCGTAATCTTTTGCTTATTTAAGACGGCGCGACTTTGCTCTAAGATGTTGGGCTGTTTTCACTATTTGACGAATAAAGAACCCATGGAAAATCATGAAATTCAGAGTGTGCTGATGAATGCCCTCTCCCTCCAGGAAGTCCACGTCTCCGGCGATGGCAGTCACTTTCAGGTTATTGCCGTGGGCGAGATGTTTGACGGCATGAGCCGGGTCAAGAAACAGCAAACGGTCTATGGGCCGCTAATGGAGTACATTGCGGACAACCGTATCCATGCCGTATCGATCAAAGCATATACCCCGGCGGAATGGGCGCGCGATCGTAAACTTAACGGATTTTAAGCTACGGGTAACCTGCCGGTAGCGGAGATGAATGCTTAACTGAGAATACAATAATGGATAAATTTCGTGTACAGGGGCCAACGACGCTCCAGGGCGAAGTCACAATTTCCGGCGCCAAAAACGCCGCGCTGCCGATCCTGTTCGCCGCTCTGCTGGCAGAAGAACCGGTAGAGATCCAAAACGTTCCAAAACTGAAAGACGTGGATACGTCGATGAAGCTCCTGAGCCAATTAGGCGCGAAAGTGGAACGCAATGGATCGGTACACATTGACGCCAGCCAGGTGAACGTGTTCTGCGCGCCTTATGATCTGGTTAAGACCATGCGCGCCTCGATATGGGCGCTGGGGCCGCTGGTTGCCCGTTTTGGTCAGGGACAAGTCTCTCTGCCGGGGGGCTGTACTATCGGCGCGCGTCCGGTTGATCTGCATATTACCGGTCTGGAACAACTGGGTGCGACCATCAAGCTGGAAGAGGGCTACGTAAAGGCCTCCGTCGAAGGACGTCTTAAAGGGGCGCATATCGTGATGGATAAGGTCAGCGTCGGCGCGACCGTCACCATTATGTGCGCCGCTACGCTGGCGGAAGGGACGACCATCATTGAAAACGCCGCGCGCGAGCCGGAAATTGTCGACACCGCTAACTTCCTGGTTACGCTGGGGGCGAAGATCGCCGGGCAGGGCACCGATCGTATTACGATCGAGGGCGTAGAGCGTCTGGGCGGCGGCGTTTATCGTGTGCTGCCGGATCGTATCGAAACGGGGACTTTCCTGGTGGCGGCAGCGATCTCTCGCGGCAAAATCCTCTGCCGTAACGCGCAACCGGACACTCTGGACGCGGTACTGGCGAAACTGCGCGATGCTGGCGCGGATATCGAAGTGGGCGAGGACTGGATTAGTCTGGACATGCACGGCAAACGACCGAAGGCGGTCAATGTCCGTACCGCGCCGCACCCGGCATTCCCGACCGATATGCAGGCGCAGTTCACGTTGCTGAACCTGGTGGCGGAAGGGACGGGCTTTATCACTGAAACCGTCTTTGAAAACCGTTTTATGCACGTGCCTGAACTCAGCCGCATGGGCGCGCGTGCGGAAATTGAAAGCAATACCGTCATATGCCATGGCGTAGAAACGCTCTCTGGCGCCCAGGTCATGGCGACAGATCTGCGGGCATCTGCGAGCCTGGTGCTGGCGGGCTGTATTGCGGAAGGCACGACGATTGTGGATCGCATTTATCACATCGATCGCGGTTATGAGCGCATCGAAGACAAACTGCGCGCGCTAGGCGCGAATATTGAACGCGTGAAAGGCGAATAACCTTCTGTACGCTGAATAACCCCCGCGAACGCGATGCGGGGGTTGTTTTACAGGCACTTACTCTACATTCTGTTTGTTTTTATTACGCGCTCTCATAAGCCGCGTTCTGTCGATAAACTCATGCGTGCGCGGATCGTGATAACGCGATGGCCAAATAACCTAGGGTTCCGTTCCCAATGCTTTCGCGATAATCAACTCTCCTTTCGGCCACGGGCGCGTTAATGCATTGGCCAGCGTGGATGAACTCAATCCATTCCGACGTGACTCAGCGGCCATTGACGTCCCTTTTTTACGTAGTCCGGCAATGATATCGGCCGGATGCCAGTCAATAAGCTTGCTTTCCATACATCCATCACTCCTTAGGTTAATCACTTACGGTTTTAACAACCCGACGACGTTCGATACTATAACGCTTCGTGAAAGAATGTTCTAAAAAGTTCATGTAAGTGGCGGCAATATTCAGAATATGCCAGGGGAAGCCCTATATGGCTATATGAAAAGACAGGGAGCAAAGTATCTGGAGTTTATTGGAACTTAATGGGATATCCCGCGTAGTACGCGGGATAAGAGAACGGCATTAATGATCGCGCTGCACCGCGATGTGTGCGAGACCGATTAGCGCCTCACGCCATGGAGTATCCGGCAATATCTGCAACGCGGATATCGCTTTGTCGGCTTCTTCTTCCGCTCGCTGACGCGTCCATTCCAGCGAGCCGCAGGTGGTCATCGCTTCCAGAACCGGTTCCAGAAGATGACGACCATTACCTTGTTCAATAGCGGTACGGATCATCGCTGACTGTTCTGGCGTACCGTGGCGCATGGCGTGAAGCAACGGTAAGGTGGGTTTGCCCTCATTGAGGTCATCACCCACATTTTTACCGAGATGCTCGCCGTCGGCGCTGTAATCCAGCAGATCGTCAATGAGCTGGAAAGCCGTACCAAGGTAGCGGCCATAGTCCTGCAACCCTTTCTCTTGCTCAGGCGTACAACCGGCAAGAATACCGGAGCACTGGGCGGCGGCTTCGAACAGACGGGCCGTTTTACTGTAAATCACCCGCATGTAATTTTCTTCGGTAATGTCCGGGTCATTCACGTTCATCAATTGCAGCACTTCGCCTTCTGCAATCACGTTGACCGCTTCCGACATCACTTCCAGCACTTTTAACGAGCCGAGGCTGGTCATCATCTGGAAGGCGCGGGTATAGATAAAGTCGCCGACCAGCACGCTGGCGGCATTACCGAAGGCGGCATTTGCCGTTGCCTTGCCGCGACGCATATCGGATTCATCCACCACATCATCATGCAGCAGCGTCGCCGTGTGGATAAACTCGATCAGAGCGGCGATAGTCACGTGCGCGTTACCCTGATAACCCACCGCACGCGCGGCAAGAACGGCAATCATCGGACGAATGCGTTTCCCGCCGCCGCTAATAATGTAATATCCTAGCTGATTAATCAGTTGAACGTCGGAATTAAGCTGTTCAAGGATTGTCGCATTGACACCCGCCATATCTTGCGCGGTTAACTCGTTGATTTTTTCTAAATTCATCGCAAAAGCCGGGCTTATCGCCCCGATTATCCCATGTCTGAATGAGGTAACGTAGGGTTTATGGTTAGAAATATACCCTGATTGTACTGAAAAAACGCCGCAGATAAACGTTACCGTATGCGTTGTGTTTTTTTTCTTCATGTATTGATGGTAGCACTTGTCAAAGCCGTGCAATTTGCGTAATATTCGCGCCCTATTGTGAATATTTATAGCGCGCTCTGAATCATTGAAAGGTGTGCGCGGAAGCGGAGTTTTTTATGTACGCGGTTTTCCAAAGTGGTGGTAAACAACACCGAGTAAGCGAAGGTCAGACCGTTCGCCTGGAAAAGCTGGACATCGCAACTGGCGAAACTATCGAGTTCGCTGAAGTTCTGATGGTCGCAAACGGTGAAGAAGTCAAAATCGGCGTTCCTTTCGTTGATGGCGGCGTAATCAAAGCTGAAGTTGTTGCCCACGGTCGTGGCGAGAAAGTTAAAATCGTTAAGTTTCGTCGCCGTAAACACTACCGTAAGCAGCAGGGCCATCGTCAGTGGTTCACTGATGTGAAAATTACCGGCATCAGCGCTTAAGATTAGGGGAGCAGATTAAATGGCACATAAAAAGGCTGGCGGCTCGACTCGTAACGGTCGCGATTCTGAAGCTAAACGTCTGGGCGTAAAACGCTTTGGCGGTGAAGCAGTTCTGGCAGGCAGCATCATCGTTCGTCAACGTGGTACTAAATTCCACGCTGGCACCAACGTTGGTTGCGGTCGTGACCACACTCTGTTTGCTAAAGCAGACGGTAAAGTGAAATTCGAAGTTAAAGGCCCGAAAAACCGTAAATACATCAGCATCGTTGCTGAGTAAGTTTTTTGTGGTCCGGTAACGGATGAAAGCCCCGCACCTGTTGCGGGGCTTTTTACATTCGATGGCCGACTAAAATATACCCGTGTGGCTGTGTGAATGCCGTTAACGGGTCTTTGCAGGGAACACGGCATGAAGCAGCAGGCAGGCATTGGCATTCTTTTAGCGCTCACTACCGCGATGTGCTGGGGAGCGTTGCCAATAGCAATGAAGCAAGTGCTGGAGGTGATGGAGCCTTCAACCATTGTCTTCTACCGCTTCTTAATGGCCAGTATTGGCCTCGGGGCGATACTGGCAGTAAAAAGAAAGCTGCCGCCGCTGCGTATTTTTCGTAAGCCGCGCTGGTTGGTGTTATTGGCGATAGCGACCTGCGGACTGTTCGGTAATTTCATTTTGTTCAGTTCTTCCCTGCAATATTTGAGCCCAACCGCGTCGCAGGTTATCGGTCAGCTCTCGCCGGTTGGCATGATGGTCGCCAGCGTCTTTATTCTGAAAGAAAAGATGCGCGGTACGCAGGTGATTGGCGCGCTGATGTTATTGAGCGGGCTGGTGATGTTTTTTAACACCAGTCTGATCGAGATTTTTACCCGACTGACCGACTACACCTGGGGCGTTATTTTTGGCGTAGGCGCGGCGATGGTGTGGGTGAGCTATGGCGTGGCGCAAAAAGTATTATTGCGACGTCTGGCCTCGCAGCAGATCCTGTTTTTACTGTACACTTTATGTACGATAGCGCTCTTGCCGCTGGCAAAACCGATGGTGATAGCGCAACTGAGCGACTGGCAGCTCGCCTGTTTGATTTTCTGCGGGCTAAATACGCTGGTAGGATATGGCGCCCTGGCGGAAGCGATGGCGCGTTGGCAGGCGGCGCAGGTGAGCGCGATAATCACGCTTACACCGCTATTTACCCTGCTGTTTTCAGATCTTTTATCTATGGCCTGGCCCGATTTCTTCGCCAGACCGATGTTAAACCTTTTAGGTTATCTCGGTGCGTTTGTCGTGGTTGCGGGCGCGATGTATTCCGCCATTGGTCATCGTATTTGGGGCGGTTTACGCAAGCATGAAACGGTGGTTTCGCAACCCCGCTCAGGCGAATGATTTACGGAGAATAAAATGAAGTTTGTTGATGAAGCATCGATTCTGGTCGTTGCAGGCGATGGCGGTAATGGCTGTGTGAGCTTCCGCCGCGAAAAATATATCCCGAAAGGCGGCCCGGACGGCGGTGATGGCGGCGACGGCGGCGACGTCTGGATGGAAGCCGATGAAAACCTGAATACGCTGATCGATTACCGCTTTGAAAAATCGTTCCGCGCTGAACGTGGTCAGAATGGCGCGAGCCGCGACTGTACCGGTAAACGCGGTAAAGACGTGACCATCAAAGTGCCGGTCGGTACGCGCGTTATCGACCAGGGAACCGGTGAAACGATGGGCGACATGACCAAACACGGTCAGCGTCTGTTGGTCGCGAAGGGCGGCTGGCATGGGTTAGGCAATACCCGTTTTAAATCCTCGGTTAACCGTACGCCGCGCCAGAAAACCAATGGTACGCCGGGTGATAAGCGCGACCTGCTGCTGGAACTGATGCTGCTGGCGGATGTCGGGATGCTGGGGATGCCAAACGCCGGTAAATCAACGTTCATTCGTGCGGTATCGGCAGCAAAACCGAAAGTCGCGGACTATCCGTTTACCACGCTGGTGCCGAGCCTGGGCGTGGTACGAATGGACAGCGAAAAGAGTTTTGTGGTGGCTGACATTCCGGGGTTGATCGAAGGCGCGGCGGAAGGCGCGGGCCTGGGGATTCGCTTCCTGAAGCACCTCGAACGTTGCCGCGTACTGCTGCACCTCATTGATATCGATCCGATCGACGGTTCCGATCCGGTGGAAAACGCCCGTATCATTATTGGCGAACTGGAAAAATACAGCCAGGATCTGGCGGCTAAACCGCGCTGGTTAGTGTTCAACAAGATCGATCTGATGGATAAAACCGAAGCGGAAGAGAAAGCGAAAGCGATCGCCGAAGCGTTGGGCTGGGAAGGGAAATACTATCTGATTTCCGCCGCCAGTCAGCTGGGGGTGAAAGATCTCTGCTGGGATGTGATGACCTTTATCATCGAGAATCCGATCGCGCAGGCTGAAGAAGCAA
This sequence comes from Salmonella sp. NW645, assembly GCF_051703725.1. Taxonomy (NCBI): domain Bacteria; kingdom Pseudomonadati; phylum Pseudomonadota; class Gammaproteobacteria; order Enterobacterales; family Enterobacteriaceae; genus Salmonella; species Salmonella sp. NW645. The sequence continues at coordinate 214,412 of NZ_JAMMKR010000007.1, read as the reverse complement.
AACAGCCGGAAAAAGTCGAGTTCATGTGGGACGATTATCATCGCCAGCAGTTGGCTGAAGTGGAAGAAGACGCAGACGATGACTGGGATGACGACTGGGATGAAGACGACGAAGAAGGCGTCGAGTTCATCTACAAACGTTAATCTCGTAGCCGGATGGCGCTAACGCTTATCCGGCCTACAAAAGCCAACGGGCCGCATTTGCGGCCCGTTTTATTATGTTCGTTGTAGGCCGGATAAGACGCGTTAGCGCCGCCATCCGGCAATAATGCACTCAGTTATTCTGATAAATATCCTTGTATAACCGACTCTCGAAGCGTACCAGCGGGATTCGGCGATTACGCTGATCGGCAGGTGGAACCGCGTAGCCGGACAAATACTGTACAAATGCCATCCGTTGCCCGCTTGCGGTGGTAATAAAGCCCGCCAGATTATACACGCCCTGCAGTGACCCGGTTTTCGCCGAAACCTTACCGTCTACGCCCGCCTGATGCAGGCCGGCGCGGTATTGCAATGAACCATCATAGCCCGCCAGCGGCAGCATAGAGATAAAGTTCAGCTCGTTATCGTGTTGGGCGATATATTGCAGCACCTGCATCATCGTGGCGGGAGCGATCAGGTTATGGCGAGAAAGACCGGAACCGTCGGCAATAATGGTATTGCCGATATCAATTCCCGCCTGTTGGCGCAGGATCTGGCGAACGGCATCCGATCCCGCCCGCCAGGTGCCAGGCACGTTAAACCTGACATGACCAATCATCCGAAAAACAGTATCGGCGATCATGTTGTCTGACTTTTTCAGCATAATCTTAAGCAGATCGTGCAGTGGCGCCGACTGTTTACTGGCGACGATCGTTCCGGACTCGTTAACCTGCGTCTGGCGCAGCAGTGTGCCGCGGTAAGTTATCCCGGCCTCTTTCAGTTCCTGCTTGAGGATCGCGCCCGCGTAGCTGGCGCCGTCCTGAATAGCAAAGGCCAGCGGCAGCGGGTCGGCGCGCTGTGGTAAACAGCCGGTAAGCGTATAACGGTTCAAATCGCCAGGCACAACATCCAGCTCGCAATACTGCGCGTCTGCCGAACCGCGCGGCAGAGTCCGTACCTGGCTGAACATCGTTACCGGATAATAAGAGGCCACGCGAATAAAGGCTAAATCGTTTGGTTTTTGCGCGCTATAAAGCGACACAGAAAAACAGTTGCGGTCAACAATGGCGGCGGCGGGAGGCGCGCTGAAACACTGCGTCAGGTCGTTCCACGGCCAGCCTGGCGCTTTATCGTGGCTGGCGAAAATCGACGTGTCGATAAGCACATTGCCGTCGATTTGCGTGACGCCTGACTTTTTCAACGTCGCGACCATATTGCGAATATCCTGACGTCTTAGCGTTGGATCGCCACCGAATCGCGCAATTACGTCACCTTTCAGGATGCCGTTATCGACGTTGCCTTTAGTCTCCAGCGTGGTCGTAAAACGGAAATCCGGGCCGAGTTGAATCAGCGCCGCCAGCGCGGTAATCACCTTTTGGGTACTGGCGGGAAGCGCCATCTGCTGACTATGATAATCAATAGCTGGCGCGGGCGCGCCAATCTTTTGCACCATCAGCGCGAGGTTGGCGCCGGCCGGAAGCTGTTTGATGTATTCGTCAATATTCGCGGCCTGAACGCTGAACGCTATACTGGTGGTCAATCCGATGATAAATCTGGAAAATCGCATAATCTCGCGCTAACACCCTGGAAACAAGCCGTCATACTACGGCGCAACGCCCTAAAAAGTAAACGATGACCCATAGGGAACTCCAGGGTAAAATGGTTATCAAAGAGGAAATTGTAGCTGACCTGGGACTGCGCGCCCGGGTTGGTGTTTTTTTGCTTCTGACCCTGGTATGGCATATGCCGGGGCTGGCTTAGCAGCCGGGGTAGAGTTCATTGCCCCCTACAGGAATGTTCAAGAGGTATAACAAATGCAAGCTATTCCGATGACCTTACGCGGAGCCGAAAAACTGCGCGAAGAGCTGGATTTTCTGAAATCTGTGCGCCGTCCTGAAATCATCGCCGCTATCGCCGAAGCGCGCGAACATGGCGATTTAAAAGAAAACGCGGAGTATCATGCTGCACGCGAACAGCAGGGTTTCTGCGAAGGGCGCATTAAAGATATCGAAGCAAAACTGTCGAATGCGCAGGTGATTGATGTCACTAAAATGCCGAACAATGGTCGCGTGATTTTCGGCGCTACCGTCACGGTGCTGAACCTGGACACCGACGAAGAGCAGACCTATCGTATTGTTGGCGATGATGAGGCGGATTTTAAGCAAAATCTCATTTCGGTAAACTCGCCAATCGCTCGCGGCCTGATCGGCAAAGAGCAGGATGACGTCGTGGTGATCAAAACGCCTGGCGGCGATGTGGAATACGAAGTGCTTAAAGTGGAATACCTTTAAGCAGTACTCAATACGCAAATTGTTGGTGTATTGTAAAGAAAGGAAAAAGGCCGCATAGCGGCCTTTTATCAACGGAGAGAGCGTGGCATTTTGCTCTCCTGCTCGTGGAAAACCCCTCGTTTTACACAGATTTTGTGTTCGACTTTAGGATATCCTTAACGCGGCAGCGAGATTTTACGCTCTTTAGTTGGGCGATACAGCACCAGCGTTTTACCGATGACCTGTACGTTACAGGCGCCGGTTTCGCGCACGATAGCGTCCACGATCAAGGTTTTTGTTTCGCGATCTTCCGAGGCGATTTTCACCTTGATAAGTTCATGGTGCTCTAACGCTTGTTCAATCTCGGCCAGTACCCCTTCGGTCAAACCATTATTGCCAAGCATAACAACAGGCTTGAGCGGATGTGCCAGACCTTTTAGGTGCTGTTTTTGTTTAGTACTCAGATTCATCGTATATTTTTGCTTACGTTGGGATTGAAAACGGGTCATTCTACCGCCATCTCCCTTATATCGCCAAATAGGCGTGTAGAAATTTACGCCATTGGCTACGATGAACTGCCCCGACGGGAAAGTTAAATGACAGGTAAAAAGCGTTCTGCCAGCTCAAGCCGCTGGCTTCAGGAACACTTTAGCGATAAATATGTTCAACAGGCGCAGAAAAAGGGGCTACGCTCCCGTGCCTGGTTTAAACTTGATGAAATACAGCAAAGTGACAAACTTTTTAAGCCGGGAATGACGGTAGTCGATCTCGGCGCTGCGCCAGGAGGCTGGTCACAGTATGTGGTCACGCAGATTGGCGGCAAAGGCCGCATCATCGCTTGTGATCTTTTACCTATGGATCCTATCGTTGGTGTGGACTTTCTTCAGGGCGATTTTCGTGATGAACTTGTCATGAAAGCGTTACTGGAACGCGTGGGTGACAGTAAAGTACAAGTTGTCATGTCGGATATGGCACCAAACATGAGCGGAACACCGGCGGTGGATATCCCCCGCGCCATGTATCTGGTGGAGCTGGCGTTAGAGATGTGCCGCGATGTGCTGGCGCCAGGCGGAAGTTTTGTAGTGAAGGTGTTCCAGGGCGAAGGTTTCGATGAGTATCTAAGGGAAATTCGCTCCCTGTTTACGAAGGTTAAAGTTCGTAAGCCGGACTCTTCGCGTGCGCGTTCGCGTGAAGTGTACATTGTAGCGACCGGGCGAAAGTGATAACCGGCAGATTTCAGACGTAAGGTTTGAAAGAAACTGGATATAGAGTATCCTGACGCTGTTTTTAACACAGTTGTAATAAGAGGTTAATCCCTTGAGTGACATGGCGAAAAACCTAATACTCTGGCTGGTCATTGCCGTTGTGCTGATGTCAGTATTCCAGAGCTTTGGGCCCAGCGAGTCTAATGGCCGTAAGGTGGATTACTCTACCTTCCTGCAAGAGGTCAATCAGGACCAGGTTCGCGAAGCGCGTATCAACGGACGTGAGATCAACGTTACCAAGAAAGATAGTAACCGTTACACGACTTACATTCCGATTAATGATCCGAAGCTGCTTGATAACCTGCTGACTAAAAACGTCAAGGTTGTTGGCGAACCACCTGAAGAGCCAAGCCTGCTGGCTTCTATCTTCATTTCCTGGTTCCCGATGCTGTTGCTGATCGGCGTCTGGATCTTCTTCATGCGTCAGATGCAGGGCGGCGGTGGCAAAGGCGCCATGTCGTTCGGTAAGAGCAAGGCGCGTATGCTGACGGAAGATCAGATCAAAACCACGTTTGCTGACGTCGCGGGCTGTGACGAAGCGAAAGAAGAAGTGGCGGAACTGGTTGAATACCTGCGTGAACCGAGCCGTTTCCAGAAGCTGGGCGGTAAAATTCCGAAAGGCGTCCTGATGGTCGGCCCGCCGGGTACCGGTAAAACCCTGCTGGCAAAAGCCATTGCGGGTGAAGCGAAGGTGCCATTCTTTACGATTTCCGGTTCTGACTTTGTGGAAATGTTCGTCGGTGTCGGCGCGTCTCGTGTGCGTGACATGTTCGAACAGGCCAAAAAAGCGGCGCCGTGCATTATCTTCATCGATGAAATCGACGCCGTAGGCCGCCAGCGTGGCGCAGGTCTTGGCGGTGGTCACGATGAACGTGAGCAGACGTTGAACCAGATGCTGGTTGAGATGGACGGCTTCGAAGGTAACGAAGGTATCATCGTTATCGCCGCAACTAACCGTCCGGACGTCCTTGACCCGGCGCTGCTGCGTCCTGGTCGTTTCGACCGTCAGGTGGTGGTAGGCCTGCCGGACGTTCGCGGTCGTGAGCAGATTCTGAAGGTGCATATGCGTCGCGTACCGTTAGCGACGGATATTGATGCGGCGATCATTGCGCGCGGTACGCCGGGCTTCTCCGGTGCGGACCTGGCGAACCTGGTCAACGAAGCGGCGCTGTTTGCGGCTCGTGGTAACAAGCGCGTTGTGTCGATGGTTGAGTTCGAGAAAGCGAAAGACAAAATCATGATGGGTGCCGAACGTCGCTCCATGGTGATGACGGAAGCGCAGAAAGAGTCGACCGCGTACCACGAAGCGGGCCACGCGATTATCGGTCGCCTGGTGCCGGAACACGATCCGGTGCACAAAGTGACGATTATCCCGCGCGGTCGTGCGCTGGGCGTGACCTTCTTCCTGCCTGAAGGCGACGCAATCAGCGCTAGCCGTCAGAAGCTGGAAAGCCAAATCAGCACGCTGTACGGCGGTCGTCTGGCGGAAGAGATTATCTACGGCGTTGAGCATGTTTCTACCGGGGCGTCGAACGACATTAAAGTCGCGACTAACCTGGCGCGTAACATGGTCACCCAGTGGGGCTTCTCGGAGAAACTCGGTCCGTTGCTGTATGCGGAAGAAGAGGGCGAAGTGTTCCTCGGCCGTAGCGTCGCAAAAGCGAAACATATGTCTGATGAAACTGCGCGTATCATCGACCAGGAAGTGAAAGCGCTGATTGAACGTAACTACAATCGCGCTCGTCAGATCCTGACTGACAATATGGATATTCTGCACGCGATGAAAGATGCGCTGATGAAATATGAAACCATAGATGCGCCGCAGATTGACGACCTGATGGCGCGTCGTGAAGTGCGTCCGCCTGCGGGCTGGGAAGATCCAAACGGCACCAATAACTCTGACAGCAATGGTACGCCTCAGGCGCCGCGTCCGGTTGATGAACCACGCACGCCGAACCCGGGCAACACGATGTCAGAGCAACTGGGCGACAAATAAGCGTTTGTTGTACAACATTATGTTTAGCGCTCACCGAAACCCTGGGGCTTGCCCCGGGGTTTTTCTTTTTTTTACTCACCACAAATAAAACAGGGATTTTGACCATGAAACTCTTCGCTCAGGGCGCCACGCTCGATCTCACTCATCCGCATGTTATGGGGATCCTGAACGTAACGCCGGATTCGTTCTCCGACGGCGGCGCGCATAACACGCTGATTGAGGCGGTGAAACATGCGAATTTAATGGTGAATGCCGGGGCGACAATTATTGATGTGGGGGGGGAATCAACGCGACCAGGCGCGGCGGAAGTGAGCGTGGAAGAAGAGCTGGATCGCGTTATTCCGGTACTGGAAGCAATCGCGCAACGCTTTGAAGTGTGGATTTCTGTGGATACCTCTAAACCCGAGGTGATCCGTGAAGCGGCAAGGGCGGGCGCGCATATTATCAATGATGTCCGTTCGCTCTCCGAACCCGGCGCGTTGGAAGCGGCAGCGGAAACCGGCTTGCCGGTCAGTCTTATGCACATGCAGGGCAACCCCAAAACCATGCAGGAGGCGCCGAAATATGACGATGTCTTTGCCGAGGTGAATCGCTACTTTATTGAGCAAATAGCACGTTGTGAGAAGGCCGGCATCGCAAAAGAGAAATTGTTGCTCGACCCCGGATTCGGTTTCGGTAAAAATCTCTCTCACAATTATACCTTACTGGCGCGACTGGGTGAGTTTCATCATTTTAACCTGCCGCTGCTGGTGGGCATGTCACGTAAAACGATGGTTGGTCAGTTACTTAACGTGGGACCATCAGACCGTCTGAACGGCAGCCTTGCGTGCGCGGTAATTGCCGCGATGCAGGGCGCGCAGATCATTCGCGTCCATGACGTCAAAGAAACCGTAGAGGCGATGCGGGTGGTAGAAGCCACTCTGTCTGCAAAGGGAAACAAACGCTATGAGTAATCGTAAATATTTCGGTACCGATGGGATTCGCGGACGTGTAGGCAATGCCCCCATTACACCTGATTTCGTGCTTAAACTGGGTTGGGCTGCCGGAAAAGTGCTGGCGCGTCATGGCTCGCGTAAAATCATTATCGGTAAAGATACGCGTATTTCCGGCTATATGCTGGAGTCCGCGCTGGAGGCGGGCCTTGCCGCTGCGGGGCTGTCGGCCTCGTTTACCGGACCTATGCCAACGCCAGCCGTCGCCTATTTGACGCGGACTTTCCGCGCGGAGGCGGGTATCGTTATCTCGGCTTCGCATAACCCGTTCTATGATAACGGCATTAAATTCTTCTCTATCGACGGTACGAAACTGCCTGACGATGTGGAAGAAGCCATCGAAGCCGAAATGGAAAAAGAGATCACCTGCGTAGACTCCGCCGAGCTGGGGAAAGCGAGCCGCATCGTCGACGCCGCCGGACGCTATATTGAGTTCTGTAAAGGCACCTTCCCGAACGAACTGAGCCTCAACGGTCTGAAAGTGGTTGTGGATTGCGCCAACGGCGCTACCTACCATATCGCACCGAATGTGCTGCGCGAGCTGGGCGCGACCGTTATCGCCATCGGCTGTGAGCCAAACGGCGTCAACATTAACGAAGAAGTGGGCGCGACCGACGTGCGCGCGTTGCAGGCGCGCGTGTTGGCGGAGAAGGCGGACCTCGGCATCGCGCTTGACGGCGACGGCGACCGGGTCATCATGGTTGACCATGAAGGCAATAAAGTCGATGGCGATCAGATCATGTATATCATCGCGCGCGAAGGGCTGCGCCAGGGGCAACTGCGCGGCGGCGCGGTGGGGACGCTGATGAGCAATATGGGGCTGGAGCTGGCGCTCAAGCAGCTTGGCATTCCGTTTGCCCGGGCGAAAGTGGGCGACCGCTACGTGCTGGAAAAATTGCAGGAAAAAGGCTGGCGCATCGGCGCGGAAAACTCTGGTCACGTTATTCTGCTGGATAAAACGACCACTGGCGACGGTATTGTAGCGGGGCTACAAGTTCTGGCGGCGATGGTGCGTAATCATATGAGTCTGCACGATCTGTGCAGCGGTATGAAAATGTTCCCGCAGATTCTGGTTAACGTGCGTTACACCGCCGGTAGCGGCGATCCGCTGGAAAATGAAGCGGTGAAAACGGTAACGGCGGACGTAGAAGCCACGCTCGGCAATCGTGGGCGGGTACTGCTACGTAAATCCGGTACCGAACCGCTGATTCGCGTGATGGTGGAAGGCGAGGATGAAGCGCAGGTTACGGCATTCGCCCATCGTATCGCGGATGCGGTAAAAGCCGTTTAAGCGTTTAAGTGACTAAAAAGGCGGCGGTTGCCGCCTTACGGCCCGCAAAAAACAACGCTTTTGCTGTTTTTTTCCGCAGTTGATACAATGCGCTTAAATTGCCCTTGCGAAGGTCATTCGCTTTGGTTAGTATTCACACCCGCTTCAGTGGGAAACAGTAAAAATCCCGCTTTATTGGTAGAAGCATTGGTACGCGGCAACTCCGCAAGGAACAGGTTGATTATGTACGAAGCTCTTTTAGTTGTTTTCCTTATTGTGGCAATTGGCCTTGTAGGTCTGATCATGCTGCAGCAAGGTAAAGGCGCTGATATGGGAGCCTCCTTCGGAGCAGGCGCTTCCGCTACGCTATTTGGTTCAAGTGGTTCTGGTAACTTCATGACCCGAATGACGGCGGTATTGGCGACGCTGTTCTTCATCATCAGTCTGGTGTTGGGTAATATCAATAGCAACAAAACCCATAAAGGAAGCGAGTGGGAAAATCTGAGCGCGCCGGCGAAGACCGAGCAGACTCAACCTGCTGCACCGGCCCAGCCGACCAGCGATATCCCGCGCTAATAGCAGTATCCGTGCCGAGGTGGTGGAATTGGTAGACACGCTACCTTGAGGTGGTAGTGCCCAATAGGGCTTACGGGTTCAAGTCCCGTCCTCGGTACCAATATTCCGAAAGAAAGACGCTGAAAAGCGTCTTTTTTTTCGTTTGTTATTTGTGGTTGTCTGTAGGTCGGATAAGACGTTTACGCCGCCATCCGACATTATTACAACCCATGATGGCGCTACGTTTATCAGGCCAACAGACACCTTATATTCCGCGCATAAAAAAGGCCGCTTTCGCGGCCTTAAAATGATAAATGTTTACTTCGCTTTGTTTTCCAGATTCTCAACCTGCGGCAGACCGGTCGCGGAAGAGGCGGTTAACAGACCCGCTTTCGCGTAGCCGAACAGTTTCTCGCGGGTATCGGTAATGTCCAGATTACGCATCGTCAACTGACCGATACGATCGTCCGGTGAGAATACGGACTCGCCTTTCTCCATGGTCAGACGCTCAGCCTTATAGGTCAGGTTGTCAGACACCGTGTTCAGGATGGAGTAGTCGTTGCCGCGACGCAACTCGAGTGTGACCTCACCGGTAATCTGGCTGGCGACCCAACGTTGCAGGCCGTCACGCAGCATCAGCGCCTGAGAGTCGAACCAGCGGCCCTGATACAGCAGTTTACCCAGCTGACGACCATGTGAATGATACTGTTCAATGGTGTCTTCGTTGTGAATACCGGTCAGCAGACGCTCGTAAGCGATGTGCAGCAGCGCCATCCCAGGGGCTTCATAAATACCGCGGCTTTTTGCTTCAATGATGCGGTTTTCAATTTGGTCGCTCATGCCCAGGCCGTGACGGCCACCGATGCGGTTCGCTTCCAGCATCATCTCAACATCATCGCTGAAGGTTTTACCGTTCAGGGCAACAGGGTGACCCTGCTCGAAGCGGACGGTCACAACTTCTGCCGGGATCTTCACGCTTTCGTCCCAGAACTTCACGCCCATAATCGGGTTGACGATCTTGACGCTGGAGTTAAGAAACTCCAGATCTTTCGCTTCATGCGTGGCGCCGAGCATGTTGGAGTCGGTGGAGTAGGCTTTTTCGACTGACATCTTATAGTCGAAACCGCAGGCAATCATAAATTCAGACATCTCATGGCGACCACCCAGCTCATCGATAAAGTCGGTATCCAGCCACGGTTTGTAAATCTGCAGCTCGGCGTTGGTCAGCAAGCCGTAACGATAGAAACGTTCAATATCGTTGCCTTTATAGGTGCTGCCGTCGCCCCAGATATTCACGCCGTCTTCTTTCATCGCGGCGACCAGCATCGTGCCGGTCACGGCACGGCCCAGCGGCGTGGTATTGAAATAGGTCAGTCCGCCAGTCGTATTATGGAAAGCGCCGCACTGAATCGCTGCGATCCCTTCTGCAACCAACTGCTTGCGGCAATCAATCAGGCGAGCATTCTCTGCGCCATACTCCATTGCGCGACGAGGAATGGCGTCATAGTCATCCTCATCCGGTTGTCCCAGATTCGCAGTATAGGCATATGGGACAGCTCCTTTTTGTCGCATCCACAGCAGCGCGGCGCTGGTGTCCAGACCGCCGGAAAAAGCGATACCAATACGTTGACCTGCTGGAAGATGCTTAAGAATCGTCGTCATAGAATAGAACCCTGCTTGATTGACTGATAATGAGATCGGTTTCTGCTTTAGTGCATTTTTATGCAAAATAAATGAGTTTTCATTTAATCATCTTTTAGCAGAGACAGGAAGCATTTAGTGAAGGTTTACTGAAATAACGTTGTGAAATGCGTGTATAAGCCGGAGAGGTGGGATGAGTATAACGAAGAGTGATATTCATTCATCTGCATATTGGGAATAGGGTTGACATAACTCATGCCTGGTCACTATACTGTGCGCAGATTTTACGTCCCGTCCTCGGTACCAAATCCCAGCAGTATTTGCATTTTTTACCCAAAACGAGTAGAATTTGCCACGTTTCAGGCGCGGGGTGGAGCAGCCTGGTAGCTCGTCGGGCTCATAACCCGAAGGTCGTCGGTTCAAATCCGGCCCCCGCAACCACTTTCCCTTAGAGTTCTTTTTCAAATATACTGTGAAGATTATGTCCTTCGTAGCTGGATTTGAAAAAAATTCTTTCGGAAGGTACACCAGACCGCCGTTGCGGTTATAGGGTTCAGTTATCTAAAGCCCCGATTTATCGGGGTTTTTTGTTATCTGACTACAGAATAACTGGGCTTTAGGCCCTTTTTTTATGTCTTGGGGGTGGGCTTGTCCACATTAGAGCAAAAATTAACAGAGATGATTACAGCGCCAGTTGAAGCCTTAGGCTACGAGCTGGTCGGCATCGAATTTATTCGCGGTCGCACATCCACACTGCGCATCTATATTGATAGTGAAGATGGCATCAATGTTGATGATTGTGCTGATGTGAGCCACCAGGTAAGCGCGGTGCTGGACGTTGAAGATCCTATCTCCGTGGCTTACAACCTTGAAGTCTCGTCACCGGGTCTCGACCGTCCTATGTTCACTGCCGATCATTATGCGCGTTTCCAGGGTGAAGAAGTCGCGCTGGTTCTTCGCATGGCGGTACAGAACCGTCGCAAGTGGCAGGGCATTATCAAAGCGGTGGACGGTGAAATGATTACCGTCACAGTCGAAGGCAAAGATGAAGTGTTCGCGCTGAGTAATATCCAGAAGGCGAACCTGGTTCCCCACTTTTAACAGTCTGGATGAGGTGAAAAGCCCGCGATGAACAAAGAAATTTTGGCTGTTGTTGAAGCCGTCTCCAACGAAAAAGCGCTGCCACGCGAAAAAATTTTTGAAGCGCTGGAAAGTGCGCTGGCGACAGCAACAAAGAAAAAATATGAGCAGGAGATCGATGTTCGTGTAGAAATCGATCGTAAAAGCGGTGATTTTGATACTTTCCGCCGTTGGTTGATCGTTGAAGAAGTGACCATGCCGACGAAGGAAATTACGCTGGAAGCGGCGCGCTTTGAAGACGAAAGTCTGAATGTCGGCGACTATGTTGAAGATCAGATTGAATCTGTCACCTTTGACCGTATCACCACGCAGACTGCGAAACAGGTTATCGTGCAGAAAGTGCGTGAAGCCGAACGGGCGATGGTTGTCGATCAGTTCCGCGACCAGGAAGGCGAAATCGTCACTGGCGTGGTGAAGAAAGTGAACCGCGACAATATCTCTCTGGAAATTAAATCCGAAGGGATGGCCGGTAACGCTGAAGCGGTGATTCTGCGTGAAGATATGCTGCCGCGCGAAAACTTCCGCCCTGGCGACCGTATTCGCGGCGTGCTGTATGCTGTTCGCCCGGAAGCGCGTGGCGCGCAGCTGTTCGTCACCCGTTCCAAGCCGGAAATGCTGATCGAACTGTTCCGCATCGAAGTGCCGGAAATCGGCGAAGAAGTGATTGAAATTAAAGCGGCGGCTCGCGATCCGGGTTCTCGTGCGAAAATCGCAGTGAAAACTAACGATAAACGTATCGATCCGGTCGGCGCTTGCGTGGGGATGCGTGGCGCGCGCGTTCAGGCGGTCTCTACCGAACTGGGCGGTGAGCGTATCGATATCGTGCTGTGGGATGATAACCCGGCGCAGTTCGTCATTAATGCGATGGCGCCGGCAGACGTCGCGTCTATCGTGGTGGACGAAGATAAACATACCATGGATATCGCCGTTGAAGCCGGTAATCTGGCGCAGGCGATCGGACGTAATGGTCAGAACGTCCGCCTGGCTTCGCAATTGAGCGGCTGGGAACTCAACGTAATGACCGTTGATGACTTGCAGGCTAAACATCAGGCTGAAGCACATGCCGCTATCGAGATCTTTACTAAATATCTTGATATTGATGAAGAGTTCGCGACCGTTCTGGTAGAAGAAGGTTTCTCCACGCTCGAAGAACTGGCCTATGTGCCAATGAAAGAACTGCTGGAAATTGACGGCCTTGATGAGCCGACCGTTGAAGCACTGCGCGAGCGTGCTAAAAACGCACTGGCCACTCTGGCGCAGGACCAGGAAGCAAGCCTCGGTGATAACAAACCGGCTGACGATCTGCTGAATCTGGAAGGATTAGATCGCGATATGGCTTTCAAACTGGCGGCTCGTGGTGTTTGTACGCTGGAAGATCTCGCCGACCAGGGCATTGATGATCTGGCTGATATCGAAGGGTTGACCGACGAAAAAGCCGGTGAGCTGATTATGGCTGCCCGTAATATTTGCTGGTTCGGCGACGAAGCGTAATAAACTGTAGCAGGAAGGAACAGCATGACAGATGTAACCCTAAAAGCGCTGGCCGCAGAGAGACAGGTTTCCGTGGATCGCCTGGTACAGCAGTTTGCTGATGCAGGTATCCGGAAATCTGCTGACGACTCTGTGTCCGCACAAGAAAAACAGACTTTACTGGCGCACCTGAACCGCGAAGCGGTTTCTGGTCCCGATAAACTGACGCTGCAGCGTAAGACGCGCAGTACCCTGAATATTCCAGGTACCGGTGGAAAAAGTAAATCGGTACAAATCGAAGTCCGCAAGAAGCGCACCTTTGTGAAACGCGATCCGCAAGAGGCTGAACGCCTGGCCGCGGAAGAGCAGGCGCAGCGTGAAGCGGAAGAGCAAGCCCGTCGTGAGGCAGAAGAACAGGCCAAACGCGAGGCGCAACAAAAAGCTGAACGCGAGGCCGCAGAACAAGCTAAGCGTGAAGCCGCTGAAAAAGCGAAACGTGAAGCTGCGGAAAAAGACAAAGTGAGCAATCAACAGACTGACGATATGACCAAAACCGCCCAGGCCGAAAAAGCCCGCCGTGAGAATGAAGCTGCAGAGCTGAAGCGTAAAGCGGAAGAAGAAGCACGTCGCAAACTCGAAGAAGAAGCGCGTCGTGTAGCAGAAGAAGCTCGCCGCATGGCGGAAGAAAACAAATGGACCGCAACGCCTGAGCCAGTAGAAGACACCAGTGACTATCATGTCACCACTTCTCAGCACGCGCGCCAGGCCGAAGACGAAAACGATCGTGAAGTTGAAGGCGGTCGTGGTCGTGGCCGTAATGCAAAAGCGGCGCGTCCGGCGAAAAAAGGCAAACATGCCGAATCCAAAGCCGATCGCGAAGAAGCGCGTGCTGCGGTTCGCGGCGGTAAAGGCGGCAAGCGTAAAGGGTCTTCTTTACAGCAAGGCTTCCAGAAGCCCGCTCAGGCCGTTAACCGCGACGTGGTGATCGGTGAAACCATCACCGTTGGCGAACTGGCGAACAAGATGGCGGTGAAAGGTTCTCAGGTCATCAAAGCGATGATGAAGCTGGGCGCCATGGCCACCATCAACCAGGTCATCGATCAGGAAACCGCACAGCTGGTTGCCGAAGAGATGGGCCACAAAGTTATCCTGCGTCGTGAAAACGAACTGGAAGAAGCGGTAATGAGCGACCGTGATACCGGCGCTGCGGCTGAACCGCGCGCACCGGTTGTGACCATCATGGGTCACGTTGACCACGGTAAAACCTCTCTGCTGGACTACATTCGTTCCACGAAAGTAGCCTCTGGCGAAGCGGGCGGCATTACCCAGCACATCGGTGCTTACCACGTTGAAACTGACAACGGGATGATCACCTTCCTGGACACCCCGGGCCACGCCGCATTTACTTCTATGCGTGCTCGCGGTGCCCAGGCAACGGATATCGTGGTTCTGGTGGTAGCGGCAGACGACGGCGTGATGCCGCAGACTATCGAAGCTATCCAGCACGCGAAAGCGGCAGGTGTGCCGGTCGTGGTTGCGGTGAACAAAATCGATAAGCCGGAAGCGGATCCGGATCGCGTTAAGAACGAACTGTCCCAGTACGGCATTCTGCCGGAAGAGTGGGGCGGCGAGAGCCAGTTCGTTCACGTGTCTGCGAAAGCGGGTACCGGTATTGACGAACTGCTTGATGCTATCCTGCTGCAGGCCGAAGTTCTGGAACTGAAAGCGGTACGCAAAGGTATGGCGAGCGGCGCGGTGATCGAATCCTTCCTGGATAAAGGTCGTGGTCCGGTGGCTACCGTTCTGGTACGCGAAGGTACGCTGCATAAGGGCGATATCGTGCTGTGTGGCTTCGAATACGGCCGCGTGCGTGCGATGCGTAACGAACTGGGTCAGGAAGTGCTGGAAGCGGGTCCGTCCATTCCGGTGGAAATCCTCGGCCTGTCCGGCGTTCCGGCTGCCGGTGACGAAGTGACCGTCGTTCGCGACGAGAAGAAAGCGCGTGAAGTGGCTCTGTATCGTCAGGGTAAATTCCGTGAAGTTAAACTGGCTCGTCAGCAGAAATCTAAACTCGAGAACATGTTCGCCAACATGACCGAAGGCGAAGTTCACGAAGTGAACATCGTGCTGAAGGCTGACGTACAGGGTTCTGTGGAAGCGATTTCCGACTCTTTGCTGAAACTGTCTACCGACGAAGTGAAAGTGAAGATCATCGGTTCTGGCGTAGGTGGTATCACCGAAACCGACGCGACCCTGGCTGCGGCGTCCAACGCCATTCTGGTGGGCTTCAACGTTCGTGCGGATGCCTCTGCGCGTAAAGTGATCGAATCTGAGAGCCTGGATCTGCGTTACTACTCCGTCATCTATAACCTGATCGACGAAGTGAAAGCGGCGATGAGCGGCATGCTGTCTCCGGAACTGAAACAGCAGATCATCGGTCTGGCTGAAGTACGCGATGTGTTCAAATCGCCGAAATTCGGCGCGATCGCGGGCTGTATGGTTACCGAAGGTACGATTAAACGCCATAACCCAATCCGCGTTCTGCGTGACAACGTGGTTATCTATGAAGGCGAGCTGGAATCCCTGCGCCGCTTCAAAGATGACGTTAACGAAGTCCGTAACGGCATGGAATGTGGTATCGGCGTGAAGAACTACAACGACGTTCGCGTTGGCGATATGATTGAAGTATTCGAGATTATCGAGATCCAACGTACTATCGCTTAATCTTCGTCGTCTTTTGGGCCGCAACGGCGTTGGCTGCGCTCGCTCACCCCGGTCACATAGTTATCTATGCTCCCGGGGATTTACGAGCTTGCCGCCTTGTTGCAATCCAAAATCCTTAGAAGATGATTAGGCGTAGGCCGGGTAAGCGAAGCGCCACCCGGCAAGAAATTTAAAAAGGGGCTTATGGCCCCTTTTTTGTCTTTATTCTGGAGAATTTATTATGGCGAAAGAATTTGGTCGCCCTCAGCGCGTAGCGCAAGAGATGCAGAAAGAGATCGCGCTCATCCTGCAACGCGAAATCAAAGATCCACGTGTAGGTATGATGACCACCGTATCGGGTGTTGAAATGTCCCGCGATCTGGCATACGCCAAAGTATTCGTGACGTTCCTCAACGATCAGGACGAAGCGGCTGTGAAAAACGGCATTAAGGCCCTGCAGGAAGCGTCTGGTTTCATCCGCAGCTTGCTGGGTAAAGCGATGCGTCTGCGCATCGTACCGGAACTGACCTTCTTCTACGACAACTCGCTGGTGGAAGGGATGCGTATGTCCAACCTGGTGACTAACGTGGTGAAACATGACGAAGAACGTCGTGTGAACCCGGACGACAGCAAGGAGGACTGATGAGTCGTCCTCGTCGTCGTGGCCGCGACATTCACGGCGTGCTGCTGCTGGATAAGCCGCAGGGTATGTCCAGCAATGACGTGCTGCAGAAAGTTAAGCGCATCTACAATGCCAACCGCGCCGGGCATACCGGCGCGCTGGACCCGCTGGCGACCGGCATGTTGCCGATTTGCCTCGGCGAAGCGACAAAATTTTCGCAGTACCTGCTGGATTCTGACAAACGCTATCGTGTTATTGCCCGTCTGGGGCAGCGCACGGATACCTCTGACGCCGATGGTCAAATCGTGCAGGAGCGTCCGGTGACTTTCAGCGCTGAGCAGCTTGCGAGCGCGCTGGAGACCTTTCGTGGGGATATCGAACAGATTCCCTCGATGTATTCGGCGCTGAAGTATCAGGGCAAGAAGCTGTACGAATATGCCCGCCAGGGTATCGAAGTGCCGCGCGAAGCCCGCCCGATTACCGTCTATGAGCTGCTGTTTATTCGCCATGAAGGTAACGAGCTGGAGCTGGAAGTTCATTGCTCCAAAGGCACCTATATTCGTACCATTATTGATGATTTAGGTGAGAAACTGGGCTGTGGCGCGCACGTAACGTACCTGCGTCGTCTGACGGTCAGCAAGTATCCGATTGAGCGAATGGTGACGCTGGAGCATTTGCAGACGCTGGTAGCACAGGCGGAACAGCAGGGCGTTCCGGCGGCGCAGTTGCTCGATCCATTATTGATGCCAATGGACAGTCCAGCTTCGGACTATCCGGTTGTTAATCTACCGTTAACATCTTCGGTATACTTCAAGAATGGCAACCCGGTTCGTACCACGGGCGCGCCGTTGAAGGGACTGGTTCGTGTGACGGAAGGTGAAGACGGTAAATTTATCGGTATGGGCGAAATTGACGACGAAGGCCGTGTCGCGCCTCGTCGGCTGGTAGTAGAGTACCCAGCGTAATGTCGCTTCGTCTTGCGATAAGAGAGCGCTGCGAGTAGAATACCGCCGCTTAACGTCGCGTAAATTATTTAACAGTTTACGCGGCGTACACTGGGATCGCTGAATTAGAGATCGGCGTCCTCTCATTCTTAAATACTTTGGAGTTTTAAAATGTCTCTAAGTACTGAAGCTACAGCTAAAATCGTTTCTGAGTTCGGTCGTGACGCAAACGACACCGGTTCTACCGATGTTCAGGTTGCTCTGTTGACTGCACAGATTAACCACCTGCAGGGTCACTTTGCAGAGCATAAAAAAGATCACCACAGCCGTCGTGGTCTGCTGCGTATGGTTTCTCAGCGTCGTAAACTGCTCGACTACCTGAAACGTAAAGATGTTGCACGCTACACCGCGCTGATTGAGCGTCTGGGTCTGCGTCGCTAATTCTTTCGAGTTTCAGAAAGAGGGGGCCTTCATGGCCCCTTTTTTCCAGCAGATGGCAGCAATTCGCTGGAAACTAATGTATTGTTGCTATGAATGATCTTCCGTTGCAGAGGTTCGCGCGGCTAATGAGAGGCTTTACCCATATCAGGGTTAGGGTTGTCATTAGTCGCGAGGATGCGCAGAAGATCGGGTATTAACGACGGCGCGTATTATGCCGTCAAAAATTGGAAAGGATATTATTTTGCTTAATCCGATCGTTCGTAAATTCCAGTACGGTCAGCATACCGTTACGCTGGAAACTGGCATGATGGCGCGTCAGGCCACTGCCGCTGTTATGGTAAGCATGGATGACACCGCCGTATTCGTTACCGTTGTCGGCCAGAAAAAAGCCAAACCAGGCCAGGACTTCTTCCCACTGACCGTTAACTATCAGGAGCGTACCTACGCTGCTGGTCGTATCCCGGGCAGCTTCTTCCGTCGTGAAGGCCGTCCAAGCGAAGGCGAAACCCTGATCGCGCGTCTGATTGACCGCCCGGTTCGTCCGCTGTTCCCGGAAGGCTTCGTTAACGAAGTGCAGGTTATCGCGACCGTCGTTTCCGTTAACCCGCAGGTTAACCCAGACATCGTTGCCATGATCGGCGCATCCGCTGCGCTGTCCCTGTCCGGCATTCCGTTCAACGGCCCAATCGGCGCGGCGCGCGTAGGTTATATCAATGACCAGTACGTGCTGAACCCGACCCAGGACGAGCTGAAAGAAAGCAAGCTGGACCTGGTGGTTGCCGGTACCGAAGCGGCTGTGCTGATGGTGGAATCCGAAGCTGAACTGCTGAGCGAAGACACTATGCTGGGCGCGGTGGTATTCGGTCACGAGCAGCAGCAGGTTGTTATCCAGGCGATCAACGATCTGGTGAAAGAAGCCGGTAAACCACGTTGGGACTGGCAGCCGGAAGCCGTCAACGACGCGTTGAACGCGCGTGTTGCTGCGCTGGCTGAATCTCGTCTGAGCGACGCGTACCGCATCACCGATAAACAAGAACGCTATGCTCAGGTTGACGTAATCAAATCCGAAACCATCGAGCAGCTTATTGCAGAAGATGAAACTCTGGATGCTAACGAGCTGGGCGAAATCCTGCACGCTATTGAGAAAAACGTGGTGCGTAGCCGCGTACTGGCAGGCGAGCCGCGTATTGATGGCCGTGAAAAAGACATGATCCGTGGTCTGGACGTGCGCACTGGCGTGCTGCCGCGTACTCACGGTTCCGCTCTGTTTACCCGTGGTGAAACGCAGGCGCTGGTTACCGCGACTCTGGGTACTGCTCGTGACGCGCAGGTGCTTGATGAACTGATGGGCGAGCGCACTGATAGCTTCCTGTTCCACTACAACTTCCCTCCGTACTCCGTAGGCGAAACCGGCATGGTCGGTTCTCCGAAGCGTCGTGAAATTGGTCACGGTCGTCTGGCGAAGCGCGGCGTGCTGGCAGTGATGCCGGACATGGATAAATTCCCGTACACCGTTCGCGTGGTGTCTGAAATCACCGAATCCAACGGTTCTTCCTCTATGGCTTCCGTGTGCGGCGCTTCTCTGGCGCTGATGGACGCTGGCGTGCCAATTAAAGCCGCCGTAGCAGGTATCGCTATGGGTCTGGTGAAAGAAGGCGACAACTACGTTGTACTGTCTGACATTCTGGGCGACGAAGATCACCTGGGCGATATGGACTTCAAAGTGGCGGGTTCCCGCGACGGTATCTCTGCGCTGCAGATGGATATCAAAATTGAAGGTATCACCAAAGAGATCATGCAGGTTGCGTTGAACCAGGCTAAAGGTGCGCGTCTGCACATCCTGGGCGTGATGGAACAGGCGATCAACGCGCCGCGCGGCGATATCTCTGAATTTGCGCCGCGTATCCATACCATCAAGATCAGCACGGACAAGATCAAAGACGTGATCGGTAAAGGCGGTTCTGTGATCCGCGCGCTGACTGAAGAGACCGGCACCACCATCGAAATCGAAGATGACGGTACTGTGAAGATCGCGGCGACCGACGGCGAAAAAGCGAAATACGCTATCCGTCGTATCGAAGAGATTACCGCAGAGATCGAAGTCGGCCGTATCTACAATGGTAAAGTGACCCGTATCGTTGACTTTGGCGCGTTTGTTGCCATCGGCGGCGGTAAAGAAGGTCTGGTTCACATCTCTCAAATCGCGGATAAGCGTGTAGAGAAAGTGACCGACTATCTGCAGATGGGTCAGGAAGTCCCGGTTAAGGTTCTGGAAGTTGACCGCCAGGGCCGTGTACGTCTGAGCATTAAAGAAGCAACCGAGCAGTCTCAACCTGCGGCTGCGCCGGAAGCTCCGGCGAGCGAACAGGCCGAGTAAGGTAGCCTTTTGCCCTCCGCACTGCGGAGGGCTTTAGACCTGGCTGGACGCCTTGTTGAGCCACCGGGGAACAGGACGTTCATTCAATCGTTGTCTTCGGGAGTGGGAAATGAAGCCTTTTTTGCGCTGGTGTTTCGTTGCGACAGCACTTACGCTTGCAGGATGCAGTAATTCCGCCTGGCGTAAAAGTGAAGTCCTCGCAGTACCATTGCAACCGACTTTACAGCAGGAAGTGATTCTGGCGCGTATGGAACAGATTCTTGCCAGTCGGGCTTTAACCGATGACGAACGCGCACAGCTTTTATATGAGCGCGGAGTGTTGTATGATAGTCTTGGTTTGAGGGCATTAGCGCGAAATGATTTTTCACAAGCGCTGGCAATCAGACCGGATATGCCTGAAGTATTCAATTACTTAGGCATTTATTTAACGCAGGCAGGCAATTTTGATGCTGCCTATGAAGCGTTTGATTCTGTACTAGAGCTTGATCCAACTTACAACTACGCGCACTTAAACCGCGGTATCGCATTGTATTACGGCGGCCGTGATAAGTTAGCGCAAGATGATCTGCTGGCGTTTTATCAAGACGATCCCAATGATCCTTACCGCAGCCTGTGGCTGTATCTTGTTGAGCAGAAGCTTAATGAGAAGCAGGCGAAAGAAGCGTTAAAAGCACGCTTCGAAAAATCGGATAAAGAGCAATGGGGATGGAACATTGTCGAGTTCTACCTGGGCGACATTAGCGAAGCAACGCTGATGGAAAGGCTCAAGGCGGACGCAACGGATAACACCTCGCTCGCTGAGCATCTCAGTGAAACCAACTTCTATTTAGGTAAGTATTACCTAAGTCTGGGGGATTTGGACAGCGCCACGGCTCTGTTCAAACTGGCGGTGGCCAACAACGTTCATAACTTTGTTGAGCACCGATACGCATTGTTGGAATTATCGCTCCTGGGCCAGGACCAAGATGACCTGGCAGAATCGGACCAGCAATAGCTGACGAACATATCAGCCCGTAATCTTTTTGATTGCCATCACCTTCGCGGGTGAGGGCGTTGTTGTTCGTTAATACACCTACTTTGAGCCGGTTCACACTTTTCAATGAAAATTGCAGATCAATTTCATGATGAGTTATGTAGACTGGCCGCCATTAATTTTGAGGCACACGTACTACATGGCTGAATTCGAAACCACTTTTGCAGATCTGGGGCTGAAGGCTCCTATCCTTGAAGCCCTTACCGATCTGGGTTACGAAAAACCATCTCCAATCCAGGCAGAGTGCATTCCGCATCTGCTGGGCGGTCGCGACGTGCTGGGCATGGCCCAGACCGGTAGCGGCAAAACCGCAGCGTTCTCTTTACCGCTGCTCAACAATCTTGATCCTGAGCTGAAGGCACCTCAGATTCTGGTGCTGGCGCCAACCCGCGAACTGGCGGTACAGGTGGCCGAAGCCATGACGGATTTCTCTAAACACATGCGCGGCGTAAACGTGGTTGCCCTGTACGGCGGTCAGCGTTATGACGTGCAGTTACGCGCCCTGCGTCAGGGGCCGCAGATCGTTGTCGGTACGCCGGGACGTCTGCTTGATCACTTAAAACGCGGCACCCTCGACCTCTCTAAACTGAGTGGTCTGGTGCTGGATGAAGCCGACGAAATGCTGCGTATGGGCTTCATCGAAGACGTTGAAACTATTATGGCGCAGATCCCGGAAGGTCATCAGACCGCTCTGTTCTCCGCCACCATGCCGGAAGCGATTCGTCGCATTACCCGCCGCTTTATGAAAGAGCCGCAGGAAGTGCGCATTCAGTCCAGCGTGACTACCCGTCCTGACATCAGCCAGAGCTACTGGACTGTCTGGGGTATGCGTAAAAACGAAGCGCTGGTGCGTTTCCTGGAAGCGGAAGACTTTGATGCGGCGATTATCTTCGTGCGTACCAAAAACGCGACCCTGGAAGTAGCAGAAGCGCTGGAACGTAGCGGCTACAACAGCGCCGCGTTGAATGGCGATATGAACCAGGCGCTGCGTGAGCAGACTCTGGAACGCCTGAAAGATGGTCGTCTGGACATCCTGATCGCTACCGACGTTGCGGCACGTGGTCTGGACGTTGAACGTATCAGCCTGGTGGTGAACTACGATATCCCGATGGATTCCGAGTCCTACGTTCACCGTATCGGTCGTACCGGCCGTGCGGGTCGCGCCGGTCGCGCGCTGCTGTTCGTTGAGAACCGCGAGCGTCGTCTGCTGCGCAACATCGAACGCACCATGAAGCTGACCATTCCGGAAGTGGAACTGCCGAACGCAGAACTGCTGGGCAAACGCCGTCTGGAAAAATTCGCCGCGAAAGTTCAGCAGCAACTGGAAAGCAGCGATCTGGATCAGTACCGTGCGCTGCTGGCGAAAATCCAGCCGTCTGCTGAAGGCGAAGAGCTGGATCTCGAAACGCTGGCCGCCGCACTGCTGAAAATGGCGCAGGGCGAGCGTCCGCTGATCCTGCCGCCGGATGCGCCGATGCGTCCTAAGCGTGAATTCCGTGACCGTGACGACCGTGGTCCGCGCGATCGTAATGACCGTGGCCCGCGTGGCGACCGTGAAGAACGTCCGCGTCGTGAACGTCGTGACGTTGGCGATATGCAGTTATACCGCATTGAAGTGGGCCGTGATGACGGCGTTGAAGTTCGTCATATCGTGGGCGCTATCGCTAACGAAGGCGACATCAGCAGCCGTTACATTGGTAACATTAAGCTGTTCGCGTCTCACTCCACCATCGAGCTGCCGAAAGGTATGCCGGGCGAAGTGCTCCAGCACTTCACGCGTACCCGCATTCTGAACAAGCCGATGAATATGCAGCTGTTGGGTGATGCTGTTCCGCACGCGGGTGGCGAACGTCGCGGCGGTGGTCGTAGCTTCAGTGGCGAACGTCGTGAAGGCGGTCGTAATTTCAGCGGAGAACGTCGTGAAGGTGGTCGTGGCGATGGTCGTCGCTTCAGCGGCGAACGTCGTGAAAGCCGTGGTCCGCGTCGTGATGACTCTACCGGTCGCCGTCGTTTCGGCGGTGATGCGTAACTCGCGCTGACCTGCGCATTCACAGCGTAAAGTAAAATATACAGCCCCGATCGTCACAATCGGGGCTTTTTTTATTTCTTTTGTACTCGTGTACTGGTACAGTGCAACGTATTGAGAGATAGTCACATTATAAATGACTGGAGAGAGAGCTGAATGGCAACACTTACCACCACCCAAACGTCACCTTCGCTGCTTGGCGGCGTGGTGATTATCGGCGGCACCATCATTGGCGCGGGGATGTTCTCCCTGCCGGTGGTCATGTCCGGGGCGTGGTTCTTCTGGTCGATGGCGGCGCTGGTCTTTACCTGGTTTTGTATGCTGCACTCCGGGCTGATGATCCTCGAAGCCAACCTTAACTACCGCATTGGTTCGAGTTTCGACACCATCACCAAAGATCTGTTGGGGAAAGGCTGGAACATTGTCAACGGCATCTCTATTGCCTTTGTGCTCTACATCCTGACTTACGCCTATATCTCGGCGAGCGGCTCAATTCTGCATCATACCTTTGCTGAGATGTCGCTGAACGTTCCGGCGCGAGCGGCAGGTTTTGCCTTTGCGCTGCTGGTGGCGTTTGTCGTGTGGCTGAGTACGAAGGCGGTCAGTCGGATGACGGCGATTGTGCTGGGCGCGAAAGTGATTACTTTCTTCCTGACCTTCGGCAGCCTGTTAGGACACGTTCAGCCTGCCACGTTGTTTAACGTGGCTGAAAGCCACGCGTCATATACGCCGTACCTGCTGATGACGCTGCCATTTTGTCTGGCCTCTTTTGGTTATCACGGTAACGTACCGAGCCTGATGAAATATTACGGCAAAGATCCGCGCACCATCGTGAAATGCCTGATTTATGGAACGTTACTGGCGCTGGCGCTCTATTCCGTCTGGCTGCTGGGGACGATGGGCAACATCCCGCGTCCAGAATTTATCGGCATTGCACAGAAAGGCGGCAATATTGATGTGCTGGTACAGGCGTTGAGCGGCGTGCTGAACAGCCGCAGCCTGGATCTGCTGCTGGTGGTGTTCTCTAACTTTGCGGTCGCCAGTTCCTTCCTTGGCGTGACGCTGGGGCTGTTTGACTATCTGGCGGATCTGTTTGGCTTTGATGACTCGGCAATGGGGCGTTTTAAAACGGCGCTACTGACGTTTGTGCCGCCAATTGTCGGTGGCCTGCTGTGGCCGAACGGTTTTCTGTACGCCATTGGCTATGCAGGTTTAGCTGCAACTATCTGGGCGGCCATTGTGCCTGCGCTGTTGGCGCGCAAATCTCGCGAACGTTTCGGCAGCCCAAAATTTCGCGTCTGGGGCGGTAAACCGATGATTGCCCTGATTCTGGTCTTCGGTGTCGGCAACGCGGTTATCCATATTCTGTCGAGCTTTAATTTGCTGCCGGTGTACCAGTAACGTTATTGTGCCGGATGGCGGTTGCACCTTATCCGGCCTACTTGATGCTGTAGGCCCGGTAAGCGAAGCGCCACCGGGCAAAACAATGCGCTACCCCAACAATTCCTGCTTCACATCCATCGCTAAATCAAACGAATGCAGGCGTGCCTGGTGGTCGAAAATCTGCCCGTTTACCATAATTTCATCCGCCTGGGTCTCCCGCAGGATGGATTCCAGCCCGTGGCGGACTTTCGCCTTATCACCGACCAGCGACATACTCAGCGCCTGTTGCACGCCATACTGCTCGGATGGCGACCAGAAGGTCTCCATATTCTCAATCGGTGGCGGCAGTTGGCCGGTTTCCCCACGGCGTAGCTTCACAAAAGCCTGCTGCATAGAGGTAAACAGGAATTCGGCGTCGCGGTTGCTGTCGGCGGCGATAATATTGATACACACCATCGCGTACGGTTTTTCCAGCCGCGCTGAAGGTTTGAACTGGGTACGGTACAGATGCAGCGCCTGGAACAACATATCCGGCGCGAAATGCGAAGCAAAGGCGAACGGCAGGCCAAGCTGGGCCGCCAACTGTGCGCTATACAGGCTGGAGCCCAACAGCCAGACCGGGATCTTCTCGCCGTAGCCGGGCACCGGGCGCACATGCGGATTAGGGTCGCGAGCGTCGAACCAGTCCACCAGCTCTGCGACATCGCGTGGAAAGTTATCGATATCGCCGCTCATATGGCGACGCAGCGCGCGCATCGTCGGCTGATCGCTACCCGGCGCGCGTCCCAACCCTAAGTCGATACGTCCCGGGTAGAGCGTATTCAGCGTGCCGAACTGCTCGGCAATCACCAGCGGTGAATGGTTAGGCAGCATCACGCCGCCGGAGCCAAGATGTAATGTTGTGGTATTGGCCGCCAGATAACCAATCAATACCGAGGTCGCCGCGCTGGCGATACCGGTCATGTTGTGATGTTCCGCCAGCCAGTAGCGGTGATAGCCGCGCTTTTCAGCCAGCCGTGCGAGATCAAGCGAGTGCGTGAAGGCTTCTTTTGCCGAAGATCCTTCAGGGATCGGTGCCAGATCCAGCACCGAGAACGGAATAGTTTTGTCAGTCATAACGGCTCACTTTGTTACCGGTTAATCTTTTAATACTGCATTAAAGATTAGCGAATGTTGTTAACAAAGTGAGCTTTATGAGACTGACGGCAAAACAATGTCCGATAGCGCTGCGCTTATCGGGCCTACGGGAGCGCTATTTGTAGGCCCGATAAGGTCTTTATGCCGCCATCCGGCTAGGCCTGTAGCTCCAGCCCGGCCAGCCGCTTCCAGTAGCCGTTGCAGTCACTATGGGAGGCAAGCGGTAATGGCGCACCGCCGTTTTCGTTAGCGCGAAAGGCATCAAGCATGGCAAATGTCTCCGTACCCAACGGCGACAGCCGCACGATATCGACCAATCCCTGCATCGACGTCAGTTCGTTGCCAAGGTTATAGACATAGCCGCTCATGGTCTGAATACCGTTAAGCACAAACACCTGCTGATTCTCTTGCGAGAGCACGTCACGACCGTTTGGATACTTGATACAGCAGGTTTCGCACTCATCTTTCGGGCGGTCTTCCGAACGGGCGGTAAAGCAGCGAGCGGAGTAGGCCAGCGGCAGATGCCCGTAGCTCAACACTTCCACTTCAAACTGATTGCGGATGCCCAGTTCATCGCACTGATTAAGCAAATTCACCAGCCAGTCGCGGGACAGCTCCACCGGCATACACCAGCGTACCATGCCTTCTTTCAGCAACCGGCGCAGCGTGACCGCGTTGTAGCAATTCAGCGCATGGCCGGCGACAAACGGCAGTTTGCGCTCGGCGCACAGATTCACCACGCCAAGATCGCTGGCTTCCAGCAGAAAATCGCCGTTGTCCACATAGCGTTTCAGCTCGCTTAATTCAGATGACGCCTGTACCAGCGCCAGGGTGGAGAGCGCCACCTGCTTACCGCTGGCGGCGAGGGATTTCGCCATTTCCAGCCAGTCGCCGACTTTGGTCGCGCGACGCTTGCTGCACACCGCTTCACCCAGATAAATGACATCAGCGCTGCTTTTTGCGGCCTGCTGATAAAAATCTTCCAGCGTCTCTTTCGGCCAGTAATAAAGCACCGGTCCTAAGGAATATTTCATAGCTCCTCTCACTGCCATTTACGGTGATATGCGCCAAGCGTGGTTTGAGTGCCTTCGGACATCGCGCCGAGCGTCTCCATCCAGTCGCGCTGTGGAACGAAGTTTTGCGGGGCGGCTTTGCAGCGATCGATCGCCTGGCGCCACACTTTCGCCACCTGGCTGACATAGGCCGGGCTGCGCTGGCGACCTTCGATCTTCACCGAAGCGATGTTCGCCGCCATGAGCTCCGGCAGCAGTTCCAGCGTGTTCAGGCTGGTTGGCTCCTCCAGCGCGTGATAGCGCTCGCCGTCCACTAAATAGCGGCCTTTACACAGCGTTGGGTAGCCCGCGTTTTCGCCATCCTGGTAACGGTCAATCAGGACATCATTCAGGCGCGATTCCAGCCCCTGCGGCGTTTGCTGCCAACGGACAAAGCGGGCGGGCGAGCAGGCGCCGACGGTATTGGGCGACTCCCCCGTCAGGTAAGAAGAAAGATAGCAGCGACCTTCCGCCATAATGCACAGGCTGCCAAACGCGAATACCTCCAGCGGCACCGGCGTGACGCGGGCCAGTTGTTTTACCTGGTGAATCGACAGTACACGCGGCAGTACTACGCGGTGGACATCAAAGTTGCGGTGATAAAAGCGAATCGCCTCTTCGTTGGTTGCCGAGGCCTGAACGGAAACATGGCGCTCAATATGCGGGTAACGCTCTGCGGCATATTCCAGCATAGCGAGGTCGGCGAGAATCAACGCGTCGGCGCCAAGCTGCGCCGCCATATCCACGGCGCGCTGCCAGCGGGCATAGCCGTCCGGATGCGCAAAAGTATTAATGGCGATGTGTAATTTGCGGCGATGCTGGTGAACAAAACTCACCGCTTCCTGCAATTTTTTTTCGGTAAAGTTAAGGCCGGCAAAATGACGGGCATTGGTATCGTCTTTTAACCCGATATAAACGGCGTCAGCGCCGTTTTCGATGGCCGCCTTCAGCGCCGGGAGATTTCCGGCAGGGCAGAGCAGCTCCATAATTTATCCTGAGGGTTACGTCTGAGACGCAAAATTGTTAACGAACAGGGATTTTAGTTAACCTTGCTGCGACAATTTTTGATTTAAGGCAGTTAAAGGCGTATTGGTAACACCAATAATGGGGTAGAAAATCAGACCCAATTGTTGATTTACGCCGCCATGTGATTTATTGGATATGGCAAAATAACAGGACTATTGAAACAGGGAGTAAAGCTCGTGTTAGATAAACTGCGTTCACGCTTAGTCCATGCTGGCCCGTCTCTGATGAGTGTACCGGTTAAACTGACGCCCTTTGCGCTAAAGCGCCAGGTTCTGGAACAGGTTCTGAGCTGGCAGTTTCGTCAGGCGCTGGCCGATGGAGAGCTGGAATTCCTCGAAGGTCGTTGGTTAAGCATTCATGTTCGTGACATCGACTTAAAATGGTATACCACGGTTGAAAATGAAAAGCTGATCGTTAGCCAGCAGGCGGATGCTGACGTCAGTTTTAGCGCCGACGCCAGCGATCTGCTAATGATAGCTGCCCGTAAACAGGATCCGGATACGCTCTTTTTCCAGCGTCGACTGGTCATTGAAGGCGATACTGAGTTAGGGTTGTATGTGAAGAATCTGATGGACGCCATCGAACTGGAGCAGATGCCGAAAGCGTTACGCGTTATGCTGCTGCAACTGGCGGATTTTGTTGAGGCGGGTATGAAAAACTCGCCGGAAACCAAACAGACCTCGGTAGGTGAACCATGCTAATTCGAGTAGAAATCCCCATTGATGCGCCTGGTATTGATGCGCTGTTACGCCGTTCATTCGAAAGCGATGCGGAAGCGAAGCTGGTTCACGATTTGCGTGAAGATGGTTTTCTGACGCTTGGACTGGTGGCCACGGATGATGAAGGTCAGGTGGTGGGCTATGTCGCCTTTAGCCCGGTTGATGTGCAGGGCGAAGATTTACAGTGGGTCGGCATGGCGCCGCTGGCGGTCGATGAAAAGTATCGCGGGCAAGGGCTGGCGCGCCAGTTAGTGTATGAAGGGCTGGATTCGCTCAACGAGTTCGGCTACGCGGCGGTCGTGACGTTGGGCGACCCGGCGTTATATAGCCGCTTCGGTTTTGAACTGGCCGCACATTACGATCTTCACTGCCGTTGGCCCGGTACGGAAAGCGCTTTCCAGGTACACCGTTTGGCTGAGGATGCGCTGGAAGGTGTGACGGGGCTGGTGGAGTATCACGACCACTTCAATCGTTTTTAAGCACCGGCGTTTGCAGGCTGGACAGCAGCGCCTCAAACGCTTCGCGTTCCGTCACAAGGCGCTCCTTCTGGCGCTTTGTGAGCTGTTTGATGCGATACTCTATGCGCAGGGCCAGCGAGCGATCGCCGACCTGCGCCGCAAACGCCAGCGTTAACTCGCCTTTTCCCCGTAATGCTTTTGCGCCTTTTCCCGTTTGATGCTGCCTGTAACGACGCGCCACATCGGTGGTTATTCCGGTGTAAAGCGCATTGTCTGCGGTACGAATCAGATACAGATACCAGGGTGTCATTGTCGCCATCAGCATGATAATTTTCAGATTCCCAGTATAAGCGAGAATAAAGATGGACACACTTACCGCTATTGGCCGTTGGCTGGCGAAACAACACGTGGTGACCTGGTGCGTACACCATGAGGGAGAGCTGTGGTGCGCCAATGCGTTTTATTTGTTCGATGCGCAAAACGTCGCGCTGTATCTGTTAACGGATGATAAAACCCGCCATGCGCAAATGTCCGGCGCGTGCGCGCCAGTTGCGGGAACGGTCAATGGTCAGCCGAAAACGGTGACGCGCATTCGCGGCGTACAGTTTAAAGGGGTAATTCGCCGTCTGGAGGGGCAGGAGAGCGACGCCGCGCGTAAAGCTTACCTTCGTCGCTTCCCGGTCGCCAGGGTGCTGCCAGCGCCGGTATGGGAAATCCGGCTGGATGAGATTAAATTCACCGACAACACGCTGGGGTTTGGTAAAAAACTGCACTGGTTACGCGACTCACGCGCCCAGCAGGCGTAGCGCCTCGCGGTTAAATGCCGGCAGGTCGTCAGGCGTGCGGCTGGTCACCAGCTGATCTTTATCGACGACGACTTCCTGATCGTAAAATTCCGCGCCCGCATTCTTCACATCGATAATAATCGGTTTCACCGCCGTGAGTTTGCGGCCACGAATGACATCGGCGCTGATCAACAACTGCGGGCCGTGGCAAATGGCAAAAACCGGTTTACCGCTGTTAACGAAATCGCGGGTAAAATCCACGAAACGGCTGTCGCCGCGCAGGTAGTCCGGCGAATGACCTCCCGGCAATAGCAAGGCGTCGAACTCGTCGGGACGAACGTCATCAATAGCCTTATCAATGGTGACGCTGGCCTCGCCTTTTTTTCCTTTCACCGTTTTACCCGCCTCTTTTTCGATGGTGATGACCTCATGGCCGGCCTGACGGAATTCTGCTGCCGGCGAGGTAAATTCTGAATCTTCAAATTCATCGGTAATCAAAACGGCAATTTTCTTACTCATGCGTTTCCTCCGCAGTGGTGGCGTCGGGTAAGGCAAATTTTCCACAATGATGGATACTTACCTCGTAGACTATTAAGCCTGGTCGATAGGGCCGAGAGTGCAAGGTGGACAAATCTGTAAAGGAGCGAGGATGAGTCAGGTACTGATTACCGGCGCGACCGGACTGGTCGGCGGACATCTGCTGAGAATGTTAATCAACACGCCGCAGGTGAGCGCTATCGCCGCGCCGACGCGTCGTCCGCTGACGGATATTGTCGGCGTTTATAACCCTCACGATCCGCAGCTTACCGATGCGTTAGCTCAGGTGACCGACCCGGTGGATATTGTTTTTTGCTGCCTGGGCACGACCCGGCGTGAAGCGGGAAGTAAAGCGGCGTTTATTCATGCGGATTATACGCTGGTGGTTGATACCGCGCTGACCGGGCGTCGACTGGGCGCGCAGCACATGGTGGTGGTCAGCGCAATGGGAGCAAACGCGCACTCTCCGTTTTTTTACAATCGGGTGAAAGGAGAAATGGAGGAGGCGTTAATCGCGCAAAATTGGCCTCGTTTGACGATTGCCCGGCCTTCTATGCTGCTCGGCGACAGAACAACGCGGCGGGTGAATGAAACGCTTTTCGCTCCGCTATTCCGGCTGCTGCCCGGAAACTGGAAATCGATTGATGCGCGGGATGTGGCGCGGGCCATGCTGGCGGAAGCGCTGGCGCCAGCACAAGAAGGCGTGACGATTCTGACCTCATCGCAACTGCGGGAAAAAGCGGGGTAGCGAAGCCGGATGATTTACCGGATGGCGACGCGGTTTACACATTTTTATCGCCACCCGGCACACCGGTTACTTAATATACGTAAAGGCGGTGGTCACGCGTTTCACGCCGCTCACCCGGCTGGCGATGTCCGCTGCCGCTTTACCTTCACGTTCAGTCACCAGGCCCAGCAGGAACACTTCGCCATTTTCGGTGGTGACTTTCACATTTGACGATTTTACCTGATCGCTGGTCAGTAGCTGTGAGCGAACTTTCGTGGTGATCCAGGTATCGTTAGAGGCGGTCCCCAGGCCGATAGGCTGACCCTGGCGAATCTCGTTATAGACCTCGGTGGTGCCTTCAACGCCCATCGCTATCTGTTTAGCGCGTGCGGAGAGTTCGCTGTTTGGCGACTGGCCCACTAACAAAACTTTGCCCTGATAAGCCGTGACATTGATGCGCGTCTCTTTTTTGATTTGCTCATCTTTCGACAGCGCGCTGCTGACACGCAGTTCCAGCGTTCCGTCATCCACCTGGGTGCCCACGCTACGCGGGTCGGTTGCGGCTTTGGTGCCGACGGCTGCCGTACCCACTACCGCGGCGGCGACGCAACCTTGCAATAGCAACGCAGAAATAAGGACTGCGAGCGGCGAAAATGCCTTCATGTGAACTCCTTAATCATCCTGGTGAGGAAAAAGCGTGTTATCGATCAAATCGCACAGGCAGTTTACCGTCAGCATATGCATTTCCTGAATGCGCGCGCTGTGGTGTGAAGGGATACGAATTTCGACATCCTGCGGCCCTAATAGTCCGGCCAGCTCGCCCCCGTCATACCCGGTTAGCGCCACAATGGTCATGTCACGTGTGACAGCTGCTTCAACGGCTTTTACGATATCGCGACTATTACCACGCGTAGAGATCGCCAATAAAACATCGCCTGCATGTCCCAGCGCCCGGACTTGTTTTGCATAAACTTCATCGTGCAGGCGATCGTTAGCGATCGCAGTTAAGACCACATTATCGGTATTTAGTGCAATGGCGGGTAAACTGGGTCGTTCCGTTTCAAAGCGGTTAATCATGCTGGCAGCAAAATGCTGTGCGTTGGCCGCGGACGTCCCGTTTCCACAACAGAGGATTTTGTTGCCGTTAAGCAGGGAATGAACCAGCGTCATGGCGGCGCGGGAAATGGCATCCGGAAGCGCTTCCGCCGCAGCAATTTGAGTTTGAATGCTTTCTGTAAAGCAAACTTTGATTCTTTCGAGCACGCTAATCCTTAAAATCTTCAATTATGAGTGGTCGTTAAACGCATCCCGAAACCACTCAATCTCATTTCCGGTGAAGGCTAACACATCGAACCGACAATCCACAGTATCAAAACTCCCATTCTGGCGGGCGAGCCACAAGCGGGCAGTATGTAATAATTTGTGTTGCTTGCTGCGGGTCACACTGGCCGCCGCGCCGCCATAAAGCCCGGAGCGCCGATAGCGGACCTCAACAAAAACCGTCGTTTTTCCGTCACGCATGATCAGATCGATTTCGCCGCCGCGCTCGCGCACGTTGGCGGCGATAAACCGCAGTCCTTTGCTTTCCAGCCAGCGACGCGCGGCAGCTTCCCACGCGTCGCCAGCCTGTTTACGCGTTAGCTGGCGGGAACAATCTCCCCTTGCTGGTATTTGAGCCATGATAACTTCCTGTTAATCACACAATCCGGGCTGGCAGTTAATGCGCCGGTATTACCATTGATCTCAAACCCCTGCACCTGACGCATCTGCGAAAAGTGGTTCGCCAGCGTCCAGGCATCCACGCCCATGGCGTACATCCGCGCCAGAGAATAGTCGTTATGTACAGCGCTCAGCGCCTGCTGCATCAACGGCATATTGCCGCCTGCCAGCATAGGAATTTCACTGTATTGTAAACCTTCCATCTCCAGACGGAAGTCGGGGCCGGAGGTGCCTTGCGCGCTACGGGAGCTGGCATACAGCGTCGCGCCGCTCTGGGTGCCGTTACGCATGGCGATCATCGGTTTGATAAAGCCAATCTCTTCCGGCGTAGCCAGAATATAGACCGCGTCTACGCGTCCGCCGCCGGTGATTTGCGCGTCGGTCGGCGGCGCAGGGATGGTCAGACCGCCAATGGTGACGCCAGGCTGCGCAGGCACGCTGGCGGCGACCGGACTGCCCGTCAACGCGATACCCGCGCCGCCGTTCACGCCCATTTTCAGCTCGGCTACGGAGCCGAATTTTTGCTGTAACACGATGCCGCCGCCCAGTTTTTGCCACTCCTGGGTGAAGGCGTTCGCCACGCGATCGCCAAGCGCGCTGCGTGGGATCAACAGCAGCGGCGACTGCTTGCCCTGGTCATAAATATGATGCGCCGCGTCACGGGCTTCATCTTCAGGAGAGAGCGCGAAATAGCAGATATTAGGGAAGCTACGTACAGTTTCCGGCTGGTTGAGCGCCAGCACGTTGAGCGGCGTGTTGCTTTTCATCAGCGCTTCCACATTGTTTTTCAACAGCGGCCCGACCACGATACTGGCGCCGTCTTGCTGAACCTGAGCGAGCACCTGATCCAACGGCTGGGAAGAGGTATCGTAGATTTTTAATTCAGCGGAGGGATCCGCCGGCGCGCTTGCTGTAGCAGGGGGAGTTTGTGGCGCGCTGACTGGCGTAGCGGACTGGGATGGAGCGTCATCAGTCAGATCGCTCACCGAGGCCTGCGACGGACTGGCGACGCCGTTGGTCATTTGTGGCTGCGTCTCCTCCACGCCAGGTTCTACTGGCGCATCAGGCGCGGCGGCAGGCTGCATCTCTACCGCCTGGGTGCCGAGGTTTTTCGCGGCTTCGAAACCTTGCTGGATGGTACGGCCAAACACGGCAGCCTGACCGTTCAGCGGCAGCAGCAGAGCGATTTTGCTGGTGGAAGCTGGTTTAAAACGTTGCACATTGACGAGCTGCGTCGGCAGCATTTTCGCCCCCGGATTTTGCGGGTAGCGTTTTCGCCAGTCGGCGATCCCGGCTTTCAGCATGTCCGGATCGTTGCGGTTGTCAAACCAGACGCGTTGCAGATCCAGCCAGCCCTGAAGCACATTTTCATCGGCGTTGATAACCAGCGTCCTGGCCTGATCCGGCGTCATGGCGGAGAGCGCCTGCCAGGTGGCGTCGATATTTTTTTGTTTCTCTTTCGCCGCCAGTAGCGGTTCCTGGGCGATTAACGCCCGCAATAGGGTAAGCGACGGGCGTCCCTGGCTGGCAACGATCTGCGCCTGCCAGTAACGCGCTTGCTGATGTGGCGCAAAGTCGGCGGGTTTTAGTTTATCCAGCAAGGCCTGCGCGCCTGCGACATCTTTTTGCGCCAGTTTGATTTCTACCGCTAATAAAGACTGTTCGCGACGCTGGGCATCATTCAGATTTTGCGGGAGTTGGTTGAACAGGTCGACGGCCTGCTGGCTTTTTCCTTCTTTCAGCAGTGCATGAATGGCGAGTAATTGCCAGTTGGTCTTGCTATCATCTGCGCTTTGCTGCATCTGATGCAGGTAAAAGGCGGAGTCAGCTTGCGCTGAACCCTGCATATAGGCTGCGCTTTGATCTGGCGCCTGGGTGCCGCACCCGGCGAAAAGTAGCGCAGCCAGGACGACAGGCAGCGCGCGCGCGGCGTTCAAACGAGAAAATGTTGAGGGTACCATACTGTATCCAGTGATATTTTTTTACGCAATGCTCAATATTAAATCGGCAATACGGACGACACAATGAAACAAAACGAATCGGCGGATAATTCTCAGGGCCAACTCTTTATTGTACCTACTCCTATCGGGAATTTGGCTGATATTACTCAACGCGCGCTGGAAGTTTTACAAGCCGTTGATTTAATTGCCGCTGAAGACACTCGTCATACCGGTTTATTGCTGCAACATTTTGGGATTAATGCCCGGTTGTTTGCGCTGCACGACCATAACGAACAACAAAAAGCGGAAACGCTGGTCGCGAAGCTAAAAGAAGGGCAGAACATTGCGCTGGTTTCCGACGCCGGTACGCCGCTAATTAATGACCCCGGCTATCACCTGGTACGTACCTGCCGTGAAGCGGGGATTCGCGTGGTGCCGCTACCGGGGCCGTGTGCGGCGATTGCCGCCCTGAGCGCCGCTGGCCTGCCATCCGACCGTTTCTGCTATGAAGGCTTTTTACCGGCGAAATCCAAAGGCCGCCGTGATGCGCTAAAAGCCATTGAAGCGGAGCCGCGAACGCTGATTTTTTATGAGTCAACCCACCGCCTGTTAGATAGCCTGGAAGATATCGTCGCGGTATTGGGAGAATCCCGCTATGTGGTGCTGGCGCGTGAGCTGACCAAAACCTGGGAAACCATTCACGGCGCGCCGGTCGGCGAGCTGCTGGCGTGGGTCAAAGAAGATGAAAACCGTCGCAAAGGCGAAATGGTGCTGATTGTCGAAGGGCATAAAGCGCAAGAAGACGACCTGCCCGCCGACGCGCTGCGCACGCTGGCGCTGCTACAGGCAGAACTGCCGCTGAAAAAAGCGGCGGCGCTGGCAGCAGAAATTCACAGCGTGAAGAAAAATGCGCTGTATAAATATGCGCTGGGGCAGCAGGAAGAGTAAAAGCGAGCGCCCGGGAACCGCCTTTTATCGCCATCGCGTTAATACTCAATCAGGTGATTGATGTGGGTAAATTGATGGGGGCATTGGGCGGTGATAGCGGGCCGGGCCTTTCCTTCGGGCTTATTCTCGCGATCAGCAACGCATAACCGACTCCTTTTTAGACGATCATTAGTTCCACGCCTGTTTTCGCTAATGCCGCTTTATCCTGTTTGCTGATAGTGTCATCGGTTATCACACAGTCGATCTTGTCCATCGGCAATACCTGGTTAAAGCCGCGACGGTTAAATTTGGTCGCGTCTAGTACCGCGATAACTTTGTGTGCCGCCGCCGCCATGACGCCGCTAATGGAATAACCTTCGTTAAACGTGGTAATACCGTTTGTCGCATCAATGCCATCCGCCCCGACAAACATGACATCGGCGCTGATGCCGTGTAGCGATCGTTCCGCAATCGTGCCGTGCATTGAGTGGGTTTTATGCCGTACCGTACCGCCGCAAACCACCAGCGTGAGATCTTTATTTTCTGATAGCGTAAAAGCGGCAGGCAAGCTGTTAGTTATCACCGTAATATTGCTTTTTCGCGCGAGCGCTTCCGCAATCAGTAATGTTGTGCTCCCGCTATCCAGAATGATGGTCATTCCTTCTTCAACCATTGCCGCAGCCGCCTGGGCAATCCGCTTTTTCGGATCGCTGGCGAGTTGATACCGATCTTCCAGAATGACTTCCTGATTGTCGCCTTCCGCCAGATGACTTCCCGGTTTTGCCGCGCCGCCATGAAAACGGGTGACAAGGCCTTTCTCTTCCAGCAGACGCAGGTCAGCACGGATAGTCACTTCAGAAATACCAAAGGTATTTGAAAGGTCCATCACCAGCACGCTGCCTTGCGTATTAATCAGGTCGACAATTTTATTTCTTCGCTCAAATGAGTTCATATTGATTTGCCTGATAATTAACTGTAACTAGTTTAAACGAAGGATTGCGAAAGGTGAACGCTAAATTTCGAAAGGAAATGTGAGCCAGCGCAGGTTGCTGGCTCGTACCATCAGGAAAGTTGAAGTAGGATTTTGCCCTGCATGGGCGCGCCATTAAGCGCTTTGACTGCTTCTGCAAAGCTTTCCGCATCGCCGCGATGGGCAATGAGAGGGGTCAGTTGAAGACGTTTTTCAGCCAACAGGCGCGCTGCGGTTTCCCATTCTTCTCCTGGCCATGGCGCGGAGTAGTTCATCCAACTGCCGAGGAGCGTGAGCTCTTTACGCAAAATTAGCCCGAATGTACGCGTTGTCAGGGTGAGATCGTGATGTAACGTCCCCACCAGCGCCAGTTGCGCGCGCGGCCCGGCGATATCGATAGCCAGCGAGACGGTCTGGGGAGTTCCTGCCGTTTCGAGAACCAGTTGATCAAACTGAATGTCGGACAACGCGGTCTGGATGTCGTCGGCGGTCATTTCCCGGCTATTACAGGTATGCGTTGCGCCGAGCGCTTTCGCCAGTTCCAGTTTCTGCGGATTGATATCAATCGCCGTTACGCTTCGCGCGCCCAGTTCCCGCGCGCACTGTAAGGCCAGCAGGCCAATTGTCCCGGCACCAACGATAATTACGTTTTTCCCCTCGCAGCCCTGCGCCAGATGAAAGGCGTGTAAGCCCACGGTAATCGGTTCGATAAACGCGCCATCTTCAATCGGCATATCAGACGGCAAGCGGAAAAGATTGGCCCGTTTGACCACCACATATTCCGCATTACCGCCTTCGCTGCGCGATCCTACAAACTGATACTGTCTGCATAAAGAAAAGTAACCGCGTTCGCATTGCGGACAGTGAAAGCAGGGAAGAAGCGGGACACAAGCGACGGCATCGCCAGGCTGCATATCCGTTACGCCTGTGCCGTAGGATTCAACGTAGCCGCTGAATTCATGACCTAACGTAATAGGATAATAATGGGCGCCCTGCGCGAAAATACGCGGGATATCCGATCCGCAAAGCCCTGAGCTAACGACTTTGACCAACACATCGTCCTCGGCTTGCAGTTGTGGTAAGGGGCGTTCTTCAACGCGCACGTCTCCCTCAGCGTGAATAACCACTGATTTCATAACATTCTCCAGGAAGGTGAGGGGAGCGATTGCTCCCCTAAAATTAAGAGGCGATTTGATTTTGCTGTAGCGCCGTGGCTTTCTCAGCCGCAACAAACTGTCGGGCGCGACGCCAGGTCAGCAGTACGCCGGCCAGATAGATAATGGCAATGACGGCGAAGCCGACGATATTCTGCCAGGTAAAAAGTTGAATCAGCAGCCAGGTGATGGGGGAACCGCCCTGATCCAGCGAGGCGACTTGTCCGCCGGCTTTTAGCGCTCCGGCATTGGCAGCCAGTTGGGTATGCAGGCCAATCGTCTGCGTGGCTATCCACAGGGTGATACCCATGATAATGACACCTGAAATCAGCGTGCGGAACAGGTTGCCCTGGTGTACCGCGACCGCCATCGCAATAAAGAAACCGATGGTGGCGAGGTCGCCGAACGGCAGCACCTGGTTCCCCGGTACTAAGACGGCAATCAGGATGGTCAGCGGAATGAATATCAGGCTCGCGGAGACAACAGAGGTATGACCGAGCAGTAGCGCTGGATCAAGGCCTATCAGGAACTCCTGCCCGCCAAATTTGGCCTGTAGACGTTTACGCGCATGTTTCGCGATAGGCGTTAGGCCATCCATAATAGGTTTAATGACGCGTGGCATAAGCAGCATCACCGCTGCGGTTTTGACCGCCAGTTGCAGAACGGCTTTGGCGTCGTAGCCTGCCAGCACACCAATCACCAGCCCCATCACGAAGCCGACAGTCACCGGCTCGCCAAACGGTCCGAAGCGTTTCTGGACATCGTCTGCGCTAAAGTGAATACGATTGAGACCCGGAATTTTTTCGATAATGGTATCAACGAGCACCGCCACGGGGCCCAGGTACGCGGATGAGCCGTGTGGGATAGCAATCCCCTCGAGGCCAAAATAGTCGCGGGTATCTTTGGCAAACCAGTCCCCCAGTTTGTAGACAAAGGCGGCATGAACCACAACGCCCAGAATCCCCAGCCAGTATGAACCGGTCGCCAGATGCAGCATGGCGCCCGTGAAGGTCATGTGCCAGATATTCCAGATATCGACATTCACCACGCGGGTCATGCGGGTCACCAGCATCAGGACGTTAACCCCGATGGCGACAGGGATCGCGACCAACGCGATTTGTGACGCCCAGGTCATGGGCGATGAACCCGGCCAGCCGACGTCAATAACGTGGAGATTGATTTGGAAATGTTCCGCCATGGCTTTCGCCGCGGGGCCGATAGAATCCAGCATCAGGCCGATGACCAGACCAATACCCACGAAGCCGATACCAATATGCAAACCCGATTTAAAACAATCCCCAAGCTTCATTCCCAGCAGTTTAGAGAACACGATGATCACCAGAGGCAGCATCACCGTTGGGCCTAAGTCGAGGATATAACGCATTATTTCGCTAAACATACGTTACCCCATGAGAATGGACAGAATTTTTTGCTGTAATGCTTCAATACCCACGCCGGAAACAAAAGGCATACCGTGAACGACGGGAATATCGCCAAAGGCGCGATCGACCCTGGCAGTGGTACAGATAAGATTGGCGCCGTCCATATAGGTTTCGATTTCGGTGACCCGGCATTGCACTAAGTCGAGTTCAATATGGTTGGCATCACATAGCTCTTTAATTTCTTCCGCAGCCATCGTTGAGGTTGCAACCGCACCGCCACAGGCCACAATTACTTTACGTTTCATAGGGTATTCCTCATTATTATCAATTTATTATCAAACCTGGACGCACTGCTCAGGCTCAAGGATGGTTTCCTGAAAGCGTATCGCCAGTTCGGCATCCGGCGCGCTTAACAGGGCATCGAGGGTGCTCGGGTTCTGTAGCTCACTAAACAGGCGGCGCAGAAGTTTTAGCTGTGCCGCCGGGTTTTCAACGATTAAGGCGATGATTAACGAAACGGCAATCTCTTCGTCATCATCCGCCTGTTGAAACATGACCGGCTTATCTGGACGAATCAGATAGATAGCGGGTGATTTCGCATGAACCGCCTCGCAATGAGGGATAGCGACGGCGTGACGCTCCAGCGCAATGCCGGTAGGAAAAGACGCTTCACGTTCCACCAGCGCCTGCGGATAACTATCATGTACCACGCCTTTCGCCAGCATCTCTTTGCCAATGTGCGCCAGCGCCTGTTGGCTCGAGTCGAATGTGATTCCGGTTCGGACAAATAGTTGGCTCATAGATTCTCCATTATTCAGGCGACATCCGGCGTACAACCGAAGCGATAAGCGCGCAGAACATCCTGAATTTTGTCAATAATCAGGTTATGCGGCGTGGGGGTGAGCACGCCCTCAGACAGGCGTTCAAACTGTACGGGCATAAACTGGCTAATTAATCCCAGCGGCAATGTGACGTTGTTCAGATTGGCGATTAACTTCTCTACGCTTTGACGAATACGCGGGTGCGGCCAGTAATAGCGAATACGGTCAGACAAACTAAAGTGGATGTCGACCATCGCCTGGCTCCAGGTTGGACGGTAGTATTTTTTCCAGTAGCCTGGCTCGTTTAGCATAACTTCATCAATGACCTCCAGTACCCGACTACGTTGTTCCGGGGAGATCAGCTCGTTTTCCATTTGCGCAAGTGCGAAAATGGCTTCGCGCAGCGCGAAAGTGAGCGCCGGGCCGACCTTCAGAATGGCGTAATGATCGCGTACCAGCGCACGGTAGGCCTGTCGCGTCTGATAATCAGTCGAATGCGCTTCATAGACCATCGGCGTTTCTTTTATCCAGTCGGAAAGCGCTTTAGCGGCCTGCGGTTGATAGTGGATAATCTGTGTATGGTCGAATTCTACGCCCGGCTGTACGACAATCGCGATAACCCGGTTCAATGCCTCCTCCAGCCCCAGGGCGCGAAAAGCAGCCTGATGCGTTTGCAGCGTGCGGGCCGCATCCTGTTCGCGGGTAACATGCACGGCGTTAATGGCGCTGGCTTCCCCGCCAGGAACCGGAACTTCAGTGCCGATAACATAGGTTAAATGGCGTTTTTGTTCGTCGGTCGCCGTCGTTTCCGCTGCCTGGCAAAGCAGGGCGGCGCGTTTAGCGACAACCATTGGGTCCAGCGGCGTCGGGTCGTCAGCGCAGGACATAGAGGCATCAAGATGGATTTTGCTAAACCCGGCAGCGACGTAAGCCTTAATGAGTTCGACAGATTTTTCCATCGCCGTATCTGCCGGTTCGTTCTGCCAGCAGTTAGGCCCTAAATGATCGCCACCAAGAATCAACCGCTCACGTGGAAATCCCACTTCCTGGGCGATGCCATAGACAAAATCACGAAAGTCAGCCGGTTTCATGCCGGTATAACCGCCAAACTGATTCACCTGATTGGATGTGGCTTCAATCAATACTTTGTTGTCAGTGTTGAGATCGAAAAGCAGAGCTGATTCGATAACCAGGGGATGAGCAGAACAAACTGAACAGATGCCCAGATGTTCTCCTGCTTTATGACGAGCAATTATTCCTTTCACTTTTATCTCCGAATTCTTTCGTTTATCTTCTTCGAAAGAATTTATAGGCTTTCGTAATGTTGTTTTGTGATTTTGATCTGATAAATGAAAGTTGCGAAAGAAAATGTAAGATGACGAAAGGGTATGTAATGTCTGTGATTTCACTTTGTCATGAAAAACCGTACCCGCCGGAGCGGGCACGGAGGAACAAACGAAGGCTAATTAAACAATCGAGATAGCCAACTGCGCTTTGGCTGCATGACTTCTGGTGGTGGGGTAACGGGAACGGTGATCATCTCGCCTGCACCAGAGGCGATAAGCTCCTCGATTTCACGTAGTGCCTGCTGTGCATCTTCGCCCTGCGCCCGGAACAACAAGCGATGCCCCTTTTTCGCGCCGAGCGACACCACCCGCATCAGGTTTTTCCCGTCCACCGGGCCGGAGGCGTTATCCAGATTTTCTACCGTAATGTGGCTTTGAAACTGTTTGATAAACTTCACCAGCACCGCACTGGGTCTGGCATGTAAACCATGCGGATTATGGATGACAAACGTTGCCTGCTCACCCTCCTGCAACTCCACGGCTGCTGGCGTATTGGTCGTCGATCCAGTCAGTAGCGTTAAAACCTGACTGGGGGATTCGGCTTTAGCCAATGCTTGCGGAATAGCGTCATCGCTGAGCACGCGAGTCAGTTGGCGCAAAATCTCAAGATGTTCATTGGAGCGCGCGGCAATTCCGGTGACCAGATACGCGGTGTTGCCGTCACCCCAGTCAACGCCGTAGCGAAAAACGATTACCTTTACACCGGTTTGTAATACCGCATCGCGAGACTCTGGCGTACCGTGTGGGATCGCGATTCCATTGCCCAGATAAGTGGAAATCTGTGCTTCGCGATCCAACATGCCGCGTAAATAGTCAGGCGTGGTATTGCCAGCCGCAGATAACTTTTCCACCACACGGTGCAGAGCGGTGACTTTATCGAGGCGCTCATCGCTGACAAAAATATCGTGTTCACAGAGCTGCATTCTGACCTCCAGCCTTTACTACAGGAGTTGTGTTGACTGAATTTTTGCGCACAGCCCACAATCTCCATAGGCCAAGCATCACCGCACCACATGCAGAGCCCGCAAGGATACATAACACCCAGGCCAGCGGCTGACTCACCAAAGGTAAAATTAAGAAGCCGCCGTGAGGAGCCGGAACCTGAATACGCAAGCTGTAGCTAAGTACCGCGGAAATGCTGGAAGCAATCATCATCATCGGGATGACACGCAAAGGATCTTTCGCTGCGAAAGGAATCGCGCCTTCAGTGATGTGTGTACAACCGAGGATATAGTTAACCATGCCTGCGGCACGTTCTTCCTCGCTAAAACCTTTTGGAAAGAAGGTGGTCGCCAGAGCAATTACCAGTGGTGGAGTAATACATGCGGCAGACACACCAGCCATAAAGTAGAAGTTGCCCTGGCCCAGTAAAAGCGTGCCGGTGACATAAGCGGCTTTGTTTACCGGGCCGCCAAAGTCAAAGGAGCACATTGCACCCACCACAATACCCAGCAATATTGGATTCGCTTCCTGTAGAGATGCCAGCCAGTTCATCATGCTATTATTGATAGCTGCGACAGGTTGCCCAAGCAGCGACATCAACACGCCAATAACCAGTACGCCAATGAGCGGCATAATAAAAATCGATTTCAGGCCTTCATACTGACGCGGTAAGCCTTCGAGTCGATTCTTTACCCATAACATCAGGTAACCGGCGGCGAATCCGGCAATTATCCCACCGAGAAATCCTGCGCCGGTAGCATTTGCCAGTAAGCCGCCGACAAATCCAGCCACCATCCCTGGTCTGCCAGAAATAGAGAATGCAATATAAGCGGTAAAGACCGGAACCATAATCGAAAAGGCTTGCTGACCGATTTTCATTAGCATAGCGGCGGTTGCATTGTATTCAGCTGAATTAGGATCAGCGGAATAAATCCCCCATAAAAACGACACCGCAATTAATATGCCTCCGGCAACTACAAAAGGCAGCATATTTGAAACACCACTCATCAGGTGTTTATAAATTTGTCGCCCAAGCGATTCTTTTTCGATAATTTCCGTTCTGGTGGTTGATTCGCCTTTACGTATTGGGGCTTCACCATTAATAACTTTGTTAATCAGCTCCGCAGGATGATGGATTGCTTCTTTTACCGGTACTTCAATAACCGGTAAACCATTAAAGCGATCAGGTAAGACATCTTTATCCGCCGCAATAATGACTCCGGCAATATCTACCAGATCAGCAGGTTGAATAGCATTTTCAACGCCACTGGCACCATTGGTTTCAACTTTTATTTCAACAGATAATTTTTTCGCGGCATTTTTTAAGGCTTCTTCAGCCATAAATGTATGCGCAATACCGGTAGGGCAGCCGGTCACTGCAATGATCTTTTTCATAAGCAGACCTTAAATTGTAATTTAACCTACAGCTTTCTGACGTGGATTTGCGAAAGTAAGGTTTCTATTGCCGCAAGTTGGCCTAATCCGGCAGAACTTGCGACATCAGCTCCTGTTGCACTGGCAAGAGATAAGGCATATTCCACTTCTCCTGTAGATAACCACTGGCTGAGAAAGGCGGCCAGTGCAGCATCGCCTGCACAGGCGGAGCTCACCAAATCAACTGTTGGCGCGCTACAAAACCAGTAATCAATCCCATTGGAGAAATACATTCCTTTAGCGCCAAGGGTTAGCAGAACATTTTGTGCACCAAGTGCATGTAAAGTGGTAAGAGTATTTTTCGCATCATTGTCGTCAGAGACAGTTAAACCGAATATTGCTTTAACCTCTTCATCATTTGGTTTAATTAATAACGGTTTGAACTCCAGTAACTGACGTAATGACGGATGACTAATATCTAAAATTACGCCGATATTTTTTTGCTGACAAATATGCATAATTTCTGCGTAAAAGCGGCTTTCAATACCTTGTGGCAGGCTGCCGCTTATCACCAGATATTCTGCATCGGGCAGTTGAGAAATAATCGTGATGATTTGTTGTTTACATTCATCTGGAATATATGAGCCAGGGTTGATCAGTTTATATTCCTGCTGCCCGTCATGAATGAAAATATTAATCCGCGTGGGTTCTTCTACCCATGCTGGTGTGACTGGCATTTTTCGGGTACGCAGGCTTTCTACAATATAATGCCCGGTGAAACCTCCAAAAATTCCTAATATATGCGCAGGTATTTGAAAGTGATCCAGAACCAGCGCAACATTTACCCCTTTACCATTTGGGCAAAACTCGGTGTGGTGAGTGCGATTGACAATATTTGGCTGTAAAGGATCGCTAAATATATTCATATCAATCGCGCTATTAAGTGTTAGCGTGTAGATCACAGGCGATTCCTCACAGTTGCCCTTCACAGCCGCAAACATGAATTACTTTGCGTACCACCTCTTTCATCGCCTGTTTTGCTGGTTGCATATAGTGGCGGGGATCATTGGCTTTCGGGTTTTGCAGGAAATACTCTTTTAAGGCGTCGGAGAAGGCGATTTTCAGTTCGGTGGCAACATTGACTTTGCATACCCCAAGGCTGATGGCCTGGCGAATATCGCTTTCCGGCAAACCAGATGCCCCATGCAATACCAGAGGGATATCCACCAGAGCGCGTATTTCTGCCAGTCGCTCAAAATCAAGTTTAGGTTCAGCGGCATACATGCCGTGTGCCGTGCCGATAGCAACCGCCAGCGAATCAATGCCGGTGCGCGCCACAAACTCACGTGCTTGCTGTGGATTGGTGT
Organism: Salmonella sp. NW645; assembly: GCF_051703725.1. Taxonomy (NCBI): domain Bacteria; kingdom Pseudomonadati; phylum Pseudomonadota; class Gammaproteobacteria; order Enterobacterales; family Enterobacteriaceae; genus Salmonella; species Salmonella sp. NW645. The sequence goes on along the minus strand of NZ_JAMMKR010000007.1, from coordinate 169,761 downwards.
AAAGGGCATCTTTGCTGTCTACCACTAAATCATCTTCGATCCCACCAAGGCGGCCCAGTTCTGCCTCCACGCTGGTGTCGTAGCGATGGCAAAAATCGACCACGCTTTTCACCAGCGCCACATTCTCTTCAAAGGGAAAGTGGGAACCATCGATCATGACTGAACGGATCCCTGCCATAACTTTGCTTTCGATATCGGCTAACGATTCATGATGATCCAGATGAATGGCCAGTGGCAGATTGTATTCACGAGCCAGATCGCCCGCGATCGCCACAATGTTACCCATTCCGGCATAGCTAAACGTGCCTGGTGTTCCGGCAACGATCAGCGGTGAGCGCATTTCTGCGGCGGTTTCTACCACCACCTGCAAGGTTTCTAGGTTATGGATGTTAAAGGCTGGCACGGCATAGCCTGCATGCTGGGCCTTCTGGAGCATATTTTTACTGGAAATAATGAACATAGTGGTCTCCGTTTATAACTTTCGAAATTAAAGTTTAAAATAAAAATAACCTTCGTTTTGAAAGTAATGTAACGATCATTGCCACACATGATTGTGATCATCGACACAAAAGCAGGATAATTTTTCTTAAATGAAAGCAAAAATGTGGATTTAAATTTTGTTTTGTAAGTAAATAGGAGACATGAAAATTCTATAATTAATTGATTTTATTGTTATGTTTTCCATTGAGCATTCGGTGACGTGGTGCAAAATTGACATCCCCTGTCAGAAGTTTAAAAATGAAAGTTAAAGCACGGGATAACTTCCCGACGAAGCGGAAAAAAAGGGTATGTTGTGGCAAAACCATCTACCAGCCTGTTGAAAAGGCGTCTGGACATTGCCGAAATCGTCCGTAAAAACGGCGAAATAAAAGTAGACGATTTGGCTGAAATGTTATCGGTTTCAGGGGTAACGATCCGTAATGATCTCAATTACCTGGAGCAACAAGGCTATCTGAAACGCTCCTTTGGCGGAGCGATTTACACGGCCCAACCCGTCAGAGCAGCGGTAAGCCATGAAGTGGTGCAGTCGCAGGCGTTAGAGCATAGCGTAGAGCTGGAACTGGCTAAGCAGGTTGCCCGTCTGGTCTGCGACGACGATACCGTGTTTCTGGGGGCCGGAGAGGTGTTGCGTAAAGCGCTTCCTTTCCTGGGCGATTATCGGGATCTGTGCCTTATCATCAACGATCTTAGCCATGTTGCGCCGGCCCGTGATTATATCGATGGTGAAATTGTGTTGTTGGGCGGTGTACTGGGGCGTAGTGGCCAGGTGCTGGGGGGCGAAATCGCCATCCAATCTTTGCAACAATTTCAACCGTCATGTTGTCTGGTGATGGTAGACCATATCAGCGAGGATGGCACGCTCAACGTGAAAAACGAAAGTGCAGCTGCTTTGCTAAGTGAATGCCTGCGCCTTAGTGGACAGAGTATTGCCGTGGTGGCGCAGCGTCCGATTCATGATGTGGCGCGTTATCCGGTAGGGAAACTGAATACGCTGAGCGCGATTATTACGCCACAGATTGTCGCCGCTGAGTACCACTCACGGTTTCTGGCCGACGGCTTAACCAACAGTTATACCAATAACGAATGTCTGACCTGGATAAACCCGACCCTGCATCAGGCAAGATGAAGGACAACGCATGAACATAACAATCGCAACATTGGGTGAATTGCTCGTCGAGTTTCTGGCAAAAAAAGAGAACCAGGGATTTTCCTCTCCGGGAGAATTTTGGGGGCCGTATCCCAGTGGGGCGCCCGCCATATTTGCCGATCAGGTTGCTAAACTTGGTTTTCGTTCATTGTTGTTTAGCTGTGTTGGCAACGATGCCTTTGGCGTTATGAATATTACCCGCTTGTCGCGCGATGGCGTAAATGTACAGGGAATTTCCGTACTGCCGAACGCCACAACAGGCAGTGCTTTTGTCAGCTACCGAAGCCAGGCCCAGCGCGATTTTATTTTCAACATGCCGGACAGTGCGTGCGGTTTGCTGAGTGCCGATCACCTTGATGAAACATTACTCAGACAATATCGCCACTTTCATATTATGGGATCGTCATTATTTTCCTTTCGTTTGATCGATGCCGTACGCAAGGCGATTAGCATTGTAAAAGAAAATGGTGGCACAATTTCTTTCGATCCTAATATCCGTAAAGAGATGCTAAAGATCCGCGAAATGTCGCAGGCCTTTGAATACATTCTTGATTACACGGATTTCTTCCTGCCAAGCGATGGCGAACTGGATTATTTCGGCCTGAGTAAATCCCGCGATGAAGAGAAAATTGTCGCAAGGCTTCACAAGCGTGGAATTGCCCACGTCATCATTAAACGTGGCGCCCGTGGAGCCAGTTACTATTCAAAAGACGAACAACATCATGTGGCTGGGTATCCGGTGAAGGTGGTTGATCCTACAGGCGCTGGCGATTGCTTTGGCGCAACCTTTGTTAGCCTGTTTCTTGCGGGATATTCCGTACCCGATGCTTTAGCCCATGCTAATGCCGCAGGATCGCTGGCTATCTCTGCGCGTGGGCCGATGGAAGGCACGTCCACGCTGGCACAAATTAAAGAATTGATGATGCAGCAGAATTGAGTAAAGGTGATTAATAGGCTGTCGTTATATTCGACATACCTCAAATTGCATGTGCTGCGACTCAAATTAGTGAGAAACGTAATGTTGCGCCTGGCAGAGAATTTCAATTTATTGAATTTTAATGCTTTTATGGTGGAGTGGGTGTTTTTGCCATATCCGGTATGAACATGGCGCAGTTTATCAAACATATGAAAACATGGCCCTTAAGCCATGTTTTGCGAGGCGCTTTCCAGAATAGATCAGGTCACAGGTGCCGGGTTAAACACTGCCAGCTGGTTATGCAATCCCCACTGGTCCGAGAAAGTCTTTTTCCGGCCGCTGGCGACATCGAGAATAAAGTGAAACAGCTTCCAGCCCACATCTTCGATTGTCTCTTCACCCGTGGCGATGGTGCCTGCATTGATATCCATTAAGTCATACCAACGGTTCGCCAGCTCGGTACGCGTCGCCATTTTAATGACCGGCACCGCCATCAGCCCGTAAGGCGTGCCGCGTCCGGTGGTAAAGACCTGTACGGTAATGCCGGAAGCGACCTGCTGCGTGCCGCAGACGAAATCGCTGGCGGGCGTCGCGGCGTAAATCAGGCCGCGTTTGGTGGGGCGCTGGCCCGGCGATAATACTTCGACAATGGCGCTCTTACCCGATTTAGCGATAGAGCCCAACGCTTTTTCCACGACGTTCGCCAGGCCGCCTTTTTTGTTGCCAGGGGACGGGTTAGCGCTGCGATCGGTTTTCCCCATATCAAGGTAATTATCGTACCAGGCCATTTCATCCAGCAGGCGTTTACCCACGGCTTCGTTGATGGCGCGCGGTGTCAGAAGATGAATGGCATCGCGCACTTCGGTGACCTCCGAGAACATGACGGTCGCGCCGCAGCGTACCAACAGATCGGAAGCATAACCCACCGCCGGGTTTGCCGTGACGCCGGAAAACGCATCGCTGCCGCCACACTGCATCCCGACGACCAGCTCGGAGGCCGGGCAGGTTTCGCGCTGGCGCTGGTTCAGTTTCGTCAGATGGCGTTCGGCGACCCGCAAAATATCGTCGACCATTGATTTAAAGCCGACATGCTGCTCGTCCTGTAAACGCACAATACTGGCGCTTTCAACGGCGATGGCGGGAACATCCTCGGTGCCTTCCAGCAGCCGTTCCGGCTGCAGTTTTTCGCAACCGAGGCCAATCACCATCACTTCGCCGCCAAAATTGGGGTTGAGCGCGATATTATGAATCGTGCGAATCGGCACGACCGCCGCCGGCGCGTTGATTGCCACGCCGCAGCCGTACAGATGGTTTAGCCCTACAACGCCATCGACATTCGGGTATTTGGGCAGGAGATCGCGCTCAATTACTTTCACCACATAATCGACCACGCCCGCTACACAGTGCACGCTGGTGGTAATGCCAAGCAGATTTTTGGTGCCGACGCTGCCATCGGCGTTACGATAGCCCTCAAACGTATAGCCTTCCAGCGGCGGCAGCGGTTCCGGTACTTTGGTCGCCAACGGTAGCGTATTCAGCGGCGGCGCTTTTGGCAGTTCAACCAGCGACTCGTCGATCCAGCTTCCGCGCGGGATGTCGCGTACCGCATAACCGATGACTTCGCCATAACGGATGATTTCGCCGTGAGCGGGGATATCCGTCAGAGCAACTTTATGGCCTTGCGGAATATGTTCAGTCAGTTCCAGGCCATCCGGAAAACGTGTTCCGGCTTTAAGACCGTGGTCATTAACAATAATTGCGACATTATCGGTTTCATGTACTTTTATATAAAACGCCGATGGCGATTCCTGGCGAATTTCGATATTGGCCATTGTTCAACATTCTCCAGCCTGGATGATAGAAATAGGATTATCTATTTTTGGTTATGGTTAAATCGTTAAATCTCAATATAAGAAATAAAGTTCATGCATAATGAAATAAGAATGACAGGAGTATAAATATAAGAATGTGATCCAGATCACCGCAAATTATGAAATTTTTTATGTAGGCCGGGTAAAGCGTAAATGTGTGCATTAGCGCCCAGTATCATGGGCGTATGCTCAAAAATAAGCGTTAAATAATCCCTTTTTAATGAGCGTTTGCACAATGATTATCCGACATAGGCTGTTTATACTGAATGGCGAATTCAGTGTATCTGACGAGTTATTTGAAAATACCATGATAATAATAAAAGACGATAAAGATATCAGAACGGTATATTGTGCTACAGGATGTGTACCACATTAGGAATAGAATGCGGAGACCCATTCTGATTTCAGATAAGCATTTTATTGTCGTTGCTATAAGTTATGGTGGCGGCATCACATGTAGAGAATTAAAGAAATAAGCGAAGGTATAAGCGATGAATAACGCTATTTTCCCGAATAAGTTTAAAGCGGCGCTGGCGGCGCAACAGGTGCAGATTGGCTGCTGGTCTGCACTGGCAAGCCCAATCACCACCGAAGTTCTCGGTCTGGCGGGATTTGACTGGCTGGTGCTGGATGGCGAACATGCGCCGAACGATGTGACCACCTTAATTCCGCAGCTAATGGCATTGAAAGGCAGCGCCAGCGCGCCTGTGGTACGTGTGCCAACCAATGAACCGGTCATTATCAAACGGATGCTGGATATTGGGTTTTATAACTTCCTGATCCCCTTTGTTGAAACGCAAGAGGAAGCGGCTCGCGCCGTCGCCTCGACACGTTACCCGCCGGAAGGCATTCGCGGCGTTTCCGTTTCTCACCGCGCGAATATGTTCGGTACGGTGCCTGATTACTTTGCGCAGTCGAACAAAAACATCACCATTATTGTTCAAATCGAAAGCCAGTTGGGTGTCGACAATGTTGATGCCATCGCCGCAACGGAAGGCGTTGATGGCATTTTTGTCGGCCCCAGCGATCTGGCCGCCGCGCTGGGTCATCTCGGCAATGCTTCTCACCCTGACGTGCAGCAGACGATTCAACATATTTTCGCCCGCGCTAAAGCGCACGGTAAACCGTGCGGCATTCTGGCGCCGGTAGAGGCGGATGCCCGCCGTTATCTGGAATGGGGCGCGACCTTTGTCGCCGTTGGCAGCGATTTAGGCGCATTCCGCGCCAGCACGCAGAAACTTGCCGACACCTTTAAAAAATAATCCTGGTATGGAAAGAGAGAACGCTATGACGATGAAAGTTGGCTTTATTGGCTTAGGCATCATGGGTAAGCCCATGAGCAAAAACTTACTGAAAGCAGGGTATTCGCTGGTGGTGTCCGATCGTAATCCTGAAGCGATTGCCGACGTCATTGCCGCAGGCGCGGAAACGGCCTCTACGGCGAAGGCGATCGCTGAACAGTGTGACGTCATCATCACGATGCTGCCTAACTCTCCGCATGTGAAAGAAGTTGCGCTGGGCGAGAACGGTATCATCGAAGGCGCGAAGCCGGGAACCGTATTGATTGATATGAGTTCTATCGCGCCGCTGGCAAGCCGTGAAATCAGCGATGCGCTGAAGGCGAAGGGCGTTGAGATGTTGGATGCGCCGGTCAGCGGCGGCGAGCCGAAGGCGATTGATGGCACGCTGTCGGTGATGGTGGGGGGCGATAAAGCCATTTTCGACAAGTACTACGACCTGATGAAAGCGATGGCGGGTTCCGTGGTGCATACCGGCGATATCGGCGCAGGCAACGTCACAAAACTGGCTAACCAGGTGATCGTGGCGTTGAATATCGCCGCCATGTCTGAAGCGCTGACGCTGGCGACTAAAGCGGGCGTCAACCCGGATCTGGTCTATCAGGCGATTCGCGGCGGTCTGGCTGGCAGCACGGTACTGGATGCGAAAGCGCCGATGGTCATGGACCGAAACTTTAAGCCAGGTTTCCGTATCGATCTGCACATTAAAGATCTGGCGAATGCGCTGGATACCTCCCACGGCGTTGGCGCGCAGCTCCCGCTGACCGCCGCCGTTATGGAAATGATGCAGGCGTTACGCGCGGATGGACACGGTAATGACGACCATAGCGCGCTGGCGTGCTACTACGAAAAACTGGCGAAAGTGGAAGTCACTCGCTAACGACGTTGTGCCCGGATGGCGTGTAGCGATCCGGGCCTGAATTTCAGGCTGGATAAGTGAAACGCCATCCGGCGTTGTGCAGTAACAGGCTACCACTATGAAAATCGTAATTGCCCCCGACTCCTACAAAGAAAGCCTTTCTGCCGCCGAGGTAGCGCAGGCGATAGAAAAAGGATTTCGGGAAATTTTCCCCGATGCGCAATATGTCTCTGTTCCGGTTGCCGATGGCGGCGAAGGAACGGTCGAAGCCATGATTGCCGCGACGCAGGGCGTTGAACGCGCCGCATGGGTGACCGGGCCGTTGGGTGAAAAAGTGAAAGCCTGCTGGGGAATGTCCGGGGATGGTAAAACCGCCTTTATTGAAATGGCGGCGGCCAGCGGACTGGCGCTGGTTCCGCCAGAAAAACGCAACCCTTTGATTACTACCTCGCGGGGAACGGGGGAGCTGATATTGCAGGCGCTGGAAAGCGGCGCAAGCAATATCATTATCGGCATTGGCGGTAGCGCGACAAATGACGGCGGCGCAGGGATGATGCAGGCGTTAGGCGCAAAACTGCGCGATGAAAACGGCGCGGATATCGGTTACGGTGGCGGAAGCCTTCATTGTCTAAGCGACATTGATATTTCAGAGCTCGATCCCCGTTTAAAACTCTGCGCGATTCGTGTCGCTTGCGATGTCTCTAATCCTCTGATCGGCGACAACGGCGCATCACGAATTTTTGGGCCGCAGAAAGGCGCGACCGAAGAGAACATTGTTGAGCTGGACAGAAATCTTGCTCACTATGCCGACATCATAAAAAAATCGCTGAATGTCGACGTAAAGGCGGCGCCCGGCGCAGGCGCGGCAGGCGGTATGGGGGCGGCGTTAATGGCTTTTCTCGGTGCGGAATTACGCAGCGGAATCGAAATTGTCACGGCGGCACTGAACCTGGAGGAGCATATCCACGACTGTACGCTGGTGGTGACGGGAGAAGGGCGGATTGATAGCCAAAGTATTCGCGGTAAAGTGCCGATTGGCGTCGCGAATGTGGCGAAAAAATATCATAAGCCAGTGATTGGCATTGCCGGCAGCCTGACGCACGATGTAGGGATAGTGCATCACTATGGCATCGACGCTGTCTTTAGCGTACTCACGCGCATCGTGACGCTGGAGGAGGCTTTTCGGGGCGCTTTTGACAATATTTATCGGGCATCCAGAAATGTTGCTGCCGCTCTGGCGATAGGAATGCGCAGCGCAGGGTGACAAAGTCGCGCGAACCCTCTATACTGCGCGCCGAAGCTGACCAGACAGTCGCCGCTTCGTCGTCGTCCTTTCGGGGAGACGGGCGGAGGGGAGGAAAGTCCGGGCTCCATAGGGCAGGGTGCCAGGTAACGCCTGGGGGGGAAACCCACGACCAGTGCAACAGAGAGCAAACCGCCGATGGCCCACGCAAGTGGGATCAGGTAAGGGTGAAAGGGTGCGGTAAGAGCGCACCGCGCGGCTGGTAACAGTCCGTGGCACGGTAAACTCCACCCGGAGCAAGGCCAAATAGGGGTTCATAAGGTACGGCCCGTACTGAACCCGGGTAGGCTGCTTGAGCCAGTGAGCGATTGCTGGCCTAGATGAATGACTGTCCACGACAGAACCCGGCTTATCGGTCAGTTTCACTTCTTCATAAAACCCGTCAGTGTAAGCTGGCGGGTTTTTGCTTTTACAGGGCGGCAGGATGAATGACTGTCCACGACGCTATACCTAAAAGAAAGCGGCTTATCGGTCAGTTTCACCCCTTCATAAAATCCGCTTCGGCGGGTTTTTGCTTATCAGGCCGGTGAAGGGTATAGAGGTTGCAGAAGACGCCAGCGTCACTATCCGGCAATTAATTGACAGCCGTGGTGACATAATATTATTCGTTTTTGTGATGAGAAACACAAAACGCTATAGACTGCGCTCTTTTTAGTTGAAGTGAAAAGTAATCGATTTCTTTCACAAAATTACATCCTGAAAAATAGCAAGAAAGTGGTGTAAATTATTTGTTGTAAATGAAAATTAAATGTATGAAATATTTTGGTTAAAATTTTATTAAATGTTTCTTTACAAACAAATAAGGTAAAAAAATGTGACGCGTAACGGTTTTTAAGCGCATTTACCTCCGGTTTATACTTAAATTTGAGAAATTACACTTTAAATTTAACGCTGGAATTGTCGATAAAATGTCCCGTAATTGATTGAAATATCGTCTTCACAGGACGTCGAAAATAGGAGGTAAAATAGACTGGTTATCGCCATAATATATCGTTATCCCGACCCTGTTTTTTGATTGAAATCAGACTAAGTTACTGCTTTGTTTTTGCAACTTATTGAAATAATAGGTTTTATTTATTTAATAAAGACCATGTAAAAATTGCGGCAAGTTAATTTGTGAGTGGTCGCACATAACCTTTAAGATTTAATTTGCTACACTTCCTGCCGTTCACAATGTTATTTCAGAGCGGTAGATATGAATACTCTTGTTCTCCCTAAAACACAGCATTTGGTGGTCTTTCAGGAAGTCATTAGAAGTGGTTCTATCGGTTCTGCCGCAAAATCGTTAGGGTTAACCCAGCCCGCCGTCAGTAAAATCATTAGCGATGTTGAGGCCTATTTTGGCGTTGAGCTAATTGTACGCAAAAATACCGGCGTTACGTTGACCGAAGCGGGACAGGTACTGCTTTCCTGGTCTGAATCTATCACCCGCGAAATGAAAAACATGATCAACGAGATGAACAGTATGACGTGCAATACCGTTGTCGACGTCTCGTTTGGTTTTCCTTCGCTGATTGGCTTTACCTTCATGTCCGATATGATTCATAAGTTCAAAGAGGTCTTTCCAAAAGCGCAGGTATCCATGTACGAAGCCCAGCTCTCTTCATTCCTGCCGGCCCTGCGCGACGGGCGGCTGGACTTTGCTATTGGTACGCTCAGTAATGAAATGCAGCTACAGGATCTGCATGTCGAGCCGCTGTTTGAATCAGAGTTTGTCCTGGTAGCCAGCAAGTCCCGAACATGCACCGGCACCATCACACTGGAATCGTTAAAGGACGAACAGTGGGTGTTGCCGCAAACGAATATGGGCTACTACAGCGAATTACTCACCACTCTACAACGAAATGGCATCAGCATCGAAAACATTGTTAAAACAGATTCCGTTGTCACAATATATAATCTTGTTCTCAATGCTGATTTCTTAACTGTTATTCCCTGCGATATGACCACGCCTTTTGGCTCTAATCAATTTATCACGATACCCATAAAAGACACGTTACCCGTCGCACGTTATGCGGCGGTATGGTCTAAAAATTATCGTATCAAAAAAGCCGCTTCAGTATTAGTAGAATTGGCTAAGCAATATTCATCATATAATGGATGCAGACGCAGGCAGTTAATAGAAATTGAATGATATGGAATAAACATATTTAGCGAGATTGACGCCAACTGTTTCTTTTGAACAGTGGGCAACGGTAACTTATTTTTAATACCCAGGTTAAGAGGTTATAATGCACATTACATACGATCTCCCGGTTGCAATTGAAGATATCCTCGAAGCGAAAAAAAGACTAGCGGGGAAGATATATAAAACGGGAATGCCTCGCTCTAACTATTTTAGTGAACGTTGCAAAGGCGAAATATTTCTCAAGTTTGAAAATATGCAGCGTACGGGTTCATTTAAAATTCGTGGCGCTTTTAACAAACTTAGCTCGTTAACGGAGGCGGAAAAACGTAAAGGCGTCGTGGCCTGTTCCGCAGGTAATCATGCACAGGGCGTTTCTCTTTCTTGCGCAATGCTGGGTATTGACGGCAAAGTCGTGATGCCGAAGGGCGCGCCAAAGTCAAAAGTGGCGGCCACCTGTGATTATTCGGCGGAAGTGGTGCTCCACGGTGACAACTTCAATGACACCATTGCTAAGGTGAGTGAAATTGTCGAAACCGAAGGCCGCATTTTTATTCCGCCTTACGACGATCCAAAAGTCATTGCCGGACAGGGCACTATTGGTCTGGAAATTATGGAAGATCTGTACGATGTCGATAATGTCATCGTGCCTATTGGCGGCGGCGGTTTAATTGCAGGTATTGCCATTGCGATTAAATCGATTAACCCGACCATTAAAGTTATCGGCGTACAGGCCGAAAATGTTCACGGTATGGCGGCGTCTTATTACGCTGGCGAAATAACCACGCACCGAACGACCGGCACCCTGGCGGATGGTTGTGATGTCTCCCGCCCGGGTAATTTAACCTATGAAATTGTTCGTGAATTAGTCGATGACATTGTTCTGGTTAGCGAAGATGAAATTCGTAACAGCATGATCGCTTTAATTCAGCGCAATAAGGTTATTACTGAAGGCGCTGGCGCTCTGGCCTGCGCCGCACTATTAAGCGGGAAATTAGATAGCCATATTCAGAACAGAAAAACGGTCAGTATTATTTCTGGCGGCAATATCGATCTTTCTCGTGTATCACAAATTACGGGTTTAGTTGACGCTTAATCTTTTCGTGAGGATAGGATATGAGTACTACTGATAGCATTGTATCCAGCCAGGCAAAACAGTCGTCATGGCGTAAATCGGACACGACGTGGACGCTGGGTTTATTTGGTACCGCCATTGGCGCCGGGGTGCTGTTTTTCCCTATCCGCGCCGGGTTTGGCGGGCTTATCCCCATTCTGCTGATGCTGGTTTTAGCTTACCCCATTGCGTTCTATTGTCACCGGGCGCTGGCGCGTCTGTGTTTATCCGGATCTAATCCGTCCGGCAATATTACGGAAACGGTCGAAGAGCACTTTGGTAAAACGGGCGGGGTAGTTATCACGTTCCTTTACTTCTTTGCGATTTGTCCGCTGCTGTGGATTTATGGCGTCACCATTACTAATACGTTCATGACGTTTTGGGAAAACCAGTTGCAGATGCCAGCGTTGAATCGCGGTTTCGTGGCGCTGTTCTTGCTGCTGCTGATGGCCTTTGTGATCTGGTTTGGTAAAGATCTGATGGTTAAGGTGATGAGTTACCTGGTATGGCCGTTTATCGCCAGTCTGGTGCTAATCTCATTATCGCTGATTCCTTACTGGAACTCGGCGGTTATCGATCAGGTTGATCTCAGTAATATCGCGCTGACCGGGCATGATGGCATACTGGTTACGGTGTGGCTGGGCATCTCTATCATGGTGTTCTCCTTTAACTTTTCGCCCATCGTCTCTTCCTTCGTGGTGTCTAAGCGTGAAGAGTATGAGAAAGAGTTTGGTCGCGAATTTACCGAGCGGAAATGTTCACAGATCATCTCGCGCGCCAGTATGCTGATGGTCGCCGTGGTGATGTTCTTCGCCTTTAGCTGCCTGTTTACGCTCTCTCCGCAGAACATGGCGGATGCGAAAGCGCAGAACATTCCGGTACTTTCCTACTTGGCCAACCATTTCGCCTCTTTGTCGGGGACAAAATCTACTTTTGCAACGGTGCTGGAGTATGGCGCGTCTATCATCGCGCTGGTTGCTATTTTCAAATCTTTCTTCGGTCACTACCTGGGGACGCTGGAAGGGCTGAACGGCCTGGTGCTGAAATTCGGTTATAAAGGCGATAAAACCAAAGTCTCTATGGGCAAGCTTAACACCATCAGCATGATCTTCATTATGGGGTCTACCTGGGTCGTAGCTTACGCAAACCCCAACATTCTGGACCTGATTGAAGCGATGGGCGCGCCGATTATCGCCTCGCTGTTATGCCTGCTGCCGATGTACGCCATTCGTAAAGCGCCGTCGCTGGCGAAGTACCGTGGTCGTCTGGATAACGTGTTCGTCACCCTGATTGGTCTGCTGACCATCCTGAATATTGTCTACAAATTGTTCTAATCCTCACGTTTAGCCTGCGTTCCGCCCCAGGGCGCGGACGCAGGCTGACATCGACGGAGGCACTACATGAATGAATTTCCGGTCGTTCTGGTCATTAATTGCGGATCATCTTCTATCAAATTCTCTGTACTGGATGTCGCTACCTGTGATGTTTTAATGGCGGGAATAGCAGATGGAATGAATACTGAAAACGCCTTTTTATCTATTAATGGCGATAAGCCGATAAACCTCGCGCACTCTAATTATGAGGACGCGTTAAAAGCCATTGCCTTTGAGCTGGAAAAACGTGATTTAACGGATAGCGTGGCATTAATTGGTCACCGTATCGCGCACGGTGGAGAGCTATTTACGCAGTCCGTCATTATTACCGATGAGATTATCGATAATATTCGTCGGGTATCGCCTTTAGCGCCGCTGCATAATTACGCTAATTTAAGCGGCATTGACGCGGCGCGGCACCTTTTCCCGGCCGTGCGGCAAGTGGCGGTATTTGATACCAGTTTCCACCAGACGCTGGCGCCGGAAGCCTATTTATACGGATTGCCGTGGGAGTATTTTTCCAGTCTGGGTGTGCGTCGCTACGGCTTTCACGGTACGTCGCATCGCTATGTTTCGCGGCGCGCGTATGAACTGCTTGACCTCGATGAAAAAAACTCGGGTCTGATTGTCGCGCATCTGGGCAATGGGGCGTCTATCTGCGCGGTACGCAATGGTCAGAGCGTGGATACCTCAATGGGGATGACGCCGCTTGAGGGGCTGATGATGGGTACTCGCAGCGGCGACGTTGATTTCGGCGCGATGGCGTGGATAGCCAAAGAAACCGGGCAGACGTTGAGCGATCTGGAGCGAGTGGTGAATAAAGAGTCCGGTTTGCTCGGCATCTCCGGGTTGTCATCCGACCTTAGAGTCCTGGAAAAAGCCTGGCACGAAGGACATGAGCGCGCCCGGTTAGCGATAAAAACGTTTGTCCACCGTATCGCCCGTCATATTGCCGGACACGCGGCATCGTTACATCGGTTGGATGGCATTATTTTTACCGGCGGTATTGGTGAAAATTCAGTATTAATTCGCCAGTTGGTAATTGAACATTTGGGCGTACTGGGGCTTACGTTAGATGTTGAAATGAATAAGCAGCCGAATTCTCACGGCGAACGCATTATTTCCGCTAACCCTTCTCAGGTTATTTGCGCTGTTATTCCCACGAATGAAGAGAAAATGATTGCCCTTGATGCCATTCATTTAGGCAACGTGAAAGCACCAGTGGAATTTGCATAACTTAACGGCTGTTTTGTAGAGAGATTATTTTTCATGAAGGTAAATATCGATACCAGCGATATGCTGTATGCCGAAGCATGGCGTGATTTTAAAGGTACGGACTGGAAAGAAGAAATTAATGTCCGTGATTTTATTCAGCATAACTATACGCCCTATGAGGGGGATGAATCTTTTCTCGCCGACGCGACGCCAGCGACCACGGCGTTGTGGGAAAAGGTGATGGCGGGAATACGTATCGAGAACGCGACCCATGCGCCGGTGGATTTCGATACCAACATCGCGACGACGATTACCGCGCACGATGCGGGATATATTGAAAAAGATCTGGAAAAAATCGTCGGTTTACAAACGGATAAGCCGCTTAAACGCGCTTTGCATCCGTTTGGCGGCGTTAACATGATTAAAAGTTCATTCCACGCTTATGGCCGCGAAATGGACGCCGATTTTGAATATACCTTTACCGACCTGCGGAAAACCCATAATCAGGGCGTATTCGATGTTTACTCGCCGGATATGCTGCGCTGCCGTAAATCCGGCGTATTAACCGGTTTGCCGGATGGTTATGGTCGCGGGCGCATTATTGGCGATTATCGTCGCGTCGCGCTGTATGGCATCCGTTATCTGGTGCGCGAACGCGAGCTGCAATTCGCCGATCTGCAGTCGAATCTGGAGCAGGGACAGAATCTTGAGGCGACGATTCGCCTGCGTGAGGAGTTGGCGGAGCATCGTCGCGCGCTGCTGCAAATGCAGGAGATGGCGGCGAAATACGGCTATGATATCTCCCGCCCGGCGCGGAACGCGCAGGAAGCGGTACAGTGGCTCTACTTCGCTTATCTGGCGGCGGTAAAATCGCAAAATGGCGGTGCAATGTCGCTGGGAAGAACCGCCTCGTTCCTTGATATCTACATTGAGCGCGATTTCAACGCGGGCCTTCTGACAGAGCAGCAGGCGCAGGAACTGATCGACCATTTCATCATGAAGATCCGCATGGTGCGCTTCCTGCGCACGCCGGAATTTGACTCGCTCTTTTCCGGCGATCCGATCTGGGCCACCGAAGTTATTGGCGGGATGGGGCTTGATGGCCGCACGCTGGTGACGAAGAACTCCTTCCGTTATCTGCATACCCTGCACACGATGGGGCCAGCGCCGGAGCCGAACCTGACCATACTGTGGTCAGAAGCGTTGCCGGTGGCATTCAAAAAATATGCTGCGCAGGTCTCCATCGTGACCTCATCTTTGCAGTATGAAAACGACGATTTAATGCGTACCGACTTTAACAGCGACGATTACGCCATCGCTTGTTGCGTCAGCCCGATGGTCATCGGTAAGCAGATGCAGTTCTTCGGCGCGCGCGCCAACCTTGCCAAAACGTTGCTGTACGCTATCAATGGCGGCGTTGACGAGAAACTGAAAATCCAGGTTGGGCCGAAAACCGCGCCGTTAACGGATGAGGTGCTGGATTACGACGCGGTAATGGAGAGCCTCGACCATTTTATGGACTGGCTGGCGGTGCAGTACATTAGCGCGCTGAACATCATTCACTACATGCACGATAAGTACAGCTATGAAGCTTCGCTGATGGCGCTGCACGACCGTGATGTGTATCGGACGATGGCGTGCGGCATCGCCGGACTGTCGGTGGCGGCGGATTCCCTGTCCGCCATCAGGTACGCTCAGGTGAAGCCGATCCGCGACGAAAACGGCCTTGCCATCGACTTCGCTATTGAAGGCGAGTATCCGCAGTACGGCAACAACGATGAGCGCGTGGACAGCATCGCCTGCGACCTGGTGAAACGCTTTATGCAAAAAATTAGTGTGTTGCCGACGTATCGCAATGCGGTGCCGACGCAGTCCATTTTGACCATCACCTCGAACGTCGTGTACGGGCAGAAGACCGGCAATACGCCGGATGGACGCCGCGCCGGAACGCCGTTCGCGCCGGGGGCGAACCCGATGCACGGTCGTGACCGCAAAGGGGCGGTAGCCTCGCTGACGTCGGTGGCGAAACTGCCGTTTACCTACGCCAAAGACGGTATTTCGTACACCTTCTCGATTGTGCCTGCGGCGCTCGGAAAAGAAGATGCGGTGCGGAAAACCAATCTGGTTGGCCTGCTGGACGGCTATTTCCATCATGAAGCACAGGTAGAAGGCGGGCAGCATCTGAACGTCAATGTAATGAACCGTGAAATGTTGCTGGATGCGATTGAACATCCGGAAAACTACCCGAACCTGACGATCCGCGTTTCCGGCTATGCCGTGCGCTTCAATGCGCTGACTCGTGAGCAGCAACAGGACGTTATTTCGCGCACCTTTACTCAGGCGATGTAACGTGAACGGGGCGATCGTGTGGATCGCCCCGCGACGGATCTTCACTGAACGGTAATCTTAGGGGGAGATATGATTAGCGCATTTGATATTTTTAAGATTGGCATTGGACCTTCAAGCTCCCATACCATAGGGCCAATGAATGCAGGAAAATGTTTTATCGATCGGCTGAACGACAGCGGCGACCTGCCGCGAACGACGCGCATCACGGTTGATCTTTACGGATCGCTATCGCTGACGGGCAAAGGCCACGCGACCGATACCGCCATCATTATGGGCCTGGCGGGCAATACGCCGCAGGATGTCAATATTGATAGCATTCCGGCGTTTATCCAGGAGGTTGCCCGCAGCAGCCGTTTATCGGTGGCGGGTGGCGCGCATGTGGTGGATTTTCCCGTCGCCGACAGTATTCTCTTTCACGCTGAAACCCTGGCGCGCCATGAAAACGGTATGCGAATTACCGCCTGGAACGGACAAACGCCGCTTTTGCACAAAACGTATTACTCTATTGGCGGCGGCTTTATTGTCGAAGAGGAACGCTTTGGTCAGTCGCACGACGTAGAAAAATCGGTGCCGTATGATTTTCATTCCGCCAGCGAACTGCTGACGCTGTGTGAAAGACAGGGGCTCTCGGTTTCCGGCCTGATGATGCAAAATGAACTGGCGTTGCGGAGCAAAGAGCAGATTGACGCTGGCTTTGCCCGCATCTGGCAGGTGATGGAGACCGGAATTGAACGTGGCATGAATACTGAGGGCGTGCTGCCGGGGCCGCTGAACGTTCCACGCCGCGCGGTAGCGTTACGGCGTCTGCTGGTCTCCAGCGATAATCTCTCCCGCGATCCAATGAACGTCATCGACTGGATTAACATGTTCGCCCTGGCCGTGAGCGAAGAGAACGCGGCGGGCGGGCGAGTGGTCACCGCGCCGACCAACGGCGCGTGCGGCATTATTCCTGCGGTGCTGGCCTATTACGACAAATTCCGTCGTCCGGTCAATGCCAACTCTATCGCCCGTTATCTGTTGTCGGCGGGGGCGATTGGCATGCTGTACAAGATGAACGCCTCGATATCCGGCGCGGAAGTGGGGTGTCAGGGCGAGGTTGGCGTCGCGTGTTCGATGGCGGCGGCGGGGCTGACAGAACTGCTGGGCGGTAGCCCGGCGCAGGTCTGTATTGCGGCGGAAATTGCGATGGAGCATAACCTTGGCCTCACCTGTGACCCGGTGGCGGGTCAGGTGCAAATCCCTTGTATTGAACGTAATGCGATTAACGCCGTTAAAGCGGTAAATGCGGCGCGAATGGCGCTACGCCGAACCTCTGAGCTGCGGGTTTCGCTCGATAAAGTGATCGAAACCATGTACGAAACGGGTAAAGACATGAACGACAAATATCGCGAGACGTCGCGCGGCGGTCTGGCGATTAAAGTCGTTTGTGGATAGGCCCGACAGGCGCAGAGTGAGCAGGCTATGGGATAACGCAGAAGACAGAAGCTGAGAAAAGGGCGCACCAATGTGCGCCCTTTTTTGTTGTGATGTGCGTCAAATAGAGAAAATAACAACATTAAACCAATAGTAAATAGAAAAGAATTCTTAACCCACAAGAAATGCAGGTGTTTTATTGGTAAGTTTTTCTCTTATCGTGCGCGTATGATTTTCTTATTACAAGAAAGTACCTGCACCTCACGTTCTGCATATCGCCTTGCTGCGGCACGAAAAATAAAAAAAACCTCTACCTACACATTGAGCGAGAATTTTATGGAATCGGCTAGTAATACCAGCGTAATCCTCGACGCATCAGCCCCGGCGCGTCGGGCAGGGATGACAGAAAGCGAATGGCGTGAAGCCATCAAATTTGATAGTACCGACACCGGTTGGGTCATTATGAGTATCGGGATGGCGATCGGCGCAGGAATCGTTTTTCTTCCTGTCCAGGTTGGCCTGATGGGACTTTGGGTCTTTTTACTCTCTTCTATTATTGGCTATCCGGCCATGTACCTGTTCCAGCGGCTGTTTATTAATACGCTGGCGGAATCCCCGGAATGTAAAGACTACCCCAGCGTGATCAGCGGCTATCTGGGCAAAAACTGGGGTATTTTATTAGGCGCGCTGTACTTTGTAATGCTCGTCATCTGGATGTTCGTCTATTCTACGGCGATTACTAACGACAGCGCCTCTTATCTGCACACTTTCGGCGTAACGGAAGGATTACTTTCCGATAGTCCGTTTTATGGTCTGGTGCTGATCTGCATCCTAGTGGCGATTTCCTCACGCGGTGAAAAATTACTGTTCAAAATTTCCACCGGCATGGTGCTGACCAAGCTACTGGTAGTAGCGGCGCTGGGCGTCTCCATGGTGGGTATGTGGCATCTGTATAACATTGGCGCGCTGCCGCCGATGGCCCTGCTGATTAAAAACGCCATTATTACCCTGCCATTTACGCTGACCTCGATTTTATTTATCCAGACGTTAAGCCCAATGGTGATCTCTTACCGTTCACGCGAAAAATCTATTGAGGTCGCACGTCATAAAGCGTTGCGCGCCATGAATATCGCGTTTGGCGTCCTGTTCGTTACCGTCTTTTTCTATGCGGTTTCCTTCACCCTGGCGATGGGGCATGACGAAGCGGTGAAAGCCTACGAGCAGAATATTTCCGCCCTGGCGATCGCCGCGCAGTTTATTAGCGGCGATGGCGCTGGCTGGGTCAAAGTGGTTAGCGTAATTCTGAACATCTTTGCCGTCATGACCGCCTTCTTTGGCGTTTACTTAGGATTCCGCGAAGCGACGCAAGGCATTGTGATGAATATCCTGCGCCGCAAAATGCCCGCCGAGAAGATTAAGGAAAATCTGGTACAGCGCGGCATTATGATTTTCGCTATTTTGCTGGCCTGGAGCGCCATTGTGCTCAACGCGCCGGTACTGAGCTTCACCTCTATTTGTAGCCCTATCTTCGGTATGGTGGGCTGTTTAATTCCGGCATGGTTGGTCTACAAGGTTCCCGCATTGCACAAATATAAAGGCGCTTCGTTGTACCTGATTATTATTACCGGTCTGCTGCTATGCGTTTCTCCGTTCCTGGCATTCTCTTGATATACCTGAGATTAAGGTTGTTGTTATGTTTGAATCTAAAATAAATCCATTGTGGCAAAGTTTTATCCTGGCCGTACAGGAAGAAGTAAAACCGGCGCTGGGGTGTACTGAGCCAATTTCACTGGCGCTGGCGGCAGCGGCGGCGGCGGCTGAACTTGACGGCACAGTTGAACGCATTGACGCGTGGGTTTCGCCTAATCTGATGAAAAATGGTATGGGCGTTACCGTTCCAGGAACGGGAATGGTAGGGCTACCGATCGCCGCGGCGCTTGGCGCGTTGGGCGGTGATGCGAAAGCCGGGTTGGAGGTGTTAAAAGACGCTTCCGCTAAAGCCGTTGCCAATGCAAAAGCGATGCTGGCCGCCGGACATGTCGCAGTGATGTTGCAGGAGCCATGTAACGATATCCTGTTTTCACGGGCGAAAGTGTATAGCGGCGATAGCTGGGCATGTGTCACGATCGTCGGCGATCATACAAATATTGTGCGGATAGAAACCGACAAGGGCGTGGTATTTACCCAAGCCGATAATGCGCAGGAAGAAGAAAAAACCTCGCCACTGGGAGTGCTGTCTCATACCTCGCTGGAAGAGATCCTGGCGTTTGTGAATGCGGTGCCCTTTGACGCTATCCGCTTTATTCTCGATGCGGCCAGGCTAAACGGCGCGTTGTCGCAGGAGGGACTGCGTGGTTCCTGGGGGCTGCATATCGGTTCGACGCTGGCCAAACAGTGCGATCGCGGTCTGCTGGCGAAAGATCTCTCCACGGCGATTTTGATCCGTACCAGCGCGGCGTCAGACGCCAGAATGGGCGGCGCCACGTTGCCCGCGATGAGCAACTCCGGCTCCGGCAACCAGGGGATTACCGCCACGGTGCCAGTCATGGTGGTTGCTGAACATGTCGGCGCCGATGACGAACGCCTGGCGCGCGCGCTAATGTTATCGCATTTGAGCGCTATCTATATTCACCATCAGCTTCCGCGTTTGTCGGCGCTGTGCGCGGCAACTACGGCGGCGATGGGCGCGGCAGCGGGTATGGCGTGGCTGATAGATGGTCGTTACGACACTATCGCAATGGCTATCAGCAGTATGATTGGTGATGTCAGCGGGATGATTTGCGATGGCGCGTCGAATAGCTGTGCGATGAAAGTCTCTACCAGCGCGTCGGCGGCGTGGAAAGCCGTACTGATGGCGTTGGATGATACGGCGGTGACCGGAAACGAAGGGATTGTGGCGCACAATGTCGAACAATCTATTTCGAATTTGTGTTCGCTGGCGTGTCGCTCAATGCAGCAGACAGACAAGCAGATCATCGAGATTATGGCCAGTAAAGCGCATTAATAATAACGCCCCGGCATGACGTCGGGGCAGCGTGTTGCCCGATGGCGCTGCGCTTATCGGGTCTACCTGTTCTAAGCCGGATCGGGCGCTTGCGCCGCCATCCGGCATGATTTCAGGCTGCGGCCTCTTCTTCTGCCAGCCGGGCTTCGGCGTCCGCCACGATGGCTTCCAGTTCGGTTAGCATCTCTTCATAGCCCAGCGGCACAGTGGCGCTCATCGCCTCCTGTACGGCAGGTTTTACCACGGGCTGACGTTTCTTCGCCGATTTTTTGCTCATCTTGCGACTCCTTTTCTGGCTGGCTACACCGGTAAATCTACCAGTAATGCGCGCAGCGGCGTATCGGCAACCAGCGTAATGTTAGGTTCATCACGAATAAATGCGCCATCTCCGCAGGTTAACGCCTCGCGTTCTTCGTTGTGCGTCAGCGCGTGGAACGTACCGTGAATCGACTGCAAATAGGCGCGCGGCCCGTGAAGCTGGAAATTAAGCGATTCGCCTTTCTCCAGCGTAATATGATGTACCCAGACCTGTTGGCGCAGTTGTAAGCTGTTTTGCTCACCGTCGGGCGAGGCAAGAAGCTGTTGTTGCGCCGCCAGGAGTGGGATTTTTTGTACCAGCGCGTTTTCCCGTTCAGGACAGGCGTCAAGCCACAGTTGCATTCGGGTTAACGGCTTAACTTTGCTGAGATTATGTTCGCTGTAGCTAATGCCCGGCTGCGCGGCGAGCAGCAACGCTTCGCCCGCTTTAGCCTGTACATGGTTGCCGTCGCTGTCGCGGTATTCCGCTTCGCCGTCCAGAATCAGGTTTAAAATATCCACCTTTGGATAAGTTCGAGGCTGAAAAGAGGCGCCCGGCGCCAGCACTTCCTGGTTCAGTACGCGCAACGACGCGTAGCCCAGCAGTGTAGGGTCGAAATAGTGTCCAAAGGAGAAGGTATAGCGGGCCTGTAGCCATCCATAGTCTGCCTGTCCACATTGTTTGGCGGTTCGGGTCGTAATCATCGTTATTAACCTCTCTTTACTTCCTTTTATGTTAAGGGGCTGGACGCTGCATTGTTAGCCAGATATTCTGCCCGGTATGTTCAAATTTCCTGAATGAGAACGTTATGGCTAAAGAGAGAGCGCTGACGCTTGAAGCATTGCGTGTGATGGACGCCATTGACCGCCGGGGCAGTTTTGCCGCAGCGGCTGATGAGTTGGGGCGGGTGCCCTCCGCGCTGAGTTACACCATGCAGAAGCTGGAAGAAGAGTTGGACGTTGTACTGTTCGATCGCTCCGGCCATCGTACAAAATTCACCAACGTCGGGCGTATGCTGCTGGAACGCGGGCGGGTATTGCTGGAAGCGGCAGACAAGTTAACGACGGATGCTGAAGCGTTGGCCCGCGGTTGGGAAACGCATCTGACGCTGGTCACTGAAGCTCTGGTACCGACGCCTGCTTTTTTTCCGCTGATCGACCGGCTGGCCGCTAAAGCCAATACGCAGCTTTCATTGATTACCGAAGTACTGGCTGGCGCATGGGAGCGGCTTGAGCAGGGACGGGCGGATATCGTTATCGCCCCGGATATGCATTTTCGATCGTCGTCGGAAATTAACTCCCGTAAGTTGTATACGTTAATGAATGTGTATGTCGCCGCGCCTGACCACCCTATTCATCAGGAGCCGGAGCCGCTTTCGGAAGTGACGCGGGTTAAATACCGCGGCGTAGCGGTAGCGGATACCGCGCGCGAGCGGCCGGTATTAACGGTGCAACTGCTGGATAAGCAGCCACGTCTGACGGTAAGCACGATTGAAGATAAACGTCAGGCGCTGCTGGCCGGGCTTGGCGTCGCGACCATGCCATATTCGATGGTGGAACAGGATATTGCCGAAGGGCGGCTACGCGTGGTCAGCCCGGAATCGACCAGCGAAATCGATATTATTATGGCCTGGCGGCGCGACAGTATGGGGGAGGCAAAAGCCTGGTGCCTGCGGGAAATACCTAAGCTATTCGCCGGAAAATAAATAGCGCGCGGCGCTTTAAAAGCGGCGCCGCGCCGCCATCAGGAAAAACGTTTCGGGTCGGGGCCGAAGCGGTTGTCGCCCGGCGTACCATTCTGGCAGTTGAACGCGATGATGATAAGCCAGCCGATAATGGGGATAAGTAGCAACAGTAGCCACCATGCGGAGCGGTCAGTGTCATGCAGACGACGGAACTGCACGGCCCACCACGGTAAAAAGATCAGAACGCCGTAAATGGTGGTCAGAACGCCTTCACCCCCGGCGCGTTGCCAGCCAAGCATGGCGTCCAGCAGGCCCAACACAAAGGTAAAGATGATATTGACCAGAATAAACATCCAGTACTCTTTGCGTCGCGCGCGGCCGCCAAATCCCAGATAATTTTTTAAAACCTTTAAATACCAATCCATTTTCGCCTCAATAATGGTTCAATCACTTGTTTTTAAAGTAATCAAACTAAGAATAGCCGCGAATGAAATGCTGGTAAATATTTGTGGTATTAATTAATAAGGCGTCCCGGAGGACGCCTGAAATTAGCCAAAGCGCACGTCGCGTCCGTGAGGTTCGAGCAGATCCTGCCACGGTCCGATAGAAATGATACCTGTGGGGTTAATCGTTTTATGGCTACGGAAATAGTGGTGACGAATATGGTCCATATTAACGGTTTCAGCAATGCCCGGTATTTGATAGATATCGCGCAGGAAACCGTACAGATTCAGGTAGTCGCTGATTCGGTATTTGTCGCACTTGAAATGAGTCACGTAAACCGGATCAAAGCGTACCAGGGTCGTCCATAAGCGGATATCCGCCTCGGTCAACTGGTCGCCCGTCAGATAGCGGTGCTGTCCGAGAATCTGTTCCAGGCGCGCCAGCGCAGTAAATACCTTGTCTACCGCTTCATCATACGCTTGCTGGCTGGTGGCGAAGCCTGCTTTATAAACGCCGTTATTAACGTTGTCATAAATCCAGCCGTTTAACTCGTCAATTTTGCTTTGCAGCGCGGGGGGATAGTAATCCCCGGCTTTAGCGCCCAGCCCATCGAAGGCGGAGTTAAACATACGAATGATTTCGGCGGACTCGTTGCTGACGATAGTATGATTTTTTTTATCCCATAAGACCGGTACGGTGACGCGGCCGCTGTAGTGTGGATCGGCGTGCAGATACAACTGGTAGAGAAATTCATGCTGATAGAGGGTATCGCCGGTGGCCGCCGGAAAAGTATCATCAAACGTCCAGCCGTTTTCCAGCATCAATGGATTCACGACGGAAACCGGAATAAATGGCTCCAGACCTTTCAGTTTACGGAAAATGAGCGTGCGATGCGCCCAGGGGCAGGCAAGGGAAACGTACAGATGGTAACGATCTTTTTCTGCGGCGAATCCGCCTTCGCCGGAAGGTCCGGGCGCGCCGTCAGCGGTAAGCCAGTTGCGGAAAGCCGACGCTGAACGCTGAAATTTCCCCCCGGAAGATTTGGTGTCATACCAGGTGTCGTGCCAGACGCCATCGATCAGTTGTCCCATGTCTCTCTCCTTCAGATGACAAAAGCGAGGCGCTATTCCCTCGCTTTTTTATTGAGTATAGATTGCTTACCACTTTTTATTCAGCAGACGGTCAAGGCTGAACGCGCCAGGCCCGGTTAACGCCAGTAATAAGAATCCGCCGGCAATGGTCAGGTTTTTCATAAACATCAGCGAGTTTACACCTTCTGCAAAATTGCTATGGAAGATCAATGCCGTCAGCAACGTAAAACCAGCGGTGAAAAGCGCAGTGGTGCGGGTGAGGAACCCCAGCAGAATCGCCAGACCGCCGCCGAACTCAAGCAGTATGGTGAGCGGCAGCAGGAATCCTGGTACGCCCATCGCTTCCATATACTGTTGTGTGCCCGCATAGCCGCTAATTTTTCCCCATCCTGCGGTAATAAACAGAACTGGCATTAAAATACGCGCTATCAGTACACCAACATCTTCTAATTTTTTCATTTTATTCTCCAGGAGGCCGATTCGGCGGCTGCTACTATTTTCATGAGCAATGACACGGTTTAGCGCGTCATTGTTATCGCTGGAGAGAATCATAAACGTGGCATACAGGAATTGTTAGCAAGGAAAATTGCCAAATTTTTTCAAAAAAATTGAGTGATTGATAAAGAGACGATATGCATAAAAGTATCGCGCCACCAGGGGTAATCGGGCGATAACCTGATGGCGCGATGCTATAAAAGAAAAGATATTAACCGCGGAGCTGTTGTTGACGGAGGGTAGTTTTTACCAGGCGCCAGGCGCTCCAGATACCCAGGCCGCGTTTCGCCCAGCGTACCAACATATTAGGATGACGGATGGTCCAGATGGCCATTACGCTGCTACCGACCAGCGCCCAGGAGCGCAGGCTTAACACCGTATTCCAGCCGCGATCGTACGCACCGGTGGTCTCCAGCCAGTCGCGACGGCTGGCGGACAGATCCAGCCGTTGCTGCTGGATCTGACTGAGAAGCAGCGCTTTACGTTTTTCGCGTTCGCTTTTGCTGCTCACGACTGATCGTCCTCCAGAATTTGCCGATCGTTAGCCAGTTCGTGCCGCGTATGGCGCAATAGCGTGGACTGACGCGCTTTGCGCAAAGTCCAGATGCCGCCGATTAGCGCAAGCACTAACAGCACAACAGTGGTAGCGATCATCGCGTTCAAACGGTACTGAGGATCGATAGCCCAGATGACCAGAACCATCAGGCTCATTAAGCCAAACGCCGCGAAGAGCATGGTAAGACCTACCATCAGCAAAAGCTGAAAGAGGTTCGCTTTCTCTTCTTCCAGTTCTACTACCGCCAGTCGCAGCCGGGTTTCCACCATCTCAACGATAATGGTGACAATCCGCTGCCCGATACCCAGTACGCTTTTGCCTGGTCCTTGTGCCTGTCGAGAGTCCGCCATAATTAACGACGCGTCAGCAGTACGCCCAACACCAGACCGACAGCGGCGCCAATGCCTACGCCTGTCCAGGGATTTTCGCGCACATAATCATCGGCGCGGGCGGCGGCGACGCGAGTCTGTTTGGCAATCACATCACCCGTTTCGCCCAGGCGGTAACGGCTCTCTTTCAGCGCGCGCTCGGCTTTGCTACGAATCTTACTCAACTCTTCTTTCGACTTTTCGCCCGAAGAGCTCAGCACTTCCTCAAGCGTATCGGTCAGGGATTTCAACTCAGCGCGCAGATGTTCCGTAGTGTTATCTTTCGACATAGTTTTCTCCAGGTGAGTGAGTATTTACATTCGGCGTTAATTTAGTAGTCTCTGGCCTCAAGTTTTTTTAGCTCATCCTGAGCCTCGGCCAGCTTACGTTCACGTTTGTCTATTTTATCCGCATCGCCTTTTACTTTTGCCTCGGCTAAATCACGTTGGCGTTCGGCTACCTCTTCTTTTTGCTCAGCGATCTTTTTCTGATGCTCGGCGCGCAGCTTGCTGTCAGTACAATTGGCGCGTACTTCGCTGAGCGCCTTGTTCAGACCCTCAATACGGCGCTGATTGTTGTGCTTTTCAGCGTAGCTAATTTCCTTTTGTATATCCTGCTCTTTTTCCTGACAAAGCGAATTAGCGTAGCTACCGGCGCTAAGTGTAAAAAGCGTGATAGCCAAAGCGATGCGGTATTTCATTCCTGAACTTTCCCTTATGTTCGGACCCGTTGTCCGGGGCGGTGATCCCGATAATAACGCGGTGGGTTAAACACCGCTTTATTAATCATAGTCATTAAACAATGAAATCACCAAAGTGAGTGATATGATTCGGATTCCTGGAGATTAGCCAAAGCGGTGGGAGCTTTCCCGTAAGCGGGACAGCCACTGTACCGTTTCGTTGTCATCGTCCTGCTGAGCGACGACATAACCGTGTGGTAACGTTTGATCAAGCACTGTTTTTGCTGCGGCGCTTTGCGCAGGGGAATCGAAGGTAATGAGCAACATGTCATTTTTAGGCGTAATACTTTTAAAATGAATGCCGTTCGCATCCAGATGATGCAGAACTGAGAAGCCGTCTGGCATACTGGCGCCCTGGTTAACCGCGCGAATGGCCAGCGTCGACTCTTGCTGACGCAGCGTTGACCACGTCATCATGAGTATGGTCAGCATCAGTAGAAAAGCGCTGATCCAAATGAGTTGTCGGGCAGTTATGCGTGGTTTAAGCATAAGTTATCCCCGGCTCCCATACTTCTTTTTCCACAGCATGACCAGCGAACCCGCCAGGCCAAAAAAAAGCAGCACCACGGGCAGCAGCATCAGGCATGACATTAACTGATCTTCATACTTCATAAAGACGGGCGTTTTGCCCAGCAGATAGCCCAGCGACGTCAGGATAAGCACCCACAACAAGCCGCTCATCCAGTTGAAGAACTGAAAGCGCGCGTTATTCAGGCCGGATATGCCGGCAATGGTGGGCAGCAGCGTTCTGACAAACGCGATAAAACGGCCTATCAATAATGCCGACAGGCCGTGTTTATGGAAAAGGTGATGGGCGCGTTGATGATAATGTGCGGGGAGATGAGAGAGCCAGTTTTGCACGGTGCGGGTATTCCCCAGCCAGCGGCCCTGAATATAGCTCACCCAGCAACCCAGGCTGGCCGCGACGGTAAGCAGCAAAATGGTTTGTGGAAAACCCATCGCGCCTTTGGCGATCAGCACGCCGACCAGGATCAACAGGCTGTCGCCAGGCAAAAAGGCGGCAGGGAGCAGCCCATTTTCCAGAAACAAAATCATAAATAACACAAAATATAACATGCCAATCATGGAAGGATTGGCCAGTGTTTCAAAGTCCTGAGCCCACAGGGCATTCAGCAATTGAGTCAGTAGTTCCATTCAGTATTCCTGGAGAATCGGTTAACGTCACGCCGGTGATCTGAGGTTTGCACTGCCGCAACAGAGTTGGAGTTTTTATCAGCGTTGCGGAAACGGCAAATTCGCGGCCTGAACTATTCCTTGTTAAGTTGTGAAGTAAGCAAGCACTAACACACAAAAATTCAAAATGCATCTAATTGTAACAAAGGTCAACGAAGTCCGTTATAGAAATTACGCGTCGTTGAGCTTTGATTTTGCTTATCGCAAAGGAGGGTGGCGAGAGGATTTACACAGGCTGACACTTTATACTGTACGCTGACCGAGCGCCGCGGCAGACGCCATCTACATATAACGTTATGCGAGGATGTCGCGCGTGAACATCAATTCGCTTTAGGTCACAGCCTATGGATTGGGAGATTCAGATCTATCGTCACGCCGGATGGCACGCGCCATCCGGCATCGATAATCACTTAGCTACGCAAGGCGTTATTCGCCAGGCGTTCGTCCTCTGCCTGGCAGGCTGCCGCAGTGAACAGAACATCGGTAGATGAGTTCAGCGCCGTTTCACACGAATCCTGCAATACGCCGATAATAAAGCCGACCGCCACTACCTGCATCGCGATATCGTTCGGAATGCCAAACATGTTGCACGCCAGCGGGATCAGCAGCAATGAACCGCCTGCCACGCCGGAGGCACCGCAAGCACACAGCGAGGCCACCACGCTCAGCAGCAGCGCTGTAGGCAGATCCACCGGGACGCCTAACGTATGGACTGCCGCCAACGTCAGAACCGTAATGGTAATTGCCGCGCCGGCCATATTGATGGTGGCGCCCAGCGGAATGGAAACGGAGTAAGTATCCCTGTCCAGATTCAGCTTTTCGCACATCGCCATATTCACTGGAATATTGGCGGCAGAGCTGCGGGTAAAGAAGGCATAAACGCCGCTTTCACGCAGGCAGGCGAACACCAGCGGATAAGGGTTGCGACGAATTTTCCAGAATACCAACAGCGGGTTGACCACCAGCGCGACCAGCAGCATACAGCCAATCAAGACGACCAGCAGGTGCGCATAACCCCACAGGGTGGAGAAGCCGGTGGTTGCAAGCGTTGATGAAACCAGACCAAAAATACCGACTGGCGCGAAACGGATCACCAGTTTCACCATAAAGGTCACGGCGTTAGACATATCGTTCACGAGGTTTTTGGTGGTTTCATTGCCATGACGCAGGGCAAATCCCAGACCGACGGCCCACACCAGAATCCCGATATAGTTAGCGTTCAGCAGCGCGTCGATGGGGTTCGACACCATGCTCATCAGCAGACCGCGCAAGACTTCTACAATGCCGGACGGCGGCACGATATCCTGGGCGCTACTGGACAGATGCAGCGTTGAAGGGAAGGCGAAGCTGAACACAACGGCCGCCAGCGCGGCTGAAAAGGTGCCTAGCAGGTAAAGGAAGAGAATAGGGCGAATATTGGTTTTTTGACCGTGCTGGTGGTTGGCGATCGAGGCCATTACCAGCATCAGCACCAGAACGGGGGCGACCGCTTTTAAGGCGCCGACGAACAGGGTGCCAAGCAAGCCAACCGCTTCTGCCGCAGGCTTAGAAATCCATGCCAGTAAAATCCCCAGTACCAGACCCACTAAAATTTGTTTAACCAGACTGCCTTGCGCTAAACGCTGCAGTAGCCCTGATGCTCGTTGCGTAGCCATTTCATGTTCCTTGTATTGTGTTGCTGGTCATCCCCTGCACGCTCTTACGGCGCATCTTTCAGGATGTAACAAAGTGTTTGCCTGGTTGAGTATAAGGAAAGTTGAAGGTTCGGGAAGCGAAATATCCTGGATTTTTTGCTGCGATCATGTTTTATAACTTTATATTAACAGTATTGTGACATGTTAAACAAAAACGCCCGGCAGGTGTGCGCTGCCGGGCGTTTTTGACGGGGCAGGTTTACCCCGATAAAAGATTATTGCGCTCGCAGTTTCTTATCGCGCTGATGGTTAACCCAGGCGTTAATCACCAGCGTAATGGTCAGAATGCCAAACACTACGCCCAGCGAAATCGCGATAGGAATATGGTAGAAGTCGACGATCAGCATCTTAATGCCGATAAAGACCAGAATGACCGCCAGACCATATTTCAGCATCGAGAAGCGTTCCGCCACGCCGGACAGCAGGAAGTACATCGCGCGCAGTCCTAAGATGGCAAACAGGTTAGAGGTCAGTACGATGAACGGGTCGGTGGTGACCGCAAAGATCGCCGGAATACTGTCAACGGCGAAGATTACATCGCTGAGCTCAACCATAATCAGCACCAGCAGCAGCGGCGTGGCATACAACAGGCCGTTTTTACGTACGAAAAAGTGCTCGTTCTCGATCGTATCGGTCATACGCAGATGCCCGCGCAGCCAACGCACCATCGGTTTTTCGCCAATGCCGGATTCGTCTTCCTTCGCCAGCGCCATTTTTACGCCGGTAAACAGCAGGAAGGCGCCGAACACATACAGCAGCCATTCGAACTGAGTGATAAGCCAGGTACCGGCGAAAATCATGATAGTACGCAACACGATCGCGCCAAGGACCCCATACACCAGCACCCGGCGTTGCAGAGCCGGAGGGACGGAGAAATAGCTAAACAGCATCAGCCAGACAAAGACGTTATCTACGGCCAGCGACTTTTCAATCAGATAGCCGGTAAGGAACGCCAATGCCTGCGGGTCAGCAACTTCGCGCCCTTGCGTTTCAGCCAGATACCACCAGAAAGCAGCGTTAAACAGTAGCGAGAGCGTTACCCACAGGATTGACCATCCTGCCGCTTGTTTCATCGACATCGCATGTGCGCCACGGCGTCCCTGCAACAACAGGTCGATGGATAGCATTATCACCACAACAACCGCGAATCCACCCCATAATAATGGCGTACCAACAGTATTCATTATTTCTCCCTATGCAAAAAAAAACGGCTAACGCCGAATGGCATTAGCCGCTGCTTTTATGCATAGACCTTGCCATTCGGCAAGGTCTCACTTACAACAATAAAGGAATACGCTGACGCATTCCTTTATGGCTGCCCGGTGACCGGATGTGGTTTTGCACACATCGTAATGACGATCGACCGGCAATGAAGTTACTCCCCTTTGCGCGTAACAAAGTATGACAGGCCACGCGTAGAGTCAATGACCTGTAACATATAATTTACATAATTTTACGCAGTAAGGGGATGGGTCAGATCGTCCGCCGGGAAGATGACCCCGGTTTGACGGCGTATTTCTGTCAGCCATTTTGCCGTGGCGCGACTTAGCGACAACCCCGGATGTTCCACGGCATGGTTTTCAATAAGCTGGGCAAACGCCCCGGCTTCATACAGCATGGTATTAATATGCTGAGGCTGGGTCAGATCCTGCATCAGCGCGCCGCGCGGCGCAAAACACACTTTCTGGCATTCCGACAGCTTTTCAATGACCAGCGATCCCCTCTCGCCCTGAATTTCACTGGCCAGTACCGAGTCGCTGACTTTGGAATGCTGTAGCGTGACGCTAAAATCGCCGTAATCCATAACCACGACGCCGTGCGCATCTACTCCGCTTTCCAACAAATTCGCCGACGCCTGAACGCTGCGCGGCTCGCCCCATAGCGCGATCGCCGACGCCAGACAGTAATACCCGATATCCATAATCGAACCATTGGAGAAGGCCGGATTAAACGTATTCGGATTTTCACCGTTCAGATAGCGCTGATAACGTGAAGAGTACTGGCAGTAATTTAGTAATGCTTTATGCATTCTGCCGATTTTCGGCAACGATTCCCGCAGCAGCAGAAAATTGGGCAGGCAGGCGGTTTTAAAGGCTTCAAACAGTACCCGCTGGTTATCGCGCGCGCAGGCGATAGCGGCATCAACCTCCGCCAGGTTAGAAGCCAGCGGCTTTTCGCACATGACATGTTTTTTATGCTGCAAAAAGCGCTGTGTCTGGGAGAAATGCAGGGAGTTCGGGCTGGCGATATAAACCGCCTCAATCGCGTCGCTTTGCGCCATCGCTTCCAGCGAGGTAAACAGATGCTCGACGGGATAATCATTTGCGAAAGACTGCGCCTGTTCAAGACTACGGGAGTAAACGGCGGCGAGCCTGAATTTGCCGGTTTCGTGGGCGGCGTCGACAAACTGGCGCGTGATCCAGTTAGTCCCAATTACAGCGAAACGTATCATAAACGTCAGCGGACTCCAGAAAGGGATTTTTCGTCAATGTAGCACGCCTTTCCGCCCTTGCCAGTGCGCTGCGACGCACTCTGGCATTTTACTGGCGAGAAGGGCACCCGTGTGCGCTATCAGCCCCAATAGTGACGCCAGCGCCCAGATATTTAGGCTGACGGTGCAAAATTTTGGCATCCAGCACCGCGCTAACCCGCGCCAGCTTTTCCCGAATTCGTGTGTAGGTTCCGTGCCTTTTATTCAGATCCGGCGCGTTAACGCCGATAGCGTCAATGCCATATTGTTGCGCTAGCCAGATCGCCCGTTGATTATGGAATGCTTGCGAGATAATCGTAATGCGGCTTTCGCCAAACACTTTCCGGGCGCGAACTACGGAGTCCAGCGTGGAGAATCCGGCATAATCACAAAAAATGGCCGCTTCCGGCACACCTTTCGCTATCAGCGCCTGCTGCATCGCCGAAGGTTCATCGTACTCTTTTTTGCCGTTATCGCCGCTGACTAACAGCCACTTCACTTTACCGGCGTGATACAACGCGGCGGCAGTATTAATCCGCCGGGTAAAATACCGATTGCCGGGTTTAGCGCCTAACACCAGCCCGACGTTGCGGGCGGGAACGGTCTGAATGTCATTCCATGTCAGATGCTGCGAGGCGTTGACGATAAGCCAGTTGGAATAGAAAAGCGCGACGCCTGCTGCGACAAGCAGAAAACACGCCACTGTTAACGCCCGGCGTGTAAAACAGAGGCGGCGGATAAAACGGGCACATTGTGAGAGCATGGTTGTTGCGCGGTTCCGTTGGCGGTGGATAAAAAATACCCTCTACAGATCGTCATCCTTGACGTGGCGGCAGGCAATGAGCGAAATGTGAACGCGCCGATTTTATGCCCACGCCGTTAAAAAGATACGGGGGAAGGGGCATTTTCAGAATTTATTGTGCCGACAGCGCCTGATGCGTCAGCCACAGTCGCGTATCAAACTCCAGTTGATGGTACTGCGGCTCCATATGGCAGCAGAGCTGATAAAACGCTTTGTTATGATCTTTCTCTTTCAGGTGCGCCAGCTCGTGAACCACAATCATCCGTAAGAATGGCTCCGGGGCGTTACGAAACACGGTGGCGACGCGGATCTCCGCCTTTGCCTTGAGCTTGCCGCCCTGAACGCGCGAGACAGCGGTATGTAGTCCCAGCGCATTTTTCAGCACATGGATCTTGCTGTCATACATCACTTTATTGATGGGCGGCGCATTGCGCAGAAACTGACTTTTCAGTTCCTGAGTATAGTGATATAGCGCTTTGTCAGTGGCGTAATCATGCGCGCCGGGATAACGTTTTTCCAGCACCGCTCCCAGGCGCTGCTCGGCGATTAAGGTACGCACCTGGGCAAGGAGATGTTCCGGATACCCCTGAAGGTAAGTTAGTGAGGTCATCAAAGCTCCATGTTGCTGATAAAAAGTGTATACTCACGCACCCTTTTCAGGGATAACGCCGCAATTTTACCATTCAGGAGGCCTAATGAGCCACGTAGACGACGGTTTCCGTTCACTGACGCTGAAACGTTTTCCGCAAACGGATGATGTTAACCCGCTTCTGGCGTGGGAGGCGGCCGATGAGTATCTGCTGCAACAGTTGGATGAGACGGAAATTCGCGGCCCGGTGCTGATCCTGAATGATACGTTTGGCGCGCTAAGCTGTGCGCTGGCGGAGCATTCGCCATACAGTATTGGCGATTCGTATTTAAGCGAACTGGGTACGCGAGAGAATTTACGCCATAACGGCATCGCGGAGTCCAGCGTAACGTTTCTCGACAGTACCGCTGACTACCCGCAGGCGCCGGGCGTGGTATTGATTAAGGTACCGAAAACACTGGCGTTGCTGGAACAGCAGTTACGCGCTTTGCGTAAGGTCGTTACGGCGCAAACGCGTATTATCGCCGGCGCGAAAGCGCGTGATATTCATACCTCTACGCTGGAACTGTTTGAAAAAGTGCTGGGCCCAACCACGACGACGCTGGCGTGGAAGAAAGCGCGCCTGATTAACTGTACCTTCAGTCATCCGCAACTGGCCGACGCGCCGCAAACGCTAAGCTGGAAACTGGAAGATACAGGCTGGACGATTCACAACCACGCGAATGTGTTTTCTCGTACCGGATTGGATATCGGCGCGCGCTTCTTTATGCAGCATTTGCCGGAAAACCTCGACGGGGAGATTGTCGATCTCGGCTGCGGCAATGGGGTGATTGGCCTGAGCTTACTGGCGAAAAATCCGCAGGCGAACGTGGTATTTGTCGATGAATCGCCGATGGCGGTAGATTCCAGCCGTTTGAATGTAGAAACGAACCTGCCGGAAGCGTTCGAACGCTGCGAATTTATGATCAACAACGCGCTCTCCGGCGTGGAGCCGTTCCGTTTTAACGCTGTATTCTGCAACCCGCCGTTCCACCAGAAACATGCGCTGACGGATAATATCGCCTGGGAGATGTTCCATCACGCCCGCCGCTGCCTGAAAATCAACGGCGAACTGTATATTGTGGCGAACCGCCATCTGGACTATTTCCACAAGCTGAAGAAGATTTTCGGTAATTGCGCGACGATAGCAACCAACAATAAATTTGTTATTTTGAAAGCGGTGAAGCAGGGACGCCGTCGATAAGGCGCTCAAGCGTCATACCGGCCTATAAAACCGGTATGACGACGTAAGCCCGATAAGCGCAGCACCATCAGGTAAAGTCGTTAAATCTCCAGCGCCAGTCGGGTGCCCTGGGCAATCGCCCGTCGGGCATCCAGCTCCATCGCGACATCGCATCCGCCGATAAGATGTACCGTTTTACCTGCGGCGCGTAACGGGTCCGCCAGCTCGCGGCGAGGTTCCTGTCCGGCGCAGATCACCACATGATCCACTTCCAGCAACTGCGGTTCGCCGCCGATCAAGAGATGTAATCCGTCGTCGTCGATCTTCTGGTAACTAACCGCCGGGATCATCTTCACGCCGCGCGCCAGTAACGTCGCGCGATGGATCCAGCCGGTGGTTTTACCTAATCCTTCGCCCGGCTTGCTGGCTTTGCGTTGCAGCATGACGATTTGCCGTGGACTACGTGCCTGGCGCGGGCCTTCCGGGCGCAGACCGCCTGCCTGTTGCAGGCTGGTATCAATTCCCCATTCCGTACAAAATTCAGCAATATTTTGGCTGGTGGATTCGCCGTGCTGGCTCAGATACATGGCCGTGTCAAAACCGATACCGCCGCAGCCGATGATCGCCACTCGCTTACCAACCGGCGCTTTATCGCGCAATACCTCCAGGTAGGTCAATGCTTTTGGATGATCGATACCGTCTATCGGCGGGCGGCGCGGTACTATTCCGCAGGCGAGGATCGCTTCGTCAAACGGCTGAAGATCCTCTGCGTTCACCCGTTGGTTCAGTTTCAGCGTAACGCCAGTAACATCGATCATTCGACGGTAGTAGCGCAGCGTTTCGTAAAACTCCTCTTTACCTGGGATCTGCCTGGCGATAGTGAACTGACCGCCAATTTCACTCTGGGCGTCAAACAGCGTGACATGATGGCCGCGCGACGCGGCGTTAATCGCGAAAGCCAGCCCCGCCGGGCCTGCGCCGACAACGGCCAGATTCTTTTTGCGTATGGCCGGCGTTATCGGCATGTGGGTTTCGTGACAGGCGCGTGGGTTCACCAGACAGGAGGTCACTTTGCCGATGAAGATCCGATCCAGACAGGCCTGATTACAGCCGATACAGGTGTTGATCTCATCTGCGCGTCCGGATTGCGCTTTAGTCAGGAATTCGGCATCGGCAAGGAAGGGGCGCGCCATCGACACCATATCGGCATCGCCGTGCGTCAGGATCGTCTCGGCGACCTGCGGATCGTTAATGCGATTGGTCGCGATCAGCGGAACCGACACATGACCTTTAAGTTTCCGCGTCACCCAGCTAAAGGCGCCACGCGGTACTGGCGTGGCGATGGTCGGGATTCGCGCCTCATGCCAGCCAATGCCGGTATTAATTAGGCTTGCGCCTGCGGCTTCAATGGCTTGCGCCAGTTGTACCGTTTCGTCGAACGTGCCGCCATTTTCCACCAGATCGAGCATCGACAGGCGATAGATAATAATAAAGTCGTTCCCTACCCGCTGGCGTACCGCGCGTACTACCTCAACCGCGAAGCGCATACGGCTGGCATAGTCGCCGCCCCATTCGTCATCGCGATGGTTAGTTCGCCGGGTGAGAAATTCATTAATCAGATAGCCCTCTGATCCCATCACCTCTACGCCGTCGTAGCCTGCTTCCCGCGCCAGCTGCGCGCAATGCGCGAAGTCGTCGATTAACTGCAAGATTTCATCATGCGTCAGTTCATGCGGCATAAAGCGGTTGATTGGCGCCTGAATTGCCGACGGCGCGACCAGGTGCGGCTGATAGCTGTAACGTCCGGTGTGCAGAATTTGCAGCGCGATTTTACCGCCTTGCGCATGTACGGCATCGGTCACCACGCGGTGAGGCGTTAACTGGCTGGCATCGTTCAGCATCGCGCCGCCGGTCATCACGACCCCGGAGGGAACGGGCGCAATACCGCCGGTGACGATTAACGCTACGCCGTGTCGCGCGCGCTCGGCATAAAATGCCGCCAGGCGCTCGGCGCCATCAGGATGTTCTTCCAGACCCGTGTGCATCGATCCCATCAGCACGCGGTTTCTGAGAGTAGTAAAGCCCAGATCGAGCGGGGCGAACAGCGATGGGTAGCTCATAAGCGTATCCAGTATGTAAAATTATTGTTATGTGGTCGGATGAGTTACTACTGTAGCCGTCGCGAGGTAAAAGGGAAAAGGGGAATGTGGTGATTGTGATGGGATTCAAAAAAGAGGCCGCGACCCGGGGAAAACAGGCCGGATAAGCACAGCGCCATCCGGCATCGTTTTTAAACCTCTTCAACGCTCACCTGCATCGCCGCCAGCGCATTACGCGCTGATTTCAATACCTGTTCGCACAGTTCAATGGTTAGCGTGAGCGGTGGCTCGATACGAATTGTTTTCGCATTATTCAGTGTACCAGCGACCAGCACGCGTTGACGGAACATCTCACTGGCAAAACGGTAGCCCGTTTCGTTATCGACAAATTCAATGGCCATCAACATACCTTTGCCGCGCGCATCGTGTACCAGATTGGGATATTCACGCGCAAGTTGTCGAAAACCATCCAGGAGCGTATCGCCTTTTTGTTCCGCCTGGGCCGGGAGATTTTGCTCCAGCAGGACGTTAATGGTCGCCAGCGCGGCAGCACAAGCCAGCGGATTACCGCCAAAAGTGGTGGTATGCAGGAAGGGGTTGTCGAACAGAACCGAAAACACCTCTTCAGTCGCGATGGTGGCGCCAATCGGCATCACGCCGCCGCCCAGGGCTTTCGCCAGACACAGAATATCAGGCTGCACATTTTCGTGCTCGCAGGCAAACATCTTGCCGGTACGCCCCATGCCGGTTTGTACTTCATCCAGAATCATCAGCGCACCGAATTCGTCACAGAGCTTACGTACCTCTGTCAGGTATCCCTGCGGCGGCAGGATCACGCCGCCTTCACCCTGAATTGGCTCCAGAATCACGGCTGCTATCTCGTCGCCCGTTTTTTTGCCTTCGCTAAATGCCATGCTCATCGCGTCGATATTGCCAAACGGCACATGGCGGAAGCCCGGCAGTAAAGGCATAAAGGGTCTGCGGAAGGTGGATTTGGCCGTGGCGGAGAGCGCGCCCAATGATTTGCCGTGAAATGCGCCGCTGGTGGCGATAAAGGTAAACTTGCCGCGCGGCGACTGATACGCTTTTGCCAGTTTTAGCGCCGCTTCGACGGATTCGGTGCCGCTGTTACAGAAAAAGCTGTACTTGAGTTTCCCCGGTGTCAGCGCCGCCAGCGTTTTTGCCAGCATCGCCCGCAAGGGGTCAAGTAACTCCTGGCTGTGGAGAGGTTGTTTTGCGAGTTGATTCTGGACGGCGGATACCACAACAGGATTACGGTGCCCCACGTTAAAGATGCCAAACCCCCCAAGACAGTCGATAAACTCCTGCCCCTGGGTGTCGACAAGCGTATTCAAACTGCCCGCTTGCCACTCTACGGCTCCGTAATCCCCGCCGGCGGTAACAGATTTCCGGTATTCCAGAAATCCTGGATTTACATGCTCTTTAAAGTAGTCAATGACCTCTCGGTTTAGTGCTTTCATTTCCTCATGGTTTAGCGTTCGCTTCTCGATGAGATTCAGTGCGTGCGCGCTACAGGCCAAAGCCGATGCGCTGGAAGGTAACCTGTTCAAAATGAGCTCCAGAGGGCCGTGTATCACATGATACTGAATTAAGTATTGCAGGGATTAGCGGGGGTCTAAGCCCATAGTGAAAATCGGGATAAACACCAGGAGCAATCACATTTACACAACATTTAATGTTATGTGTTAACAATTGGATGCATTTTGAGCAGATCTTGTTTTATGGTTTACGGTGTGTTGCGTTAACGGCGGCGTGAGAAAAAGGTGAGCCAGGGCAGATTTTAAAGAAAAAGGTTGTCCATGCTAAACAATTTCATAATGAAAATAAGGCGCAGGATGAGGTGAAAATCGTACAAATATTAAGGATTAATCGCAAATTGCGATCCAGAGCAATTTTAACAACTAAAGATAAATAGATTAGCGCCGAAATAACATCTGAGCGAAAAATTAACATCCAGATAACCTGCACAGGACGCTATCATGTCTTCTCATCCCTACGTCAGCCAGCTAAATACCCCGCTGGATGATGATACCACTCTGATGTCTACGACCGACCTGGAAAGCTATATCACTCACGCCAATGACACTTTTGTCCAAGTGAGCGGCTATCAGTTAAACGAGTTACTGGCGCAGCCACATAATCTGGTGCGTCATCCGGATATGCCGAAAGCTGCCTTCGCAGATATGTGGTACACCCTAAAACAGGGCGAACCGTGGAGCGGCATTGTGAAAAACCGGCGTAAAAACGGCGACCATTATTGGGTGCGGGCCAACGCGGTACCGATGATACGTGAAGGGCGTGTGACGGGATATATGTCGATCCGTACCCGCGCCACGGATGATGAGATTGCCGCCGTCGAGCCTTTATATCAGGCGCTAAATGAAGGGCGGTGTAGTAAACGTATTCATAAAGGCCTGGTGGTTCGTCAGGGCTTGCTGGGCAAACTGCCCGCTATGCCTGTTCGCTGGCGAGTGCGTAGTATTATGGGGCTAATGGCCGTAATGCTGGCGTTGGCGCTGTTCGGTACGGATACCTCATGGCAGGCGTTGCTGTTGGGCGC
This sequence comes from Salmonella sp. NW645, assembly GCF_051703725.1. NCBI lineage: Bacteria > Pseudomonadati > Pseudomonadota > Gammaproteobacteria > Enterobacterales > Enterobacteriaceae > Salmonella > Salmonella sp. NW645. Next base: position 130,947 of record NZ_JAMMKR010000007.1, on the reverse strand, counting down.
GTTGGCGATGCTGGCAGGTACGGCGCTATTTGAATGGCAAATTGTGCGTCCCATTGAAAATGTGGCGACGCAGGCGCTGAAAGTGGCGACCGGCGAACGCAACAGCGTACAACACCTTAATCGTAGCGATGAGTTGGGGCTGACGCTGAGGGCCGTGGGGCAGCTTGGCTTGATGTGCCGCTGGCTGATCAATGACGTATCAAGTCAGGTTTCCAGCGTCAGAAACGGCAGTGAAAGGCTGGCGAAGGGTAATAATGATCTGAACGAACACACCCGTCAGACCGTGGAGAATGTTCAGGAAACGGTAACGACCATGAACCAGATGGCGGAGTCCGTGAAGCTCAATTCCGAGACGGCTTCCGCTGCGGATAAGCTTTCCATGGCGGCCAGTAGCGCGGCGACTCAGGGAGGTGAGGCGATGGATACGGTGATTAAAACGATGGATGATATCGCTCACAGTACGCAACGTATCGGGACGATCACCACGCTAATTAACGATATCGCTTTTCAGACGAATATCCTGGCGCTGAATGCGGCGGTAGAAGCGGCGAGAGCGGGCGAGCAGGGGAAAGGGTTTGCCGTGGTTGCTGGCGAGGTACGCCATCTTGCCAGCCGCAGCGCTAACGCGGCGAACGATATTCGTAAATTAATTGACGCCAGCGCAACAAAGGTGCAGTCAGGCTCCGAGCAGGTTCACGCCGCAGGCCGTACCATGGATGACATTGTAGCCCAGGTGCAAAATGTCACCCTGCTTATCGCACGGATCAGCCAGTCGACGCAGGAACAGACAGATGGGCTTTCCAGCCTGACTCGCGCCGTGGACGAGTTGAACCGCATAACCCAGAAGAATGCGGCGCTGGTGGAAGAGAGCGCACAAGTCTCCGCGATGGTAAAACACCGTGCCAGCCGGCTGGAGGATGCGGTCACGGTACTGCATTAAGTTTATTTGTAGGTCGCAACGGTAATGACATCCGCCCGGTAGCAACAAGCTTACCGGGCGGATGCGCTCTGATAGAAGGCGGTGCCTGCCATCACAGAGAGTATCAGTGGCCTGTGATGTTAAAAATAATGTGATATTTATTCCTTCTTCCTACCTACCTATTAATAGGTATAAGCTCAGTTGATAAATAAGAAATGGTTAACCTTTTAGCGTATTTCTTTCATTATTGGTGCCAATTTATGGCACTATTGGTTCATCTTTCTGTGAACAATAAAAATTACTTACTAATAATGTTCCGAAATAAAAAGCGATCAATATCATAAAGTTAGTAACATTATTGCCGATAAATCTTCCTGTATGAGGATATGCAATCCCAGGGAGAAAATATGTTTTTGCATAACATTAAAATACGTTCAAAATTATTTATGGCCTTTGGCTTATTCATTGTTCTCATGGTGGTGAGTTCCGCTCTGTCTTTGTTTAGCCTTGATCGGGCTAATACGGGTATGCAGGACATTATTACCAATGATTATCCCACCACGGTAAAAGCCAATCTGTTAATCGATAATTTTAATGATTTCATCATCGCGCAGCAGCTCATGTTACTGGATGAAGAGGGGCGCTGGAGCCAGAGCTCGCAGAAAGAACTCAGTGAGATAAGCCAGCGCATTTCGGCTTTACTGGATGAGCTTTCCAGGGAAAATAGTCACGATGCGGATTCACAGAAAATCATTAATGAGATCCGTGAAGCGCGCCAGCAATACCTGGAGTCCAGATTCCGTATTTTGAAAGATATTCAAAGCAATAATCGTCAGGCGGCCATTCAGGAGATGATGACCAGAACGGTGCAGGTGCAAAAAGTCTATAAGGACAAAGTCCAGGAACTTATCGCTGTTCAGGACGCGCAGATGCATGAAGCGAGCGTGCAGGTCAAAGAGGATTTTAAAAATAATCGGACGCTGTTAATCACTTTGGCGCTGATAAGCATCGCCGCCGGAGGCGTAATGGGATGGTATATTGTGCGTTCTATTACCCGACCGCTTGATGACGCGGTACGCTTTGCCGAGGCGATCGCCGATGGCGATCTGACTCGTCATATCACCACCGACTATAAAGATGAAACAGGCGTACTACTGCAAGCGTTAATGGCGATGAAAACGCGTCTGCTGGATATCGTACAGGAAGTGCAAAACGGTTCGGAGAGTATCTCCACGGCGGCGGCGCAAATTGTCGCCGGTAACCAGGATTTGGCGGCGCGTACGGAAGAGCAGGCCAGCTCGGTTGAAGAAACGGCGGCGTCGATGGAACAGATTACCGCCACGGTTAAAAATACGGCTGACCATACCAGTGAAGCGACCAAACTCTCTGCCGGCGCCGCCAGCGTGGTGAAAAACAATGGGGAGATGATGAATCAAGTGACGCAGAAAATGCGCGTCATTAACGATACGGCAAATCGTATGTCGGATATCATCAATATCATTGATTCCATTGCCTTTCAGACCAATATTCTGGCGCTGAACGCGGCGGTTGAAGCGGCGCGCGCGGGCGAACATGGACGTGGTTTTGCCGTTGTCGCCGGAGAGGTTCGCCAGTTGGCGCAAAAGAGCGCCTCGTCAGCCAGTGAAATCCGTAATTTGATTGAAGATTCAACCAGTCAGACTCAGGAAGGGATGCACCTGGTGGAGAAAGCCAGCGCCCTGATTAATGGCATGGTGGATAACGTCGAAGAGATGGATGTGATATTACGCGAGATTGGGCAGGCCAGCCGTGAGCAAACTGACGGTATTTCGCAGATTAACAGCGCGATTGGCCTGATTGACGCCGCCACGCAACAAAACTCCTGCCTTGTGGAAGAGTCTGTTGCCGCCGCAGCGTCGCTGAACGAACAGGCGTTACATTTAAAAGAGCTGGTTAACGTGTTCCGCGTCCGCGAAGAGGACACGCAGCCCGCTTAATCCAGTTCGGCGATTTCCAGCGCCGCGCGATCAATCACGCCGATAATGCGTTTGATTTGCGCGTCGTTGATATCGCTGTGGTTTATCCGCAGATCCAGCACGGCCTTGAAGTTATCCAGCGCCCGCTTCATCTGCGGATTTTTACGTAACTCCATGCCCACACAACGGGCTTTTAGCCGCGCCTGAATATGCGTCAGGTGTTCGCGATTTTCATCAAGCCATTGCGCGCCGTTCGCGGTAATCGCGATTTTTTTCCGCCCGCCTTCTTCGTCGCTAATCGTGATAAATTGCTGATCCTGTAAAAAATCCAGCGTAGGGTAGATCACACCAGCGCTTGGCGTATAGCCGCCCCCCGTCAGGTTTTCTATCGCTTTAATCAGTTCATAGCCGTGGCTGGCGTCCCGGGTCAGGATATCAAGAATGACCAGCCGAAGTTCCCCGTGGCCAAAAAATCGCTGACGTCGACCACCGCCCTGTCCATGACGACCACAGCCGTGTCCGTGACGGTGTTCGCCGCCGCAACTGGCGTTCTCATGCTGATGCGCGCTATGGCAGCCTTCATGCTGATGTTCGCGATCTTTGCAGCAACCATCGTGCTTATGATCCCGGTTTTTGCAACACCCTTCATGTTGATTTTGCATCATTGCCTCCTGCTTATTTAGATATATCTAATTTATATCTAAATGATGGGTTTTAGCAAGGGTAAAAGCGATTGTTGCTATAATCTATTAATTTATAACGTTTTATTCTAAGGTTATAGTTAGCGACTCGTTGCCAGAACACTATCAAAAAACAGTTGCATTTTTACTGATTAACAATCATTATCATTTAAAACTTTAATTTAGATATATCGTATTACTTCACGAAGGCAAAAAATGACGACATCATCCGTACGCTACCCACAACGTGTTCGTAATGAACTGCGTTTTCGCGAGCTGACCGTTCTGCGGGTAGAACGTATTAGCGCAGGATTTCAGCGGATCGTACTTGGCGGCGAGGCGCTGGACGGTTTCACCTCCCTGGGCTTTGACGATCACACGAAAGTTTTTTTCCCTGAGCCAGGCTGTCGCTTTACGCCTCCGACAGTCACTGAGGAAGGTATTATCTGGGGGGAGGGCGTTCGTCCGGTCTCCAGGGATTACACGCCGCTGTATGATGAGGCGCGTCGCGAGCTGGCGCTGGATTTCTTTATCCACGATGGCGGCGTAGCCAGCCGTTGGGCAATGGAAGCCCGTGAAGGCGATACACTGACGATCGGCGGGCCGCGCGGTTCGCTGGTGGTGCCGGAGGATTATGCCTGTCAGGTTTATGTCTGCGATGAGTCCGGTATGCCTGCGCTGCGTCGTCGTCTGGAATCGCTTAGTCGTCTGCCTGCGCGCCCTGCGGTAACCGCGCTGGTGAGCATTCAGGATGCCGAATATCGCGATTATCTCGCCCATTTGACGGATATTACTGTGGAATATGTTGTTGGCGGCGATGAACAGGCAATACAAACGCGCCTGTCGCAGCTGACAATACCAGAATCAGACTATTTCATCTGGATTACTGGCGAAGGCAAAACGGTAAAACGTTTAAGTCAGTGCTTTGAAAAGGGGTTTGATCCACACCTGGTACGTGCGGCAGCCTATTGGCATCGTAAATAGCGGTATGGGGCGACCCTGTCAGAAACAAAAAAGCCACTCTTTAGAGTGGCTTAATTATATGATTTTAAAGCTAAAATTTGGTGGCCCCTGCTGGACTTGAACCAGCGACCAAGCGATTATGAGTCGCCTGCTCTAACCACTGAGCTAAGGGGCCGTGGCGGTGGATTATAATGTAACTTTACGCTGTAATCCAGCCGTAACCGTGCGGGTGCTGTTTTTATAAACAATGTGTTTTCAACCCGTTATACTTAAAGTACGTTGTATTGCTCAGGAGTAATAATGGTTAAGGACATACTGGCGCCAGGGCTACGGGTGGTTTTTTGCGGCATCAATCCGGGACTTTCCTCGGCGAATACCGGCTTTCCGTTTGCGCATCCCGCGAATCGTTTTTGGAAAGTTATTCATTTGGCCGGTTTCACCGATCGACAGTTGAAACCGGAAGAGGCGGAAAAATTACTGGATTTTCGCTGCGGGGTAACGAAACTCGTCGACCGACCGACAGTACAAGCGACTGAGGTGAAGTTGCATGAATTACGTAGCGGCGGACGCAACCTGATTGAAAAGATAGAGGACTATCAGCCTGCGGCGCTGGCGGTGCTTGGTAAACAGGCTTTTGAACAGGGATTCAGCCAGCGCGGCACACAGTGGGGAAAACAAACGCACACCATTGGCGCGACGCAAATTTGGGTGTTGCCAAATCCGAGTGGTTTGAGTCGCGTTTCACTTGAGAAGCTGGTGGAAGCATATCACGAGCTGGACCAGGCGCTGGTGATGCGGGGCTTGTGAAGTACAGTGTAACGAAGTTATGAGTGGGCAAAGCACCGCTCCTCACAGATACGGATTTATTCTTCCGCCAAACGGTCTCTGACTACCATAAGCGCAAATCCCAGCAGATTTTTCCCCTTCCAGTGAGATGGCACACCGGCATGGGGATGATCTTTTGCAAGGCCAATTCCCCAGATTTTATCCACCGGACTGGCTTCAACCAGAATGCGAGGCTGCGTATTTAGCAAGAATGTTTTTAATGCCGAATGTTGGCTAAATTTGTGATAATTCCCCTCACTGACCAGCTCAAAGCAGCAGTCTTGCCAGCGTTGTTCATCAAAGTTTGTCACCTGTCTCCCCAGCTTTTTTGCTTCAGCCGGGGTTGCCGCTGCCAGAATTCTGGCAAGTGTTTTACTGTCGTTAAACAGCCGCGCTTTTCCTGCCATCATCCAGTGTTCTGCGGTGGCGTAAGTTATACCATCATAGGTAAAAGGTGAACCCTGCCACCACTGACTAAAGCAAGAGGCGGTAATTTCGTTATTCGCGGCAGGTTGATGACCCCAGAACCACAGATATTTCACTTTTTTCCCGGCATCGAGAGCGGAAAGAAGGGCGGGGAGAGAATAGTATCCTTGCTGCATTGCCAGATTTCCTTAATAAAAAAGCCCTCACGATGGAGGGCTTATGCACATATTTACAATTAATCGTCGAGGAAGCTGCGCAGCACTTCAGAACGGCTCGGGTGGCGCAGTTTACGCAGCGCCTTCGCTTCGATCTGACGGATACGTTCGCGGGTAACATCGAACTGTTTACCCACTTCTTCCAGCGTGTGGTCGGTGTTCATATCGATACCGAAACGCATACGCAGCACTTTCGCTTCACGAGCGGTCAGGCCAGCCAAAACGTCGTGAGTGGCGGCGCGCAGGCTCTCGGTAGTGGCAGAGTCCAGCGGCAGCTCGAGGGTGGTATCCTCGATGAAATCACCCAGATGCGAATCTTCATCGTCGCCGATCGGCGTTTCCATGGAGATAGGCTCTTTGGCAATCTTCAGCACCTTACGAATTTTATCTTCCGGCATCAGCATCCGTTCAGCCAGCTCTTCCGGCGTTGGCTCGCGGCCCATCTCTTGCAGCATCTGGCGAGAAATACGGTTGAGCTTGTTGATGGTCTCAATCATATGCACCGGAATACGGATGGTGCGCGCCTGATCCGCGATAGAACGGGTGATCGCCTGACGGATCCACCAGGTTGCGTAGGTGGAGAACTTGTAACCACGACGGTATTCAAATTTATCAACCGCTTTCATCAGACCGATGTTGCCTTCCTGAATCAGGTCAAGGAACTGCAAGCCACGGTTGGTGTATTTCTTAGCGATAGAAATAACCAGACGTAAGTTCGCTTCAACCATCTCTTTCTTCGCACGGCGGGCTTTCGCTTCCCCGATGGACATGCGACGGTTGATGTCTTTCACCTGTTCGATGGTCAGACCGGTCTCTTCTTCAATCTGCCGCAGTTTTTGCAGGCAGCGTTGCACTTCTTCCGCGACATCGTGCAGTTTTTCCGACCACGGTTTGTTCATCGCGATAGCGGCGTTGAACCAGGTTTCGCTGGTTTCGTTACCGGTAAACAGCGTGATAAAGTTCTTCTTCGGCATTTTGCACTGCTCGACGCAGAGCTTCATGATCAAACGTTCCTGAGTACGCACGCGATCCATCATCACGCGCATACTGTTGACCAGATAGTCGAATTGCTTCGGTACCAGACGGAACTGTTTGAACACTTCAGACAGCTTCAGAATCTCTTCCTGCGCGGCAGCATGGCTGCGGCCTTTCGCTTTGATGGTGTCGCGCGTAACGACGTATTGCGCGCGCAGCTCAGCGAATTTTTCGCGTGCCAGTTCAGGGTCAATGCTGTTGTCGTCATCGGCGGCGTCATCGTCGCCGTCTTCTTCATCTTCGTCTTCGTCATCATCCAGGTCTTCCTGGGAGAGTTCAGAACCGACGTGAGTTGCGGTCGGCGCCATCTCTTCTTCCGCGTTCGGATCGACAAAGCCGGTGATAAGATCGGACAAACGAGCCTCTTCAGCCTCAACGCGATCGTACTGTTCCAGCAGATAGGTAATGGCTTCCGGGTATTCGGCAACGGAGCATTGAACCTGGTTGATCCCGTCTTCGATACGTTTAGCGATGTCGATTTCGCCTTCCCGGGTCAATAGTTCAACAGTGCCCATTTCACGCATATACATGCGTACCGGGTCAGTCGTACGACCGATTTCAGACTCAACACTGGACAGAACTTGTGCAGCAGCTTCTTCCGCATCTTCATCGGTGCTGGTGGTATTTTCAGCCAGCAGCAGATCATCGGCATCAGGCGCTTCTTCCATTACCTGAATACCCATGTCGTTGATCATTTGGATGATATCTTCAATTTGATCTGAATCGACGATATCTTCCGGCAGATGGTCATTGACCTCAGCATAGGTCAGATAGCCTTGCTCCTTACCACGGGTGACAAGAAGTTTCAGCTGTGACTGCGGGTTTTGCTCCATAAGACGGTATCCACACTTATTCGTTTGATTGGTGTCGACGGTATAGCTGTCGACATTTAAAGCGAGGGCATACTTATATTTTGGCCGCTGCCTCTCACTGCGGCTGTCGGGGGCTTCCCGATCGATATGCGGCATTTAAGCCGTTAAATTCATTTTCTGGCCAGCTCCTGGTTTAACGTCCAGAGCTCTCGGCGTTCTTCGCTGCTTAAACCGTGAGTGCGATCGCGAGCGATCAGCTCTTCTTGTCGCAGTTGCAGCAGCGAATCAAACATATGGTTGAGTGAGTCGGTAAAGGTCTTTTCGGCAATCGCCTTATCTGCTATATCGTCCCACATCGATAATTTTTCAAGGGTCGCAGCATCATTTGTGCCACGGTAGAGTTCCAGAAGTTGTCCGGTAGTAAGACCTGGCTGAGCCAAACAAGTTTTGACCAATTCTTTAAATAAGCCAAGCCCAGGCAGCTTATTCTCATCCAGCGCGTCTAAGGGCGGCACTAACGGCGCGAGATCCGGATTTTGCACCAGTAATCCTATCAGTATACGCATGGTCGTGCGTTTTAGCTGCGGAGCCGGGCGGGAAACGCCGCTTTCCGCCTGTTTTGGCACTAAACGATCAAGCTGACTATCATCGAAAATGCCTAACTTCAGCCCCAACGTCTGGCGCAACTGAATACGGTGTGCGTCGCCAGGCACCTGATTAATGAGCGGCAGCGCCAGTGCGGCTAACTGCGTGCTGCCATCCGGCGAGCTTAAATCCACCTGCGGCAGGAGGCTATTAAACAGAAACGTAGAGAGCGGCTGCGCCTGCTCCATCCGCGCTTCAAAAGCCGCCTTGCCTTCTTTACGCACCAGCGTATCCGGGTCTTCGCCGTCAGGTAAAAACATAAAGCGTACCTGCCGACCATCGGTCATATAAGGCATTGCTGTTTCCAGCGCTCTCCAGGCGGCATCACGGCCAGCCCGGTCGCCGTCGTAACAGCAAATTACGTTGTTCGTCGCCCGGAATAACATATGCATATGGTCTGCCGTGGTTGAGGTACCCAGCGAAGCAACCGCATAGTTAATGTCGTATTGCGCTAGTGCGACGACATCCATATAACCTTCGACCACAAGCAAGCGTTGCGGTTCAGCACTATATTGCTGAGCCTCATAAAGACCATATAGCTGGCGGCCTTTATGGAAAATGTCCGTTTCCGGAGAGTTAAGGTATTTCGGCGTGTCGTTCCCCAGAACTCGACCGCCAAAACCAATCACCCTGCCGCGTTTGTCCCGGATAGGGAACATGACCCGATTACGGAAACGATCGTAAGTGCTGCCCTGCTCGTTATTGACCAGCATTCCGGCATCCAGCAACAATGCCTTGTTATCGCTGTTATTACCGAAGCGCTTTAACGCGTTATCCCAACCAGGCGGCGCGAAGCCAATGGCGAAACGCTGAATAATTTCAGCGCTCAGACCGCGCTTTTGCAGATAGTCACGCGCAGGTTTTGCCGCAGGATGGGTAAGCGACTGCTGATAAAAGTCATTCAGACCATTCATCAACTGATAGAGGTTTTGCCGTTGATGGCGCTCTATCTGGCTAAGCCCGGTGCCTGCTTCATAGGGAATTTCCAGGTTATGCATGGCCGCTAATTCTTCGACGGTTTCGACAAATTCGAGCTTGTCGTAATTCATCAAAAAGTCGATCGCATTGCCATGCGCGCCGCATCCAAAGCAGTGATAAAACTGTTTTTCACCGTTTACGGTGAAAGAAGGGGTTTTCTCATTATGGAATGGACAACACGCGTGATAGTTCTTGCCCTGTTTCTTGAGTTTTACGCGCACGTCGATCAGATCGACGATATCGGTTCTCGCCAGCAGGTCATTAATGAATACGCGTGGGATTCGTCCAGCCATATGCCCCTTTTATACACGTCATTCTTCAGGCTGCCGCAGTGTTGACTACGTTCGCTCACCCCTGTCGCTGACTTGCGTAAGCGCCGGGGACTTGCTCTCTTGCCGCCTGGACGCAGCATGAATGATTTTGTGTATATGCTAATGCATAAACGAAAACAAGCCGCGCATTCCTTTCGGAAGCACGGCCTTACAACTACAACTCGATCTGAATTGAGAGCAGCCCGCTCTCAAAAGATTAGTACAGACGAGTACGGCGTGCGTTTTCGCGAGCCAGTTTCTTCGCGTGACGTTTCACTGCAGAAGCTTTAGCGCGCTTACGTTCGGTCGTCGGTTTTTCATAGAACTCACGACGACGAACTTCCGCCAGAACACCTGCTTTTTCGCAGGAACGCTTGAAGCGACGCAGAGCTACGTCGAACGGCTCGTTTTCACGTACTTTAATTACCGGCATGTGCCTCTCACCTTTGATTAATTCGGTTTGCCGCTGGCATCAACGCCAGCTTATTTCAAAATGGTGCGGAATTTTACTGCAATTGCTGCTGCTTTGTAAAGCACCGCGGCCTTTTTTGAAAGGGACTTTTATAAGGTGAGGGAGTATACACGAAGTCGGGACTGAGGGTATACATCCACCCGCATTCGACCTACACTGCGCGGTATTAGAGCGAGGTAAAACAAGTCATGCGTGTACTGGGTATTGAAACATCCTGCGATGAAACCGGCATCGCTATTTACGACGACAAAAAAGGTCTGTTAGCCAACCAATTGTATAGTCAGGTGAAATTACATGCTGACTACGGCGGCGTAGTGCCTGAACTGGCTTCCCGCGATCATGTGCGTAAAACCGTGCCGCTGATTCAGGCGGCATTAAAAGAAGCCGGTCTGACGGCGAGCGATATCGACGCGGTGGCCTATACCGCAGGCCCGGGCCTGGTCGGCGCGCTGCTGGTCGGCGCAACCGTCGGGCGTTCGCTGGCATTTGCCTGGAATGCGCCGGCCATTCCTGTACACCATATGGAAGGTCATCTGCTGGCGCCGATGCTGGAGGATAACCCTCCGGATTTCCCGTTTGTGGCGCTACTGGTCTCCGGCGGACATACGCAGCTCATTAGCGTGACCGGAATCGGTCAGTACGAACTGCTGGGAGAGTCGATTGACGATGCCGCCGGTGAAGCGTTTGATAAAACCGCCAAATTGTTGGGGCTGGATTATCCTGGCGGCCCGATGCTGTCGAAAATGGCGTCGCAGGGGACGGCGGGACGTTTTGTCTTTCCGCGCCCGATGACCGATCGTCCGGGGCTGGATTTTAGTTTTTCCGGTCTGAAAACCTTTGCCGCTAACACCATTCGTAGTAATGGCGACGACGAACAAACTCGCGCTGATATCGCGCGCGCTTTTGAAGATGCGGTCGTGGATACGCTGATGATCAAGTGCAAGCGCGCGCTGGAAAGCACCGGTTTTAAGCGTCTGGTCATGGCGGGCGGCGTCAGCGCTAACCGCACGCTGCGTGCGAAGCTTGCCGAAATGATGCAAAAACGCCGCGGCGAAGTGTTCTATGCGCGTCCGGAGTTTTGTACTGACAACGGGGCGATGATCGCCTATGCCGGAATGGTGCGGTTTAAGGCGGGCGTTACGGCGGATCTTGGCGTAACGGTACGTCCGCGCTGGCCGCTGGCCGAGCTGCCGGCGGCGTAAAAGCGGAAAAAAGGGGGCGACATCATGCCGCCCCAACGGGTTTACAGTAAAACGACGGGCATCCACAACAGCCCGGTGACGATCAGCAGCACCAGGAAGATCAGGCCGAAAATCGCGCCTAACCACGCCAATGGTGGAAGGGTGACGCGCGGCGGATTCGATATGTACGCCTATCACCGAGCTATTTATCCGGCGATGCGCAGGCACGGCATAGCGTAAAAAACTACTCCGAATCTTTCTGGCGTTTCTTTTTCAGCTTCGTCCAGATTTTCGTCTCCTGGCGACGCCACAGACGCTGGATGTTGTCATGATGGCGCAGCAAAATGAGACATGACAGCATCGACACCGGGAAGGTGAACTGCGGTTTAAACCACCAGACGTAAAACGGCGCAATCAAGGCGCTGACAATCGCCCCTAACGATGAATAACCGCTTAACAGGACCGTCAGCAGCCAGGTGCCAGCCATAACGCCGGTTAAATCCCAGCCGATGGGCGCAATGGCACCAAATGCGGTTGCTACGCCTTTCCCACCTTTAAAGCCAAAAAAGACCGGCCAGATATGCCCCAGACAGGCGGCGATAGCGATAAGCCCCAGCCAGAAAGGGGTAACGCCTAACGCATACGCGCCCCAGACGGGCAACATGCCTTTAAGGATGTCAAAAATAAGTACCGCGACAGCCGCTCCCTTGCCACCGATTCGTAATACGTTCGTCGCGCCCGGGTTGCCGGAGCCGCTTTCACGCGGATCGGGCAGCCCGGCGATGCGGCAAACCAGAATGGCACTGGAAATTGAGCCGCAGAGGTACGCGAAGAGGATCATTCCAGGCGCGATTGCACTCATAAGCTGTTCCGTATTGAAAGTGTCGTTTTATTTACTATTTCTGTGGATAATACGCACATTTCGCCGGAAGTGGTATCCGGGTTAGCCAAAAAGCAGGCAGGTCGTGATGGATATTGTATTTATAGAGCAACTTTCGGTAATCACCACTATCGGTGTTTACGACTGGGAACAGACTATCGAGCAAAAACTGGTGTTCGATATCGAAATGGCGTGGGATAACCGTAAGTCGGCGAAAAGCGATGATGTCGCAGATTGTCTAAGTTACGCGGATATCGCCGACACGGTGATAAATCATGTCGAAGGCGGGCGTTTTGCTCTGGTCGAGCGCGTGGCGGAAGAGGTGGCGGATCTGCTGCTTAGTCGATTTAATTCTCCGTGGGTTCGCATCAAACTGAGCAAGCCTGGCGCCGTCGCGCGCGCGGCGAACGTAGGGGTAATTATTGAGCGTGGCAATAATCTGAAATAAAAATAAATAATTTTATATTTTTTAAACCAAACGGTTATATATGGGGTCTTAACGCGAGATCCATTTTTGCAGTGTTTTTCATTTTAGGGGTTTATTGATGAGCGATATGCACTCGCTGCTGATAGCGGCAATTTTGGGTGTGGTCGAAGGATTGACGGAGTTTTTGCCGGTATCCAGCACGGGCCATATGATTATTGTGGGTCATCTGCTGGGGTTTGAAGGCGATACGGCCAAGACATTCGAAGTGGTGATTCAACTTGGATCTATTCTGGCGGTCGTGGTGATGTTCTGGCGGCGGTTGTTTGGTCTCATCGGTATTCACTTTGGCCGCCCGCTACAGCGTGAAGGTGAAAGTAAAGGTCGATTAACGTTGATTCACATCCTGCTGGGCATGATTCCGGCGGTGGTGCTGGGGTTAGTCTTTCATGACACGATCAAGTCGCTATTTAACCCGATTAACGTGATGTACGCGCTGGTGGTAGGCGGTCTGTTGCTGATTGCCGCCGAGTGCCTGAAGCCGAAAGAACCGCGCGCGCCGGGGCTGGATGATATGACGTATCGTCAGGCGTTTATGATTGGCTGTTTCCAGTGTCTGGCGCTGTGGCCGGGCTTCTCGCGTTCCGGAGCGACCATTTCCGGTGGGATGCTGATGGGCGTCAGCCGTTACGCCGCCTCTGAGTTCTCGTTCTTACTGGCTGTGCCGATGATGATGGGCGCAACGGTTCTGGATCTCTACAAAAGTTGGTCATTCCTGACCGCAGCGGATATTCCGATGTTCGCAGTGGGCTTTGTGACGGCGTTTGTGGTGGCGCTGATCGCCATCAAGACCTTCCTGCAACTGATTAAGCGTATCTCGTTTATTCCGTTTGCGATTTACCGCTTTGTGGTGGCGGCTGCCGTTTACGTTGTCTTCTTCTGATGATTGACCTGCCGGATGGCGGCGTACCGCCTTGTCCGGCCTAACTGTTTTGTCGGTCTGATAAGCGCAGCGCCATCAGGCAATTTATCGTGCCGGATGGCGTTTAGCTGGCGGGGTTCGGGCAGCGCTTCTCTTTCCAGTTGGCGACCGCTGCAATTCGTCGCTTTGTCAGCTCCTCGCGAATCTCAATGCCCTTAAATCCGGCCTCCACCACCTCTTTCGTCGGTACCGCCTGCGCCACCTGCCAGGCTTCGCGCAGCCAGCGCCCCTGCGGGTAATCCGACGCTTCAAATCCGGTACGTCCACGGACATCGGCCTCGCTGGTCAGCGCAATCTGCTCGACGCGCTGCGGTTTACGCCATGCATCAATGGCGTCAAACAGCTTAACGATCGTTTTCGGCTGGAGTATCGGAAAGGTGTGGATCAGATCGTGGTATTCGGCGACCAGTTTAGCTAAATCACGCAGGTCATTGGGGACGCGCAAACGCTGGCATAACTGTTCGACCAGTTTCACGCCCGCCGGGCCGTGGCCATGATGGCGCGGCCAGAGGTTTTTCGGCGTTAAGCCTTTGCCCAGATCATGACAAAGCGTGGCGAAACGGACATCAAGCTGCGGACTGAGCATAGCGGCCATCGACAGCGTCATCAGCGTATGAACTCCGGTATCAATTTCCGGATGCCACTTTGCCGGCGCGGGTACGCCAAACAGGGCGTCGATTTCCGGAAACAGGACGCGCAGGGCGCCGCAGTCGCGCAATACCTGGAAGTAAACCTGCGGATTGCGGGTGGTAAGCGCATTTTCCGTCTCTTTCCATACCCGTTCCGGCGTCAGATGTTCCAGCTCGCCTGCCGCGGTCATGTCGCGCATTAGCGACAGTGTTTCATCGGCGATACGGAAACTCAGATGAGCGTAACGGGCGGCAAAACGCGCCACGCGCAATACGCGCAAGGGATCTTCGCTAAACGCGGGAGAGACATGGCGCAGTAGACGCGCCTCCAGATCCCGGCGCCCGTGGTAAGGGTCGATAATCTGGCCGTCATCGTCGCGCGCCAGAGCATTAATGGTCAGATCGCGACGCTGGAGATCGGCTTCCAGGGTAACGTCCGGCGCGGCATAACAGGTGAAGCCCGTGTAGCCGGAACCGGATTTACGCTCAGTACGCGCCAGCGCGTATTCTTCGTGAGTTTGCGGATGGAGAAACACAGGAAAATCACGGCCTACCTGCTGGTAGCCCGCATCAAGCATCTCCTGCGGCGTGGCGCCGACAACGACCCAATCTTTATCTTTAACCGGTAGCCCTAACAACGCATCCCGAACCGCACCACCGACCAGATAAATCTTCACGCCACTTTCCTTTTAAAAACGATCATCCTCTCATGATAAGACAGTGCCGCAGAGAAGGCGATTTAGTTCATCCAGCGGTCTTTGCGTTTACGGCTTGGGATCATATGCGGCAGCACCAGCCCTAACAGCAAGCCAATACCCAATACGCCGCCGCCATACATAAACCACTGCATAATAATGGCGCGCTGTTTGTCATCCAGTTGCAGATTCGCGGCGCTAACTTTTTTCTGCGCGACAATCAGCTCGTTTTTCAGCTTCTGGTTCTCTTCTTTTAGCCCGTTGATGACGCTGTCGCTTTGCGCCACTTTCTGCTGCATATCGGCGGTGCGCTGATTCCACGTGGTATCAATATTGTTGAGTTTATCGGTCAACGTTTTGACCTGATTTTCCAGATCCGGCACGCGGGTACGCAGGCTTGGCGTGGTATTCAGTTCTTTTAACGGTATCCAGGCAGTACGACCAGAACTGTCTTTAATTTGACCATAGTTGGCATCGCTCTGTAAGAGCGTGACTTCCTCGCCGGCGTTGACGGTACCCACAAGGCGATAATTATCTCCCGGACCGCTGCGGACCCAGGTATTCAGTTCATCAGAAACGTAACGCGTCTCTTCAGCATGAGAGACGGCGGTGGCGCTAAGCGCAAGTAAAGTTAGTCCAATCAGGCGTAATTTTGGCATCAGGCTGTCGTTATTGTCAGAGAAAGTGGAACGATAGTAACGGCATCAGTGTCGCTACGCAAAGTAGTCGACATCAATCGGAATCATCTGTGTCGCCTTTGCCGCTACGTCAAACTTTTACGCCCGTCAAATTGCTCGTTGCATGGCAATTTGGCGCAAAATACTATCTACTGACAAAAATAATGCGGGTAAGTTCGCCAAGAATCTTCCCAGATGTGACATAACCCATAAGTACAAGGCCATGGCTCAGGAAATCGAATTAAAGTTTATCGTCAATCACGACGCCGTAGATGCGCTGCGAAATCATCTTCATACGCTCGGCGGTGAGCATCATGCGCCCAGCCAGTTGCTGAATATCTACTTCGAAACGCCTGATAACTGGCTACGCCGCCATGATATGGGGCTGCGTATTCGTGGTGAAAATGGGCGCTATGAAATGACCATGAAAATTGCCGGCCGGGTAACGGGCGGGCTGCACCAGCGACCCGAATACAATGTCGCGCTAAGCGAACCCGTGCTGGATCTGACGCAACTTCCGGCGGAGGTCTGGCCGGATGGTAACCTGCCCGCCGGCCTGGCATCAAGCGTACAGCCGCTGTTCAGTACCGATTTTTACCGGGAAAAATGGTGTCTGGACGTTGACGGCAGCAGGATTGAAATTGCGCTCGATCTCGGCGACGTAAAAGCGGGCGAGTTTGCCGAACCGATTTGTGAGCTGGAGCTTGAGTTGCTTCGCGGCGATACGCGCGCCGTGTTAAAACTGGCGAAGCAACTGCTGTCGCAAACCGGTTTGCGTCAGGGCAGTCTGAGTAAGGCGGCGCGAGGTTATCATCTGGCGCAGGGGAATGCGCCGCGAGAGAATACACCAACGACAATTCTGCGGACCGTCGCGAAAGCCACGGTAGAGCAAGGGCTGGAGGCCTCGCTGGATCTGGCGTTGTCACAGTGGCAGTACCATGAAGAGCTCTGGCTGCGCGGCGACGAGTCGGCGAAAGAACACGTGCTGGATGCTATGGGATTAGTGCGCCATGCCTTAATGCTTTTTGGTGGCATTGTTCCACGTAAAGCGAGCGCTCACTTACGTGATCTACTTACCCAGGCGGAAGCGACGATGACATCCGCGGTGTCCGCCGTCACAGCCGTTTATAGTACGCAAACGGCGATGGCGAAACTGGCATTGACGGAATGGCTGGTGACGAAAGCCTGGCAGCCATTTCTGGACGCGAAGGCGCAGGCCAAAATGGCCGATTCTTTTAAGCGTTTCGCCGACATTCATCTTTCTCGTCATGCTGCTGAATTAAAAAAAGTCTTTGGACAACCGCTGGGTGATAAGTATCGCGACCAGTTGCCGCGTTTGACTCGCGATATCGACAGCGTTTTACTGCTGGCTGGGTATTATGATGCGATGATCGCGCAGGCATGGCTGGAGAACTGGCAGGGATTGCGTCACGCCATTATTACCGGACAACGTATTGAAATTGAACATTTCCGTAATGAGGCCATTAACCAGCAGCCGTTCTGGTTGCACAGCGGAAAACGATAATCAGAACCGTAGAAAGCGCCTGATGACGCTGCGCTTATCAGGCTTACGGTATGCGGACTTGTAGGCCGGGTCAGGCGAAATGCCGCCATCCGGCATTATTTAAAGGATATCCCCTAAATGACGCCGCTCTCTTCACCCTTATCGCAGTACTGGCAGACCGTTGTTGAGCGCCTACCAGAAGGATTTACTGAGACATCGCTTAGCGTGCAGGCGAAGTCAGTACTTACATTTAGCGATTTTGCGCTGGATAGCGTGATAGCGCATCCGGAGTGGCTTGCCGAACTGGAATCCGCATCGCCGCAGGCTGATGAATGGCGACATTATGCTGGCTGGTTACAGGAGGCGTTGGCAGGTGTCTGTGACGACGCCTCGCTGATGCGTGAACTGAGGCTTTTTCGTCGTCGCATCATGGTACGCATCGCCTGGGCGCAGACGCTGTCGCTGGTGGACGACGAGACTATTTTACAACAGTTGAGCCATCTGGCGGAGACGCTCATCGTGGGGGCGCGTGACTGGCTGTATGCCGCCTGTTGCCGCGAATGGGGAACCCCCTGTAACCCGCAGGGCGTTCCGCAGCCGCTGCTGATTTTAGGCATGGGCAAGCTGGGCGGTGGCGAACTGAATTTTTCGTCTGATATCGATCTGATTTTCGCCTGGCCGGAACATGGCGAGACCCGGGGCGGGCGCCGTGAACTCGATAACGCCCAGTTTTTTACGCGTCTCGGGCAGCGGCTGATCAAAGCGCTGGATCAGCCCACAATGGATGGTTTTGTCTATCGGGTGGACATGCGCCTGCGACCGTTTGGCGACAGCGGCCCGCTGGTACTGAGTTTTGCCGCGCTGGAGGATTACTATCAGGAACAAGGACGCGACTGGGAACGCTACGCTATGGTGAAAGCGCGGCTAATGGGCGATAACGACGACGCCTGGTCTCGTGAATTACGCGCCATGCTGCGGCCTTTCGTTTTCCGCCGCTATATCGATTTCAGCGTCATCCAGTCGCTACGTAATATGAAAGGGATGATCGCCCGCGAAGTGCGACGCCGCGGTTTGAAAGACAACATTAAACTTGGCGCGGGCGGTATTCGTGAAATTGAGTTTATCGTGCAGGTATTCCAGCTCATCCGCGGCGGACGCGAGCCGTCGCTACAGTCGCGTTCGTTACTGCCGACGCTGGATGCTATCGCTGCGCTGCATTTGCTGCCTGAGAATGACGTGGCGCAACTGCGCGTGGCCTATCTTTTTCTACGTCGTCTGGAGAATCTGCTGCAAAGCATCAATGACGAACAGACGCAAACGCTGCCTGCCGACGATCTGAATCGGGCGCGGCTGGCCTGGGGAATGAAGGCGGAGAATTGGCCGCAGCTTGTTGGCGAACTGACGGATCATATGGCTAATGTACGCCGCGTATTCAACGAATTAATTGGCGATGATGAAGCCGATACCCCGCAGGAGGAAGAACGTTCAGAGCCGTGGCGTGAAGTATGGCAGGATGCGCTACAGGAGGATGATTCGACGCCAGTGCTGGCGCATTTAGCCGATGAGGATCGGCGACAAGTTCTGACCCTCATCGCTGACTTCCGTAAGGAACTGGATAAACGCCCTATCGGCCCGCGCGGGCGGCAAGTGCTGGACCAACTGATGCCGCACCTGCTTGCTGACGTTTGTTCCCGCGAAGACGCCGCTGTTACGCTATCGCGGATAACGCCGTTGCTGGCGGGGATTGTCACTCGCACCACCTATCTGGAGCTGCTGAGCGAATTTCCCGGCGCGCTGAAACACCTGATTATGCTCTGCGCCGCTTCGCCAATGATAGCGAGCCAACTGGCGCGTTATCCGTTGTTGCTTGATGAACTGCTCGACCCCGGCACGCTTTATCAGCCGACGGCTACCGACGCTTACCGCGACGAATTACGTCAATATTTACTGCGCGTGCCGGAAGAAGACGAAGAACAACAACTGGAGGCATTACGCCAGTTTAAACAGGCACAGCTTTTGCGGATTGCGGCGGCGGATATTGCCGGTACGCTGCCGGTGATGAAAGTGAGCGATCACCTCACATGGCTGGCGGAGGCGATGATTGATGCTGTGGTGCAGCAGGCGTGGACGCAAATGGTTGCGCGTTATGGTCAGCCAGCGCATCTGGACGAGCGCCAGGGGCGGGGGTTTGCGGTTGTCGGTTATGGCAAGTTGGGCGGATGGGAGCTGGGCTACAGTTCCGATTTGGATCTCATCTTCCTGCATGACTGTCCGATGGACGTCATGACCAACGGCGAACGCGAAATCGACGGGCGGCAGTTTTATCTGCGCCTGGCGCAGCGCATTATGCATCTGTTCAGTACGCGCACCTCCTCCGGCATTTTGTATGAGGTGGATGCGCGTCTACGCCCCTCTGGCGCGGCGGGAATGCTGGTGACTTCAGCGGACGCGTTTGCCGATTATCAGCAGCATGAAGCCTGGACCTGGGAACATCAGGCGTTGGTACGCGCTCGCGTGGTATATGGCGACCCACAACTTACCTCACAGTTTGATGCGGTACGCCGCACTATCATGACGACGGCGCGCGACGGCAAGACATTGCAGACTGAAGTGCGTGAAATGCGCGAGAAAATGCGGGCGCATCTCGGCAATAAGCATCGCGATCGTTTTGATATTAAAGCTGATGAAGGCGGTATTACGGATATTGAGTTTATCGCGCAATATCTGGTACTGCGCTACGCTCATGAAAAACCTAAATTAACGCGCTGGTCTGATAACGTGCGCATCCTGGAGCTTCTGGCGCAAAACGGCATTATGGATGAACACGAAGCGCAGGCGCTGACGGTAGCCTACACCACACTGCGTGATGAACTGCACCACCTGGCGTTGCAGGAGCTTCCCGGTCATGTGGCGCAGACGTGTTTTAGCAAAGAGCGCGCGCTGGTGCAGGCAAGCTGGCGGAAGTGGCTGGTAGCCGTTTGAATTATGCTATTATCGCGCGCAAATTTTGAATCTCTCAGGAGACAGGAATGAAAGTAAATCTGCCAGCGTTTGAACGTGCAGGCGTCATGGTTGTGGGTGATGTAATGCTGGATCGCTATTGGTATGGCCCCACTTGCCGTATTTCACCGGAAGCGCCGGTGCCCGTGGTTAAGGTAAATACCGTTGAGGAACGTCCGGGCGGCGCGGCGAACGTGGCGATGAACATTGCGTCTCTGGGAGCGAACGCCCGTCTGGTCGGCCTGACGGGTATTGATGACGCCGCGCGCGCGCTGAGCAAAACGTTGGCGGAGGTCAATGTGAAGTGCGACTTCGTTTCTGTGCCGACGCATCCGACGATTACCAAACTGCGCGTACTATCACGTAATCAGCAGCTCATTCGTCTTGATTTTGAAGAAGGCTTTGAGGGCGTGGACCCGCAGCCGTTGCATGAGCGTATCAACCAGGCGCTGGGATCGATCGGCGCGCTGGTATTGTCCGATTATGCCAAAGGCGCTCTGACCAGCGTGCAGACTATGATTTCCCTGGCGCGCCAGGCGGGCGTGCCGGTGCTCATCGATCCGAAAGGAACGGATTTTGAACGTTACCGCGGCGCCACGCTGCTGACGCCAAACCTTTCTGAATTCGAGGCGGTCGCGGGGAAATGTAAAAGCGAAGACGAACTGGTTGAACGTGGTATGAAGCTCATTGCCGATTACGACCTTTCCGCGCTGTTGGTCACGCGTTCCGAACAGGGAATGACGCTGCTGCAACCGAATAAAGCGCCGCTACATATGCCGACGCAGGCGCAGGAAGTTTATGATGTTACCGGTGCGGGCGATACGGTGATCGGCGTGCTGGCGGCGACGCTGGCGGCGGGAAATACCCTGGAGGAGGCGTGTTATTTCGCCAATGCGGCAGCGGGCGTAGTGGTAGGTAAGCTCGGGACGTCAACGGTTTCCCCTATTGAGCTGGAAAACGCAGTGCGCGGACGCGCGGATACCGGTTTCGGCGTCATGACCGAAGAGGAGTTGAGACAGGCCGTCGCCAGCGCGCGTAAGCGTGGCGAGAAAGTGGTCATGACCAACGGCGTTTTCGATATTCTGCACGCGGGCCACGTCTCTTATCTGGCGAACGCGCGCAAACTGGGCGACCGCCTGATTGTTGCGGTCAACAGTGACGCCTCGACTAAACGTCTGAAAGGCGAAAGCCGTCCGGTTAATCCGCTCGAACAGCGTATGATCGTGCTGGGCGCGCTGGAGTCGGTCGACTGGGTTGTCTCTTTTGAAGAGGATACGCCGCAACGACTGATTGCCGGTATTCTGCCGGATCTGCTGGTAAAAGGCGGCGACTATAAGCCGGAAGAGATCGCGGGCAGCGAAGAGGTCTGGGCCAACGGCGGCGAAGTCATGGTGCTGAACTTCGAAGATGGTTGTTCCACGACCAATATCATCAAAAAGATCCAGACCGAGAGCGAAAAGTAAAACCGCGTCATCAGGCGTTACAGACGCTGCGGGCGCTGATTTTGAAGGCGCGTCGGACATTTTGTTTCGACGCGTATCTCGCGGTTGACGCTGCTTTTTTTTCGACCTAAATTAAAGGAATAAGGGTGAGAGGGGATCTCTCCCCCCTCTGATTGGCTGTTAGTAAGCTGCGAAACTTATCAGTAACAGAACAATCAGTATGATGACCTGGTGCATCATAACCCTTTCCTTATTAAAGCCCCTTGCTGACATCGCGATTGTTGGTGAGTGGCCTGTCTGACGCAAGGGCTTTCTCCCGCCGATTTTGCGTTACTGGATCGCCCACGCAAAATGGCCTGCTGGTCATAACGCTTTGTACAGACAAGGTGGAAAAAAGATAAAAAAATCCCCGGTCTTATGACCAGGGACAGGAGATATGGCGGGGATTATTGCTCTTTTACCGTTGCTTCGCGATTAATCTCATCCGTTGCCGATGAAACCAACGGCGTGGTCAGCGCCTTTAGCGAGCCGCCAGCGATGCCAATCTCGTTTAACAGCGAATCGATCAGCGGCGCCTGGGTACGATAGGTGAGCGCGGCAGATAACGCTTGTTCCGCCAGGTTTCCCCCGTTAGCGCCGCCAGCGGCGACGTCGCCCGCCATCGCGCCGCGATTGAGGCCATCGACCTGAATAATCTTAATGCCGTCGATGGATTTCATCGGTTCAACAGACTTCTCAATAACAGCAGGCAACGATTGTAAGAGCGCTAGTTTAAATTTGAGGCTGGTTTGTTCGTCAGATAGTACGTTGATAGCGTCATTCAGCGCCCGTTGTGCTTCGGCTTCCGCCAAACCTTTTTTACGCGTTGCTTCCGCCAGTTCGATGATGGCGGCGGCTTGCAATTCTGCCGCTTCTTTCTCTGCTTTTGCCCGAACGGTCAGTTCGACCGCTTTGGTTTCCGCATCCTGTGCCGCGGCGATCAGAGCGACCTGCTTGGCGCGATCCGCTTCGGCGGTCTGGCGGGTGGTTTCTACGTTTTGCTGGGCGCGAACCGCATCGGCCAGCGCGTCGTTGGCGCGCGCTTCCGCTTGCGATTGCTGCTCGGATTTGGCGGCAATGGCGATAGATTTCGTCTGGTTGGCGATTTCTGTCACCTGTTGCTGTTCGATCTCTTTAATACGTACTTCACGCTCGGCCTCAACTTTCCTGGACCGTACTGCTTGCTCACGTTCGATCTCCGTCTCCTGGATCTGCCGCTCAGCAAGTATGCGCGTCTGTTCTGCTTCACGATGGCGCTCGGCCTCAAAAGCGGCAATTTTGGCGTTTTGTTCGGCGGTGCGGGTTTTAACCTGTTGCTCCTGCTCCAGAGTCATAAAGGCTTCTTGCTGCTCGATTTCCAGCTTGCGCTCAAGCGCGTCGCGGTTCTTTTCGCGCACCGCCACTTCCACATCCTGTTCCACTTCATTACGTTCACGACGGCGGCGTTCGGTTTCCTGCGTCAGTTTCGTCAGCCCTTCGGCATCAAAGGCGTTGTTTGGATTGAAATGCTCTTTGGACGTTTGGTTAAAGTTGGTTAATGAGACGCTTTCCAGCTCCAGGCCGTTTTTCGACAAATCTTCCGCAACGGTGTTTTGTACGCCCTGAACGAAGTTTTCACGCGTGTCCTGTAGCTCATGCATCGTCATCTGGGCTGCGGTAGCGCGTAAGGCGTCAACGAATTTATCCTCAACCAGCATACGCAGATCTTCCGGCGACAGAGTTCGCTGACCAAGCGTTTGTGCGGCGGTGGCAATACCTTCAACAGAGGGTTTTACACGCACGAAGAAAGCAACGACCACGTCAACGCGCATACGATCTTTGGTGATCAGACTGTCGACGGTAGCACGGCTGACTTCAAGTTTTAGGGTATTCATATTGATCGGAATAATTTCGTGAAAGATTGGCATCACAATAGCGCCGCCGCTCATCACCACTTTTTGCCCGCCAAGCCCGGTACGGACAAACGCCTGTTCCGCAGATGCGCGGCGATAGAGGCGAGCAAAAATGATCCCGATAATTAGTAAGACGATAACCGCAACGATGGCGGTAAACATCCATGATGGCAATATGCCAAAAACATCATCCATTATGTAAGTTCCTCTCAATTAGACATAGAAGGTACGCTCAGCCAAATAACGCGTTGCGGAAAGTCGGTAGACAATCAGCACCTTGTCTCCTTTTTTAAATTCTTTTCCCTTTTCGGGTTCCAGCAGTAAATAGTGAATCTGGCCGAACTTATCGGTAAATTTTCCTTCGCAAGGTGTACCGGCGACGGCGGCGTGGCCGGTAATAATCGCCATGCCGCCGATAAATTCCTCTTCCCTGAGGGCGGAGCTTTCATCTCTGGGTAGCCAGGGCGCGAGGATTTTTCCGCTGTAATGCACGGCAAAGACCGACAGGACAATGCTCAACGGGACCAGCAGCAGATTGCTGAGCGGCGCTTGCCAGAGCATGATCCCGCCATGCTGGATGAGGATACCGAAGAGGCCGAAATAACCGGCCAATAGACAGAGGACGACCAGGGCGGGAACGCGTCCAATATTCAGATAATGAAGCGCCTGGCCCGCAGGGCCAGATGACAGGGCGTCATAATGATCGAGATGGGCGTCGAGCGTGCCTGAAAGAAAGTGGCCAAAAATCAGAGAAATCATCTCCAGCACGCCGATAAAGAAAACGAACGCGATGGCAAACAGATAGGGGCTGTTATACTCCGCAAATAAGGTCATATTTTCTATCCTTGTTGCCGCCTTCAGAAGGGTGTTCGCGTGATAATTTTCATGCTTGTTATTTCATTGCGTTACAATATCATGTGACCCATATCTCCTTAAGTCCGAAAAGCGATTTATCCGTCGTTATCTTTGGTGAATATTGTGATTTTGCGCATTAAATTTGCGCACGTTATGTATAAAACCGCCGTACATATAGGGAAATACTGAAATTAGAAAAAGCATATAGCCTTAACAGAATTCAATAACTGGAGGGTATGCTGATGAACAACAATAACGTCTATTCATTGAATAATTTCGATTTTCTGGCGCGCAGTTTTGCCAGAATGCAGGCGGAGGGGCGTCCTGTTGATATCCAGGCGGTAACCGGCAATATGGACGAGGAGCACCGCGACTGGTTTTGCAAGCGTTACGCGCTTTACTGCCAGCAGGCGACTCAGGCGAAAAGGTTAGAATTAGAACACTAATGCAGGCTCCCTTTACAGGTGCAGGGCATTATTCAGATCTTATATGAGCGGGCCGTCAGGCCCGTTCACGTTTTTACTCTTGTGGATCGACTGGCGGGATGGCGGGCGCGGGTTTTACTTCTTCAGGCTTGTCGCGAGCTTCCAGTTCGCTGAGGCGTTGCTCCAGCAGCGCCAGTTTTTCCCGGGTGCGCAGCAAGACCTGAGTCTGGACATCAAACTCTTCGCGGCTCACCAGATCGAGACGCGTCAGCTGAGATTGCAGCGTTTGACGGATTTTTTTCTCGATATCTTCCCCGAACTCGCGAATACCTTTCGGCATTGACTCATGAACCTGACGTGCGATTTGCTCAATTTTTTTCGGGTCAATCATTGTGGTTTCCCTGAACTGGTAAGTGTTAGCTCTTATTGTAGTGCGATATGTGGACGCCATAAACCAGAATTGTGTGACGTCATACGGAGTAAAGGCGTTGATGAAGGTAATCAATAGCGTTATAGTTAACCCGCTTATTCTCAGGGCGGGGCGAAATTCCCCACCGGCGGTAAATCAGCGATGTTTAACGCATTTCTCATCACGGCGCGCCGTGACGGAACGCGGAGAGCAGGTTGAAAGCCCGCGAGCGCTTTTTGCCATAGCGAAAAGGTCAGCAGATCCGGTGTAATTCCGGGGCCGACGGTTAAAGTCCGGATGGGAGAGGGTAACGATCCAGTCGGGCATGGACCCGCTCACGTTATTTTTTTGCCGCTTGTCGGCACTCCTAAGACTGCCCTGATTCTGGTAACCATAATGTTAATGAGGTTTTTTTACCATGAATCAGACGCTACTTTCCTCTTTTGGTACGCCTTTTGAACGTGTTGAACTTGCACTGGATGCGCTGCGTGAAGGACGCGGTGTGATGGTGCTTGATGATGAAGATCGTGAAAACGAAGGCGATATGATTTTCCCCGCAGAGACGATGACCGTAGAACAGATGGCGTTAACCATTCGTCACGGTAGCGGTATTGTTTGCCTGTGTATTACTGAAGACCGTCGTAAGCAGCTCGACTTGCCAATGATGGTGGAAAACAACACCAGCGCCTACGGCACCGGTTTTACCGTGACCATTGAAGCCGCAGAAGGCGTGACCACCGGCGTTTCCGCCGCTGACCGTGTCACTACGGTGCGTGCGGCAATTAAGGATGGCGCAAAACCGTCCGATCTTAACCGTCCGGGGCACGTTTTCCCACTACGCGCTCAGGCGGGCGGCGTGCTGACGCGCGGCGGTCATACGGAGGCGACCATCGATCTGATGACGCTGGCTGGTTTTAAACCTGCAGGTGTACTGTGCGAGTTGACTAACGACGATGGGACGATGGCGCGCGCGCCGGAGTGTATCGCGTTTGCAGGCCAGCATAATATGGCGGTGGTCACGATTGAAGATCTGGTGGCTTACCGCCAGGCGCATGAGCGCAAAGCCAGCTGATCGAACGGATCATGGTTGAAAAAAGCCGATGAGATGTCATCGGCTTTTTTGTATTCTTTCGGTGCCATATCGTTCAGTTTCAAAGGACGACGAATAAGCTGAATGGTAAAATTATTGTGAGAAAAGCAGAGGCCTGAATGCAGACCTCTGCTTTGGTTTATCTATTCAGGTTATTTTCCTCTGGCCAGTTTCAATGCCCAGGCGCCGCTCATCACCAGCAGCAGAATCAGGCACAACCCAAAGGCCAACATACATGCCTGTGCCATGTTCATAAAGTGCCAAGGCGGAAGCAGATACCAGCCTTCAGACTGCTGGTAGAGATCGACAAACCACTGCTGTACGCTACTGAGCGTTACGCCATCAGGGACGATAGGCGCGTCATAACCGCAGTCTCCGGTAGGTTTAAACCACTCCGGTGCCCATTCCGCCAACGGTAAGTTGAAAGGAAAGGTCGGGTCAGTCGAACATCCTTGCACGCCAAAAAGTGAATCGGGGTCCGCATTATGTACCGCATGATGGATACCATTAAGCTTAATAGAAAACTTAATGCCCATAATGCTGCCATAAAACGCCGCGATGCAGCCAATCAGCTTCAGCACGATATTTTTGGGATTTATCGCCGCAATCACCCCGCCAATTACCATCACAAACATCGCGTAACGAATGTAAACACACTGTTCGCACGGCGCCATGTAGAGATAGATTTGGAAGAACGAGTGCGCCAGGATAATTAACCCTCCCATCGCGATGGCCATTAACAGCCACAGAAAGCGCTGTTCCTGCCATCTCACCAGCGTATCTACTGGTCTTGCGCGTAGGTCTCGCCATAATCCCTTAATAAAATCCATAATCGTTTCCCTGCTTATTTTTTAGTGGCCAGTTCCCGGACGAGTTCAGCCATAGAATCGATGGATTTGATGTTTTTGGTATAGATAAGGTACTTGCCGTTGACGACGTAAGCCGGAACACCCTGAATTTTGGCAACGTCATAGGCGGCTTTCCATTTTTCCAGAGTCTCCTGAACGGCAGGATCTTTCAGCGCCGCTTCAAAATCAGCCTGGCTCATGCCTGCGGCGTCCAGCCCGGTTTTAATAAATGCTGCCGGATCTTTCCCATCTGACCAGCGCTCTTTCTTATCATGGTAAGCCGCGTACCAGGCGAACTTCGCTTTTTTGAATTGTGATTTAGCATCAAATAACGAAATCCCGGCAGCTTTATCTTTGGCGATCAGGACTGCAAATACTTCGCTGGCCTGTTTGCCATATTCGCCTTTTGTTTCCAGGTGGAACGGGGTGAACGTAACAAGATCGGCTACTTTATCAGAAACCGGACCTGTTACGGCTTTGTCATATTTGTAGCAGAAAGGGCAGGCGTAGCTAAATACCTTAATCAGCGTTTTATCCGCATTAGGAATCGGTTTCTCCAGAACCATATAATCTGTGCCCTCGGTAAAAGCCGATGCTGCAAAAGGAGTGACCAATGCCGCGGTTAATACTACGCTTTTAAATAAAGAGGTAATCCATTTAGATGACATATTAATTCCTTCCCGTGATTTATTTAAACATTTGCGTTGGATGAACCAGTAACGCACGATAGTGAGTCTGGTTGGGCTTATCCGACAGCACATCAATTTCAACTTTCACTTCTTTCGTTTTATAGTCAATCTCATTCAGTTTGCCGACTGTGGGTTTACCAACGTCGAACAGGTTAATAGAACCGCCAAAGCCGAACATGGTGTCGCGGTCTTTTTGATATTCAACAACCGAGGTAATAGGACTATAGAAATCATATCCACGTTCTTTACCGTATTCCCAAACTTGTTGTACGGTGCCTTTCTTCTCATCGATCTTATATTCGACAAAACGGGAATATTTCATGGTCGGTAGAGCCGGTTGCTCCAGGCCGCGACCATCGCCGTTATCAAAGACCGTTAACGTGCCTTTGCTGGAAAGCCATGCCGTATGTTGGGTATAGGTGAAATCGAAATCGGTGTCCTTACACTTGCCGTTTTCGTCACAGGTCAACGGCTTACCATGATCGTCTACCGGCTTCAGCAATTTACTGGCTAGCTGCTTATTCCAGCCTTTAGACGGTGCCAGTATCCATTTCACCTGCTTATCGCGACCAATTTTTACAATACCCTGATGGCGGGAAGAAAGGATGATGGAGTCGTCTTTCGCGTCATAAGCGATAGAGTTGACGTGCGCCCAGTTACGACCGGCACCAACGCCAAGCGCATCGCCATACGGCGTATCCGGTTCGAGTTTCGCCTGCTGCCCGGCATGGGCCAGATCGACGTTCACGCATACTGCGCCCGCATCCAGCGCGTCGAGCAGCGCATCACGCATAGGGTCGAGGATTTTGGTTAAATCCCAAACGTCTACTACGCGGCCAGACTTATCGACCTCAATGATTTGGTCACGAATCGTATGAACATGTATGCCGTCTTCTTTGCGGTAATCGCGTTTGCCGACGCGCAGCAGTACGGTGCCGTTCACGGTTTCGATGGATTCATGAGACGCATCCAGGAACCCGCGCGGCAGTTTATGATCGGCAAGAATTTGCCCCATCATGTCAAACTCGTACCAGTGTTGGCCCTGCACCGCGGTAAAGGTGCCGCGAGGCGTTTCACGAATACCCATCAGGTAGCCGCGTTTGTTGATATTCATATCGTGGCCGTCGTAGAAGGTATCTTGATCCAGCCACCAGCGATATTCACCCTGGGTGTCGACCACAAACGTATAAGGGGCGATATCGAAAGGCAAAGCCCCGCCCGCCGGACCGGCATCAAGAATGCCCGCATTTTTATCTTTTTCGCCGTGCCAGTGAAATTCAGCGCCCTGCGGCGTAAAGGTATGGGTATTTACCAGATAAAGGCGATCTTCAAATCCTGGCGCGACTTTAATAACTTTCGTTTGCTGGAGATCTGAAATAGAACGGTTATCCATATAATGGTTGACGATGGCGGACGTCTGCACCACATAGTCATCCTTCATGGCTTTGCCGTTTTCTTTATATTCTACTGTGACGTTGTTGGCAAATTTCTGATAAAGGCCAAAAATAGGAATACCGTCATAGGTTTCTAAAGACTCTTTCCCAACGGTATAAGTAACGGGAACGCCTTTTTCCCCTTTGCCATGTACAGTAACTTTAACGTCTGAAATAACATGGCTATCTAATTCCACCAGTGCGGTGAGAGGGGCATTACCGTAAGGATCGACAACGACTGCGCCTAATTTTCCTGCGGGCTGCGCCGGTTGAAAACCTGCGGCAAACGTACTGGCTGCGGTGAGTCCGCATGTCAGTGCGACGGCACCGGCAAGTATTGTTTTCCGGTATTGGTCAAACATGGATATATCTCCTTATATACAACTTCTAAATATAATACTTCTGTATATACTATGTTTTTATTAATGATAAATGAGGTAAATGATTGGTCTTTAAATATAAGTCATGATGCTATTACTTATTTTAAAGTATATTTTGTATCAATATTTTTTAATTGCCTGAGTGAGTCGATAGTAGGAGTGTGATATTTTAAGAACAATATAAATTAGTACGAAGTGTGATCTTATCGACATTGTTTTCTGCTTAATACCTCTTTCATTATTGTGTTTCACCACTGATTTATATGATCAAAATCATTTATTTGTTCCACAAATATGCCAGTATATGAATACGTCAAAATAAGGGTATGTAAAATTTTAACGTTAAATGTTTAGTGATGTTAAATTTTAAGGGTAAAAAGGATGTTTATTGCCTGGTATTGGATAATATTAATCGTTCTGGTGGTAGTAGGGTATATTTGCCATATGAAGCGTTATTGCAGAGCGTTTCGGCAGGACAGAGATGCATTACTTGAAGCGCGAACGAAACGTTTTCGCCAGACGAGCGAAGGTGACAGCGTGATGAATGAGCAGAAATAGCGCATATCCTTGACGGGCAGCCGGATGTTGCCTGGCTAAAGGCCTGCATCCGGCGCGAGGTTTCTCTTAACCGATACCTATCGTCTGCAAAATGACGAGACTGAGCCCCATGATGGACATACCGCAAAGCACGCCATAGCTGGGGTTATTGTTAGGATCGATCTCTTTTGCCAGCGGCATCAGTTCATCGACGGAGAGCGCCACCATAATACCGGCGACTGCCGCCATGATAGCCGCCATAACGATTGGCGAAACCAGACTGCCCAAAATCAGCCACGCCAGCACGCCGCCAAGAATTTCCGCCATGCCGGAGATACCGGCCCAAAAAATCGCGGTACGTTTTGAGCCCGTCGCGGCATAAACCGGACCGGCAACCGCCAGACCTTCAGGAATATTGTGCAACGCCACCGCCAGTGCGATGCCGAAACCCAGTTCAAGATTGCTGCTGGCAGTGACAAAGGTGGCGATCCCTTCCGGAAAGTTGTGCAGGCTAATGCCGAGCGTCAATAAAATCGCAGTGCGTTTTATCGAGCCGGGAAGCGGCTGCTGCCTCTTTTGCACCAGATCCTGCGGATGAGCGTGAGGAAGCAGGCGGTCCAGCCCGAAGTAGCCCAACAGGCCGATAATAAACATTCCGTAGCCCAGTACGGGCGACATTCCCTCGGTATCAAGCGCGGCGGGCAGCATCTCCATCAGTGAGATGAGCAGCATGATCCCTGCGGCGAAGCCCAGCGAAAAAGCCAGCACGCGGTTAGACGGTTTTTGGCCGAGAACGCCAAGAAACGCGCCAATAAAGGTGGCGGCGCCCGCCAGTAAGGTCAGAATAAGTGGTACTGACATCCATTACTCCTTATCAATTTGCCGTCCGAACCTGACCTTCAAAATAACTGATGATCTTCATCATAGTTATCTGAGTTCTTCCTCTGTGAAGAAAGCGTATGGTGATGTTAACAAAATGTCTTTCCTGTAAGGATAACATCATGTCTTTAACGTGTATGCCAGCATTGTTTTTGGGGCATGGCAGCCCGATGAACGTGCTGGACGATAACGATTATACCCGCGCCTGGCGGCGATTGGGGGAAGCCCTGCCTCGACCACAGGCGATAGTGGTGGTGTCGGCGCACTGGTATACCCGCGGGACGGGCGTCACAGCGATGGAAAGGCCGCAAACTCTCCATGATTTTGGCGGTTTTCCGCAGGCGCTGTATGACACGCATTATCCGGCCCCTGGATCGCCTGCGCTGGCGCAGCGTTTGGTTGAACTGTTGGCTCCCGTTCCCGTCGCGCTCGATAAAGAAGCGTGGGGATTTGATCACGGCTCCTGGGGCGTATTGATCAAGATGTACCCGAATGCGGATATCCCGATGGTGCAGCTTAGTGTTGATAGTACCAAACCGGCGGCATGGCATTTTGAGGTGGGTCGTAAGCTGGCGACGCTGCGTGACGAAGGCGTGATGCTGGTGGCCAGCGGGAATGTGGTTCATAACCTGCGGACTGTGCGTTGGCACGGTGACAATATACCGTATCCCTGGGCGGCGTCATTTAATGACTTTGTTAAAGCCAATCTGACGTGGCAGGGGCCGGTAGAACAGCACCCGCTGGTGAATTATCTGCAACATGAAGGGGGGGTCTTATCGAACCCGACGCCGGAGCACTTTTTACCTTTGCTATATGTACTTGGCGCCTGGGACGGCAAGGAACCTATCACCATCCCGGTCGACGGTATTGAGATGGGCAGTATAAGTATGTTGTCGGTGCAGGTGGGGTAGGCCGGATAAGGCGCGGAATGGTTGCCCGATGGCGCTACGCGCATCGGGCTTACAGGAGAATCTATCCTTCGACAAAAATATGCGGATAGAAACGGGAGAGATCCTGGGTGATCAGCGCCCGATCTTCACGGATACCAATTCCGGCGGGCTGATCGTTAATCAGCCAGCTACCAATCAGGGTGTAACTGTCGCCGAATTTTGGCAGCGGATAGAACTGTTGCACGATCATACCCTCTTCGCCATACGGGCCTTCCACGGATTCGATCGTTTTACCGTTCTCAATAATCGATACGTTCGCCCCTTCGCGGGAGAAGATCGGTTTCACGACATATTTATCCATTGGCGGATGTTCGTCTTCGGCGAAATACGCAGGCAACAGATTCGGATGGTCCGGGAACATCTCCCACAACAGCGGCAACAACGCTTTATTGGAGATAATGCTTTTCCAGGCCGGTTCCAGCCAGCGCACGCCGGCATCTTCCAGCTTGGTGGAAAACATCTCGCGCAGCATAAATTCCCACGGATAGAGCTTGAACAGGTTCGCAATGACCTGATCCTGCAGATCCGTAAATTGGCCTTTTTCCCCCAGACCAATATCGTCGATATAGAGAAATTCGGTGGCGATTTCCGCTTCGGCCGCGCAATCCTGTAAATACTGAATGGTGCCGCGATCCTCAACCGTATCGCGACAGCAGGTGAGATGCAGCAACTGAAAACCGTACTGCTCGCGAAGTTCAGCAAAGCGTTCAATCAGCTTTTCCTGCAGGCTATTAAACTGATCGCTGCCTTCCGGCAGATTGCCCGCGTTGATCTGATCTTCCAGCCAAATCCACTGAAAAAACGCCGCTTCATACAGCGACGTTGGCGTGTCGGCATTATTTTCGAGCAGCTTAGGCTCGCCGATGCCGTCCCAGGCCAGATCGAGGCGGGAATAGAGCGACGGTTGTTGCGTTTGCCAGGACTGGCGAACAAAACCCCAGGTATGTTTTGGAATACGAAACTTCGTCATCAGCTCATCGCTGGCGATGACGCGTTCTACTACCTTGAGGCACATCTGGTGCAGCTCGGCGGTAACGTCTTCCAGTTTTTCCACCTGGGCGAGCGTTAACTTGTAATAAGCGTCTTCACACCAGTACGGTTCACCATACATAGTGTGAAAATTAAACCCGTATTCAGTCGCTTTATCGCGCCAGTCCGGGCGCTCGGTAATACTGACTCTTTCCATGCGTATCAGCCGCCCATCGAACGTGTTGAAGTACCGGCAGCGCTACGCTGCATGGTGCTCTGTTTGGCGACGGATTCGCCAAAACCGCCGCGGGTAACGGTTGTTGTGGTAGCAGGTTTCGGCGCCATCGCGGTTTTCGGTACGGTCATTGTCCGGCCCGGTTGCGCCGCGCCGTAGTTTTTACCTGCCGCATCGGTATATTTGCCGTATGCAGGGCTGGCCGGGTTTTTCGAGCTAAACAGCGGCTGTTGCGCAAAGCCTGCGCCGCCGCCCATCAGACGCCCCATCATGTAACCTGCCATAAGCGGCATCCAGAAACTGCCGCTGGATTGTTGGGCCTGCGCCTGATTTTCCGGCGCCATGCCAGCCTGTGCGGGCGCTTGCTGGCACTGACCTTCGCCAAACTCAGCGACGCAATCTTCGCGTGTAGCGTACTTAGGCGCAGTACGTTCGGCCTCTTTCAGCGCATTGTTATACGCGGTTGTACACTCCGCGCTTTTGCCCGGATTCGCCGCTGAACAGTCATCAGCGTTTTGATACAGCGATACGGTTTCATCGCTTTTTTCACAGCCAGCCAGCATAAAAACAGCCGTAACCGCCAGGGCGACCGGCGTTAAATGCCGCGCGCTCCAGCTTTTGCGAAATGATGCGTGATGGATGGATTTTGTCCGTTTCATATTTGTCTTCCAGGACCCAGTGGTAAATACAACATGCGTTCAGAATAGAGGATGACTGGTCGAAATTGAAGCGAGAAAAGGCGAGAATGCGGCGGAATAGCAGGATCTTTACGTTGTCTTACGTTCAGGCGCGGCTTTATGACAGGTAGCGCCGCGCTTACCAGACCTACAAGGGCACAGGTCTGATAAACGCAGCGCCAGCGAATAACTTATCAATGCCGGAATGGATTGCCGTTATTGCTGTTGGCGCGAGCGGCGGTCGGCTGTACTGCCGGCGCGGCGCTATGAGCATTATAACCGTCTGCGGCAGCATCCTGATCTGGCGTTTCCGGCGCTACGCTTTCCGGCGACGTCGGGATAGGTTTACCCAACGTACTGTTAAGCGCGAGCAGATCCTGCTCGTTCAGCGTACCGAGCGCATATTTGATATTTAACTGATTAATCAAATAGGTATAACGCGCGTTGGCCAGTTGCTGCTTGGCATCATACAGAGTGGTGGTGGCATCCAGTACGTCAACAATGGTACGTGTACCGACCGAGTAACCGGCTTCCATTGCATCCAAAGAACTTTGCGCGGAAACGACTGCCTGTTTATACGCGTTGATGCTGCTGATGGAGGCGTTAATATTGTTAAAGGAAGAACGTACGGTCTGCACCACGCTACGGTGCGCGCTTTCCAGCTGTTCGCTTGCGCCGACGAAGTTATACTGCGCCTGTTTTACCTGCGAGTTAACCATCCCGCCTTGATACAGCGGCAGGGAGAAGTTCAGGCCGATTTTATTCTGCCCCATGTTGCTATCGTCGTACTGGGCGGAGTTGGTTTTAGAACCGCTATAAGAGGTATCAGAAATGCCGGTTGAGGCTGTTAAATTCAGCGTCGGCAGATGACCATCCTGCGCCTGACGGATTTGCTCGCGCGCCAGATCCTGACTTAAACGCGCCTGCAACAGCGACAGGTTACGGTTTTCCGCTTCCTTCAGCAGCGCATTAACAGCTTTGGGTTTGTCGGTTTTAAAATGCTCGACGTTAAGCGACGCCAGCTCCGGGTAATAATTGCCGGTTACCTGGCGCAGCTCTTCTACCGCGTTATCCAGGTTGTTGCGGGCGGTCACTTCATTCGCCAGTACGGTATCATATTGCGCACGGGCGTTTTGCACGTCGGTAATGGCGACCAGACCCACGTTAAAACGTTGCGTCGTTTGATCTAACTGACGATAGATAGCCTCTTTTTGTGCCTGGGTATAGGAAAGCACATCAATAGCGTTCAATACCTTAAAATACGCGTTCGCGGTATTGAGGATCAGCGTCTGCTGATCGGTCTGATAGGTGACATCCTGAATGCCTGCTGCTTTTTCTTGCAGGGTGAGCCCACGCCATTTCGACATATCAAATAGCGTCTGCGTTAATTGCAGGGAAGCGCTGGTTTCATTGGAGTTGATACCGTTCGCATCGCGATAACCGTTGCTGTAGGTGTAGTCGGCACCTAAACCTAGTTGCGGCAGTAAAGGACTACGCGCTTCGTTAATTTTTTCGAATGCAGCATCGCGATCGGCAGCGGATTTACGCAATTCCGGGTTGCTCAGGCGTGCTTGCTGATAAACTTGCATCAGGTTCTCTGCCTGGCTTAGTGTGCTGAACCCCGACAGGCTCAGGCCGATAAGGATGGGGAGCAATTTCTTCATTTGCATTCCTTGTTGTGAAGCAGTATTTAGCGCTGATCAATTTGTAAAAATAATTGCTGATTCTAGCAGAATCCGCCACTGCAAAAAGTTGGCGTTACGTGCCATACGAGCCTTAATTGGCACCAATTTACCACAAGGGTGATAAAACAGCAGTCAACCACCCTTGAAATTCATCATTTAATCATTATTGCTAGCAGGGCAGCACAATGCGTAAATCAGACAACTTGCCAGTTACTTTCACCAAAAGCGATGTAGAAATTATTGCACGGGAAACGCGCTATCGCGGTTTTTTTTCATTGGATGTGTATCGATTCCGCCATCGTTTATTCAACGGAGAAATGAGTGGCGAGGTAAAGCGCGAAATTTTTGAGCGCGGGCACGCCGCCGTCTTGCTACCCTTTGACCCTGAACGTGACGAGGTGGTGCTGGTCGAACAGATTCGTATTGCCGCGTATGACACAAGCGTTACGCCGTGGCTGCTGGAGATGGTCGCCGGCATGATAGAAGAAGGCGAAACCATTGAGGCGGTCGCCCGGCGGGAGGCGATGGAAGAAGCGGGGCTGACCGTAGGCCGCACCCGACCGGTCATCAGTTACCTGGCGAGTCCAGGAGGAACCAGCGAGCGCTCATCTATTCTGGTGGGTGAAGTGGACGCCACGACCGCGGCAGGTATTCATGGTCTGGCGGATGAAAACGAAGATATTCGGGTTCATGTGGTAAGCCGGGAACAGGCATACCAGTGGGTAGAAGAGGGGAAAATCGACAACGCAGCCGCAGTCATCGCTTTGCAATGGCTTCAGTTGCATCATCAAGAGTTAAAAAACGAGTGGAAAAAATGAAGCGTTATACACCTGACTTCCCAGAAATGATGCGTTTGTGCGAAACCAATTTTTCGCAATTGCGCCGCCTGCTGCCGCGCAATGACGCCCCCGGTGAAACGGTGAGCTATCAGGTGGGCAACGTACAATATCGGTTAACGATTGTGGAATCGACCCGATACACTACGCTTGTAACGATCGAGCAAACGGCGCCAGCCATCACCTACTGGAGCCTGCCGTCGCTGACGGTGCGCCTCTACCATGATGCGATGGTGGCTGAAGTGTGTTCAAGCCAGCAGATCTTTCGCTTCAAAGCGCGGTATGATTATCCAAATAAAAAGTTGCATCAACGCGACGAAAAGCATCAAATTAATCAGTTTCTGGCCGACTGGCTACGATTCTGTTTAGCACATGGAGCGATGGCGATTCCGGTTTATTAGCGTCGTGAAACCTAAGGACACCATTTGGAAAGCCTGTTAACCCTACCTCTGGCTGGTGAGGCCCGAGTCAGGATTTTACAAATTACAGATACTCACCTGTTTGCCGAAAAGCATGAAACGCTGTTAGGCGTCAATACCTGGGAAAGTTACCAGGCCGTGCTGGAGGCTATTCGGGCGCAACAGTATGAATATGATCTGATCGTGGCCACCGGCGATCTGGCGCAGGATCAATCCGCTGCGGCTTATCAGCATTTTGCTGAGGGTATCGCAAGCTTTCGCGCGCCTTGCGTTTGGCTACCGGGCAATCATGATTTTCAGCCGGCAATGTACAGCGCGCTGCAAGAGGCGGGGATTTCCCCGGCTAAACGCGTGTTAATCGGTGAACAATGGCAGATTTTGTTGCTGGATAGCCAGGTGTTTGGCGTCCCGCATGGCGAACTGAGCGAGTTCCAACTGGAATGGCTTGAGCGTAAGCTCGCCGATGCGCCAGAGAGACAGACATTGCTCCTTTTGCACCACCATCCGTTGCCGGCAGGGTGCAGTTGGTTGGATCAGCACAGCTTGCGTAATGCCGGTGAGCTGGATAGCGTGCTGGCGAATTTCCCGCGTGTAAAATATCTGTTATGCGGACATATTCACCAGGAGCTGGATCTTGACTGGAACGGTCGCCGTCTGTTGGCGTCGCCGTCAACCTGCGTACAGTTCAAACCACACTGCGCGAACTTTACGCTGGATACTATCGCGCCGGGCTGGCGTACGCTGGAGCTCCGGGCGAACGGCGTCCTGGAGACGGAAGTGCATCGCCTGCAGGATACCCGGTTCCGACCCGATACCGCTTCGGAAGGATACTGATGTCTACGCTTCTCTATTTGCACGGATTCAACAGTTCCCCTCGCTCGGCAAAAGCGTGCCAGCTAAAAAACTGGCTGGCGGAGCGTCATCCGCATGTTGAGATGATCGTCCCTCAACTCCCGCCGTATCCTGCCGATGCGGCGGAGTTGCTGGAATCTCTCGTGCTTGAGCATGGCGGTGCGCCATTAGGGCTGGTAGGATCGTCGCTGGGTGGTTATTACGCCACCTGGCTGTCGCAATGTTTTATGCTGCCGGCTGTGGTGGTGAATCCCGCCGTGCGGCCCTTTGAATTACTGACCGACTATCTCGGTCAGAACGAGAACCCCTACACCGGGCAGCAATATGTGCTAGAGTCTCGCCATATTTATGATCTTAAAGTCATGCAGATTGACCCGCTGGAAGCGCCGGACCTGATCTGGCTACTGCAACAGACGGGCGATGAAGTGCTGGATTACCGCCAGGCGGTGGCATATTACGCCTCCTGCCGTCAGACAGTGACCGAGGGTGGTAATCACGCATTCACGGGCTTCGAAGATTATTTCAACCAGATTGTCGATTTTCTTGGACTGCACAGTTGCTGACAATCAATTCGAATTGCTAATTAAACCATGACGCAAACTTATAACGCTGATGCCATTGAGGTACTCACTGGGCTTGAGCCGGTACGCCGCCGCCCGGGGATGTACACCGATACGACCCGCCCCAACCATTTGGGTCAGGAAGTGATTGATAATAGTGTGGATGAAGCACTGGCAGGTCACGCCAAACGCGTGGATGTCATTTTACATGCCGATCAATCGCTGGAAGTGATTGACGACGGACGCGGGATGCCGGTGGATATCCATCCGGAAGAGGGGGTTCCGGCGGTAGAACTGATCCTCTGTCGACTTCATGCCGGCGGTAAATTCTCCAATAAGAACTATCAGTTCTCTGGTGGTCTGCATGGGGTGGGGATTTCGGTAGTGAATGCCCTGTCAAAGCGCGTGGAAGTGACCGTGCGCCGCGACGGTCAGGTCTATAACATCGCGTTTGAAAACGGCGAAAAAGTGCAGGATTTGCAGGTTGTCGGCACCTGCGGTAAACGTAATACTGGCACCAGCGTCCATTTCTGGCCCGACGAAAGTTTCTTCGACAGCCCGCGTTTTTCTGTCTCTCGCTTAATGCACGTTCTGAAAGCAAAAGCGGTGCTGTGTCCCGGCGTGGAAATCACTTTTAAAGATGAAGTGAATAACAGCGAGCAGCGCTGGTGCTACCAGGATGGCCTGAACGACTATCTGGGCGAAGCGGTAAACGGCCTGCTGACGCTGCCGGAAAAGCCGTTTATCGGTAATTTTAACGGTGAAACGGAAGCTGTTGACTGGGCGCTATTGTGGCTGCCGGAAGGCGGCGAATTACTGACGGAAAGCTACGTCAACCTGATCCCGACCATGCAGGGGGGGACGCACGTCAACGGTCTGCGCCAGGGCCTGCTCGACGCGATGCGCGAATTTTGCGAATACCGCAATATTCTGCCGCGCGGCGTCAAACTGTCGGCGGAAGATATCTGGGATCGCTGCGCTTATGTGCTCTCCGTGAAAATGCAGGACCCGCAATTTGCCGGGCAGACCAAAGAGCGTCTGTCGTCGCGTCAATGTGCGGCATTTGTTTCCGGCGTGG
Organism: Salmonella sp. NW645; assembly: GCF_051703725.1. Taxonomy (NCBI): domain Bacteria; kingdom Pseudomonadati; phylum Pseudomonadota; class Gammaproteobacteria; order Enterobacterales; family Enterobacteriaceae; genus Salmonella; species Salmonella sp. NW645. The sequence goes on along the minus strand of NZ_JAMMKR010000007.1, from coordinate 91,560 downwards.
TGAAAGATGCCTTCAGCCTGTGGCTGAACCAGAACGTGCAGGCGGCGGAACAACTGGCAGAGATGGCGATTGCCAGCGCGCAGCGGCGACTGCGCGCCGCAAAAAAAGTGGTACGCAAAAAGCTCACCAGCGGTCCGGCGTTGCCGGGGAAACTGGCGGACTGTACCGCGCAGGATCTTAATCGGACCGAGCTGTTCCTTGTGGAAGGGGATTCGGCGGGCGGTTCCGCCAAGCAGGCGCGCGATCGCGAATATCAGGCGATCATGCCGCTCAAAGGTAAGATCCTTAACACCTGGGAAGTCTCTTCCGATGAAGTGCTTGCCTCGCAAGAGGTGCATGATATTTCCGTGGCGATCGGTATCGATCCGGACAGCGACGATCTGAGTCAGCTGCGCTACGGCAAGATCTGTATCCTGGCGGATGCGGACTCCGATGGTTTGCATATCGCTACTCTGCTTTGCGCGCTGTTTGTCAGACATTTCCGCGCGCTGGTGAAGAATGGTCATGTCTACGTCGCGCTGCCGCCGCTATACCGTATCGATTTGGGTAAAGAGGTCTATTACGCGCTGACGGAAGAAGAGAAGGCGGGCGTACTGGAACAACTGAAGCGTAAGAAAGGTAAGCCGAACGTACAGCGTTTCAAAGGCCTGGGTGAAATGAACCCGATGCAGTTACGCGAAACCACGCTTGATCCAAATACTCGCCGCCTGGTGCAGCTCACCATTAGCGATGAAGACGATCAGCGTACTAACGCGATGATGGATATGCTGCTGGCGAAGAAACGTTCTGAAGATCGACGCAACTGGCTACAGGAAAAAGGCGATCTCGCGGATCTCGACGTGTAACGGTTGTTGCACGCTTTATCCGGTCTGCGCGCCGCAGGCCGGATAAGCGAATCCGACATGACGCCGCAGCCTGATGGCGACACTTGCGCATCGCATCAGGGCGACGTCAGACGAGGGTAATAACTTAAACGCCGGATTCCAGAATACGAATATTCATTTCCAGCACATCGTCTTTTACCGCGTCGCTATAGGCTTTCATATGCGGGGTTTGCAGATGCGCCTCAAGGTGCGCAACGCTTTCCCACTGTTCAATCATCACGATCGAGTCAGGCGCCAGAGTCTGAAAACTCACGCCCGCGGCATGATCCACCATCGGCGCGTAACCGTGGCACCCCTCTTCTTTAAGAACGGTTGGAATAATTTTCGCAAACTGGTCGAGGACGGCCTGACGGTGATGTTGGCCCGGACGCGTGCGAATTTCGGCAATGACGGTAAGCATGGTTAACTCCTTCTAATTCCAGGATGACCAGTTAAGCAAAAATTTCGCTCAGATGCTTGCGATATTCTGCGGTATAGCGCGGAACATCCGGCATTTTAATCACGTCGTTGGCAATAAACGTTGGCAGCGCGTCCATGCCCAGGAACTGGTTGGCTTTATGGAATGGCAGATAGACGCCATCTACGCCTACGCCGTGGAAAAACTGATCTTTTTCGGTAAATGCTTCCATCGGCGCGTTCCACGTCAGTGACAGCATATATTTTTTCCCCTGCACCAGACCGCCGGAACCGTACTTTTTAGCGGCATCGGAACGCGTGCGGCCATCGCTGGCATAGAGCGTGCCGTGACCTTCGGTAAAGACATCATCCATATATTTTTTTACTGTCCATGGCGCGCCCATCCACCAGCCTGGCATCTGCCAAATCACCACGTCAGCCCAGACGAAATTCTGCACCTCTTCTTTAATGTCATAGTCGCTGTCGGCGCGGACGATCTTAACCTGATGACCCAGATCGCGCAGAAGCCCATCGGCAACTTCGGTCAGGGTGTCATTCAACTGGCCGTTGGAGTGCGCGAATTTTTTCGCCCCGTTGATAATCAGGATGTTACTCATTTTGTGTCCTCAAGAAATGCGTTTGCTGCTGATTCTACGCTGACGGGCGGTGCGGTGAAATTAGCAAAATGTGCAAAGTCTTTTGCATTTTTGGCAAAAGTCTCTGTTACCAACTTACTACGGCCTCAAATCCACCTTCCGCGGCGTTGCCAAACGACACCGTCATGCCGTGCAGCGTAGCGATGCGACGGACGATTGATAATCCCAGACCGCTGCCGGTCACACTTTGGCCTGGCGGGCGGTAAAAACGCTCGCCGATATGCGTCAGAATCTCTGGCGCTACACCAGGGCCATTATCTCTGACGGTGAAGCTGCGGGCATGTAAGGTAACGTCGACGACGCTGCCTTGCGGACTGTAGCGAATCGCATTATCCAGCAGGTTACGCACTAACAGGCTTAAGAGTAGCGGCTGGCCGGTACGTATGACGTCATGGGCGTTAAGCTGTAAACGCACGTCGATATTCGCCTGCTGCGCCGGATGATAAATATCCATTACCGCGGACTGCAGCAGCTCTTCCAGCGAAATCTCCGCTACATCCTGCAAATTATTGAGCGAGTCGAGACGCGATAACGTCAGTAGCTGATCGACCAGCCGCGTGGCGCGATCGATCCCCGCATGGAGCTGGGTCAGCGCTTTATCGCGTGAGAGCGGATCGTCGCCCGAGAGCTGCGCCACCTCGGTTTGTACTTTCAGCGCGGCCAGCGGGCTGCGCAATTCATGGGCAGCGTCGGAGGTAAATCGCCGTTCGCGCACCATCATGGAGTGGATGCGGCTAAAAAGCTGATTAAGCGCTTCGACCAGTGGGCGAACCTCGCTCGGTACGCCTTTGGCGTCGAGCGGCGTTTCCGATTCCGGCGACCGGAAGCGCAGCGCCTGCGCCAGTTTTTTCAACGGTCTGAGCTCGCGGTGAAGCAGGAGTAATAAAATCAGTAGCATGAAGGGAAGGGCGAGCAGCCACGGCGTTAATTGCGCCGCCACGATCGCCAGCGCCATATCTTCGCGGTAATCCCACTCCTGACCGACGACGATACGATACTTACCGTCCGCCGAGTTCAACCACAAAAAACGCCAGAGATCGTTGTCATCCTTCAGATAGCCATTGTCGAAACCTTCGCGGCGATAGCGATACGGAATATCCTGGCCGTTGTCGCCATCATGCAGCAACATTTTGCCGTCAGCGGAAAAGATGGCGAATGCCAGCGCATCGTCATCGATATGCCCATGTTTTAATTTCTTTGGCGTATGCGCCATGCGCTGCGGGGCGTTGATCTCGTTAAGATCGAGGGTGCTAAGCCGTCTGGCGAACAACATCAACTGTGTGTCAAACAGCTCGTCGACATTATCCGTCGTCTTTCTCCAGGCCACAAAACTGGAGATTGCCCAGGTGATGGAGACCAGAATCAGAAAAATAAGCGTCAGCCTGACGCGCAGGCTGAGACGTTGCGTCAATTTCATGCGTCACCCAGGGTATAGCCGATGCCGTGTACGGTGCGAATAAATTCACTGCCGAGCTTGCGGCGTAAATGATGAACATGGACTTCCACTGCATTGCTGGACACGTCGTCATCCCAGTTATACAGCTTCTCTTCAATAAGCTTGCGCGGCAGCACGCGACCTTTGTTGCGCAGTAAGAGTTCCAGCAACGCGAACTCTTTTGGTTTTAAGGCCAGCGGTTCGCCGGCAAGCGTCGCGACGAGATTGCCTGGATTGAGCGTCACCTGGCCGTGGCGCAATTCGCTACTGGCCTGACCGCTGGCGCGGCGTACCAGCGCCTCCAGACGGGCGGCGACCTCAATGAGCGCGAAAGGTTTACATAAATAGTCATCGGCGCCCAGACGTAGCCCCTCGACGCGCTCTGCTAACGCGTCGCGCGCCGTCAGGATCAGGACCGGTTCCTGTTTACCCTTTTCGCGCCATTCGCGCAAAATATCCCGTCCGTCCATGCCTGGCAGCGTCAAATCTAAAATAACCGCATCATAAGGCGCGCTGTAAAGCGCCTCTTTGCCCGGACGTCCCTCGGTAAACCAGTCGACGCTGAAACCCATTTTACTCAGGCCCGCTTTTATGCCATCGCCAATAAGTGTGTCATCTTCTACCAGTAAAATTCGCATCTGTTCTTCCTTGCGGTAACTCGCGTTGCCGTCAGTTAACCTTGTCGCCGCAGGCGATGTACAGAAAAAAAGATTCTTTTTTTGCCTTAAGAAGTTGTTAAGGATTACCTTATTAAATGGATCTGAAACGACATGAAAGGGAAAAGTAATCATGAAAAAATTAGCTGCAATCGTTGCCGTTATGGCACTGTGTTCTACCCCGGTTCTGGCGGCTCAGCAGGGCGGTTTCTCCGGCCCGTCGGCGACGCAAACGCAAGGCGGCGGATTTGTCGGCCCGAACGGCAGCAGCACGACGGTAGAGAGCGCTAAATCGCTGCGTGACGATGCGTGGGTAACGCTGCGCGGGAATATCGTCGAGCGCATTTCCGACGACCTGTATGTGTTTAAAGATGCGACCGGTACTATCAATGTGGATATTGACCACAAGCGTTGGAACGGCCTGACCGTAACCCCGCAGGATACCGTTGAAATTCAGGGTGAAGTGGATAAAGACTGGAACTCTGTCGAAATCGACGTAAAACAGATCTCTAAAGTTGCCAAATAAACTCCATCAGGGCCGCGCTCGCGGCCCTTTTCTTTGTGACTCAACGCGCCAGATAGGGTAGTATCTGCGGCAATATTGCCTGAGAGATACCGGGTATTATTCGGGCTAACAGTTGAGGAATCACAATCAATGAGCGATATGGCAGAGCGCCTTGCGCTACATGAATTTACGGAAAACGCCTACTTAAACTACTCCATGTACGTGATCATGGATCGTGCGTTGCCGTTTATTGGCGACGGCCTGAAGCCGGTACAGCGCCGCATCGTCTATGCGATGTCAGAGCTGGGGCTGAACGCCAGCGCTAAATTTAAAAAATCCGCCCGTACCGTTGGTGACGTACTGGGTAAGTATCACCCGCATGGCGACAGCGCCTGCTATGAAGCCATGGTGCTGATGGCGCAGCCGTTCTCTTACCGTTACCCGCTGGTCGATGGCCAGGGGAACTGGGGCGCGCCGGATGATCCGAAGTCATTCGCGGCAATGCGTTATACCGAATCTCGCCTGTCCAAATACGCCGAGCTGCTGTTAAGCGAGCTGGGGCAGGGGACGGCGGACTGGGTGCCAAACTTCGACGGCACGATGCAGGAACCGAAAATGTTACCGGCGCGTCTGCCGAACATCCTGCTGAACGGCACCACCGGTATTGCGGTGGGCATGGCAACAGATATCCCGCCGCACAACCTGCGCGAAGTGGCGAAAGCGGCGATTACGCTGATTGAGCAGCCGAAAACGACGCTGGATCAGTTGCTGGATATCGTCCAGGGGCCGGATTACCCGACCGAAGCGGAGATCATTACCCCACGTGCGGAAATTCGTAAAATTTACGAAAACGGGCGTGGCTCCGTGCGTATGCGCGCGGTATGGACCAAAGAAGACGGCGCCGTGGTAATTTCCGCGCTGCCGCATCAGGTGTCTGGCGCGAAAGTGCTGGAACAGATTGCTGCGCAGATGCGTAATAAAAAACTGCCGATGGTAGACGATCTGCGCGATGAATCGGATCACGAAAACCCGACGCGTTTAGTGATTGTCCCGCGCTCCAACCGTGTGGATATGGAACAGGTGATGAACCATCTGTTCGCCACCACCGATCTGGAAAAAAGCTACCGTATTAACCTGAATATGATCGGTCTGGATGGTCGTCCGGCGGTGAAAAACCTGCTGGAGATCCTCACCGAGTGGCTGGTGTTCCGCCGCGACACGGTGCGTCGTCGTCTGAACTATCGTCTGGAGAAAGTGCTTAAGCGCCTGCATATCCTCGAAGGTTTGCTGGTGGCGTTTCTCAACATCGACGAAGTGATTGAGATTATCCGTAACGAGGATGAGCCGAAACCCGCGCTGATGTCGCGTTTCGGCATCAGCGAAACCCAGGCGGAAGCGATTCTCGAACTGAAACTGCGTCATCTCGCCAAACTGGAAGAGATGAAAATTCGCGGTGAGCAGGACGAGCTGGAAAAAGAGCGGGACCAGTTGCAGGGCATTCTCGCGTCCGAACGCAAAATGAATACCTTGCTGAAAAAAGAGCTACAGGCAGATTCCGATGCCTATGGCGACGATCGCCGTTCTCCGCTGCGTGAGCGCGAAGAAGCTAAAGCGATGAGCGAACACGATATGCTGCCGTCCGAACCGGTGACTATCGTGCTGTCGCAGATGGGCTGGGTGCGCAGCGCCAAAGGTCATGATATTGATGCGCCGGGGCTTAACTATAAAGCGGGCGACAGCTTTAAAGCCGCGGTGAAAGGTAAGAGCAATCAACCGGTGGTGTTTATTGATACAACCGGGCGCAGCTATGCTATTGATCCCATTACGCTTCCGTCGGCGCGCGGGCAGGGCGAACCGCTGACCGGCAAACTCACGCTGCCGCCGGGGGCGACCGTAGAGCATATGCTGATGGAAGGCGATGACCAGAAACTGTTGATGGCGTCGGATGCGGGCTACGGCTTCGTTTGTACGTTTAACGATCTGGTTGCCCGTAACCGTGCCGGTAAAGCGTTGATTACACTGCCGGAAAATGCGCACGTCATGCCGCCGCTGGTGATTGAAGACGAGCACGATATGCTGCTGGCGATTACCCAGGCCGGACGGATGTTGATGTTCCCGGTTGACTCTCTGCCGCAGCTGTCGAAAGGCAAAGGGAATAAGATCATTAATATCCCCTCTGCGGAAGCGGCGAAAGGCGATGATGGACTGGCGCACCTGTACGTGCTGCCGCCACAAAGCACTCTGACTATCCATGTCGGGAAGCGCAAAATCAAACTGCGCCCTGAAGAGTTACAGAAAGTGGTCGGCGAACGCGGACGCCGTGGCACATTAATGCGCGGCCTGCAGCGTATCGATCGCATTGAGATTGATTCACCGCATCGCGTAAGTCATGGCGACAGCGAAGAGTAAGACAGGGGCACCCGTAGGCCGGACAAGGCATTTAAGCCGCCATCCGGCGCTCTGCCGTTGCCGGATGACGACGCAGTAGCGTCTTATCCGGCCTACGGTTTCAGATCGGATTAACATTAAAATTTCCCGTAAAACCGTTGTTTATTCGTGCATTGCGATTAACAATACGTTTTTCCAGAGAGCCACACTTACCAAAATCCTAACCTGAATTTCAGGTGACGTAGAATGCCGGGCTCTTAGGCCTTCAGAGGTTGTTATGCTATATATTTTTCGTCTTATTGTTACCGTTATTTACTCCATTCTGGTCTGTGTTTTCGGTTCTATTTACTGCCTTTTCAGCCCACGTAACCCAAAACACGTGGCGACGTTTGGACATATGTTCGGTCGTCTGGCCCCGCTGTTTGGCCTGAAAGTGGAGTGCCGCAAACCCGCCGACGCGGAAAGCTATGGCAATGCTATCTATATCGCTAACCACCAGAATAATTATGATATGGTCACGGCGTCGAATATTGTGCAGCCGCCAACGGTGACGGTGGGGAAAAAAAGCCTGCTTTGGATCCCGTTTTTTGGGCAACTGTACTGGCTGACCGGTAATCTGTTGATTGACCGTAATAACCGCGCCAAAGCGCATAGCACCATTGCGGCAGTGGTTAACCATTTTAAAAAGCGCCGTATTTCTATCTGGATGTTCCCTGAAGGTACGCGTAGCCGGGGACGCGGTCTGCTGCCGTTTAAAACCGGCGCGTTTCATGCGGCTATCGCGGCTGGTGTGCCGATCATTCCTGTCTGCGTTTCCAACACCTCTAACAAAGTCAATCTAAACCGCCTGAACAACGGACTGGTTATTGTGGAAATGCTGCCGCCAGTCGACGTCAGCGAATATGGTAAAGATCAGGTTCGCGAGCTGGCGGCCCACTGCCGTGCGTTAATGGAGCAAAAAATCGCGGAACTTGATAAAGAGGTTGCGGAACGTGAAGCGACCGGTAAGGTTTAAGCAGCCTTACTCTGTTATTGTAGAAATCATTTTTTCAGGCACAACTCTTTAGCCTGTTTTACATGGAGCTTATATGTCATTCAGTCGGCGTCAGTTTCTTCAGGCATCGGGAATCGCACTATGTGCAGGCGCGATTCCCCTCAGGGCGAATGCTGCCGGTCAGCAACAGCCGTTGCCTGTTCCGCCGTTGCTGGAGTCCCGTCGCGGGCAGCCGTTGTTTATGACGCTACAGCGTGCGCACTGGTCCTTTACGCAAGGCACGCGCGCACCGGTCTGGGGAGTGAACGGTCGTTATCTGGGGCCGACAATCCGCGTCTGGAAAGGCGATGACGTTAAACTCATCTATAGCAACCGCCTGGCGGAAAATGTCTCCATGACGGTTGCTGGTTTACTGGTGCCGGGGCCGCTGATGGGTGGCCCGGCGCGTATGATGTCGCCGAACGCGGACTGGGCACCGGTGTTGCCGATTCGTCAGAGCGCCGCCACGCTGTGGTATCACGCTAACACGCCTAACCGTACCGCGCAGCAGGTGTATAACGGCCTGGCCGGAATGTGGCTGGTCGAAGACGACATCAGTAAAACGCTGCCCATTCCGAACCATTACGGCGTGGATGATTTTCCCGTCATTATCCAGGATAAACGGCTGGATAACTTTGGGACGCCGGAGTACAGCGAACCGGGAAGCGGTGGTTTTGTCGGCGATACGCTGCTGGTGAACGGCGCGCAAAGTCCCTATGTCGAAGTGTCCCGCGGCTGGGTGCGGTTACGGTTGTTGAACGCCTCGAACTCGCGGCGCTATCAGCTTCAGATGAGCGATGGCCGGGCGCTGCATGTGATTTCAGGCGATCAGGGCTTTTTACCTGCGCCGGTTTCCGTCAAACAGTTGTCACTGGCGCCCGGCGAGCGACGTGAAATCCTGGTTGATATGACCAACGGCGACGAAGTCTCGATCACCTGCGGGGAGGCGGCCAGCATAGTCGATCGGATTCGCGGTTTCTTTGAGCCTTCCAGTATTCTGGTTTCTACCCTGGTGCTGACGTTACGACCAACCGGATTGCTGCCGCTGGTGACCGATAATCTGCCGATGCGTCTGTTGCCGACGGAGATCATGAGCGGCGCGCCTGTCCGCAGCCGGGACATCAGTCTTGGTGACGATCCGGGGATTAACGGCCAACTATGGGATGTGAATCGCATTGATATTACCGCCCAACAAGGCACCTGGGAGCGCTGGACGGTACGCGCCGATATGCCGCAGTCGTTCCATATTGAGGGCGTCTCTTTCCTGATTCGTAACGTCAACGGCGCTATGCCGTTCCCGGAAGATAGAGGCTGGAAAGATACCGTCTGGGTGGATGGGCAAGTCGAACTGCTGGTCTATTACGGTCAGCCGTCCTGGCCGCACTTCCCGTTCTATTTCAATAGCCAGACGCTGGAAATGGCTGACCGCGGCTCGATTGGACAAATGCTGGTGAATCCTGCGTCGTAAAGGCGGACCAGTGATATTCGATGAGAATCAGTGAGGAGGGATGGCGGCTGCTGACGTTCTGGATGTTTACTGCAGGCGGCTATCTTATTCTGTTCTTCATTGTTATTTGCCTGGCTTTTTTGTTCCAAACGCCTCGTCGCGTGTTGCTGTGGATTGCTTGGTCACAGATTACGCTGGTTCTTTTGCTATGGTTTGCTGCGGGTGATGAAACGCTTTTCTTCCCGATTGGCGCAGGGTGGATACTGGGGCTTAGTTTATTGCTGGCGCTACTGTTTAGCCACCGATTACGCCAACCACACCACCTTTGGGCCGGGTGCCATGCGGTCGTATTGCTGCTGTTGTTAGCGCACATAGGGGATATTCTCGAGAGGCATCATCGGCGCGATGCCTATCAGGCACAGCAGGCGGCGGAAGAAACGCTGTTACAAAAAATCGATACGACCGATGACCGCGCTTTTTTAAATCATTTGATGTCGCAAGCAATGCAGTCGCAAAACGCATTTCCCCTTTTGATATTGCGGACGGAACTGAAAAAATTTGGTTGGTTTTGGCCATCGACCGGCTTAATCGTCCTGCCGTTGGGGCGTTTGCCTCCTGGTTTATTGGCGATTCTGTACAGGCAAAGCAATATCGGCATCAGCTCTTACAAAACAATCCATTATTGGACCTACTGAATCGTATTTTTAATGATAGTATGGCTGACGAACAAATTTTTCTGCAACAACAACTTTTGGCGCGAGATATTTGTACCAGTTTGATTAGCGTCGTGCCGGAATTATTGACGGACGAACTGTATGCGCAAGCCGTTGCCTTTGATAATAGCAACAAACCGAAACCTTTCTCATGGCAGTTTGAATTCGATGTGTTTTATCATCAGAAAAAATAACGGGCAATAATGAATTTGGAAAACGGATAGAATTTGTTGTTGATGATAATATCCACCGTGCTGGGCAATATATACAATCATCGTATTGGCTATAGTTATTAGTGCGTTTAGCTCGCTGTGTTAACAGAAAATAGAAACGAGAGATTTGAATTCGGTAGTGAGCATGGAAAGTAAGGATGCTTTATGGTTGAATCATTTGCGTGGATGATGTGGGACTCAGTAATATTGATGAGCGCGTGGGGTATTTATGGCGTTGTATTATTGAGGTTAATTGTCGGCGCATTTGATTCTTTGCGCTATCGGCGGGTTTTTTTGCGTGTTGTTCTTCCGCAGGTGAGCGTTGTTTGTATATTGTGGGGAGGATTATTCTGGATCGATTCAAAAAATATTTATATCGTATATTTATTGATATTAGGATTGATGCCCTCGATAATAATTGCTATTTTTTCTAGTCGAGAGTCTCCATTTTTTATTCTGGGAACTATCGTGTCCCATACTATTTTTTTTGTTCGTTTTCGTTTATGTGATGGACGGCCCGCGATTATGGCACCACATTGGTGAAGACTGGGATAACTATAAAATTACCCGACTGTTTGAGCGCGCGAAGGGGGATGTTCAGGTTTTGCAGGATGCCTCTTGTTATCAATTGGCAAGTGTTTTGACGCTGGCTGCAGAACACCGCGATACACCGGAAAATTTATTGCGTTATCTGGCTAAAATACGAGGTATTTCGCCATTTTTGACAGCGGCAGAATCTTGCCCTGAAGCGGCGATCCCGAATGCCGAATTTCTTTATACGCCATTTGTTACCGCTCTTCGCCAACATAACGTACCGATAGTACGCTTTTTTAGCCAGCAACTGGTGGGCGAGACATCTTCCGCCAGAGAGAATCGCAACATTGTCGCTCGTAAAGAAAATCCACTGCTGACGCTTTATAAATCTAACTATATATCACAGTATCGCGAGCAGTACAGACTAGAAATTAGTCAGCTATTGCTGAATATTATGCCAGAACTGTTGAATGATGCTGTCTATATTTATCCCATTATCCAACGTAACACCGAGTTGGTTGCTTATTTTTGGCAGAAACATCCGCCCACTATTCCTCTACGCAGGCTCGAAGCGATGGTGTTGTTAGCCAAAACGGAACCGCTAATGAGCGAGGTAACCCATAATCCAGAAATATTGATCACACCGCCGATTGAGAGGTGGGATCGTGAAAACCTGCTCACTTTCATACTGAGCAATGGCAATCTGGTAATGATTCAGTCGCTTATTGATGCAAACGTAGTGGACTGGAAACGAGCAATGGAAGACGGAAATAATGAGCCTCTGCATCAGGCCATATTGCGACTGCGTGGTGGAGCGTTAGAGAACGCATTGCTGATACAGATCATTAAGGCGATGCAAGCGCAGAAAGCGTTATCCAACGAGCAAATCGCCCACTATCTTCCCTGGACACCGACGTTTCCTGCCGCTTTTTTACAGGCTGGGCTTTCCTGTGAGCAATTGCGTGAGGTGTTGAATGCTTCAGTGGCGGGGGGCGAACAAGCACGAAACGATACGCGGCAACGGCTGAATGCGCTATGTCCAGTCGCGAAGTGACTAAAGGAATAGTAAATGGATTATATTAATCGATGGCTTGGCTCTGAACTGCTGATGTTTTGTATTCTACCGTGGGGGTATGCCGCTGCGGTGGCATCACTGCTGATCCTGATGTTTTCCAAAAAACGCAGCCGACAGATTTTGCTGTGGGTATTACTACCACAGTGGGCAGTCGTGGTATTGCTGTTACTCACGTTGCAGTACACCCAGTTGTTGAGCCAAACAGGCACGGTATGGATGTTGATGCTCCTGTTGCCAATTCTGAGTTGGGCGGGCTTGCTGCCCGCGCTGCTGCTGGGAACCTGGCTGCGCAAGCCGTGGCCCGCATGGCTACTGTGCCATATTGTGTTCATTGGGGTGCTGTGCCCGGTGATGCCGGAGCTGTGGCGTGCTATTAGCCATCAATGGCAACAGCAAAATATTGCGCAGTTGCTCAGGCAGGTTCAGGCAGGCGACTTGGACCAGTTAGAGAGCATTCATGATAACAGTATGTTGGAACAGACACTGGTTCAGGCGGTAAAAGCGCCAGGCATATCAGAAAAAAACTTGCGCGCTCTGACTGCACGTGTGGCATCGCCTTTTAGTGTTTCGCGGGAAGATGGCTATTTCGTCAATGCGCCATTTTTTGCAGCTTTTGAGAGTGGCAATATCACTGCGGTGCGTATTTTTAGCGAGCAGCTCACGGGCGACTCTCAGCAGGCGCAGGCAAATCGCACCATCGTACGGCAGCAAAATCCGTTGGAATATCTCCCCACGCCCCATTTTAAGCCTGAGGGATTTCGCCAGACTTTTTTTGAGATGGCCGACGTTCTACTACGGGTCATGCCCGATCTCCTCACCGATGAAGCCTATTCGGGGGCGATACAGCTTCAGGATAAAGAGACTCTGGCCTTTTTCTGGCAGCGGCGTGAAGCGCAAAATCCGCTGTATCGCGCATATTATTTCTTGTTGCAGGGGCAAACTAAAGCGCTGCTTGCCCAGATAAAACTGACGCCGCAGGTGCTGGGACAATCACTTTATCCGAATAAAAATCTGCTGGCGTCGCTGTTTAGTGATGCGGATGGCGAGACGCTGCGTGCGTTGGTGAAAGGGCAGATGCTGAACTGGCAGCACATCCCTCAGGATAAGTTGACGGACGGCTGGAATTTCCTGATTTCACGCACATTGCATACAGCCTCGAAAGAGGACGCGCTGCCGCCGGATATTCTGGCGGGGATACTGCAAAGTATGCAACAGCAACATACGGCGTTGCCGGAAGCCCTTATTGTAGCCAGCCTTGATTACCAGGATGAAATACATAGCCTGATGACTGCCTACCGGATGGCTTGGTTGGACTGTAACAAGCTTAACGCAATGATCGATAAGGTGTATCCACCAGAAGATACGCGGCGTACCAATGCGCGTATAAAATTAGCACAGCAGTGCGCCGATTTAGACTGATATGCCGTGCTCTGATAATTGAAATTACATTGATTGTTAATAGAAATACAGGGAGTGGTAAATAATGAAAAAATGTTTTTTATTTATATTTGTGTGCCTGTTTATCTTCTCAGCTAATGCGGAACTAAAATTCCGCCCTGAGTTCGAAAATAAAAAAATCTATTTTCAGGACAAGGTCACAGACTACACACTAAATGACTTTACCTTTTTCGGTGACAGTCGCGAACCCTTTTATGGCAGCGAAAACGATGATTATACCGCCACTGCAGATGAGTGGCTCGGATTTTACGCTGAGTTGCCCGACGTTCGAAAATGGCAGCGCGTGGTTCCTGACGATTTTTCTACGATGAGTGGCGCGCCGTGGTGTGATATCCAGTTTTTTGAACAAGAGAATGACCATTCGGTGATTACTGGAAGTGAACATATGCGCTGTATCGATTTTCTCGTGACGCCTAAAAGAAAAGGGCTCATTCCTATGGGGGCAAAGGGAACGCTGTTAGATTACGGCAGCTATCTTGCTTTTGCACCGCAGATAGAGCACATCACGCTGGAAGGTCGATTTCCTGAAGCCTCGCGGACCTGGCTTCCTGTAAGAAGCGTGCAAACCAGCGCAACCTCGATAGCCGATCTTAAAATTATGCTTAATGAGATTTATGCTCGCCACGGTTATATTTTCAGACCGGGCGGTGAGATGGAACGGTACTTCCGACAGCAGCCGTGGTATCGCCCACGCTATGCGAACGTTGATTACCTCATTACCAAGACAGAACATCGTAATATCAAACTCCTCAAAAAGCTGCTTTCTCCTGAGTCACAGCGTAAAAAGGCGCTGTATATTCAGAACACAACCGATTTTTGTGAGGCGCTGAAAGCGAATAATATCAAATATGTTATGGACAATACGGCAGAATACCTTACGACTGGCGTAGATCAGCCAATCAATTTAGAAAAAGTATGGCAAAAATACAGAGACTTAATGATCAATGGCGGCGGAAACTGTCAACGAGATATTGAGAGCTATAAGCGCTACTCCTTTTTATACAGCGAACCTTTAGGTATTTATTACAATTCCACTTTTGAGTTTGATGAAAAGAAAGGGAAATATGTTCTCACTTATGTGAACTTTGATTCTTCCTGCAACAAAGAGGGTGACACGATTGAACTGGAAGGTATGATGGTCAAACGCGAGCACGTCATTGAAGATAATCAAGGCCAACACTCGGATAAAGATCTCGAATTAAAAACAATAAACCTTCAGTGTGTGGCTGGTGCCATGACGGATCAACCTGACTGGGATCGCTATGTCCAGCTCATTCTTCCCCCTGAAAAATACAACTATTATCAACGGTTTATAGGAAAGAAAATCACCCTGCGAGGGAAAGTCATGATTGCAGAATCCATGTATCATGTCACGCCGGTACTGTTGAATTTGCTCGAAGAACAAAATCCTATTATCAAAGTAGCAGATATGCCTGTTCGTCCATAAGTACGATAACCGGCGGGGCAGGCAATCGGCCCCGCTACAGAGTGCAGCCTCACCAATCAATTCGATTTATCTTCCATTCCGGCTTATAATCCCCGACCTTTGATTATTTTTTTGCCAATCGTTTTGGAAGCAATATGAGCGCTATCTCCCTGATCCAACCGGATCGCGACCTTTTCTCCTGGCCGCAGTACTGGGCCGCCTGCTTTGGGCCGGCGCCGTTTTTGCCGATGTCACGTGACGAGATGGATCAACTTGGCTGGGATAGCTGCGACATCATTCTGGTAACCGGCGACGCCTACGTCGACCATCCGAGCTTCGGCATGGCGATTTGCGGTCGTATGCTGGAAGCGCAGGGCTTCCGCGTGGGGATCATCGCCCAGCCGGACTGGAACAGCAAAGACGACTTTATGCGTCTGGGAAAACCGAACCTGTTCTTCGGCGTCACCGCCGGCAACATGGACTCGATGATCAACCGCTACACCGCCGACCGTAAGCTGCGCCATGACGACGCCTACACCCCGGACAACGTCGCGGGCAAACGCCCGGACCGCGCCACGCTGGTCTATACCCAGCGTTGCAAAGAAGCGTGGAAAGATGTCCCGGTGATCCTTGGCGGCATTGAGGCCAGTCTGCGCCGTACCGCGCATTACGACTACTGGTCTGATACTGTGCGTCGTTCAGTGTTAGTCGATTCCAAAGCCGACATGCTGATGTTTGGCAACGGCGAGCGTCCGCTGGTGGAAGTGGCGCACCGTCTGGCAATGGGCGAAACCATCGATCAGATTCGTGATGTGCGTAACACTGCGATTATGGTTAAAGAAGCGCTGCCAGGCTGGAGCGGCGTCGACTCCACTCGTCTGGACACGCCGGGTAAAATCGATCCAATTCCCCATCCCTATGGCGAGGATCTGCCGTGCGCGGATAACAAGCCGGTCGCGCCGAAAAAGCAAGAAGCTAAGGCGATTACCGTGCAGCCGCCGCGTCCGAAGCCGTGGGAAAAAACCTATATCCTGTTGCCATCCTTTGAAAAGGTGAAAGGCGACAAGGTGCTGTACGCCCATGCGTCGCGTATTCTGCATCACGAAACTAACCCTGGCTGCGCGCGGGCGCTGATGCAAAAACACGGCGACCGCTATGTCTGGATCAACCCACCCGCCATACCGCTCTCCACTGAAGAGATGGATAGCGTGTTTGCGCTGCCGTATCAGCGTGTGCCGCACCCGGCTTACGGCAATGCCCGTATTCCGGCCTATGAGATGATCCGCTTTTCGATCAATATCATGCGCGGCTGCTTTGGCGGCTGCTCTTTCTGCTCGATCACTGAACATGAAGGGCGCATCATTCAGAGCCGCTCGGAAGACTCTATTATCAACGAGATCGAAGCGATCCGCGACACGGTGCCGGGGTTTACCGGCGTGATCTCCGATCTGGGCGGTCCTACCGCGAACATGTATATGCTGCGCTGTAAGTCGCCGCGTGCGGAGCAGACCTGTCGTCGCCTGTCGTGCGTCTATCCGGATATCTGTCCGCATATGGATACTGACCATACGCCGACGATCAATCTTTATCGCCGCGCCCGTGAGCTGAAAGGCATTAAGAAAATCTTAATTGCCTCCGGCGTGCGCTACGACATCGCCGTAGAAGATCCTCGCTACATTAAAGAGCTGGCGAGCCATCATGTGGGCGGCTATCTGAAGATTGCCCCGGAGCATACTGAAGAAGGTCCGCTGTCGAAAATGATGAAGCCGGGTATGGGCAGCTACGATCGCTTTAAAGAGTTATTTGACCTTTACTCTAAACAGGCCGGAAAAGAGCAGTATCTGATCCCGTATTTTATCTCCGCGCATCCGGGCACGCGGGACGAGGATATGGTGAATCTTGCGCTGTGGCTCAAGCGCCACCGCTTCCGTTTGGATCAGGTGCAGAACTTCTACCCGTCGCCGTTGGCGAATTCGACCACCATGTATTACACCGGCAAAAACCCGCTGGGTAAAATTGGTTATAAGAGTGAAGATGTGGTGGTGCCGAAGGGAGACAGGCAACGTCGCCTGCATAAGGCACTGCTGCGTTATCACGATCCGGCGAACTGGCCGCTGATTCGCCAGGCGCTGGAAGCGATGGGGAAAAAGCATTTGATTGGCGGTCGCCGTGAGTGTCTGGTGCCTGCGCCGACCATTGAAGAGATGCGCGAAGCGCGTCGCCAGAACCGCAATACCCGCCCGGCGCTGACCAAGCATACGCCAGTGGAACATCAGCGGCAGGGGCTTGCTGCGAATAAGAAGCGCGGGAAAGGCGCGGGGCGTTAAACGGTTTTACAGGTATCCTGTCAGGCTGGATAAGGCGAAGCCGCGATCCAGCGATTATTTTGCCTGATGGCGCTGTGTTTATCAGGCCCACAGATCGACCCAGGCCGAACACCATCCGGCAGAAGTGCGCCGTATTTATGCCTCACGAATTCTGGCCGCCAGCGCGGCCAGTTTTTCATCATCCGCCCGTTCATGATCGTGTGACGACAGATATCCTTCATACTGTTCGAAAAATTTATTCTGCCGCGATTCAATCGGTTTCCAGTGGGTTAAATCGCCAGTACCGTGCATGGGGCTTAATTTACTGTGCACATGGTCTACACCGAAACCTTCGAAGAACATTCCCGTACGACTGACATCCGGGAAAGCCTTATCCAGTTTCTTAGCCACTTTTTGGGTCGCCAGCATCAGGTCCGCTAACGCCTGCGGCGGTAGATCGAACGCGTAGCTGGGGTAATGTTTTTTCGGGATCACTACGGTAAACCCATCGGTATTCGGAAAAATCGACAAAAAAGCCAGGTGATGCTCATCTTCCCAAACTTTATGACAAGGTGCTTTACCTTCAACTATTTGACAGAAAATGCAGGTCATTCCATTTCTCCGTTAACCGAGGGGCTTATCGATGCGTTAAGCGTTTAATACAACCCTAACACTTTCCACCATGCGAGGCCGACTGTCAAAAAGACCGCCTGATTAAAGAGGCTGATAATAAATCCCGTTCGCCACCAGACGCCCGTCGGTACATAGCCGGCGCCAAAAAGAATGGGGCCGCGTGCGTGGGTATACTGTGTAAGAGAGCAGTACAGGCTGCTGGTAAACGCCAGCATAAGCGCCATCGGCGCTGCCGGTATATTCAGATGCAGACCGACACCCAGAAACACCGCATACAGCGCGGCGATCTGCGCGTTGCCGCTGGCGAAAAAATAGTGGGTATAAAAATAGGCTGCGTTAAGCAGCAGCAGAATGATTATCCAACTGGTTCCATGCATCGTACTGCCGATGCTGTCGCCAATCAGGTTGCCAAACCAGCTGGTGAATCCTAGTTTCTTTAACTGGTTAGCCATCATCAGCAGCGCGGCAAACCAAATCAACGTATCCCAGGCGCCTTTTTCGCTTTTAACGTCTTCCCAGGTGAGCACGCCGCTCAGTAATAAAATCGAGAGACCGACAAAAGAGGCCGTCGTGGCATCCACGCCGAGCGAGCTGCCAAAAATCCATAGCACCAGCAACACGCCGACGGTCGCCAGCATGAGCCACTCGCCGCGCGCCATACTGCCCATTTGCGCCAGCTCTTTGCGCGCCAGATCCGGCGCATCCGGCGTATGTTTAATTTCCGGACGGGTCAGCCAGTAGACCAGCAGCGGGACGATAAGAAGAGAGACCAGGCAAGGCAGGAGCGCGGCGATAAACCAGCTTCCCCAGCTCAACGTAACGCCGGCGTTCGCCGCCAGTTTTACCGCCAGCAGGTTACCCGTATAACCGGTCATAAACAGTGCGGCGGTGACGTCGTTAACATTGCCAATACAGGTGATCAGAAAGGTGCCGATTTTGCTGCGAGACTCATCTTCCGGATGTGAATCAAAGCTGCGCGCCAGCGAGTCGGCGATCGGGTAAATCACGCCGCCGCAGCGCGCGGTGTTACTGGGCATCGCGGGGGAGAGGATCAGATCGGCAAACGCCAGACCATAAGCCAGGCCCAGCGTTCGTTTACCTAACAGACGGATCATTTGTAGGGCGATACGCCGACCCAGTCCGGTTTTGATAAACCCACGGGCAATCATAAAGGCGACGACGATAAGCCAGATCAACGAACTGTTCAGCTCGCTCAACGCCGTGGTAATCGCGCCGCTGGCCGTTTTGTCGCCGGCAGCATAGGCGAGCGCAAAGACGGTGATGCCGATAATACCGACCGCGCCAATAGGCAGCACTTTCGCCACGATAGAGGCGATCGTCGCGACAAAAATAATCGCGGAATGCCAGGCCGGCGCGCTTAACCCGGAAGGGGGCGTTAGCTGCCACAGTCCGGCGGCGATAACCAGAATAAGAATTAATGGGAGCCATTTGACGCCCTGAGATTTTTTTTCCGCCACAATCACACATCCATAAATATTTTATATGTATTAAGTAAATTCATAATAAATATGAATAAATATTCACAAAATCAGAATAATTCTGCGCTTGTGTGTAGGGGAAATATACTGTTAAATGCGCGTAATTGTTTCTTAATGTTTCTGAATGCAAAAAAGCCCGACGACATCGTCGGGCATGGCGTGCGATAAATCCGGCTTAACCGCCGAACTGATCCGGATCGGGGCCGAGGCGTTTTCCTTGATCCAGTTTTGCGATCTCGCCTAATTCATCTTTATCGAGACGGAAATCCCAGACAGCAAAGTTTTCCGCGATACGGGAAGGGGTGACGGATTTCGGAATGACGACCAGCCCGCAGTCCAGATGCCAGCGAATAACAATCTGGGCGGGCGTTTTGCCGTATTTATCCGCCAGTTCGCGAATCACTTTCTGATCGAATACGCCTTCGCCGCCCTGCGCCAGCGGGCTCCAGGACTCGGTCTGGATTTTATGCGTCGCATTCCACGCATGTAGCTGGCGCTGTTGCATCAAGGGGTGAAGCTCGATCTGGTTGATCACAGGGGTAACGCCGGTTTCATCGATCAGACGCTGGAGGTGATGGATCTGAAAGTTACAGACCCCGATACTCTTTACCAGCCCCTCTTTTTGCAGCGCGATCATGCCTTTCCAGGCGTCGACATAGTGATCGATAGCCGGTACGGGCCAGTGCATCAGATAGAGATCGAGATAATCAAGCTGCAGTTTTTTCAGACTCTCCTGCAGGGCTTCGCGGGGACGTTTTTGATCGTCATTCCACAACTTGGTGGTGATAAACAGCTCTTCCCGCGCTACGCTCGCTGCTTTTAGCGCTTTGCCGACGCCTTCTTCATTCTGATATGCTGTGGCGGTATCAATAGATCGATAGCCCACCTCCAGCGCTTTATGAATCGCCGCGATCACCTCTTCATTGCTTGCTTTCCAGACTCCCAGCCCAAGTTGTGGCATTACGTTGCCATCCTGTAGCCTGATAATGGTTGGATTAGCCATGATGTGTTCCTCTTTTAATTGGCTCGCCGGAGTCGGGGCCGGCGAGACTAAGTGACTTAAGTCTGGACGAAATGGCCAAAAACGAAAGTCAGAGGCGAAAAAACCTTAGCGCGCTGCTTCATAAATCCGACGGCTGACATCCAGCGTAATATCCTGATTTTCACCTAAATTTGTGCATCCATGCGCCTCAAGTTTAGCCAGTAGCGCCGGAATAGTGCTGCCATCCAGACCGTAATCGGACAAGTGGGTAGGCACGCCCATCTGTTCAAAGAAACGGCGGGTGGCGGCAATGGCGGCATCAATACGCTCGTCGTCGGAACCGTCGGTGATATTCCATACACGTTCAGCATATTGCAGGAGTTTTGCGCGTTTAACGGCTCGTTTTTCGTTCCATAGCGCAGGCAGAATGATAGCCAGCGTCTGGGCATGATCGAGACCGTGCATCGCGGTAAGCTCATGGCCCAGCATATGCGTCGCCCAGTCCTGCGGAACACCAGCGCCAATCAGGCCATTTAACGCCTGAGTAGCGGCCCACATCACGTTAGCGCGGACGTCATAGTTTTCAGGCTCTTGCAGCGCTTTGGGACCTTCTTCGATCAGTGTGAGTAAAATACCTTCGGCGAAACGATCCTGAATTTTGCCGTTAACCGGGTAAGTGACGTACTGCTCAACGGTATGGACGAAAGCATCCACGACGCCGTTCGCAACCTGGCGCGGCGGCAATGTATAGGTGTAGACCGGGTCCAGTACGGCAAACACCGGTTGCACGAACGAGGAGTGGAAGGCTTGTTTGTCGCCAGTGGTTTTACGGGAAATGACTGCGCCGGCGTTCGATTCTGAGCCGGTTGCCGGTAGGGTCAGCACAGACCCCATCGGGATTGCGCTACGAATCTCAGTACCGCCGGTTTCCAGAATGTGCCACGGATCGACGCCGTCCGTATATTGCGCCGCTGCGGCGATAAATTTGGTGCCGTCCAGTACGGAACCGCCGCCAACGGCCAGCAGAAAGGTAATATTTTCGTCGCGCACAAGCTGCACGGCCTTCATCAGCGTTTCATAGGACGGGTTCGGTTCAATACCGCCAAACTCCCGAACATCCAGTCCTTTTAACGCTTCCTGAACTTGCGCCAGTACGCCGGTCTTTTTCACGCTACCGCCGCCATAGGTAATCAGCACGCGGGCGTCCTGCGGGATCTGATCGCGGAGATCGACGATAGCGCCTTTACCAAACAGAATGCGGGTAGGGGTATGTAATTTGAAATTGTTCATTGCTCATTCCCTTATGTGGGTAAAAAGAGGGCAGGCGGCTGTCTGCCTGATGGCCATCATTGTGGTCTTGTGAGGGATGTCTCTCAATGCACATTTCTGCCAATGTTTTGCCTATTTCTCCAGAATGCTGGAGAAAATCGCTAAAAATGCGCACAATCCAGCGGAGTGGATTTGATGAAAAAATGGCGCGTTATGAATCGTGAAGCAATTTGCTTACAGTTGGCTGATAAAATTAATCATTTAAAAAATAATGATAAAATAATCAGCGAGCAGCTGGCGGGCATTCGTCTGTTGTATGGTGTTGAACCGGGGCCGCGCACGCCGGTCATGTATCAGCCTGGCATCATATTTCTCTTTTCCGGTCATAAAATTGGCTATATTAACAAGCGCAAGTTTCGTTATGACGCTAATGAATATCTCTTACTGACCGTGCCGCTCCCTTTTGAATGCGAGACCTGGGCGACGCCCGAGGTACCGCTGGCCGGTATTCGGCTCGACATTGATGTGCTGCAACTGCAAGAGTTGCTCATGGACATTGGCGAAGATGAGCGTTTCCAGTTGCCGATGGCGGCCAGTGGGATTAACTCCGCCACGCTGTCGGACGAGATTTTATGCGCGGTGGAAAGATTGCTGGATGTGATGGAGCGCCCGCTGGATGCGCGGATTCTAGGAAAACAGATTATTCGCGAAATTCTTTATCATGTGCTGATGGGACCGCGCGGCGGGGCGCTGCTTGCACTGGTTAGTCGCCAGACGCACTTTAGCCTGATCAGTCGCGTACTTAAACAGATCGAAATGAAATACACCGAGAACCTGAATGTTGAGCAACTGGCGGCAGAAGCGAACATGAGCGTGTCGGCGTTTCACCATAATTTTAAGGCGGTCACCAGCACCTCGCCGTTGCAGTATTTAAAAAGCTACCGACTGCATAAAGCGCGGATGATGATGATTCACGACGGTATGAAGGCCAGCGCCGCGGCGATGCGGGTCGGCTATGAGAGCGCATCGCAGTTTAGCCGGGAGTTTAAACGTTATTTTGGCGTTACGCCGGGCGAAGATGCGGCAAGAATGCGGACAATGCAAGGGAGCTAAGTGGGGCATCCCGCCACGGGGCAACGAAGCGTAACCGGGCCATCCTGGCCGATTATGGATACGTCAGGCGTTACAGTATTTCTTTTTAATCACCACGACCAGCGTACCTAACAGCCCGGCGACCAGTAGCGCGACGGGAAGGATCATTAAAAATGTCATTACCTGGTCTTCATGGCGCTTAACAAACGGGATCATACTGAGCGCGTAGCCGAAGCTGGTCACGACAGTCACCCACAGCAGGCCGCTTAACCAGTTAAAAAACTGAAACCGGCGGTTGGACAGGCCGGAAATACCCGCCATTGTTGGCAGCAGAGTGCGGACAAACGCCAGAAAGCGCCCGGCAAGTAACGCTAACAAACCGTGACGGTCAAACATGCAGGTGGCGCGCTGATGATATTTTGCCGGAAGCTGCGCCAGCCAGCCTTTGACGGTACGCGTATTACCGAGCCAGCGTCCCTGGATATAACTTAGCCAGCAGCCGAGACTGGCCGCGGCGGTGAGAATGCCAATCGTCGGCAAAAAATGCATCACATCCTGGGCGATCAACGCGCCTGCCAGTAGTAGCAGACTATCGCCAGGTAAGAATGACGCTGGCAGCAGACCGTTTTCTAAAAATAGCGTGGCGAACATGACAAAGTAGACGACGCTAACAACGTGTGGATTCGCCAGCGCGGCAAAATCATGTTGCCAGAGCGCAGCGATAATATCTTGAATGACAGCCATGAACTTTCCTGTGGAACAGCATTTACGCTTTTATCTGCCTATTGTACTCCTGAATCGTCCGGGATGCCTTGATCCCGGACGCAACAAACGCAGAC
This sequence comes from Salmonella sp. NW645, assembly GCF_051703725.1. NCBI lineage: Bacteria > Pseudomonadati > Pseudomonadota > Gammaproteobacteria > Enterobacterales > Enterobacteriaceae > Salmonella > Salmonella sp. NW645. Next base: position 68,122 of record NZ_JAMMKR010000007.1, on the reverse strand, counting down.
TTTTCCACGGAAATTGTCTGCATATATGTCCATCCCCGGCAACTTTACACAATTCTGGCGAAGCCGGCGGCTAAATCAGCGATCAAATCATCAACACTCTCTAAACCAATATGCACCCGAACCAGCGTACCGGTAAAATCTACGCCGCCTGCGGGACGAATCGCGGCGATCTGTTCCGGCTGATTAGCAATAATCAGCGATTCGTAGCCTCCCCAGGAGTAGGCCATACTGAACAGCGAAAAGTTATCCAGATAGGCAGATAATTCTGCCTCGGTCAGCTTTTTATTGAGCACAAAGGAGAACAGACCGCTGCTGCCTGTAAAGTCTCGTTTCCAGAACGCATGACCTTTGCTACCCGGCAGGGCCGGATGATTAACGCGCGCGACCTGAGGATGGTTCGCCAGCCACGCGGCGATTTTGAGGCTGCTTTCTTGATGCTGGCGCAGTCGGACGCCGAGCGTGCGCAGACCGCGGCTGGTCATATAAGCCGTGTCGGCGTCGAGCATTTGCCCCATCAGATAGGCGTTTTCCCGCAATTGTTCCCAGCAGCGCGCATTTGCAACGGCAGTACCGACCATCGCATCAGAATGACCAATCAGATACTTAGTGCCCGCCTGGATAGAGATATCAATATCGAATTCCAGAGCTTTGAACAGAACGCCAGCCGCCCAGGTATTATCAATCATGATGACGGCTTCTGGCGCGACGCGTCTGACCGCACTAACAATGGTCGGAATATCATGTACTTCCATGGTAATAGAACCGGGGGATTCCAGAAATACGACTTTCGTGTTCGGCTGAATATGTTGCGTGATATCAGCGCCGATGAGCGGGTCGAACCAGCTTGTCGTCACGCCCAGTTTGCCGAGAATTTTGCTGCAGAAATCCTGGCTGGGTTCATAGGCTGTGTTGGTCATCAGGATGTGGTCGCCCTGCTCAACGAACGCCAGAATGGTGTTGGCGACCGCCGCCGCGCCGCACGGGAAGAGCGCGCATCCGGCGCCGCCTTCCAGTTCACACATGGCTTCCTGGAGCGAAAAGTGGGTCAGCGTTCCCCGGCGTCCGTAAAATAATTCGCCGTTGGCGCGATTGCGGGTAGCGTGTTTTTTGGCCTCGACGGTGTCAAACACCAGTGAAGAAGCGCGTTGAATCACACTATTCACTGAGCCAAGCGTGTATTTTTTGCTGCGTCCTGCGTTTACCAGTTTGGTATCCAACTGTTTATCCGTCATGTTGCGTTTCCTGATTTTAACCGTCTGGATGTCTAAACTAGCATGAATATAACCATCTGCACCCTGGCGACGTGTGATACAGATGAAAATTTTGCCAAAATAAAAACAGGTGGCTTTTTTAATGCGTAAGCGCAAAGAAAAAGCAGTAAAGGTGCGGCAGTATGTAAATAGTAATGAGAACGACTATCAATTCGACGTTGTTTTGATATTATTATGCTCAGATTTTGTGATTTGCGTCCTGGAGATACAGAGTGGGTAATAATTTGATGCAGACGGATCTTTCCGTCTGGGGCATGTATCAGCACGCCGATATTGTCGTGAAGTGCGTGATGATTGGTTTGATTCTGGCGTCAGTCGTCACCTGGGCTATCTTCTTCAGTAAAAGCGTTGAATTTTTCACGCAAAAGCGCCGCTTAAAGCGCGAACAATTGCAATTAGCCGATGCGCGCTCCTTAGATCAGGCTTCCGACATTGCGGCAGGTTTCAGCGCAAAAAGCCTCAGCGCACAGCTCATCAATGAAGCGCAGAATGAACTGGAACTCTCTCAGGGCAGCGAAGATAACGAAGGGATTAAAGAACGTACCGGCTTCCGTCTGGAACGTCGCGTCGCGGCAGTTGGCCGCTACATGGGACGAGGCAACGGTTATCTGGCGACGATCGGCGCCATTTCCCCCTTCGTCGGGTTGTTTGGCACCGTATGGGGCATTATGAATAGCTTCATCGGTATTGCGCAAACGCAGACCACCAACCTGGCGGTGGTTGCTCCTGGTATTGCGGAAGCGCTGCTGGCGACGGCGATTGGGCTGGTAGCCGCGATCCCGGCGGTCGTCATTTACAACATCTTCGCACGTCAGATAGGCAGTTACAAAGCGACGCTGGGCGACGTGGCGGCGCAGGTATTGCTGCTGCAAAGCCGCGATCTCGATCTGAATGCGAGCGCCAGTGCGCAGCCGGTACGCGCCGCGCAGAAATTACGGGTAGGGTAATGCGTCATGGCAATGCGTCTTAACGAGAACCTGGATGACAACGGCGAAATGCATGAAATCAACGTGACGCCGTTTATCGATGTCATGTTGGTTCTGCTGATTATCTTTATGGTGGCTGCGCCGCTGGCGACGGTAGACGTCAAGGTGAATCTGCCCGCTTCTACCAGTACGCCACAGCCGCGTCCGGAAAAACCGGTTTATCTGTCGGTGAAAGCGGATAACACCATGTTTATCGGTAACGATCCGGTGACGGATGATACGATGATTGCCGAGCTAACGGCCCTGACGGAAGGGAAAAAGGATACTACGATTTTCTTCCGCGCGGATAAAACCGTAGAGTATGAAACCCTGATGAAAGTGATGGATATGCTGCATCAGGCGGGCTATCTCAAGATTGGTCTGGTCGGCGAAGAGACCGCGAAAGCGAAATAAGTATTCTGCTGACGCTGTAGGCCGGGTAAGGCGAAGTCGCCACCCGGCTTTTTTATTGCCTAAAGTGGCGCTTTGCGTAACAGAAGTGCGCCATCTTAATCGACTTCATGCGTTAGCCTAAATGTTCCCCGCCGCACACGCCGTGCACTTCTGCGGTAACGTAACTGGATTCCTGGCTTGCCAGATAGACATACACCGGCGCCAGCTCTGCAGGTTGGCCGGCCCGCTTCATTGGCGTCTGCTGACCAAACTGCGGAATTTTATCCTGGGTTTGACCGCCGGAAATTTGCAGCGCTGTCCAGATAGGGCCAGGCGCGACAATATTCACACGAATTCCTTTTTCCGCCACCTGTTTCGCCAGGCCACGGCTGTAATTGAGGATTGCCGCCTTGGTTGCCGCATAATCCAGCAGGTGCGGACTGGGCTGATACGCCTGGATAGACGACGTTGTGATAATACTGGCGCCTTTTGGCAGCAGCGGAATTGCTTCCTGGGTTATCCAGAACAGGGCAAAAACGTTAACGGCGAAGGTTTGCTGAAATTGCTCGCTGGTCAGATCTTTTATCTCCGGGATTGCCGTCTGTTTACCGGCCACCAGCGCCAGAATGTCCAGACCGCCCAGCGCTTCACGCGCCTTATGGACCAGCGAACGGGCGAAAGATTCGTCGCTAAGATCGCCTGGCAATAACACCGCTTTACGGCCGCACCCCTCAATCAGCGCTTTAACCTGCTGGGCGTCCTCTTCTTCCGCTGGCAGATAGTTGATCGCGACATCTGCGCCTTCACGCGCGTAAGCGATAGCGGCAGCGCGCCCAATCCCGGAGTCGCCCCCTGTCACCAGCGCCTTACGATCTTTAAGGCGACCACTGCCGACATAACTTTTTTCACCACAGTCAGGAACAGGCGTCATTTTCGCCTGGACGCCGGGCGCCGGCTGTTTTTGCTTAGGATACTCGCCGGTGTAATACTGCGTGGTAGGGTCGTATAGATGAGACATTGAGCTTCTCCCTTCAGGTTGAACACCCTTTAAGCGTAGACACTTTTACTACCGTAAGAGGGAGAATCAGAACGATCCTTATGCTTCACCCGTATTCACAACAGAGTTAACTAGCCATGAAGGTTATTTTTCTTGCCGTGCGACGGTGGTGACGTTGCGCGTCCGGTAGTCGCCATCGGAAAGCTTACGCATCAGACGTAAGGTTGCCGTCTCGCGAGCCAGCAGATGCTGCCAGTCACTTTCAAGACGAGACATAATTTTGTCTCGTAATTCAGGATGCTGCTCGATAATGGCATTGATGGTCGCGCCATAAATCTCCTCTTTGACCTGTAACGCATACATCTCCCGTCGGTTTTGCCACTTCAGGCGTACTAACGCCGCCGGTATGGATACCACCTCCTGCGTTACCTTTTCCAGGGTGGCATTTTTACTGGCGATTAGCGCTGCAAGATTTTGCTTTAAGATAAATTCATCACTTTTATGGTTGTCTAAAGCCAAATAAACGTTATTGTCTTCAACTTCTTTCATCTTTATCTTCCAGTGAATAAAATAGCGGCATATTGGTTTCGCGAGTGATTAAATTAAGCCAAATGGCATTGCCTTTTTCATTTATCATTGCGGTTTTATCCGCCAGTATTTTACTTAGCATTTGGGCATCAATATCGCCTTCTGCCTGTAGTGCGTTTATCAGGCGGGCAAACGTTTCAATTTTAGCCACACAATACAGACGTTCTTTAATATGACGGTCGCGTTCTTCAAATAATACGTTTCTGTGTTGCCCGGCAGCGTTAGCGCTAATTAAAATATCGGGCTCGTAATCGCTGAGTTTTGTCTTTCCCTTAGGCAAATTTTTACTGTTTTCTGTGGCTTCAGGGGGCGGCGATGACAGGCGAAAATGAGAGGAAACCAGATGCTCAGGAAGCATGACTAAATATCCTTTACGATCAGTGGTATACTATTTTTAATAGTGTAGGTTTCGTTGACAATAACATGGTGTAATTTTAAAATCAAAAAAAATGGAGCCTGCTATGAACAGTATTTTTTATTCTGTTATTATATTGCTATTACTGACCGGCGCGATACTCTTCCTGATGTGGGAGGTTAATAAAAAACGTCCTGGTGGAAAAATCGTAAATTTAAATCAAACTGAACCCATGACAAAGGAAGAGGGCGAAGATCATTTCTCAGTATTAATGAATTCGATAACGCCGGTATGGTACTGGCGCGTTAACCATGAATATATCGATTTCCTTCATGCAACGATAAAACGAATGACAATGACTGAGTTGAATGAAACGCCTGGATTATTTGACGCACAGCGTCGTTGCAGCGACCTTAACTCTGCCGTTTATAAGTATTACGACAATATTAAGAAGCGTTGTCTGAACGGAGAAAAGGTGCCGTATTCGGATTTGGACGTCCTGAATTTACGTCAGTGTTTTCGGGAGTTCAGTCTTGAGGCCTACCCGGCATTGGTCGCGCTGGTATGGCCGGAATATCAGCGTCCACAGGTTAAACCGGATGAGATTTAACTGGCATGTTGATCTGATGTTGCATGGTTGAGATATACTGTTGCTGATTTTAGTTACCTGACAGGTCCCTATGGAACGCTTTCTTGAAAATGTAATGTATGCGTCTCGCTGGCTGCTCGCGCCAGTGTATTTTGGCCTCTCTTTGGCGCTGATCGCTTTAGCGCTAAAATTTTTCCAGGAAATTCTACACGTTCTGCCGAACGTTTTTGCCCTGGCGGAGGCCGATCTGATCCTGGTGCTGTTATCGCTGGTTGATATGACGCTGGTTGGCGGATTGCTGGTAATGGTCATGTTCTCCGGGTATGAGAATTTTGTCTCTCAGCTGGATATCTCTGCGGGCAAGGAGAAGCTGAACTGGCTGGGGAAAATGGATGCGACTTCGCTAAAAAATAAGGTGGCGGCATCGATAGTCGCTATCTCTTCCATTCACCTGTTACGCGTGTTTATGGACGCGAAAAACGTCCCGGATAACAAATTAATGTGGTATGTCATCATTCATCTGACCTTTGTCCTGTCGGCATTCGTGATGGGCTATCTGGACAGATTGACGCGGCATAACCATTGAGCCGCCGTCAACGGCGGGGCAGCCGGGCAAAGGACGCTGAGCCCGGCTGTAAAACAGCGCTTCTTTAGCGGTAGATAACCGTCTCCCTGCAGTCTTACGCAATATTTTTACTACATCTATTCATTTACTCAGTAATAAGACTGAAAGATTTTCTCTGCGTTCACAGATATATAACATCTACGGGTACGTGAACGGCGATAACTGTAAAAAAATGGAGAATGCATTATATATTCTCCGCGCCTTGCCGATAACGAGAGTGCGTCATCGTCTGATGACTAATCTCTTATATTCAGCAAGGAAATTCATATGCGTTTGCTGCAAAACTTTACTATTCGTATGGTCATGCTGACGATACTGGGACTTTTTTGTCTACTCTGGTCGGGGGTGGGGTTATACAGCGTCCATGCTTTATCCGAAGTTTCGGAAGGAAATGATATTGACCGGCATCTTGTGCGGCAAATGACGGTGCTAAGCCAGGGTAACGATCAATATTTCCGCTTTGTTACCCGCCTTAGCCGCGCGATGGATGTAAAAATCGGCGGCGGCACGCCCGATTTTGCGCCCGCCCGGCAGTCGCTCGAGAATATGCGTCAGAAGCTGGAGGAGATGAAAGCGCTATCGCCAGGGCCGATGAACCCTGATATCTCAAGGGAGGTCTTGTCCAACTGGCAGGCCTTGCTGGAGAAAGGCGTCGTTCCTCAAATGCAGCTGGCGCAGCAAGGATCGCTGACCGCCTGGAGCGAACATGCCAGTACGGTCACGCCCGCACTCAGCCGCGCGTTCGGTGCCAGCGCGGAACGGTTTAGTCATGAAGCTGGCGCCATGCTGGATAACACCCGCGTGATGGTCGATGGTAAAACTTATACCATCCGCATCCTGCTTATCACGGCGGTGATTCTGGGCATTGCCATCCTGATTTTTACCGATCGCTATCTGGTTGCAATGATGGTGAAACCGCTGGAGCGCATCCGTCAGCAGTTTCAGCGTATCGCGCAAGGCGATCTTAGCCAGCCGATTGAAGCGTTGGGGCGTAACTGCGTAGGCCGGTTGGTGCCGCTACTGCGCGCGATGCAGGACAGTTTACGCGAAGCCGTGAGTACGATCCGCGCCGGAAGCGACAATATCTGGCGCGGCGCGACGGAAATTTCTACCGGTAATAACGATCTCTCTTCCCGAACGGAAGAACAGGCCGCTGCGTTGGAAGAAACTGCCGCCAGCATGGAACAGCTTACCGCAACGGTGAAAATGAACGCCGAACACGCTCGCCAGGCGAGTCAGCTTGCGGATGCCGCCTCGCTAACGGCAGGAAAAGGCGGTGAACTGGTTTCCGATGTGGTAGAAACAATGGACGGTATTTCCGCCAGTTCGCAGCAGATCGCCGAAATTACTACCGTAATTAATAGTATTGCTTTCCAGACCAATATTCTGGCCTTGAATGCAGCGGTAGAAGCGGCCAGAGCGGGCGAGCAGGGACGCGGCTTCGCGGTGGTCGCCGGTGAGGTACGTAACCTGGCCAGCCGCAGCGCGGGGGCGGCGAAAGAAATTGAAGCCTTAATTGGCGAATCGGTACGTCGCGTAGCGCAGGGCGCGCAGTTGGTCCAGGAGACCGGCGCGACGATGGAAGCCATCCTGCGCGGCGTCACGGAAGTGACGACGATTATGAAACAGATCGCATCCGCCTCCGAAGATCAGAGTAAAGGTATCTCTCAGGTTGGCGTGGCGATCACGCAAATGGATAGCGTTACGCAACAAAACGCCGCGCTGGTTGAGCAGGTTTCCGCGGCGGCGGCGGCGCTGGAACGGCAGACGGAGGATTTGCAACGCTCCGTACAGCAGTTCCGGCTTTCCGCTAGTGAGCCGCAACAACGCGTAACGGCGAAAGCGGCGCCTGGCGTTCAGAGAATGGCGTCGGCTCCCGCACAGTCTACTGATGAATGGGTTTCTTTCTGATGTGAAGCAAAAAAGCGCGTAATGCGCTGGTCTTCATTTAATCAATCGCTATATAATTTATTATATAGCGATTGAGGAGGTCAGATGAATAATCATTTTGGGAAAGGCTTAATGGCCGGGTTGCACGCGCCATATGCATATAGCGCGCATCATGCGGTGAATTTCTGTTCTGAGTATAAACGTGGCTTTGTATTAGGTTTTACACACCGTATGTTCGAAAAGACCGGCGATCGTCAACTTAGCGCGTGGGAGGCCGGAATTCTGACGCGTCGCTATGGTCTGGATAAAGAAATGGTGATGGATTTCTTTAAAGAGAATCATTCCGGGATGGCGGTTCGCTTCTTTATGGCCGGTTATCGACTCGAAGGTTGATCCAACAGGGGTATTATCTTGCTTTAATTAATTACACTATCGCCTCTTCCCTTCGTTTTACTGTTCCGTCGAAGTATTATGGCGCACATAACCATAAAAAAAGTGTGGTAAATGGCGTACCGATCGCAATAACTTCTTCGCGAACAGTGCAAAATAAAAGCCAGGTCTTCGTAACGGAATAACTATAAAATGACTGGAGATAATACTCTCATCACTTCTCACGGCATTAACCGTCGTGATTTCATGAAGCTTTGTGCAGCACTGGCCGCTACTATGGGGCTCAGTAGCAAAGCCGCCGCAGAAATGGCAGAATCGGTATCCAATCCACAGCGTCCGCCCGTTATCTGGATTGGCGCTCAGGAGTGTACCGGTTGTACCGAATCACTGCTTCGTGCTACACACCCAACCGTTGAAAACCTCGTTCTGGAGACCATCTCTCTGGAATACCACGAGGTACTTTCCGCCGCATTCGGTCACCAGGTCGAAGAAAACAAACATAACGCTCTGGAGAAGTATAAAGGGCAATATGTTCTGGTGGTGGATGGTTCTATCCCACTAAAAGATAACGGTATCTACTGCATGGTTGCCGGCGAGCCGATCGTGGATCACATCCGCAAAGCCGCCGACGGCGCAGCCGCGATTATCGCTATCGGTTCCTGCTCGGCATGGGGCGGCGTTGCTGCGGCTGGCGTAAACCCAACCGGCGCTGTCAGTCTGCAGGAAGTCTTACCGGGCAAAACGGTTATCAATATTCCAGGTTGTCCGCCAAACCCGCATAACTTCCTAGCGACCGTCGCGCATATCATCACTTACGGCACGCCGCCGAAGCTGGATACGAAAAATCGTCCAACCTTTGCCTATGGCCGTCTGATTCATGAGCATTGCGAACGTCGTCCACACTTCGACGCAGGCCGTTTTGCCAAAGAATTTGGCGACGAAGGCCACCGTCAGGGCTGGTGTCTCTACCATCTTGGCTGTAAAGGGCCGGAAACCTGGGGCAACTGTTCTACGTTACAGTTCTGTGACGTTGGCGGCGTTTGGCCAGTGGCGATCGGTCATCCTTGCTATGGCTGTAACGAAGAAGGTATCGGCTTCCATAAGGGCATTCACCAGCTTGCTCATGTCGAAAACCAAACTCCGCGTTCAGAGAAACCTGACGTCAATATGAAAGAAGGCGGCAATATCTCTGCGGGCGCTGTCGGTCTGCTTGGCGGCGTAGTCGGTCTGGTTGCCGGCGTCAGCGTGATGGCGGTACGTGAACTGGGGCGTCAGCAAAAGAAAGATAACGCTGACTCACGGGGAGAATAACCGTGAACAGACGTGACTTTATTAAAGCAGCCTCCGGTGGAGCATTGCTGTTGGGCGCCGCGCCGTCTGTCAGCCATGCGGCTGCAGAAAACCGTCCGCCGATTCCAGGTTCGCTGGGCATGCTGTATGACTCCACTCTGTGCGTGGGCTGTCAGGCCTGCGTCACAAAGTGTCAGGATATCAACTTCCCGGCGCGTAACCCGGAAGGGGAGCAGACCTGGTCGAACAACGACAAACTGTCGCCGTATACCAATAACATTATCCAGGTATGGCGTAGCGGCACGGGCGTGAACAAAGATCAGGAAGAGAACGGCTATGCCTACATCAAGAAACAGTGTATGCACTGCGTCGATCCTAACTGCGTTTCCGTTTGTCCGGTGTCGGCGCTGAAAAAAGATCCGAAAACCGGCATCGTCCACTATGACAAAGATGTCTGCACCGGCTGCCGTTACTGTATGGTCGCCTGCCCGTACAACGTACCTAAGTACGACTACAACAACCCGTTTGGCGCGCTTCACAAGTGTGAGTTGTGTAACCAGAAAGGCGTTGAGCGTCTGGATAAAGGCGGTTTGCCTGGGTGCGTGGAAGTTTGTCCGGCAGGGGCCGTCATTTTCGGTACTCGTGAAGAGCTGATGGCGGAAGCGAAAAAACGTCTGGCCCTCAAACCAGGCAGTGAATATCACTATCCGCGCCAGACGTTGAAAACGGACGACACCTATCTGCATACGGTGCCTAAATACTACCCACACCTCTACGGTGAAAAAGAGGGCGGTGGTACTCAGGTGCTGGTGCTGACAGGCGTTCCTTATGAAGATCTGGATCTGCCGAAGCTGGATGACCTTTCAACCGGAGCGCGCTCCGAGCATGTTCAACACACGCTTTATAAAGGCATGATACTACCCCTGGCTGCGCTGGCGGGCTTAACCGTGCTGGTTCGTCGTAATAGCAAAAACGACCATCACGATGGAGGAGACGATCATGAGTCATGATCCAAAACCGCTGGGCGGAAAAATCATCAGTAAACCGGTCATTATTTTTGGACCGTTAATCGTCCTGTGTATGCTCCTTATCGTGAAGCGTCTGGTCTTCGGGTTGGGCTCCGTTTCCGACCTGAACGGCGGTTTCCCGTGGGGCGTCTGGATTGCCTTTGACCTGTTGATCGGCACCGGCTTTGCCTGCGGCGGTTGGGCGTTGGCATGGGCGGTGTATGTCTTTAACCGTGGGCAATACCATCCGTTGGTGCGCCCGGCGTTGCTGGCAAGCTTGTTTGGTTACTCGCTGGGCGGCCTGTCGATCACTATCGACGTCGGTCGTTACTGGAACCTGCCGTACTTCTACATTCCAGGTCACTTCAACGTGAACTCGGTACTGTTTGAGACGGCGGTCTGTATGACCATCTACATCGGCGTGATGGCGCTGGAGTTTGCGCCTGCCCTGTTTGAACGTCTGGGCTGGAAAGTGTCGCTCAAGCGTCTGAATAAGGTGATGTTCTTTATTATCGCGCTGGGCGCGCTGCTGCCGACGATGCACCAGTCCTCAATGGGGTCATTGATGATCTCGGCGGGCTATAAAGTGCATCCGCTATGGCAAAGCTATGAAATGCTGCCGCTGTTCTCGGTTCTGACCGCGTTTATCATGGGCTTCTCCATTGTCATATTTGAGGGTTCGCTGGTTCAGGCAGGCCTGAAAGGAAACGGTCCGGATGAGAAAAATTTGTTTGTTAAGCTGACGAATACCATCAGCGTGCTGCTGGCGATTTTCGTCGTCCTGCGCTTTGGCGAACTGATTTATCGCGACAAGCTGTCCTATGCGTTTGCCGGCGATTTTTACTCCGCTATGTTCTGGATTGAAGTCGTCCTGATGGTCTTCCCGTTAGTGGTGCTGCGTGTGGCGAAACTGCGTAATGACTCTCGTATGCTGTACCTGTCGGCGCTGAGCGCGCTGTTGGGCTGCGCGACGTGGCGTCTGACCTATTCGCTGGTGGCATTCAACCCGGGTGGCGGCTACCACTACTTCCCAACCTGGGAAGAATTGTTGATTTCTATTGGTTTTGTGGCTATTGAGATTTGTGCATACATCGTACTCATTCGTCTACTGCCGATACTTCCTCCTTTAAAACAAAACGATCATAATCGTCATGAGGCGAGCAAAGCATGAGCCAGAGAATTACTATTGATCCGGTAACCCGTATTGAGGGTCATTTACGCATTGACTGCGAAATTGAGAACGGCGTCGTATCCAAAGCATGGGCGTCCGGCACCATGTGGCGCGGTATGGAAGAGATCGTGAAGAACCGCGATCCGCGCGATGCGTGGATGATTGTGCAGCGTATTTGCGGCGTTTGTACGACAACTCACGCGATCTCCTCCGTTCGTGCGGCGGAAAGCGCGCTGAATATTGATGTTCCCGTCAACGCGCAGTATATCCGTAATATTATTCTGGCGGCGCATACCACCCATGACCACATTGTCCATTTCTACCAGCTCTCTGCTCTGGACTGGGTGGACATTACCTCTGCGCTGAAAGCCGATCCGGAAAAAGCCTCCGCGATGCTGGATGGCGTGTCGAGCTGGCACCTGAACAGCGCGCAAGAGTTCACGAAAGTTCAGAACAAGATCAAGGATCTTGTCGCCAGCGGTCAGTTAGGTATTTTCGCCAATGGCTACTGGGGGCACCCGGCAATGCAGTTACCGCCGGAGGTCAACCTGATTGCGGTCGCCCACTATCTGCAGGCGCTGGAATGTCAGCGTGACGCTAACCGCGTGGTGGCGTTGCTGGGCGGTAAATCGCCGCATATCCAGAACCTGGCGGTCGGTGGGGTGGCGAACCCGATCAATCTCGACAGCATCGGTACGTTGAACCTTGAACGCCTGATGTACATCAAATCGTTTATCGATAAGCTGAGCGATTTTGTCGAGCAGGTGTATAAAGTGGATACCGCAGTCATCGCGGCCTACTATCCGGAATGGCTGGAGCGCGGCAAAGGCGCGGTGAACTACCTGAGCGCGCCAGAATTCCCGACCGACGGTAAAAACGGTAGTTTCCTGTTCCCGGGCGGTTACATTACCAATGCCGATCTGTCGACATACCGTCCAATCACCTCTCACTCCGACGAGTTTCTGATTAAAGGTATTCAGGAGAGCGCGAAGCACGCCTGGTATAAAGATGAAGCGCCGCAGGCGCCGTGGGAAGGCACTACGATCCCGGCTTACGACGGTTGGTCGGATGACGGTAAATACTCGTGGGTCAAGTCGCCGACATTCTACGGCAAAACCGTTGAAGTCGGGCCGCTGGCGAACATGCTGTGTAAACTGGCTGCAGGCCGTGAATCCACGCAGACCAAACTCAATGAAATCATTGCGCTTTATCAGAAGCTGACCGGCAAAACGCTGGAAATGGCGCAACTTCACTCTACGCTGGGTCGTATCATCGGGCGTACCGTTCACTGTTGTGAACTGCAAAACGTATTGCAGGATCAATACAACGCGCTGATTGTAAATATCGGCAAAGGCGATTACACCACGTTTGTGAAGCCGAACATTCCGGCGACGGGCGAGTTCAAAGGCGTGGGCTTCCTGGAGGCGCCGCGCGGTATGCTGTCTCACTGGATGGTGATTAAAGACGGCATTATCAGTAACTATCAGGCGGTGGTGCCATCGACCTGGAACTCAGGTCCGCGTAACTTCAACGATGACGTGGGGCCGTACGAACAGTCGCTGGTCGGTACGCCGATCGCCGATCCGGCGAAGCCGCTGGAAGTGGTACGTACCATCCATTCCTTCGACCCTTGCATGGCGTGCGCGGTGCACGTGGTGGACGCCGATGGCAATGAAGTGGTCTCGGTGAAGGTTTTGTAATGCGGATATTAGTCTTAGGGGTCGGCAATATTTTGCTGACCGATGAAGCCATCGGGGTACGTATTGTTGAAGCGTTAGAGCAACGATACACCCTGCCGGATTTCGTTGAGATTCTGGATGGCGGTACGGCGGGAATGGAACTTCTTGGCGATATGGCGAGTCGGGATCATTTGATCATTGCCGACGCCATCGTGTCGAAAAAGAACGCGCCGGGAACCATTATGGTACTGCGCGACGATGAAGTTCCGGCGCTGTTCACCAACAAAATCTCCCCCCATCAGCTTGGACTGGCCGACGTATTGTCGGCCCTCCGCTTTACCGGCGAGTTTCCGAAGAAACTGACCCTGGTCGGCGTTATTCCACAGTCGCTGGAACCGCACATCGGCTTAACGCCAACCGTCGAGGCGATGATTGAACCTGCGCTTGAGCAGGTTCTTGCTGCGCTGCGTGAATCCGGCGTCGAAGCAATTCCTAAGGAGACGGCGCATGTCTGAAACGTTTTCCGGATTCGACACGGCGCCCGTCGCCCGGGTTCAGGCGGCGTTTGAAGAGATAGCCCATCGTTCGATGCACGATCTTTCGTTTCTGCATCCGACTATGCCTGTGCATGTCTCTGATTTTACGTTGTTTGAAGGACAATGGACGGGCACGGTAATTACGCCGTGGATGTTAAGCGCATTAATCTTCCCTGGCCCGGACCAGATCTGGCCCGGGCGTACCGTCGGTGAAAAACTCGGTCTGCAACTGCCTTATGGCACGATGACCTTTACCGTTGGCGAACTGGAAGGCGTTTCGCAATATCTTGCCTGCTCGTTGATGTCGCCGCTTTCCCGTAGCCTGTCGCCGGAAGAGGGCGTCCGGCTGGCGGATGACTGCGCGCGGATGCTGTTATCCCTGCCGGTAAGCAATCCTGATGCGCCGCAGACAAGCCGGCGTGCGTTGCTGTTTGGCCGTCGGAGCTGTGAGAATGCATGAGCTGTCTCTTTGCCAAAGCGCCGTTGAAATTATTCAGCAGCAGGCAGAACAGCACGGCGTGGCGCGCGTCACCGGCGTATGGCTGGAGATAGGCGCGCTTTCGTGCGTTGAAGAGCGCGCGGTTCGTTTCAGCTTTGACATCGCCTGCCAGGGGACTTTAGCGCAAGGGTGCGAATTGCACATCGACTACAGACCGGCCCAGGCCTGGTGCTGGGATTGCAGTCAGGTGGTGGAAATTCTCAGGCATGACGCGCAATGTCCGCATTGTCATGGCGATCGCCTGCGGGTGGATACCGGCGATTCGTTGAAAGTAAAAAGTATTGAGGTCGAATAACCCGCATTTTATTCCAGGTGGTTAATTATGTGTATTGGCGTCCCCGGTCAGGTGCTGGCCGTCGGAGATGATATTCACCAGCTTGCGCAGGTGGAAGTGTGTGGCATCAAACGTGATGTCAATATTGCTCTGATTTGTGAAGGTAAGCCAGCCGAGCTGATAGGGCAATGGGTATTGGTACACGTTGGTTTTGCGATGAGCATCATTGACGAAGACGAAGCGAAAGCCACGTTAGATGCGCTGCGCCGCATGGAGTACGACATCACCAGCGCGTGATCCCTTAATCACCTCTATTATATCGCTCTATAATCGTTGTATAATTATTTATATATCGATTGTGGGGCGAAACCTATGAATAAATTTTTGCGCCAGCTCTCTCTGCTGGCGTTGCTTTTTTGCTGGTCGTTAATGTCACAAGCGGCGCGTACTTTTACCGATCAAATTGGCCGCCAGGTCACGGTTCCCGACACCGTCGACAGAGTGGTGGTGCTCCAGCATCAAACGCTCAATCTCCTTGTACAGATGAATGCCACTGACAAAATCGTTGGGGTCATGGCGAACTGGAAACAGCAATTAGGCGACGGCTATGCGCGTCTGGCGCCGGAACTGGCGCAAAAAGCCTCGCTGGGCGATCTAACGCACGTTGATCCTGAAAAACTGGTGGCGCTGCGCCCGCAGGTGGTGTTTGTCACGAATTACGCTCCGCAGGAGATGATCGACAAGATCAGCCGTCTTGGCATTCCGGTGGTGGCGATTTCGCTGCGCCATGATGTTGTTGGCGAGCAGGCTAAAATGAACCCGACCCTGGCCGATGAAGAGCAGGCTTACAACCGCGGGCTGCGTGAAGGAATAACGCTGATTGGCGATATCGTCAATAAACCGCAGGAGGCGAAAGCGCTGATTGAGGCGATGGATAAAGGTCGCAAAATGGTCAGCGACCGTTTGCAGTCGGTTCCTGAAAATGAGCGGGTTCGCGCCTATATGGCGAATCCGGAGCTGACCACCTACGGTTCCGGTAAATATACCGGTCTGATGATGGCCCATGCGGGGGCGCTGAATGTAGCGGCATCCTCGGTGAAAGGCTTTAAGCAGGTGACAATGGAGCAGGTGATCGCCTGGGATCCACAGGTGATCTTTGTCCAGAATCGCTATCCGAAGGTCGTCAATGAGATCCTGCACAATCCCCAGTGGCAGGTCATTGACGCGGTGAAGCATCATCGGGTTTACCTGATGCCGGATTATGCCAAAGCCTGGGGATATCCGATGCCGGAGGCGGTGGGAATCGGCGAACTGTGGATGGCGAAAAAACTCTATCCGGAAAAATTCCACGATATTGACATGCAAAAGGCCGCTAACGACTGGTATCAACGTTTTTACCGTACTGACTATCAGGGCGTACAGTGATGCGAATACTGGCTGCGGGGAGCTTGCGTGTCGTCTGGCCGCAGCTAATGGCGGCGTTTCAGGCGGATGCGGTATGTGATTTCGGTCCGGCGGGGTTGTTACGTGAACGCATCGAAGCGGGCGAAGCGTGCGACTTTTTTGCTTCGGCGAACCTGGCGCATCCGCAGGCGCTGCTGGAAAGCGGGCGGGCGCTGTGGGTCGCGCCTTTTACGACGAACCGTTTGTGTCTGAGCGTGCGGGCGCAGGCGATGCGTGAAGGCGAGGACTGGCTGTCGCTGTTAACCCGGCGGGATCTGCGGATCGGCACCTCAACAGCAGGTTGCGATCCTTCCGGCGATTATACGCAACAGCTTTTTTCGCGGATGGGCAAGGAAGGCGAAGCGGTCCGAAAACGCGCGGTAGCGCTGGTTGGCGGCAGGCAGACTTTGCCGTTACCGGCGGGCCGGCTGGCGGCGGAATGGCTCATCAATCATGATTACACCGATATCTTTATCGGCTATGCCAGCTATGCTCCCAGGCTACGGCTGGTTAATTCGCTGCGAGTGGTTGATATCCCGGAACCTTATAATCCCGTGGCTGAATATGGCTTTGCCTGCCTGAGCGAGCAGGGAAAAACGCTTGCCGACTTTTTACTATCAGCACGGGCGAGGTCGATTCTCATGCAACATGGGTTTAGTGAAGCGCCGCATATGACACGCTCGCAGAACTGATAAGCGAAGCGTCAGCAGGGAATACCATGCCGGATGACGACATTACTACCCCATCCGGCATTATGGTTTAACTTTGACGTTTATCTTCGGTATGGTTTTCGAAGTCGCTGGCGTCATGGCGTTCGTGAAGCTGTTCGTTCAATGGGCCGTTGGTCCGGTTGACAATGCGCCCCCGCTTTACCGCCGGACGTTCGGCTACCTGTTTCGCCCAGCGTTGTACGTTTTGATAACTTCCGGCATCCAGAAACTCCGCTGCATCATAGACATTCCCCAGCACCACGTTGCCGAACCACGGCCAGATGGCCATATCGGCAATAGTGTACTCTTCTCCCGCGACATACGGGTGATGAGCTAACTGCTTATCCAGCACGTCCAGCAGACGCTTGGCTTCCATGGTGAAGCGATTAATGGCGTACTCAATTTTTACCGGCGCATAATGATAGAAATGACCGAAACCGCCACCGAGGAACGGCGCCGCGCCCTGTAGCCAGAACAACCAGTTAAGGGTTTCTGTGCGCTTAGCCAGATCCTGCGGCAGGAAATGGCCAAACTTATCCGCCAGATAAACAAGAATTGCGCCCGACTCAAAAACTCGAATCGGCGGGTTGTGTGAGTTATCGCGCAGCGCCGGGATTTTTGAGTTCGGATTGATGTCAACAAAGCCGCTGGAGAACTGATCGCCCTCGCCGATGCGAATCAACCAGGCGTCATATTCGGCGCCGGTCACGCCCAGCGCCAGGAGCTCTTCCAGCATAATGGTCACTTTCTGGCCGTTAGGCGTCCCCAGCGAATAAAGCTGTAACGGATGTTTGCCGACGGGCAGCGTTTTGTCGTGCGTCGGGCCGGAAACCGGGCGATTAATGTTAGCGAACGCGCCGCCGCCGGATTTATCCCACGTCCAGACTTTTGCGGGTTGATAAGTATTATCTGCCATATTGACCTGCCTTCACAGTGGTGGTGTTGAAGCAGTGTAGCAGCTTGCTAACCGGACATTTAACCGATTGGGACATTCCGGCGAGTGAAATTTTAACCTTCTGGCCTCAGTGTGCCTTATTGAGGTGTATGATTATGTCGACCTCTGTCCGGTTAGTGTCACAGAGCAGACAATCAGAGCGAAATTACGCCAGGCTGCTCAGGCGGTCTTGTTTTGAGGTAAGTGCATGAGCAAAGGAACCACCAGTCAGGATGCCCCCTTCGGGACATTATTGGGTTACGCCCCCGGCGGCGTAGCGATCTACTCTTCAGATTACAATTCCCTCGATCCGTGGGACGACGACGACGCAGCTTTTCGTAGCTACATCGACGATGAATACATGGGGCATAAATGGCAGTGCGTGGAATTTGCCCGCCGTTTTCTCTTTCTGAATTATGGCGTTGTTTTTACTGACGTCGGCATGGCCTGGGAAATCTTCTCGCTGCGTTTTCTGCGCGAGGTCGTGAATGACAATATTTTGCCTTTGCAGGCCTTCCCGAACGGTTCGCCGCGCGCGCCGGAGGCCGGGGCGCTGCTCATCTGGCAAAAGGGCGGCGAGTTTAACGAAACCGGGCACGTCGCGATTATCACCCAACTCCTGGATAACAAAATTCGTATTGCTGAGCAAAACGTTATCCACACGCCATTGCCGCCAGGGCAGCAGTGGACTCGCGAACTGGAAATGGTCGTAGAAAACGGGTGTTACACCCTGCGCGACACCTTTGATGACACGACGATTTTAGGCTGGATGATCCAGACCGACGACACGCAATACAGTTTGTCACAGCCTGACATCGCGAATCAGTCGCTGGCGATTCGCGGCGCAAGACTGCCAGAGAAAGGTCAGTTTGACGGTCAGTGGTTGGATGAGCGCGATCCGTTACAAAAAGCCTATGTACAGGCGAACGGACACGTTATCAATCAGGACCCGTACCAGTATTTTACCATCACCGAGAGCGCTGAACAGGAGCTTATCAAAGCGACCAATGAGTTGCATTTGATGTACCTGCACGCCACGGACAAAGTTTTAAAAGACGATAATCTGCTGGCGCTATTCGATATCCCCAAAATTCTTTGGCCGCGCCTGCGTCTCTCCTGGCAGCGCCGTCGTCACCATATGATCACCGGTCGTATGGATTTCTGCATGGATGAACGCGGGCTGAAAGTCTATGAATACAATGCCGATTCCGCATCATGCCATACCGAAGCGGGATTAATTCTCGAAAAATGGGCTGAGCAGGGCTATACCGGTAAAGGGCATAACCCGGCAGAGGGCTTAATTAACGAGCTGGCAGGCGCCTGGAAACACAGTAAAGCGCGTCCTTTCGTCCATATCATGCAGGATGATGATATCGAGGAGGACTATCACGCGCAGTTTATGCAGCAGGCGCTGCATCAGGCCGGCTTCGCGAGCAAAATTCTCCGCGGGCTGGGCGAGTTGCGCTGGGATGACGCCGGGCAGTTGATCGATGGCGACGGACGGCTGGTGAATTGTGTCTGGAAAACCTGGGCGTGGGAAACGGCGATGGAGCAGATACGCGAAGTCAGCGAGACGGAGTACGCCGCAGTGCCTATTCGTACCGGGCACCCGGAAAATGAAGTCCGGCTGATTGATGTATTACTGCGCCCGGAAGTGTTGGTGTTTGAACCGCTGTGGACGGTGATCCCGGGTAACAAAGCGATCCTGCCCATCCTGTGGTCGCTCTTCCCACATCATCGCTATTTGCTCGACACGGATTTTACCGTTAACGATGAGCTGGTGCAGACCGGCTATGCGGTAAAACCGATTGCCGGACGTTGCGGTAGTAATATTGATTTGGTGAGCCATCAGGAAGAGCTCCTGGATAAAACCAGCGGCAAGTTCGCCACGCAGAAAAATATCTATCAGCAGTTGTGGTGCCTGCCGAAGGTCGCCGGGAAGTATATTCAGGTCTGTACGTTTACCGTGGGCGGTAACTACGGCGGTACGTGCCTGCGCGGCGATGATTCATTAGTCATTAAAAAAGAGAGCGATATTGAACCGTTAATCGTCATCAAAGCGTAACGGGGTCATTCTCGTCGGGATATCGGCGTTGGTGCCGATATCCCGCCTGTTGTGTTTACCAGCGAACGGCTGTCAGCCTGACATTTACTGGTAACATATGAGAAATAATATCACAAATTATTCTTAACTTTTCTGACGCAGGCGGTGACGCTCGCCGCGTTGGCGCATCCGTTTCCTGATTTTCGACTACTCGATACTTTTTGCGGCTGGTTACGCCGCCCCTATCCCTTTGGATTTAGGTCATGCCTGTTTGGTTGGTAAACGGACAGCATAATATATTGATGAGTCCAAATGATATTATTGGTCATATAAAAAGTTTACGTTAGGTTATTTTTCTATTGCAAAAGTTTGCGTTTAAACCCTGTCTGCAATCTTCGGGCTGAGATATAGATACACCTAAGTAAATGCAGTTAATTATTATTCAACTATTATTGTCAGCCTTGTAAATAATATTTCCGTATAAAGTGAAGCGACTTCCATTATGACTATTAATAGTATTGTTGAATAGTTTACTCTGTAATTATTTAAGTTTAGTGGACGTTTTGTCTTATTCTGGTGAACGTATGGTTATGGCAGATGACAGCCGATTTTTCATTATGTTAGCATGAGTTGATAATACTTTATCCAGGCATAGATCAGGATGTCCACATATAATAAGGAGAATGGTATATGTTTAAAAAAGTATTAGGCTTGCGCCACTGGAATAATAATGTTGTAAAAATACCGCCGCCAGCAGAATCTGGCGCTAATGCGTCTGACGTGGTGGTGGATACTCCTGAGCCTTATGAGCGGATATTGTGTCAAAAAATTCTGATGGGGATCTCGACGATCGATATCATTCGTAATGCCATCATTAAGTCCTGTGAGCAGCTCAACATTGAAAAAGAACGCATTAATGAACTTAACGAACAGAATGATAAAGCCAGAAGTTCATTAAAATCGCTCGTGGAATTTATCACCGAAATTGGCACGACTTCATCGGATATTGGCTGTCGTATGGGCGACTTAAATACCTCCTTAACGCAAATTAATGCGTGTATTAAAGAGATACAGAAGATCGCTAACCAGACCAATTTGATAGCGATTAACTCCGCGATCGAGGCCGCGCGCGTAGGGGATGCCGGGCGTGGTTTTAGCGTTATTTCGAAAGAGGTGAAAAACCTGTCCGAAGATGTTAAACACAGTTCGAAAAGCGTCAGTACGTTAACCTCTGTAATCAAAGATAATACGGCCAGAGTGAGTGAGGTGCTGGATAACCAACAGCCGGTTATTGATAATATTACGACTAACATAAATCAAATTGTGGAGTCTATTGGCATCGTCATCGATAAATCGCTGAGCATGAAATCGGTCATGCAGTACATCTCTACGGTGCAGTTTTTGAATATTGTCAAAGTTGACCATGTTATCTGGAAAATGGAAGTCTACAAATTACTCTTAAATAAAGACATAAACAGTAAAATAACGATGCACGATCAGTGTCGGCTGGGGAAATGGTACTATGGTTTCGAAGGGCAGCAGTTTAGCAATTACTACAGTTTCCGTAGTCTGGAAGCGCCGCATAAAGAGGTGCATACCGCTGGTCACTCTGCGCTGAACTATTTTGCCGCAGGCGATATGAATGCGATGTCGCAAGAACTTGACAGAATGGAGCGATCCAGTAATGAGGTGGTTAACCAGCTGGAAATGCTGGCTGTCGATTTGTTAAAAGAAACCACACTGTGAAGTCATGAGTTATTACCGTATAACCAACAGGAGCCATCATCAACAGGACTGATGTATCGCACTTTCTGCACTGGAGTTATTCCGGACAGAGAAAAGAAGCATGACGCAGAAGATGGCTGTGTTTGTTCACCCGAATCACTTACCTTAGTAAGTGATTCGGGATTAATCAGCAACCTCTTTGCTTTTTATCGGCGGCCAGACTTTGGCTGGAAAAGTGCGTTACTGCTAAATTTCTCACTCTCTTACCGCCTTCCTGCCCCTCGGAATACCTGAAACCTGTGCTCACAGATTAATAGCGATTATTTAATCGTGAAATAACGTTGGGCATTATTGAAGCAGATATCCTGAACCATACGGCTTAGCATCGCTTCATCATCAGGAATCTCTCCGTCCTGCGCCCACTGTCCCAGCAGGTTACAGAGAATACGACGGAAATATTCATGTCGCGTATAAGAAAGGAAACTGCGGGAGTCGGTCAGCATCCCGACAAACTGACTTAACAGTCCCATTTGCGACAGTTGCTCCAGTTGGCGCAGCATCCCGTCTTTCTGATCGTTAAACCACCAGCCGGAACCAAACTGCACTTTTCCGGCAATTCCCGGCCCCTGGAAGTTACCGATCATGGTCGCCAGGACTTCGTTATCACGTGGGTTCAGGCAATAGAGGATAGTCTTGGGCAGTTCATTGGTCACATCCATACTGTCGAGCAAACGGGAGAGCGCCCAGCTAATGTTGTTATCGCCAATGGAGTCAAAGCCGGTATCCGGCCCCAGCTGGCGGAACATCCGGGTATTATTGTTACGGATCGCGCCAATATGTAGCTGCATCACCCAGCCGCGCGCGGCGTACTGACGGCCCAGCCAGACCAGCACCGCCGTGGTAAACTGGGCGATCTCAAGTTCGCTCAGCGTTTCGCCAGCCAGACGTTTGCCCAGAATGGCGTCAAGCTGCGCGTCGTCGGGCACCGGTGCAAATCGCAGCGTTTCAATGCCATGATCCGACGCGCGGCAGCCGCAGGCGGCGAAATGGTCGAGACGGCGAGTGAGCGCCTGACGTAAATCGTCGAAACGGGTAATGCTGACATCTGCCGCCGCTTCCAGTTTCCCCAGGTAATCGACAAAGCCGTCCAGTTCGATTTTGAAAACTTTGTCGGGGCGCCAGCTTGGCGCGACTTCAATATCAATGCTGTCGTCGGCGGCTATCTGGCGGTGATATTCCAGAGAATCTATCGGGTCGTCGGTGGTTCCGACCATCCGCACATTCATCTGCTGCATAATACCGCGCGCGGAAAAGGCCGGCGTCGCCAGTTTCTCATTACACTGCGTCCAGATACTTTCCGCGGTATCCGGTCCGAACAGCGTACCTGTAATGCCAAATGGACGGCGTAGTTCAAGGTGCGTCCAGTGATACAGCGGATTGCCCAGCGTTTTTGGTACGGTATTGGCCCAGGCCATATATTTTTCATAATCGCTGGTCTCTTTGCCGGTGATCAGCGACTCATCCACGCCTGCGCTTCGTAGCGCTCGCCATTTATAGTGGTCGCCTTCCAGCCAGATCTGACCGAGGTTATCGAAACGGCGATCGTCGGCGATTTCCTGCGGACTTAAATGGCAGTGGAAGTCATAAATCGGCATGGGCGCGGCGTATTTATGGTACAGCGTGCGGGCAATGTCGTTTTTAAGTAGAAAATCTTCAGTCATAAACGTAGCCATGATTTATCTCCTTACTTAGCCAGCGCTTCTACCGTGGCTTTCGCGCCGTTCTGCAATAGCTGTTGGTAAGCGTCGGTAACGGCTTGCACAAATTCGTGGTTCTTCGGCAGGTCGCTGCCAAAGATAGATTCGATGGCCAGTAGCCCGCGAACGCGTTCTTCCGGCGTCTGATATTGCTGATGAATCGCCTGATACTGCGCGAGCAGCGGATCGACGACATCAATGGTTTTACCTTGTTCATCGACACCGCCGACGTAACGCATCCATCCGGCGACGCCCAGCGTCAGGTGGCGATAGTCATCGCCCTGTTGTAAGTGCAGACGTACCGGGTCCAACAAACGCTGCGGCAGTTTCTGACTGCCATCCATCGCGATCTGCCAGGTGCGGTGTTTCAACGAGGGGTTAGTGAAACGCGCAATCAACAAATTCGCATACCCTTCCAGATCGGTGCCTTCCGGCATTGACAACGTCGGCGCTTGTTCATCAAGCATCAGCGCCAGCGCCGCGCGACGGTAAGCCGGGTTGGTCATGGTATCGGCGATAGTGTCATACCCGCCGAGATAACCCAGATAGGCGAGGAAAGAGTGACTGCCGTTAAGCATACGCAGCTTCATCATCTCAAACGGTACGACGTCTGCAACGAATTGCGCGCCGACGGTGTCCCAGTCCGGGCGACCATTCACAAAGTTATCTTCGATGACCCACTGGCGGAAGGGTTCGCAGGCGATAGCGCAGGGATCATAAACCCCTAACTGGTCGGCAACCAGTTGTAGCGTCTCTTCGGTCGCCGCCGGAACAATGCGGTCAACCATGGTACAGGGGAAGGTCACATTGTCGGCAATCCATGCGGCGAGGGCGGCATCGCGAGCTTTTGCCAGACCGAGGACGGCAGCCTTCGCGACGTGACCATTCTCGCGCACGTTATCACACGACAGCACGGTAAAAGCTTTCAGTCCTTGCTCCCGGCGCATGTTTAGCGCTTCGACAATATAGCCAATGGCGGATTTAGGCTGCTGTGGATGGGCAAGATCGTTTTGGATCAGCGGGTTATTGACATCAAGCTCGCCGCTGGCGGGGTCGGTGCAGTAGCCTTTTTCGGTCACGGTTAAGGAGACGATGGCGGTTTCCGGGCGCGCCATTGCCGCCAGAATCCCTGCATGACCGTCGAATTCAGGGTGTAGCGCTTCTTTCATTGAACCGATAATTTTCAGTTCGGTACTTTCTGCGCCGCGTTCTGCAACGGTGTACAGCAGATTTTGCGCTTTCAGGTTCGCGATCAGCCGCGCGTCGTTACCCGGCATCAGGTTCACTTCACAAATGCCCCAGTCGCTGTCGCTCTTTTCCAGTAGATGATGGGTAAAGAGCGCCTGGTGCGCGCGGTGAAACGCCCCGCAGCCCAGATGCACAATACGGGATACCAGACGTGATTTGTCCCAGTTTGGGCGGGCGACGGAAACCTGGGCGGTGGCGATATTCTGTTCCATTGCAAACTCCTGTCATTCGACGTCTTCGCCCGCGATCTCCGGGGCGAGGCATGTTGCTATTGCATTGAGTAGGGGAAATCGCATGACGCGTCGCGCCATGCGAAAGAAGGTTATTTGCTAAAGAAAGCGCGCTGGATAGCCAGTTCGACGCCGCGGACTTCCGCAAGCCCTTTCAGACGGCCAATGGCGGAATAACCCGGATTCGTTTTCTTCTTCAGATCGTCCAGCATCTGATGACCGTGGTCCGGGCGCATCGGGATCAGATCGTCGCTACCTTCGGCTTTACGACGGTGCTCTTCTTCCACAATCGCTTTAACGACTTCATACATATCCACATCGCCGTGCAAATGGGCGGCCTCGTGGAAGGTCTTCGGATTCTCTTCGCGCAGCGTAGAGCGCAGATGCGTAAAGTAGATGCGCGGACCAAATTGCTTGATCATATCAACCAGATCGTTGTCGGCGCGCACGCCGTAAGATCCGGTACACATGGTGAAGCCGTTCGCCATGCTATTAACGGTTTCCACCATCCATTGCATGTCTTCAATGGTAGAGACAATGCGCGGCAGGCCGAGAATAGGGCGCGGCGGATCGTCAGGGTGAACGGCCATACGCACGCCAACCTCGTCGGCAACCGGAATAATGGCTTTCAGGAAATAGGCAAAATGTTCACGCAGTTTTGCTTTATCGATATCTTTATACGTCGCCAGGTGTTGACGGAACTGCTCCAGCGTATAGCCTTCTTCCGCGCCAGGTAAACCGGCAATAATGTTGCGGGTCAGACGTGCTTTGTCTTCCTCGCTCATGGTGGCGAAACGCCGCTCTGCCTGAGCAATCTCTTCTGCCGTATAGTCGGCTTCTGCTCCCGGACGCTTCAGGATGTGCAGTTCGAACGCGGCGAATTCAATCTGGTCAAAACGCAACGCTTTGGAACCATCCGGTAATACGTATTCCAGATCCGTACGTGTCCAGTCCAGCACCGGCATAAAGTTATAACAAACCGTATAGATACCGCATTGCGCCAGGTTACGTAGCGTTTGCTGGTAGTTTTTGATCCATAAATCGTACTGACCGGTGTGGGTTTTGATGTCTTCGTGGATAGGTACGCTCTCTACCACAGACCACTCCAGACCCGCCTCTTCAACGATTGCTTTACGTTTCTGGATCTCGTCTACCGACCAAATTTCTCCATTCGGGATATGGTGTAACGCCGTTACCACGCCGGTTGCGCCAGCCTGGCGTACATCTGACAGCGTTACCGGGTCGTTAGGTCCGTACCAGCGCCAGGTTTGTTTCATATCTCGTTTCCTCTTCTTGCGATAACGTCTTCGTGGTTGACCCATTGCCAGCCAACATCGAAACGTGCTTTGTAAACCCGTTCTGGCTCCTAAATTCAACCAAAAATTTTCTCATGTCAACCTTATTGTTTAAATTGGCTAACCAAATCACAAATATCATCATTCACGGTCTGCCAATTTTATTTATTTGATCTGTGTCAATTTTTGCTGGGTGAAAAGCATTCACCATTCAACTTGAAATGAGTTGATGTATTTATTTCAAGAATATTAAGTGCGGGAGTTGCCGCCAGATTTTGACCGGTCCGGATGAGAAAATATTGATTGGTCAACCAATTTTTGTGATTTCAGTTTTCCCGCTACAGGTCAGACGGCGCGGAGCTAATGTTTTTTAACGAGGCTTTATCATGAAGATGACAAAATTAAGATGGTGGATTATCGGCCTGGTCTGCGTAGGGACCATCGTAAACTACCTGTCCCGTAGCTCGCTTAGCGTTGCGGCGCCAGCGATGATGAAAGAACTCCATTTTGATGAGCAACAATATTCCTGGGTGGTGAGCGCCTTCCAGCTTTGTTACACCATTGCGCAGCCGATCACCGGCTATTTGATGGATGTCATCGGACTGAAAATCGGCTTCTTTATCTTTGCCTTGTTGTGGTCGCTGATCAACATGGCGCACGCGCTGGCCGGCGGCTGGATAAGCCTGGCATTTCTGCGTGGTCTGATGGGGCTGACCGAAGCGTCGGCGATTCCGGCCGGGATTAAAGCCAGCGCCGAATGGTTCCCGACGAAAGAACGCGGTATTGCGGGGGGGCTGTTTAATATCGGTACTTCGATTGGCGCGATGCTGGCGCCGCCGCTGGTGGTCTGGGCGATGCTGACCTTTGCTGATAGCGGCATCGGTACTGAAATGGCGTTTGTGATTACCGGTGGGATCGGCGTGCTGTTCGCCATCACCTGGTTCCTGATTTATAACTCGCCAAATAAACACCCGTGGATCACCCACAAAGAGCTGCGTTATATCGAAGACGGCCAGGAAAGCTATCTCCAGGACGATAACAAAAAACCGGCCGTTAAAGAGATCGTTAAAAAGCGTAACTTCTGGGCGTTGGCGATTACCCGTTTTCTGGCTGACCCGGCATGGGGAACGCTGAGTTTCTGGATGCCGCTGTATCTGATTAACGTGATGCATCTGCCGTTAAAAGAGATCGCCATGTTTGCCTGGTTGCCGTTCCTGGCGGCGGACTTTGGCTGCGTTGCAGGCGGTTTCCTGGCGAAGTTCTTCATGGAAAAGATGCACATGACCACGATCAATGCGCGTCGTTGTAGCTTTACCATCGGCGCTGTTTTGATGATTTCGATCGGTTTTGTCAGCATTACGACTAACCCGTATGTCGCCATTGCATTGATGAGTATTGGCGGTTTTGCGCACCAGACGCTGTCTACCGTTGTGATTACCATGAGCGCTGACCTGTTCAAGAAAAATGAGGTCGCGACAGTTGCCGGTCTGGCAGGATCTGCGGCATGGATGGGACAGTTAAGCTTCAACCTGTTTATGGGGGCGTTGGTCGCTATTATCGGTTACGGCCCGTTCTTCATTGCACTCAGTCTGTTCGATATTATCGGCGCCATCATCCTGTGGGTACTGATTAAAGATCCGGAAAAGCACCACCCGCCAATGACGGAACAGCCGCTGGCGTCTCACCACTAAAGCTGTCTCGTTTTCACAGGCCTGATAAGCGAAAGCGCTACCGGCCTCTAACGGCCACCTCCGGGTGGCCGTCTTCATCTTACCTGAGCATAAAATCATACTGGATGCTCATCTTCACATCCCAGTAATTCAAGCGATCGCCCAGCGCGCTACCGTCGCGTTTTTCGCGCCCTTTGTCAGCGGCAAGAAAAATGTTCATGCCCTCTAGCGGCCCCTCTTCAATACGATAATTTATGGCTCCCAGCAGACCCAACCCCTTAATTTGAACAGCGCGCTGGCTGGACTCATAACCGCGCGTGACGACAGGCGCGAATGTCATGGTGAGCTGTGGCGTAACACGGTAATTAACGCCCGCCTGCCAGGACTGCATGCCTTCCCGGTTGCGATCGAGGCTTAAAGAGAAGGGATAACCAATATCGGTATCGACCACTGCGCCGTTCATGGCGTGTTGCAGATAGCCGCCGCTGGCAAACAGGCTGCCCCAGGGGGCGCTCCAGGTAAACTGAGCGCTAACCAACCCGGTCTCATTAGGCTGGGTGGATGAACGACTTAGCCCCTCCAGCCGGGCGTAAAAACCGAGCAGCTCGCCTTTCAGGGCATAACCATCGTCTAGTGGTATCCGTTTTTCAAAGATACCCTGTACCTGACGGGAGACATCGTTTTGCTGCGAGCCGCCTATGGAATAGCGGCTGCTCTCGTCGTGCCAGCTGGCGGTGAAAAATGCGCGTGGACGATGATGATCATATTGACCCGTTTTACTGTTGTAGACGCCTTCATTGCGAATACCGGTCGTTGAGTCTGTCCACTGAAAAACGCGGGTACGCCACATTGCCCAGAACTCTACATTTGGCGTCAGCGCCAGGTAGCCCAGCGCGCCTTCGGAAGCGGTCGGTAGCGTGCGTTGTGAGCTGCTGGCGATGAGTGGAATTCGCCAGGGGAGGCTGCCATAACTATAATCGGTGCCAAAACGACCTATTTTTAAGCGGCTATTTTCTGTTGGCTTTATTTTTATTGCGCCAAGCACATAGCCGAAACTCTCGTGTCCGTCTAAGTACCAGCGCGTACTCATATTATCACGAGCACCGAGTTTATAAACATAATACGCGCTACCCTCGACGCCGATCCGTTGTGAATAATAGCTGCTATTAAAATCAATTAACCCACCCTGAACCCAGGCATAAATATCTCTGCCTGCGCCCGCGCTGGGCTTATCAGCTCTTCGTAACTCATTTTTCAGTCTAAAACGTAAGGCGGACTCATCATCAGAAATTTGTAGGGCCAGGGCAGAAGGACAGGCCGCGACTACTGCTATTGGAATAGCCGCTATCTTCGCGAATTTTTTCATTGTTTAACCTGTTGTATATTATTGTTATCGAAAAGCTATTTATTAAAATCTTTAATAAGTTGTTGCTGTGACTGTTTTCGTTTATCTATCTCCTGAACAATCTCCTTAAATTTATTATCCGTTAATGGGTAAAACCAAATAATAATAAAAGCTAGTAACATAAAGCCGCACGGTATGAGCGATATAGACATCCGGATACCGGTAATGACTTCCGGCGTCTGCGTCTGATTGGCGATATAGCCACTTAACCCAAGAATAAAGGCCGGAATAGAACCGCCGATAGCCTGGCCGCATTTACGGGTAAAAGAAAATAGCGAGTAAGTCAGACCTTCTATGCGCACGCCCGTGAGATATTCGCCGTACTCCACGGTATCCGCCTCCAGCGCCCACATTACCGTCATGGTGATCCCCTGGCCAATAGCGGCAATCGCCAGAGCGGTTAAGGCCACGGGCACTGAATGGTCAGACATATAAAAGAAAAGCAAATACCCAAGGGTGCCCATTAAGGCGCCCGCCAGGAAGGTGTTCTTCTTACCTATCTTCGCCACCAGACGGGGAACCAGAGGTGCTGACGCCACAGAACCTACCAGCATTTGTACCAGCACGATAACCGAGAAAAGGGCGGTATCATTCAAAACATAGCGTACATAGAACAGTGACGATGCGCTGACGGCGAAGGTCGAGATCAGAATGCATAGCGCGCCGGTACAAAGCATCATTAGCGGGCGGTTCTGTTTAAGCGTTTGCAGACTGATTTTTAACGACGGCTGCGCGACGATACGCACCACGTTTTCGCGGGTAGATTTAAAACAGATGAAATACAGCGCCATACCGGCAATGGCCAGGATAATGGTCCAGAAGAGGTAGACCGACGCCATTTCTGTCGGGCTGGAATGAGTAATACGCGGCCCGATCAGGAAGGCCAGACAGACAAACGTTAGCGAGGCCGCAATACTGCGCGCCGCGCCGAGACGGGCGCGCGAACGCGGTTCCTGAGTCATTGCCGTCGCCAGCGATCCATAGGGAATATTGACCATGCTATAGCAGAACCCAAGTCCCATATAGGTGAGATATGCGTAAATAACTTTGTTGCTATGACTCCACTCTGCCGGGACGCAGAATACCAGTACGCTAAACAGCATTAACGGCGCCGATCCGAACAGCAGGAACGGGCGAAATTTCCCCCAGCGGGTATTTACACTATCTACTATGCGTCCCGCCACCACATCGGCGAAGGCGTCAAATATTCGTACCAGTAAGAGCATCGTACCGGCAGCGGCGGCACCGACGCCTGCGACGTCGGTGTAATAACTTAGCAGGAACAGCGCCCCCATGGCGAAGGCGAAATTATTGGCAACATCACCCAGGCTGTAGCCTACGATAACGCGCCAGGAAAGCGGCTGGTTCATGATTTCTCTCCCTGCTGTGGCTTTTCGCCGAAGGTCATACCGGTCCAGCGTTTTTGCAGTATAAAGGCCGCCGATTTTGGTCTTCTGTCGCGGGTAAAAATCCCTTTTCGATTACCGCCGACGCGCATAATGCCCTGTGAAGTCGCGAAATCGGCAAAGTTCCAGACCTGCTCGCCGACAACGGCGCTAACGCGATCGAATACTCGGTGATACATCTCCAGCCAGGCGCACTGGTACTCTTCGCTCCACATGTCGCTGTACATCGAATGCAGCCCTGCCAGCGTATCGACGCCATATTCCGTCATGATGATGGGGCGGTGGAGTTTCTCCTGCCAGGCCAGTAACTCTTTCTCCAGCACTTTTTCTGCTTTCGCAAGATCGCCGCTTTGTACATACCAACCGTAATAGCGGTTCAGGCATACCACATCGAAGAGGTCGGTGATGGTGTCGGTTTCCACATCGCAAAACATGACGTTCACGCAGGTTATAGGGCGGGTCGGGTCCAGTTCGCGCGTGGCCTGCGCCAGTGGCGCAAAATAGTCTCTGGCGCCTTCTGGACGGGTATCCGGCTCATTCGCGATACTCCACATCACCACGCTGGGATGGTTTTTATCGCGGGCGATCAATTCCTGAATAGCCTTGAGATGCGCCCGCTGTGTTTCATCATTGACGCCTTCCTCGCTGTATAGCGCCTTCGGTTTTTCGCAGGAATCAAAGCCGATACCTAAAGAGAAATTGAAACCAACAGCTGCTGTTTCATCAATGACGACAATGCCATGCTCGTCCGCCCAGTCGAGCATCTCTTCGGCGTAAGGATAGTGCGACGTGCGATAAGAGTTGGCGCCAATCCACGACATTAGCGCGTGATCGTGTACCATCAGCACGTTATCAAATCCTTTCCCTCGTAGATCGGCATCTTCATGGCGACCGAAGCCGGTAAAATAAAAAGGTTTATGATTTATCAGAAACTGTTCGCCTTTTACCGCTACGCTACGGATTCCTACCCGAAGCGGATAGTCATCACGTTCGTCCTGATGCTGTGCGATAACCCGCAGCTCGTACAGATATCCTTCGCCCGGTTGCCATAATCGTGGCGCTGCTATCTGTAATTCGCCCTTTGCCCCTTCGCCGTAGGCGACAATATGCTGCCCGGCATCCCGCAGTTCTACGCGTACTTCACCGTTGGCCTCCACCCGCCAGCTCAGTGTGGCCCGGGAGAGATCGTTCGCGACCTCCGTCGTCACCGTAATATCCTGAACAAACGTTTTTGGTGTGGTGTAGAGCATGACGCTACGGTGGATACCGGCGTAATTAAAGAAATCATGGAAGTATGATTGCTGCCTTTTCCCCATTTCATCACGGGTCACCACCCCCGGAGGGATAGTCTGCCAGCTCAGCTCGTTATTGACGCATACTGTGATACGTATGCTCTCTCCGGCTGCCGCCAGGTGGCTGATATCCGCTTCGAAAGGTGTATAGCCTCCCTGGTGTTCCATCACGGCGTGGTCATTTACCCATACCTTTCCATAATGCGTGACGGCATCAAAACGTAGAACGATGCGTTGATGCTCCCAGCCTTTGGGGATGCGGACGTTGAGCTGATACCAGACATTGCCGACATAGTTGCGGATCTCTGCATCGGCAAACTGATCGTTATAACTACCCGGTACGGCGATAGCGCGGCTTTGGGGGAGCGGTTGTCGCCACCATTGTTGCGCGATACCGCAATCGTCTGCATCCGTGCAAAACGACCACAGTCCATCAAGTTTTTTGATTTCGCGGCTCTGGGTTTCTACGGGACGTAACATTGTTCACTCCTTAATCCTGATGAATTTTCATTGGTCAACCAGCAATAAAACAAGTTAACCAGTTGTCTGAGGCAATAGTTATCACGCAGCGATCGAGAGGGAAAATGCAGAAAGGAAGGATCTTAAGGCGGATCAAAAAAAACAGGATTGCAACCTGATTTTTGTTTCTTTTGTCACATAAAACCATTTTCATCCGTTGACATATGGCAAAAAATGTTCAATCGAACGTTCGTTCTACTGTTTTTTATACAGGAAGTGAGGGGGAGGGGGCGGGAGGGATATCATGAGGATCAAAGAAAATAGGATGAAGAGTAGGTGCCTGAAGTGCGCCCGGGTACACTGCCACCACGCAGAGTGAAAAATGGGTCAACGTAATGGAGAATAAACTTACCGAATCACTACCGACGCGGATGCGAATTTTACGCGCCGCCAGGCAGTGTTTTGCTGAAAACGGTTTTCACAGTACATCAATGAAAACGATCTGTAAGGCCAGCGACATGAGCCCCGGCACACTCTATCATCACTTCCCCTCTAAAGAGGCCCTGATTGAAGCCATTATTTTAGAAGATCAGGAAAGAGCACTAACCCATTTTCGTGAGCCGCTGGAGGGCGTTGGGCTGGTGGATTATCTGGTGGAGTCAACTATTGCCGTCACGCGTGAAGACTGCGCGCAGCGGGCGTTGGTCGTAGAGATTATGGCTGAAGGGATGCGTAATCCTCAGGTCGCGGAAATGCTAACCAATAAATACCACACTATTATCGCCTCGCTGGTTGCACGTTTTAACGATGCGCAGGCGAAGGGGGAAATTGGCGCCGATGTGGATAAAGAAATGGCGGCAAGGCTATTATTAGCTACCACGTATGGTATTTTATCGGATAGCAGCTCTGCTGAGAATGCCCGGCACGTCAGTTTTGCGACGACGTTAAGAACTATGTTAACCGGGCTACTAAAATGCAACTCTGCAAGCTAGTGTCGGTAAAAATACGCGTTCGTTTTATACGAGCGCGTTATCATTTAGTTTGCCTGATTATTTTTAGATGATGAAAATAATATTGTGGTAAGGGTTATTGTTTTTCGCCTGGATTTTTATCGACTCTCTGTCTCGCTGCGATCATCGATAAAGTCCCCTTTATGTAAATAAAGCTTCAATGCTTCTACTCTTTTCTCCATATATTTTGCGTAGCTTCACAAAAAATAACCTGATGTCGTAATGCCCACTCCCTAATATTCTCCATGCGCTATACGTTAATTTAAGTTTAAATTTCATGCCGGGGATATCACGATGTCACGTAATTTTACTGTTTCAGCCTGTCAGTATATTGTTACTGAAATAAACACTTTTGAAGATTTCATAACAAAGGTAAGGATACTTCTTAATAAAAGTCAGGGAGCTGATGTCGTTATCTTCCCGGAGCTATTTACCATTGAGCTATTTACACTATTGAAAAAATGGCAAGAAAGACCCATTTCACACCTTACTTTAATTGATCAGTTCACGGATGCCTATAAGCAGCTTTTTCAACAGGAAGCGAAAGAAAGAGGACAGTTCATTATTGCTGGCTCTCATCTGGAGCAGACAGGAGCAGATCGCTATGAGAATGTTGCGCATATATGGGGACCCGATGGCGAACATTATGCCCACAGTAAGACGCATATCTTCCCGGCTGAACGGGGTTGGTATACTCAGGAAG
The DNA here is from genome assembly GCF_051703725.1 of Salmonella sp. NW645. NCBI lineage: Bacteria > Pseudomonadati > Pseudomonadota > Gammaproteobacteria > Enterobacterales > Enterobacteriaceae > Salmonella > Salmonella sp. NW645. Next base: position 34,272 of record NZ_JAMMKR010000007.1, on the reverse strand, counting down.
GCGATAAAATGGCTGTTTTTCAACTGCCATTTGCAAAGGTGGGTTTTAATATTTGTTATGAAGCAGAAATACCGGAGTGTGCCGCGACGCTGGCGGAACAGGGTGTGGAGTTAATTTTAACGCCTTCCGCTACGTTTACTGAACAGGGATTTTGGCGAGTCAGGCATTGTTGCCACGCACGTTGTATTGAAAATCAAATTTATCTTGTTCACTGTTGCCTGGGCGGAAACCCGGGTGGACCACTGCCAGGCTGCTGGGCCCGAAGTTCAATTTTAAGCCCCTGTGATGTCGTGTGGAAAAATCCACAAGGTATTATCGTAGAGGCGCACGTCAATCAAGAGGATGTCATTTCAGGAGAAATTAACCTCGATGTTCTATATGAAAATAGACTTGGTGGGGCAGCAACAACGTTCAAGGACAGACGCAGAAAAGCAGGCATATATAATATCTGGCCATCACACATTAAATAACAGAATGTGTCCCTTCTATGTATTAGCTGGAGGTCGTTATGGGATATTTAAAATTACCTGAGGGTAAAAGGATTGCGGTCAATCTTGGTGTCGATGTAGATGCTCAGTCTTTATGGCTGGGCGGATTTAATCGACCGTCGCCATCCTTTATGTCACGAGGAGAGTTTGGTGCACAAGTTGGCGTACCAAGGCTTCTGAAATTGTTCAAAGAAAATAATATCAAAACCACCTTTTTTATTCCCGGACACACTGTAGACACCTTCCCGGAAATCAGTAAAGCGATTTTTGATGCCGGGCATGAAATCGCTCACCATGGCTACTATCATGAAAATCCGACGCTGGTGAATCGTGATACAGAGCGCCGACTTATGGATCTGGCGTTCGCCTGTTATAAAAGACATTTCGGCATACGTCCTGTGGGATACCGTTCTCCCTATTGGGATTATAGCGAGAATACGCTGGATCTTCTGGAGGAAGCCGGTTTTCTCTATGACAGTAGCCTGATGGCGAGAGATCTTGTGCCTTACCATCCTCAACGTTGGCAGGTGAATTGGGAGACGGGAAATATCGCAGGCCCGGCCAGCGCGATTCTGGAAATTCCTGTTAGCTGGTATCTGGATGATTTTCCCGCACTGGCGTATACCGGCAACCAGGAGGGGATGAGCGATACTGACGGTGTTCTGCGACGCTGGAAGGATATTTTTACCTATGCTTATAACCATCAGGAAAACGGTTTATATGCGATGGCCCTTCATCCGCAGATAATCGGTCATGGGCATCATATGATGATGTTGTCACGCTTGATTGAACATATTAAAGGGCATGATGGCGTATGGTTTGCAACCTGTGAAGAGATAGCCAGTGTCTGGGTGGATGACGAAGAGGATCGACAAAAAATGCTCCGTCCTGATGTTCGTGGCGTAGCGCCGGTTCCGGATGATTATGGCTGGCCAGGCAAATGATATCACCTCATGACAATGTTAATATCAGTCGGGTAACGGATTACCCGGGCAGAAGTTACCTGTTTGCCCGCTCGTTAATGCATATTGTCCATCAGAAAGGGAGACTATCCCGGGACGTATAAAATCTTTTTTATTTCGGTCAAAACGTTAATCAACGAGAATAGTTTGTTTTTTGATTTAAATCATTTTTTAGTGTTAACAGGAAGATAAGCAAATAGCATTTATAATGTGAGTATTAAGAAAAATAAAATTTCCATAGTGATTAATTTTTATTTAACGCTTTGATTTTTAGTGTTTTTGTATGTGTTAATTGATGTAAATCAATTTGGGGTTTTTTATTAAATAAGTAAAAATTAAGTTGATATTTGCTTTTTGATGTGTTTTTTATATATAGCTGATTATTATTCTGAAATGTCAATTTTTGAATAATGACGCTGTGATACCGGCACCAGGGATACTTTGCGATAAAAGGGATTGAATATGGCAGAGAGCGTTCAGTATAACCTCAATTGTATTTGGCCACAGCGGGCCAAAACCCTCTATTGCATTGCAACCAGCGGAATAACGTTCATCAGACGTGGGTAAACGTTGGCAAAATCCCTGCAAACCTGGCGCTTTTCACGCTGTGTTTTTTGGTAGTTGCGCTTTTAATAAGAGTCACAAGCGTTGGCCGCCGGTATTCGTCTGGCTGCTGAACTGCCACCTGATCAACAAGGAGATAAATCATGGATGCGATTTTTTTAAAGCTCGACAATATCAAAGGCGAAAGCCAGGTTGAAGGCTTTGAAGATCAGATAGAGATCATGTCTTATAGCCACAATGTGGCAATGCAGGTAAATAACGATGTTAGCCTCGCCGAGCGGACTTCCGGGCGTGCGCATGTTGGTGAAATGTCGCTCACCAAATTTGTCGACCTCGCCACGCCTGTGCTCAATGAGTACTGCTGTAGCGGGAGGCTAATTAGAACCGCGGTGCTGACGTTGTGCCGCAATGACGACGGCAAAATGCGGTCGCTTATCGTTTATACCCTGACAAACGTGCTGATATCACAACTCAGTGTTAGCGGCGGCGCCGGCGGTAAGCCGGTGGAAACGATGTCGCTGAACTTCACGAAAATCGAATGGCAAATCACTGCCGAGAAATCAGACGGCGCTCAACAGGAGTCCAGAACGTCAGTATGGGATCTGGCGATGGACCAGATAGGGAAATGATGATGACGCCAACCATTCCGGTCGCGCTATTCGACAGGCTCTTGGTTGAGGGGATAAGCCCACATGAATTGGTACGCCGCAAGTTAATGTGTTTATTCAACTCTTGCGCTGTGGCAGGTGGCGAGACATTACCGCCGCTGCTCACTCGGGGTATGCCGGAATGGCACGAGGTGAATGTGGGTGACAAACGGGTTCTCAACTGGTTTTGCCGTGAGCTTCGCGCTGCTATTTTACGTTATGAACCGAGCATCAACATGCTGAAAGTCAGTGTAAAAGATGCCCATCATCAGACGCTGGCGTTGTCTTTGGAAGCGATGTTACAGGATGAGTCTGAACCGTTAAGACTGGAGATAGCCTACTCTAACGGTAGATGGCGCTAGTAATGCAGAAAAGAACGCCGGGCCGGGCGTTTTACATTACCCCAAAAGCAATAAAACGCAGCGAGCGAACCTGATAATCAGGCAGGCAGTCCACCTTTCGGTATGGTTGATCTGCCTGCATCATTTTCAGGATGGTTAATAACGGACCATGACAGATTTAAGTTCGGTATAGTCATCAATAAACGCGCTGCCAAATTCACGACCAATGCCCGATCCTTTCATCCCTCCAAAGGGTACCGCAGGATCGAGGAAGGTATGCATATTGACCCACACCATGCCAGCATCAATATCTTCAGCGTAGCGTAATGCCTTAGACATATTTTCCGACCACACACTTGCTGCAAGGCCAAATGGCGAAGCGTTGATATGCGAAAGCGCCTCTTTTTCATTCTGATAACCGATAAAGCTACAGACAGGGCCAAAGGTCTCCTCGTGCATCAGCGTACTGTTTTTACTACGCACTTTTACCGCCGTCGGCTGTAAAAAGTACCCTTCGCCGGGTAAAGTTTCACCGCCGTAAACAATGGTATCCCCTTCTTCCCGTGCGATTTGAATCAGACGCAGCACTTTTTCAAGCTGAACCTGATTCGCCAGCGGGCCCATCACCGTTTTTTCATCTAAAGGCGACCCGGGCACGATCTCCGATAACCGTTGCCTGAGGAGCGTCATGACTGTATCCAGTTTTTCCTGGGGCAGATAAAAACGCTCTGCGGCAGCACAAATCTGTCCTTGATTCAGATAACCGGCTTCAAGAATACCGTTGACCATGGCTTGTGCCGAGAGATCATTGAGAAACAGCGCCGCATTTTTCCCTCCCAGTTCGAGGGTAACGCGTTTTCCTGACGATGTTGCCGAACGCCGGACTTTCTCACCTGTCGCGACTGACCCGGTGAAACTCACTTTGGCGCAATCTGGATGCGCGATCAGCTGTTGCGCTATCTCACCGCCAGCACCGTTTACCACGTTAATTACGCCATCAGGGAAACCTGCCTCTTTAGCCAGTTCAGCGACTCGCAGCAGTGTCAGCGGGGTATATTCACTTGGTTTAATGACGATGGTGCAGCCACATACCAGCGCTGCGGCCAGCTTCCAGATAGCAATCATAATTGAGAAATTCCACGGCACAATACCGACGACCACGCCAATGGGTTGGCGTTGGGTAAACGCTGTGTATCTCTCTTCTCCCATTGATGGCAGGGAGACATTCAGCGTTTCACCGGTTATTTTTCCTGCCCAACCGGCAAAGTAACGCAGGAAGGCCACTGACTGATCGAGTTCAAGACCGCGCGACAGCAGAATCGTTTTACCTGAACAGACGCTTTCCAGCTGAGCTAACTCTTCACGATGAGCGGCAAGAGTATCAGCCAGTTTCAGCAGTAATGCGCCGCGTTGTAACGTTGGCATTTTACGCCAGACATCAAACGCCCGTCTGGCGCTCTGCATGGCCTCTTCTGCCTGCGCAGGGGTTGCCGACACAACGTCGGCGATGATTTTGCCGGTGGCTGGGTTAGTGACCGAAAAGTTCGTGCCGTTTCCGGCCTGACGTTCACCTGCAATAAATTGTCCGTGTCGTTGGCGTAAAAAAGTCGTTACTTCGGCAAGTAATGTCACATCGCTCATCAGAAGTGCCTGTAGGTCAGGAATGTACGTTTTTCCATCCCAACATACTTTTTCGGAGCTGAATATCGTTCCAAAGAACGTCATTCTTCCGGACGATATTTTGTAAAACGTTACCGTGCTGTGATAGCGGTCTTAGTCAAGCGTGATGACAAGGTAACGCGATGAATACAAAAATCGATGCGTTGAATTACTACGGCGCGACGAAAAAATACCCGTTGCATTTTCCTGCTTTGCAAGAGGATATTGATGCCGATGTGGTGATCATTGGCGGTGGCTTTTCAGGCATCAATACCGCGCTGGAACTGGCGGAGCAGGGGATCACTAATGTTGTCGTTCTGGAAGCCCGTCATCTTGGGTATGGCGGCACCGGACGAAACGGCGGTCAGGTGATGGCCGGTATAGGTCACGACATCGAAGCCGTTAAAAAATATGTAGGCGCAGCGGGAATGGAGACGCTGTTTAAAATCTCGAACCTCGGCGCAGGTATTATTCGGGAGCGAATTCGTAAATACCATATTGATGCTGATTTTGTCCCCGGATATGGTTATCTGGCCTACAACCAGCGGCAGTTAAAAACGCTGCAACAATGGGAAAAAGAATTCAAAGCCGCCACGCCGGAAGACGATATTGAACTCTATACCGGTAAAGACGTGCAGCAGGTTATCGGTTCCGACGTCTACTGCGGTGTTCTCAAGCATATGGGGGGAGGGCATGTCCACTCGCTGAATTTATTGCTGGGCTCCGCTCAGGCTGCGAATTCGCTGGGGGTGAAGATATTCGAATATTCACCTGTGGTTGAGGTCAGTTACGGTAAAACTGTGCGGGTACGTACTGCGATGGGCAGCGTAAAAGCAGCCAAATTGCTGTGGGCCTGTGATAGTTTTCTCAATAATCTGGAACCAGAAATTTATAAGAAAACGCTGGTTACTTATTCTTATCAGGTCTCTACAGAACCTCTCTCCAGCGAGCTTGTTGAGCGGATCAGTCCCTTGCGCGGGGCTTTTAGCGATATCCGCCCGGTGATAAATTACTACCGTCTCACAAAAGAAAACCGTCTGCTGTTTGGCAGCGCCACAAGGTTTCTTGAATATACCCCGCACGATTTTGCTGCCTGGAACCGCACTCTGTTGACTGAGGTCTTCCCTTATTTGAAAGACGTTAAAATCGATTTTGCCTGGGGCGGACCGATGGCCTGTAGCGCGAATCTGTTTCCGCAGATTGGCACGCTTCGTGAACACAATAATGTTTTTTATGTTCAGGGTTATTCCGGATTTGGCGTCACGCCTTCCCATATTGTATGCAAAATCCTGGCCGAAGGAATAAATGGCGGTTCCGAGCGGTATCGTCTGATGAGTAGCATTCCCCACGCGACAATTTATGGTCGCGACAGTCTACGTCTATTACTGGTCAGTGCGGGAAAACTGATACATCAAACAGCCGGTTTCTGGAAAGGCCGGAATTAACCAGGAGAACATTAATGCACGCTTTTAAACTCAATCAACCTGTTCCTGAATTACAGCCAGTCGGGAGTGTCAGCCTATTGGGGGCGTTGCCAACAGAAGGCGATCCTCAGGTTGCCGTTGCGATGATTTACGGTAAACCTGAGGATGTATTTACCTGTGGACTGTTTTCATCGACCCGCGGCGGTTTCACTATGATTTATCCCTTTACCGAGCACGCAACCGTGCTGGAAGGGGAAGTGGAACTCACTGTTGCGGGTCAGGAACCGATACGTTTTTCACCAGGCGATAGTTGGTTTGTTGAACAGGGAACCGAAGTGGCATGGAAAGTTTTAACGCCCCGTTTTGTAAAACATTATCTGGCAAACGTTGAAAGCCATAAACAGGGTTGAATCCTTTAATTGTTCGTCAGTAGCGTTGGCATCACTGGGGAGAATAACGCGCTCCCCACTTGCTATTAGCGCATGCGGGGACGGCGTCACAACGTTATTTACCGTTATCCCTCTTCAGGACGATACCTGTTAGATGCGCTGCCTGCCATAAATAAGCGTTATTCCGGAGCGGTAATTTATTGTTGTAATAATAGTGAAGAGGTTGACCATGTTTAAAAACAGACTTGCCAGCCATCTTGAACGTGGCGTTATCGGTTTCCCCACGACGCTTGCCAGCTCCGTCGGGCTGATTATGGCAAGCCCGGTGATCCTGACCGTGACCAGTGGTTTTGGCTCAGGGGGAGATACCTTTGCCCTTGCGGTATTACTGGCATTTATTATGATGCAAGCGCAGATTACCACCTTTGCCGAAGCGGCAACGCTTATTCCCACAACTGGCTCCGTCTACGACTATATTTCCTGCGGAATGGGGCGTTTTTTCGCTATCACCGGTGCGCTTTGCGCTTACCTGATCGTACACATTTTTGCCGGCACGGCAGAAACGATTCTCGCTGGCGTCATGGCGCTGGTGAACTTTGAGTCTGTTAGCGAACACGTGGCCATGCAGCACAATACCTGGATGGTTGGCGTCGGCATGGTAGTGGTTTTCGGGTTACTGAATGCCATTGGTGTTGAAGTATTTGGCAAGGTGGAAGTATTTCTTACTTTCGGTATGTGGACTACCCTGACCATCTTCGGTTTATGCGGGATCCTGTTATCCCCGGTCACTCATCATTCTGGGTGGTTTGGCGCACCGCTTGATGTCAGTAATCTTTCTGGCCTGTTTGGTTATATTGGCATGGCGATGTTTATGTTCGTCGGTTGTGAACTGGTAACGCCAATGGCGCCGGAAATTAAAAAAGCGCATCGTACGATCCCCAGAGCGATGGCGCTTGGCCTTTTAGCGGTGGCAGGTTGTATGTTCCTCTATGGCGCTGCGATTAACCGGCAGGTAAATAATGTGGTTGTCGATGCGGCAAACCATATCTTTTTACTGGATACGCCGATGGCTATTCCCGCCTTTGCCAATCGTGTCATGGGACATGTCGGGCAATACTGGCTGGGCGTGGGGTTGTTGTTAGCGGGATGTGCGACAATTAATACGCTGATGGCGGCAGTACCGCGTATTATATACGGCATGGCGCTGGACGGCGCTTTGCCGCGGTTTCTAACCTGGTTGCACCCCCGCTTTAAAACACCGGTCATCGCCATCGCATTCGGTGTTGCGATTCCCTGTTTACATGCCTGGTATCTGAATGGTGATATCGACCACATTGTTCCGCTGATCCTCGCTGCGGTCTGCGCCTGGGGAGTAGCTTATCTGCTGGTAACGTTATCGGTCGTTATCTTACGTATTCGGCGCCCCGATTTGCCACGCGCTTACCGGGCCCCCTGGTTTCCCTTACCTCAGATTATTTCGAGCGTGGGTATTATTATCGCCATTATTAATATCGCGCCTCCAGGAATGAACAGTCGGGATGTACTTATACCATTCGGTATTATGCTTGGATTGACTGCCGCCTATGCCTTATTCTGGACATTATGTGTGCAACGGGTTAATCCTTTCCTCCCACTTCCGGTAGAAGAGGTCGTGGAACGGGCGATGGGCAATTATGAAAAGCGAAACAATGAAGAGATGACGCCAGATGTCCTCCGTCCCCTGGTTTAAGAGCACATTAATGAACATGGTGTTACGTGATTTGAGCGGCTGGCGTTGTGAAAAATTGACCGAACATAGCGCCGTGCTGCATCTGAATGCATTTACCCAGGTTATCTGCCATGTTCAGCAAAAACGATTATTCATGGCCAGTATTCACAGTTGTGAATTCAGGGTGAAAGGCACAATCAATTATCCTTTGCAGGGCAAAATTCGCGTTCATCAGCCCGGATGGCTGAAACGTTATCCCGTCATTTTTACTGGCAGCAAAAGTACCGCCGGGCTGATTAACTATCTTAATCGTTTCCCCAATTTACAACAGGCACTGAGTGAACTGGATTATCGTCGGTTTACGCTGGTTTTACATCATAAGGAATGGTATTGCAGCATTGAGCTATGGGCTGCTAGCGAAGTGGTTTGTAAAATGCCGCCGCTGCGCCGTTATCTGCGGCTTGAGCGGCACCAGCGTGTTCTTCTGCTTAGTGTGATAAATATGATCAATCAGGCCATGAATCAATGGCTGCAACAGGATACCGACGCCAGATAATATGACATTTTATTGAGGCATCAGCTCAGAGAATGGTATTAATTCAGGAATATATGACACATGGGGAAAAGACCCGCACTTGACGCGGGGTAAAAAGAACGCTTTCACATATTCAGTGAATGTTGTACCGAGGACATTCTGGTTCGGGAAACCAGTTCCGTGCGATTTATCACTTCTGTTTTAGCAAAAATATTGCGTAAATGCGTTTTCACTGTTGAGAGAGATATATTCAACTGACGGGCAATCAATTTGTTACTGGCCCCTTCGCAGACCATTCCCACAATTTCACGCTCTTTTGCGGTCAATATTGACGCCAGATTGTTGTCTTCCTGAAGAGAATCATGAATTGCCAGTCCCAGTAATGGTTGTACTGCCTGGGCTCGCAAACGCTCTTCGCTGGAAAAAGGTATATCGCGCATTAATGAAATGCCCGCGATAATACGATGGCCCCGACGAATAAAGATCTCAATCATGTCGCACACATGATTAGGTAGCATAAATTCATGATAATAATGGCGATGACGGGCACAGATACCGGGCGTCATCGTCGCTACGGTAACAACCTGTTGGCCGAACCGGGAAGGCGATAGCGGGTCTAATGGTTGAAAATGCTCCAGATATTGTTGGTGTGTGCTATTAGAAATGTTATGTAAAACATAGGCCTCTGGCTTTAAATAAGCATTAACACGATAAAAAACCGCCGACGATAGAGGAATGAGTTGCGCAATGCTCTGTAAGCAATGGAGAGTGATCCCGTCATTATGGCCAGTAGTTGATAAGGCTGACATGTTATCTCCTTCCATCCGGATGAGCGTGCCGGGACGCAGTAAAATAGTGGTATGTTGAAACATACAATTTACATTCGGTTAACACAATCATTCACATGTTAATAATGTGACGTGTGTTACGGTATTTTTTATAACTATTTGAAATAAAACAGTTTTAATTTAAATCCTGTTTGGTTTTCTAAAAAATAATTAAAAATTATTAATATAATTTTTTTTCTGTCGCGGTTGACTCATCTCCTGAAAATGCCGTGGGTTCTCGTCCTTCAGGACGATATTCTTTTGAGATGCCTGTTCTATGATTTTCTGTAATAGCGCAGGTTAACAGAGACTTAATTTCTGGTTCAGACAGGATTTGCTAAATAACGTTTCAATAGCGTCATGCGCTATGCAGAAAACCGGTGTATCAATAGATACAGCCCGCTTTCGGCATTCTGCCCGCAGCACCAGACGGACGCTATTGCGAAATGTGAGTAATGTCTCCGCATCAGAAATGATAATTACAGGACAGAATAATGTTGAATCTCAACACATTACGGCAACAACAAATCCCCGTAATGACTGAATATCGCGCGCAGATACCCTTTCATATTCTGGCAAAACCCATAGGCCCTGCGTGTAATCTGGCCTGCCGCTATTGTTATTACCCACAGGGCGAAACGCCCGTAGAAAAAATGAATGAATCAACGCTGGAGGTTTTTATTTGTCGCTATATTGCGGCGCAACCTGCCAGTGCGCGTGAAATTAATTTTGTCTGGCAAGGCGGTGAACCGCTTTTAGCCGGAATCGGTTTTTATAAAAAGGTAATAGCGCTTCAACAACGATATGCGCCTGACGGCGTGACGATCAGTAATAGTCTGCAAACGAATGCGACGTTGTTAAACGATGCCTGGTGTCGTCTGTTTCGCGACAATAATTTTACTATTGGCATCAGTCTTGAGGGCAGTGAAGACTTGCAAAATTACCATCGTCCGGGCAAACGCGGCGAGTCCAGTTATCCGGCGGTGTTGCGGGGAATCACATTGTTACAACACTATCGAGTCGATTTTAACGTACTGATTGTCGTGCATGATGACATGGCTCGCCATGCGGCAGCCATCTACGATCATGTTGTTAGCCTTGGCGCTCGTTATCTGCAATTTCAGCCACTGATGAACGAAGGCAACGCCCTACAGCAACGTTACCAATTGAGTGCGGATAACTGGGGACGTTTCATGATTGATATCTGGCGTCAATGGCGCAAACGCGGCGATATGGGACGGGTTTTTGTGATCAACATTGAACAGGCATGGGCACAATATTTTACGCATATCAGCGCCACCTGTGTCCACTCCGCCCGCTGCGGCACGAATCTGGTCATGGAGCCGGACGGCAAACTCTATGCCTGCGATCATCTGATTAATAGCCAGCATTACCTGGGACAGCTTGCTAATAATACGTTAGCGCCAGCCGTAGATTCCGCAACCCGGCTTCCCTTTGGTATTAAGAAAAGCCAGCGCCGGGAGTGTCAACGGTGTTCTGTGAAAATAGTCTGCCAGGGAGGCTGCCCCGCACATATCAACAGTGCCGGCTACAACCGACTTTGTAGCGGCTATTACTCTTTTTTCACGGAGATTCTGGCTCCGCTACGCGCCTGGCCCCGGAATCTGAATGGACTGAAAGCCTGGCGTGCTGACGTTATGGGTAGATTTTCGGGCTGATGGTCCCTCTTGCCGCATTTGCTCGCCGCTCTTGTACAACATCCGTAGTCTGAAATGGGGAATAAGCCGTGAAAAAACAAGTAACACTTGCCACACTCAGCATTATCTTCTCCGGTACGGCGCACAGTACGCAAAACGAACGTCCTGATATTATTGTGATTATCGCTGATGATATGGGATATTCTGATATCACTCCCTTCGGTGGGGAAATCCCAACGCCTAATTTGCAGGCGATGGCTGAGAACGGCGTGCGGATGAGTCAATATTACACGTCTCCCATGTCTGCTCCCGCCCGTGCGATGCTATTAACCGGGAACACCAGTCAGCAAGCGGGTATAGGCGGTATGTGGTGGTATGAAAATACCATAGGTAAGGAAGGCTATGAATTGCGCCTGACTGATCGGGTGACGACCATGGCTGAACGCTTTAAAGATGCTGGTTACAATACGCTGATGGCGGGTAAATGGCATCTTGGTTTTACGCCAGGCTCGACGCCAAAAGATCGGGGCTTTCGTCATTCTTTCGCCTTGATGGGGGGAGGCGCCAGTCACTTTGATGATGCCGTGCCGCTGGGAACCGTGGAGATATTTCATACCTATTATACCCGTGACAATCAGCGCATTTCACTGCCCTCCAGTTTTTACTCCAGCGAAGCCTATGCCAGCCAGATTAATCGCTGGATCAGCGAGACGCCACGGGAACAACCTATCTTCGCGTGGTTGGCCTTTACTGCGCCACATGATCCTCTGCAGGCGCCGGATGAATGGATTAGTCGTTTTAAAAATCAGTATGAACAGGGCTATGCAGACGTCTATCGTCAGCGTATTGCTCGTTTGAAGAAACTGGGTTTCCTGCGTGATGACATACCTCTGCCAGGACTGGAACTTGATAAAGAATGGCAGGCGATGACCCCGGAACAGCAGAAATATACGGCGAAGGTGATGCAGGTTTACGCTGCTATGATCGCCAATATGGATGCACAGATTGGTACCGTTATTGAGACGTTAAAAAAGACCGGGCGCGATAAAAACACGATTCTGGTCTTCTTAAGTGATAATGGGGTGAATCCGGCAGAGGGCTTTCACTATGAATCTGAACCGGATTTTTGGAAGCAATTCGATAATCGTTACGAAAATATTGGTCGTAAAAATTCATTTATCTCTTATGGTCCCCACTGGGCTGATGTCAGCAATGCGCCTTATGGTCGCTATCACAAAACGACCAGCGGTCAGGGGGGAATTAATACCAGTTTTATGATTTCCGGTCCTGGTATCATCCATAATGGCGCCATAGATAACGCCACAATGGCGGCGTATGATGTCGCGCCCACGCTCTATGAATTTGCAGGTATTGATGTCAGTAAATCATTATCTGAAAGACCGACACTGCCAATGATCGGCGTGAGTTTTAAACGCTATCTGACCGGTGAAAGTCTGCACGCGCCTCGCACACAATATGGTGTTGAACTCCATAATCAGGCGGCCTGGATAGATGGGGAATGGAAATTGCGTCGTCTTGTCACAGTATTCCCACAGGCGGGTAATGCGCCATGGGAATTATTCAACCTGCAACGTGACCCCCTGGAAACGCATAATCTCGCAGCAGATTATGTGGATAAAGTGAAAATACTGAGCAGTGCATATGAGGCATTTGCAAAACAGACAATGGTGCTTTATGCCAAAGGCAAGCTTATCGATTATGTGGGTATCGACAGTAAAACCGGGCGTTATCTGGCTGTCGATCCACAGACATTGCAGCCAGTTCCTGCTCCGTTAGCGATTCCTTTAGACACAAAATCGGACCAATAATTATTGGTTACGTTTCAAATGATTATTCAACGCTCACATAACCGCATTCAGCCAGTGACTTTCAGGATGAAGTTTCTCAGCGTTGGTGATGTATCGCCGCGCCGGTATGCCAGAGCCAGCTTTGCGACGGGCATCTGGTCTGCAACGGGGCGGTATACTACTCCCTTGACATTAACCTGTCTCATTGAATCTGGAACCATCGACACGCCCATCTCTGCCGACACAAGGTTAATGACTGACGAAATTTGCGGCACGAGTTGACCAATTTTCGGTTCAAAGCCCGCTTTACCGCAGGCCTCGATCACTACGTCATAAAGCGACAGGCCGATTTCACGTGGGAAGAGTAAAAAAAACTCATCTTTGAGAATCGAGAGTGCAATCTGTTTACACGCCGCAGCAGGATGCGTTTCTGCCAGCACAATAACCATCGGCTCTTCAGACAGTAACCTGAGCTGGAACCGTTCATTGCCTGTAAAACCGGGTCTCAGAAAGGCAACATCCAGCGATCCTTCATTCAATTCATCAGCCAGTTGGGTTGTATTTCCTTCCTCAAGCTGCAAACGAACGTCAGGATAAGCCCGCTTGAAAGTACGGATTGCGCCGGGCACCACACTGTTAAATGCCGCAGAGGCAGTAAAACCCACCCTTAACACGCCCGACTCCCCCCTGGCAACACGCTGCGCCGCCAGCGCGGCTCTTGTCGCGGTAGCAGGCATCCCTTTAACAACATCATAAAATGCTTTTCCAGCCTCGGTTAATTCCGCGCCATGAGGCACTCTCCGGAATAGCTGCGCTCCCAGCTCGCTTTCCAGATCCTTAATCTGTTGGCTTAGCGGCGGCTGACCTATGCCTACTTTTGTCGCAGCCCGCGTGAAATGCCGCTCTTCAGCGACGGCGAGAAAATAGCGAATATGGCGCAGTTCCATCTTCATCTCCAAAAGCAATTAAGAATGGCACCATCATATATTGGAAGAATGAAACCGGCGAGCGCATAGTGAGGTTAACAGGAGGTGCAATATGCCCGATATTTCTCATACACCGACACGTAGCTGGCTTTTTACTCCAGCAATTCGACCAGAACGTTTCATAAAAGCAGTTGAAAGTGCGGCGGACATTTCTATTATCGATCTTGAAGATTCCGTCACCCCGAATGACAAGGCGCAGGCCCGGAAAATTGCGATGCAGTTCCTTTCATCCCGACCAAACTCATCGCTGAAAATAGCATTAAGAATTAATGGAATGAATACTCATGCTGGCATTGAAGACCTGCATATGTTACTGGAATGCCGTTTTTTTCCTGATTACATTATTCTTCCGAAAACAGAGTCAGCCGCGCACCTGCAAATCGTGGATAGTCTTATCATGATGGCTGGTTCTGATACTCGCCTTATTGGCATTATTGAGTCAGTTGTCGGACTTAATGCCGTAGAGTCTATTGCGGACGCCACCCCCAGACTCTGCGGGTTGATGTTTGGCGCCGCAGATATGGCGGCTGACATTGGCGCCACACCCGCCTGGGAGCCTCTTGCGCTGGCGCGGGCCAGAATAGTGGCTGCCTGTGCTATGAAAGGGCTTCTTGCAATAGATGCTCCCTTCTTTGATATAGGCGATTTTTCAGGTCTGAAAGAGGAAACGCTGCAGGCGCTCAGTTTTGGTTTTTCTGCAAAATCGGCTATTCACCCCGCTCAGATTAGTGTAATCAACACCGCATTTACTCCTACAACGGCAGAAATTAATCATGCTCGTGCAGTACTGACAGAGAATGCCAAAGGCGTCGGGATCGTTAGCGGCATGATGATAGATGCAGCCGTTGCCCGTCAGGCCCGGAGATTACTCGCCCGGGCAGGGATCTTTTCCTGATTTTATTAACAGAGGAATTGATTATGAACACGTTATTACCCGCTTATAAAACCATTAGCGAGGGGCGCTACCGAGAAATTTCGGGTCTTTACTGGGAGGATTTTCATCCCGGTGATGTTTTTGAACATCGTCCCGGCCGGACGGTTCTGGACGCCGATAATGTGTGGTTTACCCTGCTCACTCTCAATGTGCAGCCGGTCCATTTCGATGCGGCTTACGCCAGCAAAACGGAATGGAAAAAGTTACTGGTTGATTCAACGTTCACTCTGGCGCTTTTAACCGGTATGAGCGTGCGTACTGTCAGCGCCAAGGTCGTGGCCAATCTTGGCTGGGATAAGGTACAAGCCGTCCATCCGGTTTTCGCAGGGGATACACTTTATGCTGAAAGCACTGTACTCAGCAAACGCCTGTCAAATAGTCGCCCGGGACAAGGCATCGTTACCGTTCGGACATGTGGTATTAACCAGAATGGTGTAGAGGTCATGCGCTTCGAACGAACAATGTTAGTTTATTGCTGTGGATGTTCGCCTGAAGAAGACGCCGCTTATTGAGAAATCGCCCTGAGGTTTAGAGTCATGATGAATGTTAATGCAGCGTATGCCGAAAAATGCGTGACGCCTGACGAGGCGGTTACTTTAATTACCTCCGGCAGTCACCTCTCTATGGGAATGTTTGCAGCAGAGCCTCCAGCTTTGCTGAATGCGCTGGCAAAGCGAGCGAAAAGGGGAGAAATCAACGATCTGCGGGTTTACTGTTATGAAACAGCCAGCATTGCCGGGAACACTATTTTCCGTTATGAGCTAAGTGACTATATTCATCTCTACAGTATGTTTATTACCGGTATTGAACGGGCTTTAATACGTCAGGGGATTGAGAGTTCCGGGCGAAAAATAGTTAACTATGTACCTTCAAATTTTCATCAGGCGACGCGATTACTGGCTGATGATATTGGTATTGATACCTTTATTCACACCGTGTCCCCTATGGATAAGTATGGCTATTTTAATTTTGGAACTGGAAACGATTATTCCACCCGGATTGCGAGGACAGCTAAAAAGCTTATTGTCGAAGTTAACAAATATATGCCGCGCGTTCATGGAGAAGGTGCTGCAATCCATATTTCAGAAATTGACGCCATTGTTGAAAACCATGTCCCTTTAATTGAACTACCAATACGTACTGCCGTAGCCGAAGATATTGCTATCAGTCAGATTATCGCCTCTCTTGTGCCAGATGGCGCTTGTCTCCAGATGGGGGTCGGCGCATTACCGGAGCTCATCTGTAATGCGCTCAAGGAACATAATGATCTGGGGGTCCATACAGAGGCGCTGAATCCGGGGTTGGTAAGTTTGATTCAACAAGGCGTCGTTACCAACCAGCGTAAAAATATCGACCGGGGAATGTCTGTATTTACTTTTGCTATGGGACAAAAGGATATGTATGACTATCTCAACGACAACCCCTCTTTTTTTAGTCGGCCTGTCGATTATGTTAACGATCCGGGGATCATTGCGCAAAATGAGAATGTTGTCTCCATTAACGCTACCTTACAAATCGATCTCACTGGTGCCTGTAACTCTGAATATTTGCTTGGACACCAGTACAGTGCTTCAGGAGGGCAATTGGATTTTGTCAGAGGCGCATATGCATCTAAAGGAGGTCGTTCCATTATTACGACCCGCTCAACGGCCGCGAATGATACGATTTCTCGTATTGTTCCCCGCCTTGAGGGGCCTGTAACAACCCCACGAACGGATACGCACTGGATAGTCACTGAATTTGGCTCCGTAAACCTGAAGGGGCTCTCTTCAACCGAGCGTGCGCTCAGGATCATTGAATTGGCGCATCCCAATTTTCGGCAGCAACTTAGAGTAGATGCAAAAAAAATGCATCTGATTTAAAAGTAGGTTAATGCTATTTTTAATGTAGCATCCCCAAAATATAAACATCATGAGTCTATTCAAATGATAATTGACAGAATTGATCACCTTGTATTAACGGTATCTGATATATCAACCACAATAAGATTCTACGAAGAGGTACTTGGTTTTTCTGCGGTAACATTTAAACAAAACAGAAAAGCGTTAATATTTGGAGCGCAAAAAATTAACCTCCATCAGCAAGAAATGGAGTTCGAACCAAAAGCGAGTAGACCAACGCCGGGATCTGCCGATTTATGTTTTATTACATCGACACCGATAAATGATGTTGTGTCTGAGATCTTACAGGCAGGCATTCCCATTGTTGAAGGCCCGGTTGAGAGAACTGGAGCCACAGGCGAGATAATGTCTATCTACATCAGGGACCCTGATGGAAACTTAATTGAAATTTCGCAGTATGTTTAATGTTAAAACTTACTATTGCTGCCTTTATTATGATCACGCATCCGTTTATATTGGTCTAATGGAGATCATATGACAATAATTTCTGGAAAGAGTCTATGTTCAAACTTATTGACTTGAAGACATCGAGGAGTTCATAGGGAAGCATAAAAAAGGAAAGGTGGTGCCCGGACTCGGAATCGAACCAAGGACACGGGGATTTTCAATCCCTGAGTCAAAGTTAATAGTTTGTAAACAGGCGTATTTGCATACTGTAAAGAGTGTGCAAAATGAAAATACTTCCCGTTATCTCTCCCAAAGGTGGAGAAGGCAAATCCACGTTTGCTGCTTACCTTGCCGGTTTTCTTGCCGATGCTGGCCTGAATACCCTTCTTGTGGATGCAGACTATTCCCAGCCCACAGCCAGCAGTATCTTCGCGCTGGAGCATGAAGCCCCTTTCGGTCTCTATGAATTGTTGATGCAGATGGTCAGTGACCATACGCAATGCATTTCACAGACCTCCATAAAAAATCTCGATGTCATCTACTCTAACGACCCGGACGAACTGTTGCCGACCGCGATGCTCCACGCTGCAGATGGCCGTCTTCGCCTGCGTAACATACTTCAGCATCCTTTCTTTAACCGTTATGACGTCATTATTGTGGATTCGAAAGGCGCAACAGGCGTCATGACCGAACTTTCCCTCCTTTCCTCTACCGGTAATGTGATGGGCGTTGTTAAACCCATCCTTCCGGATGTCCGCGAATTTATCCGCGGCTCCCTTCACATGCTTACCCGCCTGAAAACCTATGAAAATTACGGTATCCGCCTTCCTGATATTTCCATTCTCGTCAACTGTATCGAAAACACCCTGCTTGACCGTGAAGCAATGGACGGTCTTGCCGCCATCATTAACGAAAAACATTACGACGCCTCTGCGCTGGGCAACCGTGACGTTTATCGTTTACTCAATACCCGTATCGAGGCGCTGGATATTTTCAAACTGGGGCACGTAAAGCAGCAGCCCGTGCATCGTCTGGAATACAAAACACGCCGCAAAGGTCCGGCCGCAGCCGTCACCATGCACGACCTCGCGTGTGAACTGTTCCCTGAGTGGCAGAGCCATTTCAGTGACGTTCTGACCCGGGAGGTGCGTCATGTCTGAGATGATGATGCCCTGCTCTTATGAGGCTGAGCAGGCCGTACTGGGCGGACTGATGCTTGATAACGACCGGTGGGATGAGGTGATACTGCAAATCTCCCCGGAAGATTTGTTTTCCCGGCCGCACCGTATGGTCTTCCGCGTCATGGCCGAGCTGGCCGGAGAAGGGCTACCGCTCGATCTCATCACTATTACGGAACGGCTGGAGAACAGAGGCGACCTTGAACAGTGTGGCGGCTTTGCTTATCTGGCTGAAATGAGTAAAAACACGCCGTCTGCAGCCAATATCCTGGCTTACGCCGGGGTGGTGGCGGAGAAAAGCCGCCTGCGGCAGCTGATGACTGTGGGTAACAGTCTTCTTTCCGATGTGCAGGCCCCGAAAGCGAGCTCGGCGGGCATTCTTGAGTCGGCCGAAGGTAAGTTGTTTAACATTGCCGAACAGGGAGCCATGCAGCTCAACAGTGAGACCGGTGTTAACGAGGCGCTGGATAAACTGCTGACGCAGCTGGAAAGCATGTCCGCCAGTGACGGCCTCACCGGGACACCGACAGGGTTCAGTGAACTGGACGCGATGACCTGTGGTCTCCAGCCCGGCGATCTGGCCCTGCTGGCCGCCCGTCCTTCCATGGGGAAAACGTCGCTGGCCATGGCCGCCTGCACAGCGGCCGTGAGCGCAAAACCTGACGATTACGTCTTTGTGTTCAGTCTTGAAATGCCCTCAGAGCAGCTGATGATGCGCCTGCTGGCGATGGAAGGCCGGGTGGAACTGTCCCGGCTTCGCAGCGGCAACATGGATGATGAAGACTGGGCTCGCGTGTCCGAGGCAACCGGTCGCATTATTGAGTGGAAAAACCGTCTGATCATTGATGATACCAGTTACCAGACCCCGGCCACACTGCGCGCCCGCGCCCGACGCTATGTCCGCAAATACGGCAGACCCTCTCTCATCATGCTGGACTATCTGCAGCTTGTCCGCTCCCCCGAGCAGGAAAACCGCACGCAGGAAATATCGGAAATTTCCCGCTCGCTTAAGGCGCTCGGTAAAGAGCTGGGCTGTCCGGTACTGGCGCTTTCCCAGCTCAACCGCCTGGTGGAGCAGCGGGCCGATAAACGCCCCAATAATGGTGACCTGCGTGACTCCGGTGCGCTGGAGCAGGATGCGGACCTCATCATGTTTATTTACCGGGATGAGGTTTATAACCCCGGCACCCCTGATGCCGGGGTGGCTGAGATCATTGTCGGCAAGCAGCGGCAGGGGCCAACCGGCACGGTAAAAGTCAAATTTGACGGGCGTTACACCCTCTTTTCGGAGTTTCAGGAAGGCAGCTATGACTTCGGTTACCGCAGCGGGAGGAAACAGGCATGAGCCGTAAAAGTTCTAATGTGGGGGCTGCCATGCTGCAGCCCGGACGCCAGTCGCAGGCGGCCGGCAATATCAGCGTCATGCCGGCGGCTGAAATGCCCATGGTCCTGACGCTCGACCAGTTAAGCCCGAATCCTGATAATCCGCGAACATCACGCAATCCGCGTTATGACGATATCAAGGCTTCCATCCGTTCGCGCGGGCTGGACACCGTGCCCAAAGTCACCCGTGACCCGGATGGTGAGCCCGATATGTACATCTTCAGCGACGGGGGTAATACACGTTATCAGATCCTGTCAGAACTGTGGCAGGAAACCGGAGAAGACCGGTTTTTCCGCGTCCATGTGTTGTTCAAGCCGTGGCCGGGACGGCTGCAGTGTGTTATTGGCCATCTGGCAGAGAATGAAGTGCGCGGGGAGCTGAGTTTTATTGAAAAAGCGCAGGGGATCCACAAAGCCCGCTCTATATATGAAGAGCAGATGGGAAAGACGGTTTCGTTGCGTCAGTTGTCAGAGCTACTGACCCATGAAGGTTTGCCAGTCCATTACTCAACAGTCAGCCGTATGGAAGATGCGCTGAAATATCTTTATCCGTGGATCCCAGACCTGCTTGAGTCCGGGCTTGGCAGGCCACAAATAACGTCACTGCTGGCGCTCCGGCATGATGCGGAACGCGTGTGGGATGAGTTTTGCCTGATTTCAGACACAGGCGACAAATCCTTCAGCGACGTTTTTGGCCAGTGTTGTGGCCGTTTCAACTCCCCGGAACTGTGGTCTCTGGAGATGTTTCGCGATGAATTTATTGGTGATTTACTGCAGGCGTTACCCCATCCGGAACTGGACTATGACCGCTGGATGATGGAACTCGATCCTAAAGAACGCAACCGCAGACATCACTTTGGCGAGCCGGAGACGGTTGCCTTTCCCGCCGCAAACAAGCCTGTTAATGCTGATCACGCCCTGCATACCACAGGCTCAGATGAGAGTGAAGGCGTCCCGCTACCTGTCTCCAGTTCACGTCCTGAGGTCTCAGGAGGGGCTGTAACGCCCGTTCCGGGTAATGCGTCTTCTCCTTCTGAAACACCGATTAATGAGCCCCCTCGGCATGAGGTTCAGCCAGATATGTACGGTGCCGCGCCGGTTATTTCAGGTGAGAGCGGGGATGTTAGCGGGCTGGTTACCCTCTCCGATGGGTACAGAGAAGAGAATGGCGGAGAAGAGGACAATGGGGAGGATGGCCTGCTTTCTCTTTTAACACCAGAACCTGAAGTTGTCCTGCAGGATGACGCGCCGGTGAGTAATGACAGCATCTGGCATGTGCCGGCCCATCAGGACGATATCGAACACCTGCAGAATACCGCTTTTCGTCTGGCCTGGGAGCTGGGTGAGGTCCTTGGCTGCGAAGATGAAATTCTTCCTCAACGCGACAACGACATATCTGCCGGTTACGTCGGGGCAGGTGAGGTGTGTTCTGAAGCCGCCGCATTTCTGCTGGGCCTGACCGGCGAAGCGCCTGCGCTGCATCCTGCGGCAGGAGTGTGTGGCCTGCCGGAGCTTTTCACCGGCGGCCCGGGTGAGGGGGAAGCACCTGCCCTGACAGATGAAGATGCTCTGAAACTGCTCCGCCTGATGCGCGTTATGCGCCGTCTCCGGGAGCTGCAACGCGGTCTGAAGTACGGGGAGGATAACAGTAATGAATAACTCACAGCGACAGTTGCGACTGCTGAATCTTGTCAGGAAACTGCTGAAGCTGGGCCGCAGCAACAGTAATGCCCATGAGGCAGGACTGGCCCTGCAGCGTGCCCAGAAGCTGATGGCCAGATACGGTATCAGCGAGCTTGATGCCGGCCTTACATCCGTGCGCGAAGCGTCTTCCCGCACGGCCCCTTCGGATGCTGAAAAAGTTCCGGAATGGATGGTGACCCTTGTCCGGGGCGTCTGTCATGCCTTTGGCTGCCAGGCTTATTACTCATGGCGTCAGACCTCTGCCGGGTATCGCCGTTCGGTAACCTTTTACGGATTCAGTGAAAAACCTGAGATAGCAGCCTATGCCTTTGATGTGCTGACGCGCCAGCTGAAAGATGCCACAAATTCTTATCTCAAAACCCAGAGTAAGCGGCTGAAACTGGCCACACGCCGGGCGAGAGCGGAGCAGTTCCGTGACGGCTGGGTATGTGGGGTGCGTGAGGTGATGATATCGGCAACTGACATCAGCAGCGAGGAGCAGCAGGTAATGAGCCACTGGCTGGAAAGCCGCAGTATGAAAACAGTCACAACCCGTGAACTGAAAGCCTGCCGCGGGGCGGATACAGCACGTTATCAGGGGTATGAAGCCGGACAAAATGCCCGTCTTCACCAGGGTGTCAGCGGCCGGGGTCCGGCAGCCATTGGTTACCGTCAGGATTAAGGGGGAATGATGAACAGTTTATCTCAGGCTGCAAACGGATTATTGATGCAGCTGGTTATGGATCTCAGAAGTGGCTATCTCCGCCGCTGCGAATCGCTGGGACTGAACCGCGAGGAAATGCAGATGCTGCAGGGACTCTCGCTCGAAGAGCTTCACTACCTTTCCGGCAGTGAGGTGTCGATCATCAGTGTGGGCATCAATCACGGCAATCTGGTGCGCATGCTACAGCAGGCCCGGACGGAACAGAAACGACTCCAGCGTATCGATCGGGCGCTGGCGCTGGGCGGCTCCATTGAACTGATGGCCAATTACTTCGGGCTCTCCAGTACGGACGTGGCGGCCCGCCGTCGCATTGCCGGTATCGATGTCCGGCCGGGGCGCGGTAACGCACTGGGTGATGAGGAAAACGCCGCCCTGTGGCGTCAGTGGCAAAAGTCCGGCGTTGAAGACGCGGAAAGTGCTGACGGGCTGGACGTGATGATGCTGGCTGCAGAACAGATGAACGTCTCGCTGACGTCGGTCTGGCATGCCGTCCGCGGCTGGCACAAGACCCGGCAGCCTTCTCCGGCCCGAACGCCGGTAAGGAAGACGGCATGAAATACAGAATGGTTGCGCCGGGCCTGCGGGCTCCCCATGGTACGCCGCCGCAATGCTGTCAAAAGGCGTTACGTCAGGTTCGCCGTTTCCGGCAGGGGGCGCGTAATTACACCCGGCTCGATGAGAAAGGCTGCGGTTACTACAAAATCGATCTCGGCCCGTTCTGGCGTCTGCTGAGTCGCAACGAAGGCCGGACATGGCTTCTTCTCAGCCACGAACGCTATAACAGCGCCATACGGAAATAGCAGCATGACAGCCTGTTTACCCTGCACCCGTACGCGGGTGCAGTACTAAGCATACTGACAGTTCAGAACGGCCGTGATGGCGGCCGAAAAGGAAAAATAATGAGTCTGCCTGCAGAAAGCCTGATTGCTTATACGCTGGATAAAATGAATGCCCGCCTTGCGGCCAGTCCCCGGCGGGATGATGGCAGGATACGTAACGGCCTGCTGTTTACCGGAAATGTGCATGATTCCATTCCCCGCCGGCTGTTGCTCGACACGCGGTTGTCACCACTGGACAAGATGGGCTGGATGATGATCCGGCTGTATGCACAAAATAATGAGGGGGCGGTTTTCCCCAGCTATGACGAACTGCAGCTGCAGCTTGCCTCACCCGGAAAGGGGAAAGCCTCAAGGGAAACGGTAAGCCGCGTCCTGCTGATGCTGCGAATAACCGGCTGGCTCAGCCTCTGTAAACGCGTGCGGGATGATAAAGGGCGGGTGCGGGGGAATATCTATGCTCAGCACGATGAGCCCCTGACATTCAGCGATGCGGAAATGCTC
This sequence comes from Salmonella sp. NW645, assembly GCF_051703725.1. NCBI lineage: Bacteria > Pseudomonadati > Pseudomonadota > Gammaproteobacteria > Enterobacterales > Enterobacteriaceae > Salmonella > Salmonella sp. NW645. Next base: position 10,746 of record NZ_JAMMKR010000007.1, on the reverse strand, counting down.
GACCCCCGCTTCCTTGATACGGTGGCGGATGCCTGCCTGAGTAAAAACCGGACTATCAGCCAGACCGCCCGCGAAGTGCTCGACGATATAAAAAACGACCCCACCATGCGCCATTATCGCAGCCATCTTGCGCTGATCGAATCGCGTCTGGACCGCCCACAGACGCCCAGCCAGATGGCGAAACATCATCACCGAATACACTGTCCCGCACCGGGTTCGGAAACCGAACTCAGTCATAAACGGCCAGGAATCGTCGCTAAAAAACAGGGTTCGGATACCGAACTCAGCCCAGAAAGATACAACAATTCACTGAGTTCGGAATCCGTACTGCCAGTAAAAACAGGCAGTTATGACCGGGTTCGGAAACCGAACCATTACGTACGTAGTATCACACACAGTGTGAATAAAAATACGTACGTACCGGGTAAACCTGTGCTTCCCGACAGTCTGCATGAACTTGTGCCGGCTGAAGATATTGCCATGCTGACCGCCCAGCTGCAGGCGCTGCCTGAAGAACAGGCACAACTTGTGCTGCTCAGCCTGCAAAAGGTGATGGCACGCCAGCAGCTCAGCAACCCGGTTGGCTGGTTGCTGGCCGTGATGAAGAAGGCGCGTGAGGGCAGGTTATACGCGCCCCGTCAGGGTGGCGATATATCTGACAGTGTCGGGCAAAAAACAGTTCAGCGTCCCGAACAGCAACAATGGAAACCCGAACCACGCGCCTCTGCCCGCCCGGTATCGGAGGAAAATATCAGGGATCTGGTGAAGAAAATTCGGGAAAAAATCATAAATTCATGAAATTGCAGATTTTTACAGGCAGCGGAGCATGAAGTCTTGCACTTTTGCCAGCAAAATGCTGGCTAAAAAGCAAGCACTGTTGCCAGTGGCAACACTGGCTAAAAAGCGAGCACTGTTGCCAGTGGCAACACTGGTTGAAAGCCAGGCAATACTTCTTCGCCATAAAAGAGATGAAGGTTCTGCAAATTTGTAACGGTGACGATCTGGTTTTAAGTTGTTCATATACCCCTCTCGCCCGGACTATCTCAAGCGTGTCAAAACTCATTACCCACTAAAGAGAGGCGTTAGACATGTCTGATGGTAAAACAAAGGGCGGAACAACCGCTTCACGAGCGGGGGCCCTACAGTCCTCTGTTAATATCCTGCTCCATACACATTATGCAATCCGGCTTTGGGAGGGCAGGAAACGTGATGCTCCGGACGAGACAGGGGTGAAAAAAAAGAGGCCTGAAATAATCAGCATGCCGCAAGCCATTGCGCGAGCTGGTAATGCTTCCCGAGACTCAGCGGCAGATAATCCCTATGCCGATATGGCTCTGGTACGGCTCGAAGAAGCCCTGCAACGAGCAACACTTAAAATTAATGCAAACGTCAGTTCACTGGATGCCATATTGTCAGCCGTACCCAAAGGGGTAACGCTCTCGGAAGTTGAATCAGCCGATCCGTTAAATGTCAGCGTTTTCAGCCGTTCACCGTTAGGATACCGGTGCGTATGGCTTCTGGTTGGATATGATCAGTTAGCAATGAAAGCTTTCCAGGCTTTTCATTACGGACTGATTTCGCGTTCGCAACGTGACGCTATCCTGGACAATGGTGGCCATGCTGTTCGTCAGGTCTATGGCGTGATTCAGCCTTACCGAACACTTGCAGTGACTCGCCGTGATATTGCAGAAAAAACCACGCAAGGGCTTGTTGCCATTGAGCGAAATGGCGAACCTGATCCGGATGTGTTAAGCGGTAAAAAACGTTCTTCGTTCTCACCTCCGCTTAAAAACACCATAGCAGAGGAGGAATGATATGATTCGCCCTGTGTTCCTCCTCACCTCCTTCTTTTTACTGAGCGGATGCGCAACAACGGACTGGGCTGCGATTAATAAACAGGTCAGTGACACAGCCGCAAACCTGACAAAAACGTTGGGCGGCAACAGCAGCGGAGAAAGTGGCGGGATGCCGCTGATGAGCCCGGCGGGGCAACAGGCCCTGCAGTCCGTCGATAAAACGTTCTCCGTGCCGGTCGATGTGGATACCGCGGCGGCCCGCCTGAAGCGCCATTACAAATTTATCTCCACGCAGGAGCTTGAGGCACTGCGGCAGGCCGCAAATGACGGGGACTGGAAAGCGGCGGCTGAAGATGATGCGCATCCCGTCTGGGATGCCATGCCGGGCAGCTACTACAAAATGGGCTCCGACTGGAACGGACGTGATCACCTGGATATCGAAATCGAGAAAAACGGGTCCGGCAGCAGGCTCTATGTTGTCTATCGCTCATCATCAGCACAGCGTCTGGCCGGGTCCGGCGTCACGAAGCTGATGAATGATGTCCGCGCTGTTGCGGCGGGTGAAAAACGCTGATGCGGGAGGCAACACATGCAACTCTTTCTGTGTGAAAAACCCTCCCAGGCAAAGGATATTGCCCGCGTACTGGGTATCAGCAAGCGTGAGCAGGGATTTATCAGCGGCGGTAACATCGTTGTGACCTGGGCGGTCGGCCATTTACTCGAAACTGCCAGCCCTGAAGCCTATGGCGAGCAGTATGGCAGGCCATGGCGTGCCGATGTTCTGCCTGTGCTGCCTGAGGCCTGGAAAATGGTCGTCAAAGAGCAGACAAAATCGCAGTTCACCGTTATCAGTAAGCTGCTCAAAAAGGCGTCTGAGGTGGTCATCGCCACCGATGCCGACCGCGAGGGAGAAGTTATCGCGCGTGAGCTGCTGGAATACTGCCGCTACAGTGGCGCGGTACGCCGGCTCTGGTTGTCAGCCCTGGATGAGGCCAGTGTGAAGGAAGCACTGGGCAATATCCTTCCCGGGGAAAAAACAGCCCTGCTGTATGATGCCGGCAAGGGCCGGAGCCAGGCTGACTGGCTCATCGGTATGAACCTGACTCGCCTTTATACCCTCAAAGCCCGTGACTCAGGTGTGTCAGAAGTGCTGTCCGTCGGGCGGGTACAGACGCCGACGCTTGCCATGGTGGTTAACCGGGATAATGAAATCACGTCCTTCGTGCCAAAGCCCTGGTGGCAGGTACATGCGCTTATTGAAAAAGAGGGCGTCCGGTTCCGGGCTGGCTGGGTGCCCGTTGAGCAGTACTGTGACGAGGAAAAGCGTTGCATCAATCCTCAGGCAGCCCGGGCGGTGGGACAGCTTTGTCAGCAGCAGGGCAGGGCTACGGTACTGGAGGTGACCCAGAAGCGGGAGAAAACGGCGGCACCCCTCTGTTTTGACCTGGGCACCCTTCAGCAGGTCTGTTCCCGAAAATTCGGCATGGGCGCAAATGATGTGCTCGCCATTGCTCAGTCACTTTACGAAACCCACAAAGCGACCACCTACCCCCGGACAGACTGTGGTTTTCTGCCAACCTCCATGCAGCAGGAAATTCCCGACGTGCTGGCAGCAGTGGCGAAATCCGATCCCGCCGTGGCCCCGGTACTGAATCAGCTGGACAGGCAGTTTGTCTCGCGCGTCTGGAATGACAAGAAAATCACCGCGCACCATGCCATCATTCCCACCCGGCAGGCATTTGATTTGTCGCGCCTCAGCGCCGATGAGCTGAAGGTCTACCAGCTGATTCGCCAGCATTATTTCGCCCAGTTCCTTCCGCTGCAGGAATCTGACGTGACTGAGGCGTCTTTCAATATCGGTGGCCAGCTGTTCCGTACACGCGGGAAAGTCGGTGTGGTGACGGGCTGGAAGTCATTGTTCCAGGCTGAAAAAGATGACGATGAAGAGGACGTCGACGGTGACAGTATGGCGCTGCCGGCGCTGGCTAAAGGGGATAATTGCGCTGTCACCGGTGCTGAGGTTAAGGATATGAAAACCAGTCCGCCCAAACCGTTCACGGAGGGGACGCTGATTGCTGCCATGAAGAACGCGGCCAGTTTCGTCAGTGACCCGAAGCTGAAGAAAGTGCTGCGTGATAACGCAGGTCTGGGCACAGAGGCGACGCGTGCGGCAGTACTCGAAACCCTCTTCAAACGACACTATCTGGAGAAAAAAGGGAAGCACATCCACTCAACGCAGATGGCCCGGGAGCTGATTGCGGCCCTGCCGGAAACGCTGACGAGCCCGGGCATGACCGCATTATGGGAGCAGGCACTGGATGATATTTCGCAGGGGAAAATGTCGCTTGCGGTCTTTATGCAAAAGCAGCTGCAGTGGACCCGTCACCTTGTCGAAAAAGGCCGCCAGGACAGTGTGAAAATCACCGCTCCCGTCACGCCTCCCTGCCCGTTATGCAAAGGGCCCACACGTAAACGTAAAGGTAAAAATGGTGATTTCTGGGGGTGCATACGCTATCCGGACTGTGAGGGAATTATCAGTACAGGTAAGAAGAAAGCAGCGAAGTGTAAAAAAACATCGGTTAAGGCTAAAACAGAATAATCCGCGCAGTATTGAACTATTTCACTGTACAACCCCGGGGCGGGTTCTGCTATTGTTGCCAGGCTTTGATGCATAGGTGCCCCGCTGGCCACGGTGCTGTAAGGTAAACTTTAACGGGATTTACCCGCAGCAGGCCTGGCAGGAAGTTATTGCACACTAACTGACCTGTAAGACGCATGCACTCCGTGAAAACCGCGTCGGGATTATTCCCCGGAGACAGATGAGACGACCGCAGGTTAAGGCACTGACCCCAGGGCACCGGAAACGGTGCCCTTTTATTTTTACGGATCACGTTTTCCATTTTGACCGTTGACATTCCGGGAGGACGGTTTAATTATAAAAGTGCTAAACCGTCGTTCATACGACCACCAATGATTCAGTAGCCTGTGAGAATCGCCTTCGGGTGGCTACAGCGAAAGCTCCTGTAACCTGAAAGGGAGCAAACTTTGGTACATCTGCGCACCTTTGAAAGCAGATATCGCCTGTACAAGCGCATTACGACGCGGCGATGAAGGTTCCTTCAACATACCAGACTCTCAGGATTCAACCGATCCTGACCCCCGACGGGAAACCACTCCCGTCAGGGCAGATGGTTTCTCCGTCGTACCTATTTTTACCTCCATGGAGAAAACATCATGTCTGCAAACAACACTTCTGCATCTGCAAAATCTGAGTACTTCAACCTGACTATCAAAGGCATCGGGTATCTCAGCAACATTCGCCAGGTTAACCATCAGAATGGCTCGTTCCTCAGCTGCGTAATCAATGCACTGAGTGGTCCGACTGATAATCCGGCCTACGTCCGCTTTGACATTTCTGTCGCAGGTAAAGAGGCAACCAGCCTTATCGCCCGCTGCCAGAAAGCCGTCGATGAAGACAAGAAAGTCCTGCTGGGCTTTAACCTGAGTAACCCATCCACGGACATATTTACGCTGAACAAGGGCGACCATGCCGGCGAACAGCGCGTCAGTCTGAAAGCCCGCCTGATAAAGGTGGACTGGATCAAAATAGGCCAGGAAATGGTTTACAAGACTGAAAAATCTGACTCCGTGCCGCCGCAGAATGGCTCTGCCGCACAACAAAACTACGCAGAAAACTCATTCTGATGCGCACCTGACACACCCCGTTCGCGGGGTGTTCCTTTATTCCTTACAGGAGAAATGATTATGTCCTCACGCGGCGTTAACAAGGTTATTCTTGTCGGAAACCTCGGCCAGGATCCTGAAGTTCGTTATATTCCTAACGGCAGCGCAGTTGCCACCCTTTCGCTGGCCACGTCTGAGAGCTGGCGCGATAAGCAGTCCGGTGAACAGAAAGAAGTGACCGAATGGCATCGGGTGGTTATTTTCGGCAAGCTGGCAGAAATTGCGGGTGAATATCTGCGTAAAGGCTCCCAGGTTTACATCGAGGGCCAGCTGCGCACACGCAAATGGACCGATCAGGCCGGCCAGGATAAATACACCACAGAGGTGGTGGTCAATATTGGTGGCACCATGCAGATGCTTGGCGGTCGGCAGTCCGGCAGCGGTCAGAATACGTCTTCCCGGAATGACTGGGGCCAGCCTCAGCAACCTTCCGGACCGACTCACAGTGGCCAGGCTACCGGCAGCAGTGCCGGTGCGCCACCGATGGACTTCGATGACGATATACCGTTCATTGGATTCGGGTATGGAGTACCAAAATCGGCAATCCATGCACTCTGAACAGCCTTTATGGTAGTTGCTCTGAACTTACACATAATCCGGTCAGCATTTAAGGATAACTGACATGCCTGTTATACTGAGGATCAACGGTTTCCGGTTCTTTTTTTATTCTAATGAAGGTAACCCGCTCGAACCTGCACACATTCACGTAATGAAAGCAGGTAGTGAAGCCAAATTCTGGTTAACGCCATCAGTGGTACTGGCCAGTAACGATGGGTTTAATTCACGGGTATTAAAAGAACTGACGGGGATCGTTGAAGATAACCAAGCATTGTTTCTGGAGGCCTGGAATGACTATTTCAGCTAAACGGGTCAGCTTCGATGAGGCCACGATGTGGGTTGAACTCAACGACGCCCGTACCATCGGTGTGCCGCTGGCATGGTTTCCACGCCTGTTGCATGCTTCAACTGAACAGCTTAACAGCTATGAACTGAGTCCCCGTGGTATCCACTGGGACGCGCTGGACGAAGACATTTCTATTGCGGGTTTGCTTGAAGGCCGCGGCGATGTGACCCATCGTCCCCATAAAGTAGCCTGACAGCGCGCTATTAGTGAAAAACGCTGGCTTTTGCCGGCGTTTTTTTTCATCAACGGAAAATCAGTTGTTAATTGAGTGAAACCGGAACGATTCCGCACAGTGAGGGCTGTTTTATCACTGTACAGGAAAATTCCGGATGAAACGTAACACCTCTCACAACATATTTTCACCAGGCAGGCTTGCCACTGTTCTTCCCCTGCTGCTCCTTGCGGGCTGTGTTTCCCAGCCGCAAAAGTTGCAGCAACGCGCGCCTGCCGACCCGGCACCCGGCACCACCGTCACCCGCAACGTTCAGCCGGTCTCTCCGGACGAGTATGCGCGGACGCCGGAAGTGGTGCGCTACGATCGTTATCTGCTGGTCAGTACCGATCCGCAGGCGGCCCAGCGTGACCCTCTCTCGCAGATTATTGATATTCGCATCCCGTCATCCCTGCATCCTACCGTGGCGGATGCGCTGCGTTACGCCCTGCGCCAGTCCGGTTATTCCCTGTGCGCGACCGGTTCCGCCAACGGCGTGCTTTACCGCCAGGCATTGCCGGCAGTCCAGTACCAGCTGGGCCCGATGCGCCTGCGTACTGCCCTGCAGGTCCTGGCCGGTCCGGCCTGGCAGCTTGAGGTGGACGATGTACAGCGGGTGGTCTGCCACAGCCTGCGCGACGGCTACCAGCTGCCGGTCTCCCAGCTTCCGCCGCCGGTCAGCAGCTGGTCCACGCCTGCGCCGTCAGCCGTGTCACAACCGGCCATCAGCGCCCCTCAGTCCGTCCCCGTTAAATCTGTCAGCGGAGGGTTTCTGAGAAAATGAGCGAACAGCAACCATTCCATACGGACTCCGCGCCGGCCCGTAAAAGATTCAGCTGGCGTCCCCGCCGCCGCCTCATCTGGGGCGCTGCCGGCGGTGTGGCGCTGGCCGGCATTCTGGCGCTGGGCTACACCGCCTTCAGTCTGGGCATATCGAACCTTGATGAACGCCTTACACGCCTTGAATCTCAGGGCAGTACAGCGGCCACTGTTGAGACAGTCGCGGCCCTGCAGTCAGATGTGACCATGCTCAGAGCCGGTCTGCAGGACACCCGGAAAAAACTTGGTGAGATGCAGCAGGAGCTGAGCGCAGCAGCGAAACAGGCCGGCAGCGACGACGCCGTGCGTCAGTCATTGCGAACTCTTCAGGAGGCACAGCAGGGGCTGGAAACCCGCCTGAGTGCGCTGACTGAGCAGCTGACAGCGCTGAAATCACAGCCGGCACCCGCACCCGCCGCACCTGTCGCCGCACCGGTCAAAAAAAACGCGCCTGCTGCAAAAAAGCCCCGTCCCGCTGACACACGTCGTGCTGCTCCGTCCCTTCGCCTGGCCCGCAATGCGCCTTTTGTGCTGACGGGTGTGGAGAAGCGGGGGGCAGAGTCCTGGGCTGCCATCGCGCCCCGGGGCTACAGCAGCCTGTCGCAGGTGGCCCTGGTCGGAGAGGGCGAAACCGTTGCCGGCTGGACGCTGGTCAGTGCCGGTTATGGTGAGGCGACGTTTCGGGTTAACGGCCGCCTGACCGTGCTCAGAGCAGAATAACGGAGCGAATAATGAAACTGAAACATACCTTTTTAGCCGCCATGCTGCTGAGTCCCCTGACCTTGGCCGCGACCACATCAGGACAGATCGATGTCAGTCAGCAGGCATCAACACAACGGGCCGACTCTGCACAGCAAAACCTGCAGCAGCAGGCCGGTCAGTGGGGACTCAGTGCCGACGATTATCAGCGTTATCAGCAACTGATGAAGGGACCCAGGGGTATCCAGTCGCCGGGTCTCGATCCGCTTTCCACCCTCGGTATCGAGGCGCAGACGCCGGCAGAGCGCCGTAAGTTTGCTGAGAAGTGGGTCAAGGAAGAGTTTGCCCGCACTCAGAAAGAGCTTGATTTCCAGCGTGAGGTGAACGCGGCCTGGCAGCGCCTGTATCCGGGCACACTGCCGGTCAATATGGGGAACGCCTCCGGCGTGGCGCACGACAGTGGTGGCCGGCTGGCGCTGTTCGTCAGGTCAAAAGACTGCGCCACCTGCGACGCGAAACTGTCTGCCGTGCTGGCTGACAACCGGCCGGTGGACATCTATCTGGTCGACAGCCAGGGCAGTGATGATGCGCTTCGCAGCTGGGCGCGGGACCATCACATTCCCGTTGAAAAGGTCCGCAAGCGCCAGATCACGCTTAACCACGACGGCGGACGGTGGATGCGCTTTGGTAACGGTCTGATGCCGGTTTTACTGCAGCAGGCGGGAGACGGTAAATGGGCAATCGCAGCATTCTGACCGGTGCGCTGGCGCTGGGCTTACTGATGGCGGCCGTCCCTGACGGCCATGCTGACCAGACGGTGCCGGAGGGTTACGTCCGCGTGGCCATGGCGCACGGCGTGCCCCCGGAAGCGCTTTACTCGGTCTCCCTGAGCGAGTCTTCGCGCAAACTTCCCCGCGGCGTGCGTCCATGGCCCTGGACCATCAATGTGGCAGGCAAAGGGTATCGCTATGAGACGCGTCTGCAGGCCTGGCAGGCGCTGCAGGTCTTTATGAAGCGTCACCCGCTTAAGCGCATCGATGTCGGTATTGCCCAGGTCAATCTGGGCTGGAACGGTCATCATTTTGCCTCGACGTGGGATGCGTTTGACCCTTACACCAACCTGAACGCCGCCGCCACCATTCTGCGTGAGTGCTGGGCGCGTAAGCCCGGCAGCTGGCTGGATGCGGCCGGCTGCTACCACCATCCCGCAGGTGGTCAGCCTGCTGCACGTTACCGCGCCATTGTGAGAGGGCATCTGGCAAAAATCAGCCCTGCACCCCGCATTTCTGCGCCGGCAGCTGAAGCGCCCCGTTCGGTTGCTGCGCTCACCCCCGATCCAGGCTTCGTCTGGACTGAACCCGGGAGATAACCCTGATGAAAACGCTGTCCTTACTGCTGTTTACCCTCCTTCCCCTGACCGGCCATGCTGAACTGAACGTGATTGCTGATCTGGGCGGTGAAGATGCTGCGCCGTATTTTGAGGCCGTTAATAAACAGCCCGGTATGAGCACGGGAAACGACACCACATCTTCACCCCCGTCACCCGTGCTGCAGGGCGAGGCCGCCATGCTGCCGGTATTCACGCCGGAGTTGCGCCCGGGCAGCATTGCCGACCGGCCGCTGCAGCTGCCCGGCATCGGGGCGTTGTTTCTGGTCGGGGATGATGCTCTGTCCCGTGAATGGCTGAAGGCTAATGCCGGTGAGCTGGCTGAACAGCATGCGGCCGGGATGATAGTCAACGTCACGGACATGGCTACCGTGCGTGAGCTGCGCGAGCTGGCACCCGGTGTCAGTCTGGCCCCGGCTTCCGGCAGCGAGCTGGCCCGTCGCCTGCAGATTGCGCATTATCCGGTACTTATCACCGATACCGGCCTGACGCAGCAGGTTAAGCCGTAATGAGCGCGCCATATATCAATGGTCTGCTGATGGCGCACCCTTACGGGGCGGTCATACTGGTCGTCCTGTTCCTGGTGGTGATGGTCTTTCTGAACCTGCGCCGGCGGGAGAAAGCCAGCACCCGCCGTCACCGGCGATACCGGGCAACGGCGGGGAGGGTACTGAATAAGCTTAACAGCCTGCCGGGAGACGGGCAGCGCCTGACTTATCTGCGCAAAATCAGCCCCTATGTCTTTGAAGAGCTGTTGCTGTCTGCCTTTGAACGTCAGGGGCTGACCGTGGTGCGTAATGCCTCCTACAGCGCTGACGGCGGCCTTGATGGCCAGGTCATCATCGACGGGGAATACTGGCTGATTCAGGCCAAACGGTACAGCCGTGCTGTTTCCCCCGCACATGTTGAGGACTTTGACCGGCTTCTCCTGCAGACCGGCCGCCGCGGTCTGTTTGTCCACACGGGCCGTACCGGGAAGATGAGCCGCGCCATTCGCACGACATCACCGCGCCTGCGCATCATCAGCGGGCAACGCCTGCTGACCATTCTCGCCGGGCAGGACGTCCGGCAGTATCTCTGAGGAATCATTTATGCACATCATCCTGAACGGCACTGTTGCAAATAGTCGGTGGTGATAAACTTATCATCCCCTTTTGCTGATGGAGCTGCACATGAACCCATTCAA
>NZ_JAMMKR010000006.1:205239-381075 GCF_051703725.1 Salmonella sp. NW645 | reverse complement strand
CGGCGGGCGGTGATAGAGCGCAGTATCCGGCTGGCGCAGGAGAAATAATGCCCTGACGGCCCGGTGGCGTGGCGCCATCGGGCCTGGCTATCTCAACGATACGCTAAAGCCTGAAAGTAAAGCCCGTGTGAAGTATGATGGCGAGCATCGTCTCTTATCAGGACATCCCATGAAACAAATCACCTTTACGCCGCGCCATCACCAGCTTACCAACACCAATACCTGGACACCTGACAGCCAGTGGCTGGTCTTTGATGTGCGGCCTTCAGGCGCGTCATTTACGGGCAAGACTATTGAGCGTGTCAATGTGCATACCGGCGACGTGGAGGTGATTTATCGCGCCGTGCAGGGCGCGCATGTCGGCGTGGTGACGGTGCATCCTGCCGACAATCACTATGTGTTTATTCATGGCCCTGAAAACCCTGATGAGACGTGGCATTACGATTTTCACCACCGCCGGGGCGTTATTGCAACGCCGAGGGGCGTGACTAACCTCGATGCGATGGATATTACTGCGCCGTATACTCCCGGCGCGCTGCGCGGCGGCAGCCACGTCCATGTATTTAGCCCGAACGGCGAGCTGGTGAGTTTTACCTATAATGACCACGTTCTGCATGAGCGAGATCCGGCGCTGGATCTGCGTAATGTCGGCGTGGCCGTGCCGTATGGGCCGGTAACGGTGCCGGTTCAGCATCCGCGCGAATACAGCGGTAGCCACTGGTGCGTACTGGTTAGCCGCACGACGCCTGCGCCGAGACCTGGCAGCGATGACATTAACCGCGCCTATGAAGAGGGCTGGGTGGGCAACCGCCAGATCGCCTTTATTGGCGATACGCTGTCGCTGACGGGCAAAAAAGTCCCGGAGCTGTTTATTGTCGATTTACCGTGTCATGAAAACGGCTGGAAACAGGCAGGCGACACGCCGCTGACGGGAACCGAATCAACGATGCCATCGCCGCCGTTGGGCGTAGTTCAGCGGCGTCTTACCTTTACTCACCAGCGTGTTTACCCTGGGCTCACTAACGAACCACGCCACTGGGTCCGCAGTAATCCGCAGGCGACGGCGATCGCCTTTTTGATGCGAGACGATAACGGCGTAGCGCAACTGTGGCTGATATCGCCGCAGGGAGGCGAGCCCCGGCAGTTAACGCATCATGCGACCGGCGTACAGTCAGCGTTTAACTGGCATCCGTCGGGTAAATGGCTGGGACTGGTGCTGGAAAATCGGATTGCCTGCTGCGACGCACAAAGTGGGAGGATCGACTTCTTAACCGCCAGGCACGACAACCCGCCTTCTGCAGACGCCGTCGTTTTTTCACCGGATGGGCGACACGTCGCATGGATGGAAGAGGTGAAAGGGTTCCGTCAGCTATGGGTGACGGAAACCGGGCGATAGATCAGGGAGGAGGCATCTTCGCCGGGGGGATGACGGCATTGGTCATTTTCGTCTCCTCCTCGCTTTTCTCTACGCGCGATCTTACCGAACTGTCTTTGCGGAAGATGTCCCACGGCAGAAGGATCGTATCCATCACGGCGGTAAACGGCATATCCAGGATAGCCAACGATTTGGTGCCCCAGTTTGTCTCATCGTTACCGATCATCGTAGCGCTGGCGCGCGTGCCAGGATAAGTACCCTCTTTACCGCCGGTGTGCGACATGACGCTTGAACAACCGCCTAATAAAAGCATCCCATTCCATATTATCAGCGTTAACAACACGTTTTTTATCATCACTCATTCATCTGTTGGTTGTCGTTATTTGCATGATGAGTTATAGCGATCCGTTGCTAAAAATAACATCACCAGTACGCGGCACTGTGGCAGTAATCGCACTTTAACAATCAGTGCTGTCCCAACCAGTCTATGCAATAGCCAATAAACTGCAAAAAAAAGTCGGATTAAAATACTTGAAAAGTACGTATTCAGACCCATTTATAAGACGTAGTGAATAGAAGGGCACGCCTGATGGGTGTTCTGGCAATCCTGGCCTGTCCATGATGGAAGGTCTGACATTCTCGCTGATTTCAGGAGTTTATGATTATGCGTAACTTTGATTTATCCCCGCTGTACCGTTCTGCCATTGGTTTTGACCGTCTGTTTAACCTGCTTGAAAATAACCAAAGCCAAAGTAATGGCGGCTACCCTCCGTACAACGTTGAGCTGGTAGACGAAAACCACTACCGCATCGCCATTGCCGTTGCCGGTTTCGCGGAAAGCGAACTGGAGATTACTGCCCAGGATAATTTACTGGTGGTAAAAGGCGCTCATGCGGACGAGCAGAAAGAACGTACTTACCTGTATCAGGGCATTGCCGAGCGTAACTTTGAACGTAAGTTCCAGTTAGCGGAGAACATTCACGTTCGCGGCGCAAACCTGGTCAACGGGCTGCTGTATATCGAACTGGAGCGCGTGATTCCGGAAGCGAACAAACCGCGCCGTATCGAAATTAACTGATTCCGTCGGGTCGCGTTGCGCGGCCTGTCATCCCATGCTCGCCGTCAGGGAGCATATTCGCACGTAAAGTGTGAAGGTAAAAACTCGCTTCTTAGAAGGAGAAATGATTATGCGTAACTACGATTTATCCCCACTGCTGCGTCAATGGATCGGTTTTGACAAGCTGGCCAATGCGCTGCAAAACAGCGGCGAAAGCCAGAGCTTCCCGCCCTATAACATCGAAAAAAGCGACGATAACCATTATCGCATTACCTTAGCGTTAGCCGGTTTCCGTCAGGAAGATCTGGATATTCAACTGGAAGGCACGCGCCTGACGGTGAAAGGCACGCCGGAACAGCCGGAAAACGAGCCCAAATGGTTACATCAGGGCCTGGTCATGCAGCCTTTTAGCCTGAGCTTTACGCTGGCTGAGAATATGGAAGTTTCCGGCGCGACGTTTACCAACGGCCTGCTGCATATTGATTTAACCCGCAACGAGCCGGAAACCATTGCGCCGCAGCGTATCGCCATTAACGAACGCTCCGCATTAAATAGCTAATGAGCTCCTTGCCTTGCCCCGCCAGAGATGGCGGGGCTTTTTTGTGCCACGAAAAAGGGTAAGACGCTGCCGAAGTCAGGACGTCTGGGCGGTTTTGTAACATGAGAATGTGCGCCATGCTGTATATATGCCTTAACGGTTCAGTCATAATCCCTATAAATTGAAATGTTACTCACAGGGAAGAAAAGATGAGTGATATCGCATTGACGGTCAGCGTTCTGGCGTTGGTGGCGGTTGTCGGTTTATGGATCGGCAACATTAAAGTGCGCGGTGTCGGCTTTGGTATTGGCGGTGTGTTGTTCGGCGGTATTATCGTCGGCCACTTCGTCGATCAGGCTGGGGTGACGCTGAGCGGCGATATGCTGCACTTTATCCAGGAATTCGGCCTGATCCTTTTTGTTTATACCATCGGCATACAGGTGGGGCCGGGGTTTTTCGCCTCGCTACGCGTTTCCGGGCTGCGTCTCAATCTGTTTGCTGTTCTGATTGTGATTATGGGCGGGTTGGTCACCGCGATTCTGCATAAAATTTTCGCTATTCCGCTGCCAGTGGTGCTGGGGATTTTCTCCGGCGCAGTCACCAATACGCCTGCGTTAGGGGCGGGTCAGCAAATCCTGCGCGATCTGGGAACGCCAGTGGATCTGGTGGATCAGATGGGGATGAGCTATGCGATGGCGTATCCGTTTGGCATCTGCGGTATTTTGCTCACCATGTGGCTGATGCGGTTGATTTTTCGCGTTAACGTCGAGGCGGAGGCGCAGAGGCATGAATCCTCTCTCGCTAACGGTCATTCATTAATTCAAACAATGAATATCCGTGTCGAGAATCCGAACCTCAATAATATGGCTATTCAGGATGTGCCGATCCTGAACAGCGATAAAATCATTTGCTCACGCCTGAAACGCGACGACACGCTGATGGTGCCGTCGCCGGGGACGATTATCCAGGCAGGCGACCTGCTGCACCTCGTCGGCCAATCTACCGACCTGCATAACGCGCAACTGGTGATCGGCAAGGAAGTGGACACCTCGTTGTCGACGCGCGGCACGGATTTACGCGTCGAGCGTGTGGTCGTCACCAACGAAAAAGTGCTCGGCAAACGTATCCGCGATTTGCACTTTAAAGAGCGTTATGACGTGGTTATCTCCCGTCTTAACCGCGCGGGCGTTGAGCTGGTCGCCAGTAGCGACGCCAGCCTGCAGTTTGGCGACATTCTCAATCTGGTGGGGCGTCCAGCCTCGATTGATGCGGTAGCCAATGTGGTCGGCAACGCGCAGCAAAAACTCCAGCAGGTGCAGATGCTGCCGGTGTTTATCGGCATCGGATTAGGGGTTCTGCTTGGGTCAATCCCGTTGTTTGTGCCGGGATTCCCGGTCGCGTTAAAACTGGGGCTGGCCGGCGGGCCGCTGATCATAGCGCTAATTTTGGGGCGTATCGGCAGCATCGGTAAGCTGTACTGGTTTATGCCGCCGAGCGCCAACCTCGCGCTGCGTGAGTTAGGCATCGTTTTGTTTCTGGCGGTCGTTGGGCTGAAATCCGGCGGCGATTTTGTCGATACGCTGACGCAGGGCGAAGGATTAAGCTGGATTGGCTATGGTATTTTCATCACCGCTATTCCGCTGATTACCGTCGGTTTGCTGGCGCGGATTTTTGCCAAAATGAACTATCTGACGCTGTGCGGGATGCTGGCCGGTTCGATGACCGATCCGCCAGCGCTGGCATTTGCCAACAATCTTCATGCCACCAGCGGCGCGGCGGCGCTCTCTTACGCGACTGTCTATCCGTTAGTGATGTTCCTGCGTATTATCACGCCACAACTGCTGGCGGTGATTTTTTGGGGAATGGGTTAGCGCCTGATGGCGCGTTGCTTATCCGGCCTATGCACTGTGTTAAATCCAGGCTGGATAACGCGCGCCGCACCGGTCACACTTCTGCTCTTTTTCTTATCTCTTTCCTCAATGAACGCGCTAATCAGCGTAATGGCAACGAGCATAATTCCAATTTGTTTCAGTTAGTTATCAATCTTCTTCGCCTTTTTTTTCGTCGCGACGGGTGGTTTTTCAGCTTTTAATTCGGCAATAATGCCTTTCCTGGCGGTGGCGTTGAAAAAGGTCGCAACTGAAATGAAAAATAGCGGCAATGAGCGCGGTTGCGCCGAAACACATCACCAGTGAACTACAGTTATTTTGCAATAAGATTCCCTTGCTGCGGGATAATGTGAAGCATATCAGCAACAACGTGAGTGGTATTCTGAAAACGAACGGGAATACATAAGAACGTAAAAGGAGTCGTCATGAAGATTTCCCGCCTCGGAGAAGCGCCGGATTATCGCTTCTCACTGGCAAATGAGCGTACCTTTCTGGCGTGGATTCGCACCTCGCTGGGATTTCTGGCGGCAGGCGTCGGTCTTGATCAGCTCGCCCCGGATTTTGCCACGCCAGTGATCCGTGAACTGCTGGCGTTATTACTCTGTCTGTTTGCGGGCGGCCTGGCGATTTATGGCTATCTACGCTGGTTACGTAATGAAAAAGCGATGCGTCTGAAAGAGGATTTGCCCTATACCCATAGCCTGTTGATCATCAGCGTTATTTTGATGATTGTCGCGGTGATTGTAATGGGGCTGGTACTGTATGCCGGATAGTCGTAAAGCCCGTCGGCAGAACGATCCGGGACTGCAACCGGAACGTACCTCGCTGGCCTGGTTTCGCACGCTGCTGGGATATGGGGCGTTAATGGCGTTAGCCGTCAG
The DNA here is from genome assembly GCF_051703725.1 of Salmonella sp. NW645. Lineage (NCBI taxonomy): Bacteria > Pseudomonadati > Pseudomonadota > Gammaproteobacteria > Enterobacterales > Enterobacteriaceae > Salmonella > Salmonella sp. NW645. Next base: position 375,335 of record NZ_JAMMKR010000006.1, on the reverse strand, counting down.
GCACCACTGGCATCAGGCGGGGTTCTTGTTCTGGGTGTCAATCAGCGTTCTGGCGATAGTGGCGGTGATTCTTTGGCGTTATACCCTGAGTCGTAATTTGATGGATGTCGCGCATAGCGATTTTTCCGAAACTCATGTCGTGCGTGACAAATTTTTGATCTCCCTCGCGGTGTTGTCGCTCGCAATCCTGTTTGCTGTTACCCATATTCGCCAACTTATTGCATTTATCGGGAACTTTATATGACAGGACGTCAGGACATTGTCGTGAGTGATGACCAGATTCAGGTCGTCGTAAATCGCCAGAATAGCCAGCGCCCTCAGCAACTGTACCGTAACTTACAACGGCTCGGCATTCGCAATGTCCATTTTATCCCATTGTTGGAACATGACCGGAACGGAATGTTGACCGAGGATTCATTGTGTTCAGCAGACTGGGGGCGGTTTTTAAATAGCGTATTTGATATTTGGGTACGTGAAGATATTCAGCGTATCTCGGTTCGCCTTTTTGATGAGACGCTACAGCAGTGGTGCGGCGGCAGGAATGGCGCTGAAGCGCCGGACAAGGCGCCGCTAAGCGCTGAATGTCAGAAGTGCTCTTTATTACGATTTTGCGGCGGCGGATGCCCTGAGCATCGGGATAGCCAGGGGAAAAACCGGCTTTGCGAGGGCTACCAGACCTTTTTTAACTACTCCTCGCCGCATATGCGGGTGATGCGGGATTTACTGAAACAGCATCGCTCGCCGGAGGAGTTGATGGTGATGCTGCGTTAGCGTCGTAAGCCTGATAAGCGTAGCGCCATCAGGCGATGGCGTGCCGGATGGCGCTGCCGTCTTTCCGGCACTGAGCGAGTATTAGCGTCCTTTTGCCAGGTATTGTTCCATTTCATCCTCCGGCACCATGCCGCCCCCGGTTGCCCATACCAGATGCGTCGCGTTGCCGAGCTGCGTCTGACTGAATCCATGCCTTTGCTGATACTCGGTGGCGGCGCAAATGCGCTGTGGCCCGGCCATCCCTGCCAGAGCTGATGGCTCCAGTCGAATTCCTTCCTCCTGCGCCAGCCAGCCCAGCATGTCATACATTGTTTGATCGTCTAAGGTATAGAGGCCGTCAAGCAGACGCTCCATTGCCCGACCAACAAAGCCTGAAGCGCGACCTACCGCCAGGCCGTCAGCCGCCGTCAGGTTATCAATACCGATATCTTGTACTGAGATGGCATCGTGCAGACCGGTATAAACGCCGAGTAACATGCAGGGTGAATGGGTCGGTTCGGCAAAGAAACAGTGGACGTTGTCGCCAAATGCCAGTTTCAGGCCAAAGGCGACGCCGCCAGGGCCGCCGCCAACGCCGCACGGTAGATAAACAAACAGTGGGTGGCTGGCGTCAACGACGCGTCCCTGTTGCGCGAATTGCGCTTTCAGACGCTGACCCGCTACCGCATAGCCCAGAAATAGCGTGCGGGAGTTTTCATCGTCGATAAAGAAACAGTTTGGATCGGATTGCGCTGCTTTACGACCCTGCTCAACCGCCACGCCGTAATCATCTTCGTATTCCACGACCGTCACGCCGTGGCTACGCAGCTTCGCTTTTTTCCAGGCGCGGGCGTCGGCAGACATATGTACCGTCACTTTAAAACCGATGCAGGCGCTCATGATACCGATCGATAGCCCCAGATTGCCGGTTGAACCGACGGCGATACTGTACTGGCTGAAGAATTGTTTAAATTCCGGCGAAAGCAACACGCTATAGTCATCGTCGGTGGTTAACAGACCCGCCTCCAGCGCCAGTTTTTCCGCGTGCGTTAGCACCTCGTAGATGCCGCCGCGCGCTTTAATGGAACCAGAGATTGCCAGGTGGCTGTCTTTTTTTAACAGCATTTCACCGTCGATCGTTTGCCCATACTCTTTTTCCAGCCGCTTTTGCATGGCCGGAATAGCGACCACGTCAGATTCGATCATGCCGCCAGCGGCGGCGGTTTGCGGAAACGCTTTCGCCAGATACGGCGCAAAGCGCGCCAGACGGTCATGGGCGGCGTTTACGTCCTGCTCCGTCAGGCCGACATACGGTAGACCTTGTGCAAGAGAGGTGGTGCCCGGGTTAAACCAGGTGGTTTCTTTGAGGGCGACCAGATCCTGGACCAAAGGATACCGGGCGATGAGCTTTTGTATGTTTTCCATAGTACGTCTCTTTACGATCAGATGATAAAGGAAAGCAGGAATGTGCCAGCCAGTGCAACGACAGATGCGATAAACGTGGCCGTCGTATAGTATTTAAACGTTTCATTCAGCGTAGCGCCGCAATACTGCTTGACCAGCCAGAACAGGGAATCGGTCACGATCGTGCAGCCAATGGCACCGGAACCAATGGCAATCGCAATGATCTCCGGGCTGACGTCAGGATAGAGCGGCAGCATGGGCGCAACAATCGCGGTGGCGCCCATCATCGCCACCGTCGCAGAGCCGACCGCCGCGTGCAGAATCAGCGCTACCAGCCATGCCAGCAGAATCGGGTGCATATGCATATTTGAGAGGATCACCGCCAGCGTGTCCGCCAGCCCGCTACTTTTGAGAATGGCGTTGAACGCGCCGCCCGCGCCGATAATCAGCAGGATGTTCGCAATGGCGCCAAAGCCGTTTTCGGTGTGGGTAAGTAGCGTGCTCATACCCATATGCTGGCGCAGACCGAGTATGTAATACGCTACAAAGACAGCGATAAACATCGCGGTGATCGGATTACCGATAAACTCCAGCAGCGTATACAACGTGCCGTCTTTCGCCATATTCAGTTCAGCGACGGTTTTCACCAGCATCAGGCCAATCGGCAACAGAACGGTAAACAGCGTTGCGCCCAGCGATGGCAGGGTGTTTTCGGCGCGCACTTCAAGATCCGCAAACTCTGTCGGTACGGGCTTGAACGGCAGACGATTACCCAGAAACTTTAAGAACAGCGGGCCGCCGACCAATGAGGCCATCAGTCCGACCAGCAGACCGTAGACAATCACCGAGCCGATATCCGCCCCCAGTTTATTTGCGACAAACAGCGCAGCCGGATGCGGCGGTACCACGCAATGGACGGCCATCAGCGCGGTACACAGCGGAATGGCCAGCTTCAGCAGCGAGGTATGGGTTTTTTTAGCGATAGAAAACGCCAGTGGGATGAGCAACACGACGCCCACTTCCACGAACAACGTGATACCGCAAATCAGCCCCACCAGTACCATGATCACGTCAGCAGAGAGCCAGCGGCAGCGCTGGAGCGTAAGCCCGATGCGTTCCGCCGCGCCGGAAACCTCCATCATTTTGCCGAGGATGGTGCCAAGACCGATAACGGCGGCCAGAAAACCGAGCGTACCGCCTATTCCGTTTTCTATCGCTGTGACCATCTCCAGCGGCCCCATGCCCATCATCGCGCCGACAAAGAAACTGGCGAGCAGTAACGCCAGGAAGGGGTGGAATTTAAACTTCACGATGGTCAATACGATTAACACGATGCTGATCAGCAGCGTGCTCACTACCCAGATTTGAGCGTGCATATCTCACCTACCCTGTGATTAATCTGTTCTTATTGGACAGAAAAACAGCACTCCCTGACAAACGATATAATTTGCCATTAACATGATGTAAATTGAATCAACTATGTGATTTCCATCTAATATTGCCTTTATTTTGCGATATGGTTCATTTTGCTTCATCTATGTGCGGATTTTTTCAGCGTGTTTTTTTACACTTCGGGAAATTAAAAGATGACTGAGGTTGCCATGGAACCCCTTCGCGATACCCGAAACCGCTTACTCAACGGTTGGCAGTTATCCAAACTCTATACTTTTGAAGTCGCGGCCAGACACCAGTCCTTTGCTCTGGCGGCAGATGAGCTGTCGTTAAGCCCAAGTGCGGTAAGCCATCGTATCAATCAACTGGAAGCCGAGTTGGGAATCCAGCTATTTGTCCGCTCTCACCGTAAAGTGGAGCTTACCCATGAAGGCAAACGGGTATTCTGGGCGTTGAAATCGTCGCTGGATACGTTGAATCAGGAAATCCTCGATATCAAAAATCAGGAACTGTCCGGCACGTTGACCGTGTATTCCCGTCCCTCTATCGCCCAGTGCTGGCTGGTGCCTGCGCTGGGGGACTTTACCCGTCGCTATCCGTCAATTTCTCTCACTATGCTGACCGGCAACGATAACGTTAACCTACAGCGTGCCGGCATTGACCTGGCTATCTATTTTGACGATGCGCCGTCGGCGCAGCTCACGCACCATTTTTTAATGGATGAGGCGATTTTGCCCGTTTGCAGCCCGGATTACGCCCGTCGTTTCGCCTTGCAGGACAACCTGAATAACTTGCGGCACTGTACGCTCTTGCACGACAGACAGGCGTGGAGTAACGATTCGGGCACCGATGAGTGGCACAGTTGGGCGCAGCATTTTGCGGTAAATTTGCCGGATTCATCCGGCATTGGCTTCGATCGTTCTGATTTAGCGGTGATTGCTGCGATGAACCACATTGGCGTGGCGATGGGGCGTAAACGGCTGGTGCAAAAGCGTCTCGACAGCGGCGAACTGATTGCGCCTTTTGGTGACATGAGGCTGAAATGTCATCAGCATTATTATGTCACCACTCTGCCTGGCAGGCAGTGGCCGAAAATCGAGGCATTTATTCGCTGGTTGCAGGAACAGGTGTGAAGATTTATTACGCTTTGTCGCTACACCTGCCGGGAGTGAATATGCTAAATACGTGCTATCACCGTGGTAAAAATTTTAGGGGGCGTCGTGTTTAAACCGCTTATTGCCTCTCTCATGCTGACCAGCGCGGTCGTCTATGCGAAACCGATGCCTTTGACGGCGGCGCGCTATGCGCAGCAGCTTGGCGTTGGGATGGATGTTGACTGGGCGCGAACGGAACGGGGTATCCGCGAGTTTGATCCGCTGGTCGTGCGGGATTTTAAGGCAAAAGGGTTAACGCATGTCCGTATCCGTGTGGCAGGCGCGCCGACGGAAGCGCGCCTCATCCATTTGCGTAAGCTGGTAGAAGCCTGCGAATACTATGGCGTCATACCCATTATTGCCTATCAGGCGGATGCGTATAAAACCGATCCCAGCGCCAGCCATGAAAAGGAGCTGATCAACTGGTGGAGCGTGGTCGCGCGCTATTTTGGTCAGACATCCCCGCTTCTGGGGTTCGATCTCATTTATGAGCCTGCCGACAAACTTAATCATAATATGGCGTCGCTGAATCGCGTATATGACAAAACCATCCGCCTGATTCACGCCATTGACCCACAGCGGATGATTTTCGTTGCCCCCCGCATGCGCGCCGCGCCGGAGGATTTGTCGGCGCTTAAACTGCCGGCGCAAAGCCAGAACTATGTACTGGCGGAGTGGCACATCTTCCCGTGGGGGCCCCTGAAAAGCGGCGGTAAATATCCGTGGACGTCAGGCACGGCGGCGGAAAAAGCGGCGATTCGGGCACGGATTAACGCCGCGGTTCGCTGGCAGCATAAGACCGGCCATGCAAGCTGGGTGGGCGGATGGGCGCCGGGAGAGTCGATAAAAATGACGCCGGTCGCTTCACAGTTCGCGTTTGCCCGTTTTATGGCCTGCGAGCTGAAAAAAGCGCATATTCCGTATGCGATAAACGCAGACACTCAGTTTTATGACGGCGAAGAAGGAGCGTGGCGCCCGGCGCAGGAGCCCCTGCTCAATGCGATGATCGCGCCGGAATGTGAAACGCCCGGCAAAAAGCCGGGCGAGGGGAACGTTAAACCGTCTGTCCCTGATGCGATATCCGTGACGCCAGCGGCAGCCAGCACGCCAGGATCAGTAATCCCATAAGGGTCATCAACAGTCCCAGACTGCCCTGACCGGTTTGCGGCAACATTGCCGAAAGCCACGCCAGTACGCCGGAACCAATATTTTGCAGCCCGCCGACCAGCGCGCCAGCGGTGCCTGCAAGGAACGGAAACGGCTCCATCGCGCCGCTGGTGGCCAGTGGAAATAACATCCCGGCGCCGAAGAAAAACAGCGCAGCGGGGATGAGTAGCGTCCAGACGTTCATCACGCCAAACCAGCCGGGAATCCACATCATAAGGCCTGCCAGCAGACAGCAAATAACTGACTGCCACATCAGGGTTGAGAAGCGTTTATTCGGGCGTCCGGCAAACCAGGCGCCGAAGAACGCCGCCGGAATCGGCAGAATAAACAGAATGCTTACCACCATACTGCTGAGACCTAATACTGCCCCCATCAGCACGCCGGAACAGGCTTCAAAGACCGCAATGCCAGCCAGCCCGCCGATTAGCATCAGCAGATAACAGTTAAATGCGCCGTTGCCAAACAGCGTTTTATAGCTGGCGATCAGCCGTGTGCGCGGCGCGCCGGCGGGGCGGGTTTCCGGCATCCAGCGCGCCATGCTGAAGGTGACGCCAGCGCAAAGCACCAGCAGGAAAGCGTAACACGCGCGCCAGTTCCACAGGGTGTCCAGCAGACCGCCAATCAGCGGCGCTAACAGCGGGCTGACCAGAATCCCCATATTTAACAGGCTATTGGCGTGACGAAGTTGCGTTCCTTCATACAGATCGCGCGGGAGCGTTCTCGCCATTACTCCGCCAACGCCGGTTCCCATCCCTTGCATGGCGCTGGCGGCAATCAACACCGTCAAACTATGCGTGGTCATGGCGAACAGAGTCGCTACCATAAAAATAGACATGCCGACGAGGATTACCGGGCGGCGCCCAACCCGGTCGGAAAGCGGGCCGTAAAACAGTTGCGAGACGCCGTAGGTCAGGAGGTAAGCAGCCATTACGCTCTGGACGGCGCCTTCCCGGACGTTTAGCGCTTGTGCCATATCGGCGATGGCGGGAATATAAATGGTTTGCGCCATCTGCCCTACGGCCACTAGTAACACCAACATCAACAACAAATTGACGTTTCTCTGCCTTTTCATTTCGCTGATTACTTTTCAAAAAAAGAAAAAATAAGAATAACTTGCTGCGCATTCCCATAAATGCGAGAGGAATCTATCACACCAGAAAAAGAAGGCCAGACAGCGACCAGCAATGGCAGACGAAGGAACGGCAGGATATGTAAACAAAAGCGGCAACAAATGTTGCCGAGAATGTGTTACGTCTGCGGCTGTTATTGGGCAATCATGACAGACGGAGTAAAATCGCCCCGAGGGCAATCCCGCCAGCCGCCACCAGACGTAGCCCGGCCACTTTCTCTTTAAGTAGCAGCCAGGCTATCAGCGCGCCGAATAAAATCGACGTCTCACGCAGCGCGGCGACCACCGCCAGCGGCGCCTGGGTCATGGCCCATAGCGCCAGCCCATAAGATCCCATAGTGCCAATCCCGCCAAAAATGCCTTTTTTCCACTGTTGCGCCAGATAACGCGACGCTTCCCGCCGCCGCGCAATCATCGCCCAGGTTAACAGGCAGGCGCCGTTGAGAAAAAATGACCATAGCGTATAGCCCAGCGCCGTTTCGGAGAGTCTTACGCCGGTCCCGTCCACCAGCGTATATCCGGCAATAAAACAGGCGTTAGTTAATGCCAGCACGACACCACGTTGAGAACTGGCGCGGCCATTACAGGCCATCCCAAGTATCGCCATACAGATCACTGCGATGCCGACCCAGGCTAGCGACGACAGGCTGTCGCCAAGAAACAGAACGCTAATGAGCGCCACCAGCAGCGGCGCGGTGCCGCGCATAAGAGGATAGGTCTGGCTCATGTCCGAGACCTGATAGGTTTTCGCCACCAGGACGGTATACACCACCTGGAGCGCGGTAGAGGCCGCTAAAAAAGGGATACTGGCGTGAGCTGGCTGCGGCGAGAAGGGCAAAAGGATCAATGCCATGACCGCCGCGGAACCGCTGACGCCGATCGCGGCGTAGAGCTTATCGTTTCCCGCTTTGACAATGGCGTTCCAGCTGGCATGTAGCAGCGCGGCGAACAGCAAAATGCAGAAAACGGAAAGGGTCATAGCGTCAGGCGTCGTTGAGGATGTCATAAAAACGTAACATACCCGGGAAGCGAAAGACCAGCGGATAAGGTGAAAGGGGAGCGGTTGCCCGCTCCCCTTCGGTGCGGCTTGAATCTGAATTACTTAAGGTATTTCAGAACAGCATCAAGCAGTTGCAGTGCTGCAACAATGAGTTTCAGGATAAGAATGGTGATATCCACTACGCTCATACGCGTCTCCTGTGGTTAAGGAGCACTGCCAGCCGACGTACCTTTCCGCTGCCTGTTGTCAGCTGTTGCGCACGCGATCCCTTTTGCGAGGAATAGTGTGCGTGTTGACATAACACAGTGTGCTCACGAGGGGGTTAAGGCGCTGACGGCACCACCCGTTTCAGCCAGGACTTCGTTGCGCCGGTTTACGATGCGGCCCCCGCATAACACATTGTGTCAAAGACATTATAGTTAAGTACTGTATAAATTAACAGTAATTTATAGACAGAACGGAGCTTCTGATCCATACTCAAATTCATCAAAATTCGCGCCGAAATTGCGCGTTCTGCACAGAACGCGTATACTTCTGCTGTTGACATAACACAGTGTGCTTCGCGGCTACCACCCGCATTACGCTGTAAGAACCTCGCTTCGGCGAGGTTTTTTGTTTTCCGGCATTGTGAAACGCGTGATCATCAATCCCGGCGATTACCGGAGGGCGCTACGCTTATCACGCCTATACTCAAAGCGTGTAAATTCGTAGAAAAATGTGATCGCTGAAGCATTTTTGTGCAGATGAAAATTTTTCCGTTGTCATGCTGAAAGCGCTGTGCTTGTATAAAACGTGTTAATAACAAACAGACAAGGCCCCTAATGAACCCTTCCATGCTGAACGCGACCCTACTAACAACTGCGCCATCTCGCGCAGTGGTCGTCGTGCGTGTGGTGGTGGTCGTCGGCAATGCGCCGTAGGGTCCGGAACACACACGATTCCAAAACCCCGCCGGCGCAAACCGGGCGGGGTTTTTTGTTTAAGACACCTTCCCGGAACGTCGGCTCAGAATAAAAGGAATGGAGCATGGCAAGTTCGGGCACAACATCTACACCTCAGCGCTTTACGGGCGCGGAATTTATTGTTCATTTTCTGGAGCGCCAGGGGATTCGTATCGTCACCGGCATTCCCGGCGGTTCGATCCTCCCCGTTTACGACGCGTTAAGCCAAAGCACGCAAATCCGTCATATTCTGGCGCGCCACGAACAAGGCGCGGGGTTTATTGCGCAGGGGATGGCGCGGACGGAGGGTAAACCTGCTGTTTGTATGGCCTGTAGCGGGCCGGGCGCGACCAATCTGGTCACGGCCATTGCCGATGCGCGCCTGGATTCCATTCCGTTAATCTGCATTACCGGGCAGGTTCCGGCGTCCATGATCGGTACTGACGCGTTTCAGGAAGTGGATACCTACGGTATCTCTATCCCCATCACCAAGCACAACTATCTGGTCAGAAATATCAATGAGCTGCCTCAGGTGATGAGCGATGCTTTTCGTCTGGCGCAGTCGGGGCGTCCCGGCCCGGTGTGGATAGACGTTCCTAAAGATGTGCAGACGGCGACAATTGAGCTGGATGCGTTGCCGTCGCCGGCGGAAAAATCACCCCCGCCGGAGTTTAGCGCGGAGAGTATCCGCGAGGCCGCCGCAATGATTAACGCGGCGAAGCGTCCGGTGCTGTATCTGGGCGGCGGCGTGATCAATGCGCCGACACGCGTGCGCGAACTGGCGGAAAAAGCGCAACTGCCGACGACAATGACCTTAATGGCGCTGGGAATGCTGCCTAAGGCGCATCCGCTGTCGTTAGGAATGCTGGGGATGCACGGCGCGCGCAGTACCAATTTTATTCTGCAAGAGGCCGATTTACTGATTGTCCTGGGCGCGCGTTTTGATGACCGGGCGATTGGCAAAACGGAGCAGTTTTGTCCGAACGCCAAAATCATCCATGTGGATATCGATCGCGCCGAGTTAGGCAAAATTAAGCAGCCGCATGTGGCTATTCAGGCGGATGTCGATGATGTACTGGCACAGTTAATTCCCCATATCGAGGCACAGCCGCGGGAAGCATGGCATCAGTTGGTGGCGGACTTGCAGCAAGAATTCCCTTGCAGTATTCCCCAGGAAAATAACCCGCTTAGTCACTATGGGCTGATTAACGCAGTCGCCGCCTGTGTGGACGACAACGCGATTATTACCACTGACGTAGGTCAGCATCAGATGTGGACCGCGCAGGCTTATCCGCTCAACCGTCCGCGTCAGTGGCTGACTTCCGGCGGGCTGGGCACCATGGGGTTTGGTCTGCCCGCGGCGATTGGCGCGGCGCTGGCGAATCCGGGCAACAAGGTGCTGTGTTTTTCCGGTGACGGTAGTTTGATGATGAATATTCAGGAGATGGCTACCGCCAGCGAAAACCAGTTGGATGTGAAAATCATCCTGATGAATAACGACGCGCTGGGACTGGTACATCAGCAACAGAGTCTGTTCTATAAACAGGGCGTTTTTGCGGCAACCTATCCGGGAAGCATCAATTTTATGCAGATTGCCGCCGGGTTTGGTCTGGACACCTGTGATTTGAATAACGAAGCCGATCCGCAGGCGGCGTTGCAGGCTATCATTCGTCGTCCTGGACCGGCGTTGATCCACGTGCGCATTGATGCGGAAGAAAAAGTGTATCCGATGGTGCCGCCGGGCGCGGCAAATACAGAGATGGTGGGGGAATAAGCCATGCAGAAACAATCACATGATAACGTTATTCTGGAGCTGACCGTTCGCAACCATCCTGGCGTGATGACCCACGTCTGCGGGCTGTTCGCCCGACGCGCTTTCAACGTTGAGGGTATTCTCTGTTTACCGATTCAGGGTAGCGATCAGAGCCGCATCTGGCTTCTGGTCAATGACGATCAGCGGCTTGAACAGATGATCAGTCAGATCGATAAACTGGAAGACGTGGCGAAGGTGGTACGAAACCAGTCCGATCCCACCATGTTCAATAAAATTGCCGTCTTTTTTGAGTAAGTTATTCACTTTCCGAATCAGGCGTGATGACTTTGACGGAACCATTCCGACAGTGAACGGCATAATCTGTCGGTAATGGGCGATCGCTAATCAGGACATCAAAGGCAGAAAGCGAACCAATGCTGGCAGGCGCGACCTCATCAAACAGGGCGTGACGCGCCAGCAAAATTTTGCGCAGACCGCGCTCCATCGCTTTACGTTTGGCGGCAAGATCATCCGGGTTAAACCAGCTCACGCCAAAATGTTCATGTACGCCGCTGGCGGAAATAAACACTTTGCGCGGATTGAGCGAATCCAGCGCCGAAGGATTATTGGCATCATAAAAGGCATCGCTCTTGGCCCGATAGGTGCCGCCGCACAGAATCGCCGTGGCATTAGGCTTTTCATTCAGCGCGATAAATACCCGATGCGAGTAGCAAATCCCGGTAAAGGTAATATCATCCGGTATCATGCTGATAACTAATGGCATTTCCGGACCGTTATCAAAAAAAACCAGATCGTTTTCACGCACCAGGCCGGCGGCCAGGATCGCAACGGGAAGGTCGTCCCGATGATGCGTCTTTTTCGCCGGCAGCGGCATATTGGTTGAAGACGTAGGCTTATTTACCATGACGATATAGCCGCCGAGCAGCGTCAGCGGTAAAGGGTCATCATCCTGGCTGAGATCGCGGCGAATGGTCATCACCGAAACTTCCAGCATCCGCGCGGCGTCTTTCAGATGGATTCGATCGGTCTTTTTCAGTAACTCCATCAAGCGTCGGATACGTTCTTTTTGCTTGGTCTCCATTCACCCTCTCCGCAAATCATGTTGTTATGTTCCATCAGTAACATTTATGTGTTTCTGAGAACATTACAGTGTGGCACTACTATACGTCCGGCCGTCAGGAAATAAAAGTGGGCTTATTCGCGTTTTATAACAATAAATAGTTAATTTTCAGTAAATTGTAACCCTAAAAATGATTTGTTCCGCCAGGGATTGTTCACGCAGTAAATGGCAAAATGATCCTCTAATCGCGATCATAGTCACAAATGATACGGAAGTAACATGATAATGTTATTTTAATATCATTGTCGTGTGACGATTTCTGAGAGGGAGTAAAATGGATATCGCGGTTATTGGCTCTAACATGGTGGACCTTATCACCTACACCAACCAGATGCCTAAAGAAGGGGAAACTCTGGAAGCGCCGGCGTTTAAAATCGGCTGCGGCGGAAAAGGGGCGAACCAGGCCGTGGCGGCCGCTAAGCTCAATTCAAAAGTATTGATGTTGACCAAAGTGGGCGACGATATTTTTGCCGACAACACCATTCGTAATCTCGAATCCTGGGGGATCAATACGACGTATGTAGAAAAAGTACCGTGTACCAGCAGCGGCGTAGCGCCGATTTTCGTCAACGCCAACTCCAGCAACAGCATTCTGATCATCAAAGGCGCCAACAAGTTTCTCTCGCCGGAAGATATCGATCGCGCGGCGGAAGATTTAAAAAAATGCCAGCTTATTGTTCTGCAACTGGAAGTTCAGCTTGAAACGGTTTATCACGCAATAGAATTTGGCAAGAAACATGGGATTGAAGTGTTATTAAACCCTGCGCCAGCATTACGGGAATTAGATATGTCTTATGCCTGTAAATGCGATTTCTTTGTACCCAATGAAACCGAGCTGGAAATATTAACCGGTATGCCAGTGGATACCTATGACCATATTCGCGCAGCGGCACGTTCGCTGGTAGATAAAGGGCTGAACAATATTATTGTCACCATGGGTGAGAAAGGCGCGCTGTGGATGACGCGTGACCAGGAAGTCCATGTTCCGGCGTTTAGAGTGAACGCTGTCGATACCAGCGGCGCGGGCGATGCCTTTATCGGCTGTTTCGCGCATTACTATGTCCAGAGCGGGGATGTGGAAGCCGCCATGAAAAAAGCCGTCCTCTTTGCCGCTTTCAGCGTCACCGGGAAAGGCACCCAATCCTCTTATCCAAGCATTGAGCAATTTAATGAGTATCTTTCGTTGAACGAATAACAATCACCCTGCACTGTTAAAGGTAGCACTATGAACGATAAAAACATCGTTCAGATGCCCGACGGGTATCTGAATAAGACACCTCTGTTCCAGTTTATTTTGTTATCCTGTTTATTCCCATTATGGGGATGCGCAGCCGCGTTAAATGATATTCTGATTACGCAATTTAAAAGTGTATTTTCGCTGAGCAACTTTGCTTCGGCATTAGTACAAAGCGCCTTTTATGGCGGTTATTTTTTAATTGCTATTCCGGCCTCGCTGGTCATTAAAAAAACCAGTTATAAAGTGGCGATACTTATCGGCCTGACGCTATACATTGTCGGCTGTACGCTCTTTTTCCCGGCGTCGCACATGGCGACCTACACCATGTTCCTCGCGGCGATTTTCGCCATTGCGATTGGCCTGAGTTTCCTGGAAACGGCGGCGAATACCTACAGTTCGATGATCGGGCCGAAAGCCTACGCCACGCTGCGGCTGAATATCAGCCAGACCTTTTATCCGATCGGCGCGGCGGCAGGCATTTTATTGGGTAAATATCTGGTCTTTTCCGAAGGGGAAAGCCTGGAAAAACAGATGGCGGGCATGAATGCCGAGCAAGTCCACAACTTCAAGGTGCTGATGCTGGAAAACACTCTGGAACCCTATAAGTACATGATTATGGTTCTGGTAGTGGTGATGGTACTGTTCCTGCTGACGCGTTTCCCGACCTGTAAAGTCGCGCAAACCGCGAGTCATAAACGTCCTTCGGCGCTGGATACGTTACGCTATCTCGCCAGCAACGCCCGTTTCCGTCGCGGTATTGTGGCGCAGTTCCTGTATGTGGGAATGCAGGTGGCGGTCTGGTCGTTCACTATCCGTCTGGCGCTGGAATTAGGCGATATCAATGAGCGCGATGCCTCAACCTTTATGGTCTACAGCTTCGCCTGCTTTTTTATCGGCAAGTTTATCGCCAACATTCTGATGACGCGCTTTAACCCGGAAAAAGTCCTGATCCTTTACTCTGTGATCGGCGCGCTGTTCCTGGCCTACGTGGCGCTGGCGCCCAGCTTTAGCGCGGTATACGTGGCGGTGCTGGTCAGTGTTCTGTTTGGCCCCTGCTGGGCGACCATTTATGCCGGAACGCTCGATACCGTCGATAACGAACATACTGAAATGGCGGGGGCGGTCATCGTGATGGCGATTGTCGGCGCGGCGGTGGTTCCTGCGATTCAGGGTTATGTGGCGGACATGTTCCACTCGCTACAGCTCTCATTCCTGGTTTCCATGCTGTGCTTTGTTTACGTTGGCGTTTACTTCTGGCGCGAAAGCAAAGTGCGCGGCAACCTGGCTGAAGTCGCCGCGTCCTGAGGAGATCAACCATGACAACACGTATTACATTATGGCGGGAGCTTTTTAGCGAGCAGCCGCGTATCTTGCTGGAAAATGACGATTTTACGGTTACGGCGTTTCGTTACGCCAGCGGCGTGGAAGGACTGAAAATACAAAACAGCTGCGGTCATCTGGTGATTCTGCCCTGGATGGGGCAGATGATTTGGGACGCGCAGTTTGACGGTCATGATCTGACTATGCGCAACATGTTCCGCCAGCCGAAGCCGGCTGCGGAAGTGGTGGCAACGTATGGTTGCTTTGCTTTCCATTCCGGACTATTGGCGAATGGCTGCCCGTCGCCGGAAGATACACATCCGCTGCACGGCGAGATGCCCTGCGCTGCCATGGACGACGCCTGGCTGGAGTTAGAGGGCGACAGTCTGCGCGTGACCGGGCGCTACGAGTATGTGATGGGGTTCGGTCATCATTATCAGGCGCAACCTACGGTGGTAATGCGTAAAGCAAGCGCGCTGTTTGATATTCAGATGACAGTGACTAACCTGGCTTCAGTCGCCATGCCGCTACAGTACATGTGCCACATGAACTATGCCTATGTGCCGAACGCCACGTTCCGCCAGAATATCCCGGATACCGCGCTGAAGCTACGCGAGTCGGTGCCGGCGCATGTCAAACCCACGGCGCAGTGGCTGGCGTTTAATCAACGACTTTTGCAGGGTGAAGCCTCGCTGGCAACGCTCAACGAGCCTGGCTTTTACGACCCGGAAATCGTGTTCTTCGCCGATGAACTGGACAGGTACACGGATACCCCGGAATTCAGTATGATCGCCCCGGATGGCACCACGTTCGTGACACGTTTCGCCAGCGCGGAGCTGAATTACGTGACCCGCTGGATTCTTTATAACGGCGATCAGCAGGTTGCCGCCTTTGCCCTGCCCGCGACCTGTCGGCCTGAAGGTTTTCTCGCGGCGCAGCGAAATGGAACCTTGCTTCAACTGGAACCGCAGCAAACCCGGACGTTCACCGTCACGACAGGCATTGTCTGACCGCTCAAGGCTTGAACAGCCGCGCGCTTATCGTTAAGGTAAGCGCGTTTTTTTATCCATCAGGACAGAACCCATGATCACCGTTGCCCTTATCGACGACCACCTTATCGTCCGCTCCGGCTTTGCACAGCTACTGGGGCTGGAACCCGATTTGCAGGTGGTCGCTGAGTTTGGTTCCGGGCGCGAAGCGTTGGCAGGCTTACCGGGGCGCGGCGTACAGGTGTGTATCTGCGATATCTCGATGCCGGATATTTCCGGACTGGAGCTGCTAAGCCAACTGCCAAAAGGGATGGCGACGATCATGCTCTCGGTTCACGATAGCCCGGCGCTGGTGGAACAGGCGTTGAACGCCGGCGCGCGCGGTTTTCTCTCTAAACGCTGTAGTCCGGATGAGCTGATCGCCGCGGTGCATACGGTGGCGACGGGCGGCTGCTATTTGACCCCCGATATTGCCGTGAAACTGGCGGCGGGTCGGCAAGATCCGCTGACCAAACGCGAGCGTCAGGTGGCGGAAAAACTCGCCCAGGGTATGGCGGTAAAAGAGATTGCCGCCGAGCTGGGGCTGTCGCCAAAAACGGTGCATGTCCATCGCGCGAATCTGCTGGAAAAATTAGGCGTCAGCAATGACGTTGAACTGGCGCATCGCATGTTTGACGGTTGGTAATGAACACCTTTTTTTCCCGTTTAATCACCGTTGCTGCCTGCTTTTTTATTTTCTCCGCCGCGTGGTTCTGCCTGTGGAGCATCAGCCTGCATCTGGTAGAGCGCCCGGAGCTGGCGGCGCTGCTCTTTCCCTTCGGCCTGCGCCTGGGACTTATGCTGCAATGCCCGCGTGGATACTGGCCAGTATTGCTGGGCGCGGAGTGGCTACTGGTGTACTGGTTAGCGCAGGAAGTTGCGCTGGCCCATCTGCCGCTTTTGATGATCGGTGGTGTGTTGACGCTACTGCCCGTGGCGCTGACTTCGCGTTACCGCCATCAGCGCGACTGGCGCACGTTATTGCTTCAGGGCGCGGCCCTCACCGCCGCGGCGCTACTGCAATCCCTGCCCTGGCTGGGGCAGGGGGAAGCGGCATGGAACGCGCTACTGCTGACCCTCACGGGGGGGCTGACGCTGGCCCCCATCTGCCTGGTTTTCTGGCACTATCTCACCAGCACTACCTGGCTGCCGCTGGGACCATCGCTGGTATCGCAGCCGGTAAACTGGCGCGGGCGGCATCTGATCTGGTATCTGCTGCTGTTTATCGTCAGTCTGTGGCTGCAACTGGGGTTACCTGCTGAACTTTCGCGCTTTACGCCGTTCTGCCTGGCGTTGCCGATTATCGCGCTCGCCTGGCATTATGGCTGGCAGGGCGCGCTCATTGCCACACTGATGAACGCTATCGCGCTGATCGCCAGCCAGACCTGGCACGATCATCCCGTCGATTTATTACTTTCGCTGTTGGCGCAAAGCCTGACCGGGCTACTGCTTGGCGCGGGCATTCAGCGTCTGCGCGAGCTGAACCAGTCGTTGCAAAAGGAGCTGGCGCGCAACCATCGGCTGGCGGAGCGTCTTCTGGAGACCGAAGAGAGCGTGCGGCGCGATGTTGCGCGTGAGCTGCACGATGACATCGGGCAGACCATCACCGCGATTCGAACCCAGGCGGGCATTGTGCAACGACTGGCGGCGGATAACGGCGGCGTGAAGCAGAGCGGGCAACTTATCGAGCAGCTTTCGCTGGGCGTGTATGACGCCGTGCGTCGCCTGCTGGGGCGCTTGCGCCCGCGCCAGTTAGACGACTTAACGCTGGCGCAGGCCATCCGTTCGCTGCTGCGCGAAATGGAGCTGGAAAGCCGCGGTATTGTCAGTCACCTCGACTGGCGAATTGACGAAACGGCGTTGAGTGAAAGTCAGCGCGTGACGCTGTTTCGCGTCTGTCAGGAAGGGCTGAATAACATCGTAAAACATGCCAATGCCAGCGCGGTGACGCTCCAGGGCTGGCAGCAGGATGAGCGGCTGATGTTGGTGATTGAGGATGACGGCAGCGGCCTGCCGCCGGGCTCTCAGCAGCAGGGCTTCGGCCTGACCGGAATGCGCGAACGCGTGTCGGCGCTCGGCGGGACGCTAACCATCTCTTGTACCCACGGTACGCGGGTGAGCGTCTCGTTGCCCCAGCGTTACGTTTAAGGAAGGATAATGCTTTCGTTTTTAAAAGCCCCGGCCAACGCGCCGCTCATCACCGATAAGCACGAGGTTGACGCCCGCTATCGCTACTGGCGGCGGCACATCCTGATCACCATTTGGTTGGGTTACGCGCTGTTCTATTTCACCCGTAAAAGCTTTAACGCCGCCGCGCCGGAAATCCTTGCCAGCGGCATTCTGAGTCGCAGCGATATCGGCCTGCTGGCGACGCTGTTTTACATCACCTACGGGGTGTCGAAATTTGTTTCCGGCATCGTTAGCGATCGCTCTAACGCTCGCTATTTTATGGGCATCGGGCTGATTGCGACCGGCGTAGTGAATATTCTGTTCGGCTTCTCGACCTCGCTGTGGGCCTTTGCTCTGCTATGGGCGTTGAATGCCTTTTTCCAGGGGTTTGGATCGCCGGTTTGCGCCCGTTTGCTGACCGCCTGGTACTCGCGTACCGAACGCGGCGGCTGGTGGGCGTTATGGAACACCGCGCACAATGTCGGCGGGGCGCTGATCCCTCTCGTTATGGCCGCTGTCGCCCTGCATTATGGCTGGCGTGTCGGGATGATGGTGGCCGGATTGCTTGCCATCGGGGTGGGCATGGTCCTCTGCTGGCGGCTGCGCGACCGTCCGCAGGCGATTGGTTTACCGCCGGTAGGCGACTGGCGGCACGATGCGCTGGAGGTCGCCCAACAGCAAGAGGGCGCGGGGCTAAGCCGCAAAGAAATCCTCGCTAAATATGTGTTGTTGAATCCCTATATCTGGCTGCTTTCGCTGTGTTACGTCTTAGTGTACGTGGTGCGCGCGGCGATCAATGACTGGGGCAACCTGTATATGTCCGAGACGCTGGGCGTGGATTTGGTCACGGCCAACACGGCAGTATCGATGTTTGAGCTGGGGGGATTTATCGGCGCGCTGGTGGCGGGCTGGGGCTCGGACAAACTCTTCAACGGCAACCGCGGACCGATGAATTTAATCTTCGCCGCCGGGATTCTGCTCTCTGTGGGTTCGCTGTGGCTGATGCCGTTCGCCAGTTACGTGATGCAGGCGGCCTGTTTCTTCACCACCGGTTTCTTTGTTTTCGGCCCGCAGATGCTCATTGGCATGGCGGCGGCGGAGTGCTCGCATAAAGAGGCGGCGGGCGCGGCCACCGGCTTTGTCGGCCTGTTCGCCTATCTCGGCGCGTCGCTTTCCGGCTGGCCGTTAGCGAAAGTGCTGGAGATCTGGCACTGGACCGGTTTTTTTGCGGTCATCGCCATCGCGGCGGGGATCTCCGCGCTATTGCTGCTGCCATTTCTGAACGCCCAGGCCCCACGCGAGACCAGCGAAGCGTGACGCACCTCACCTTTTTGCGCTGAATGGGGCAAAACTAAGAAATTTTCCCGGTTTTGCCTGGACGCTGTCGCAGGCCACTTTTCCTGTGGATTTTTACAATGCCTGCCATTCGCAGGTATAAAAATTAGCTCAGGAGTAATCCATGCTGGCCTTCTTAAACCAGGTGCGCAAGCCGACCCTGGATCTGCCGCTCGATGTGCGGCGTAAAATGTGGTTCAAGCCGTTCATGCAGTCCTATCTGGTGGTTTTTATCGGCTACCTGACCATGTACCTGATCCGCAAAAACTTTAACATCGCGCAGAACGACATGATCTCTACCTACGGGTTGAGCATGACCGAGCTGGGGATGATTGGCCTGGGCTTCTCGATCACCTACGGCGTGGGGAAAACGCTGGTTTCCTACTACGCTGACGGTAAAAATACCAAGCAGTTTCTACCGTTTATGTTGATCCTCTCCGCTATCTGTATGCTCGGCTTCAGCGCCAGTATGGGCGCGGGGTCAACCAGTCTGTTTCTGATGATCGCTTTCTATGCCCTGAGCGGTTTCTTCCAGAGTACCGGCGGATCGTGCAGCTACTCGACCATCACCAAATGGACTCCGCGTCGTAAACGCGGCACCTTTCTCGGCTTCTGGAATATCTCCCACAACCTCGGCGGCGCGGGCGCGGCAGGCGTGGCGCTGTTCGGCGCCAACTACCTGTTCGACGGTCACGTCATCGGCATGTTTATCTTCCCGTCGATTATCGCGCTGATTGTTGGCTTTATCGGTCTGCGTTTTGGCAGCGACTCCCCGGAGTCTTACGGTCTGGGTAAAGCTGAAGAACTGTTCGGCGAAGAGATCAGCGAAGAGGATAAAGAGACTGAAGAAAACGAAATGACCAAGTGGCAGATCTTTGTTGAATATGTGTTGAAAAACAAAGTGATCTGGCTGCTGTGTTTCTCCAATATCTTCTTGTATGTGGTGCGTATTGGTATCGACCAGTGGTCAACCGTCTACGCCTTCCAGGAACTGAAACTTTCTAAAGAGGTGGCGATTCAGGGCTTTACCTTGTTTGAAGTGGGCGCGCTGGTCGGCACGTTGCTGTGGGGCTGGCTCTCTGACCTGGCGAACGGTCGTCGTGCGCTGGTAGCCTGTGTGGCGCTGGCGTTAATCATCGCCACCCTCGGCGTCTACCAGCACGCCAGCAACCAGTATGTCTATCTGGCCTCGCTGTTCGCGCTCGGTTTCCTGGTGTTTGGGCCGCAGCTATTAATTGGCGTGGCGGCAGTCGGTTTCGTACCGAAAAAAGCCATCGGCGCTGCGGACGGTATCAAGGGAACCTTCGCTTATCTTATCGGCGATAGCTTTGCCAAGCTGGGTCTGGGCATGATTGCCGACGGTACCCCCGTTTTTGGTCTGACCGGCTGGGCGGGCACCTTCGCCGCGCTGGACGCCGCCGCGATCGGCTGTATCTGCCTGATGGCGATGGTCGCCGTGATGGAAGAGCGCAAAATCCGCCGTGAGAAAAAAATTCAGCAAGTCAATATCGCTTAAATGTGTGCATTTGGTAACGTTTTGCCCGGCTTAACGCCGGGCTTTTTTATGCCTTGCGTTCGTCAGACAGGATATCCGGCGTCTTGCGTAAATGAAGACAGGCGTTAATAAATCACATCCTGACAGGCCAGAACGTCGACAGTTATAAATTTACCGTTATGATGGGCATCCTGTTTGGTGACGGATGTGCGCATGATTTGGTTGATTCTGGCCACGTTTGTGGTGGTGTTTATTGTGGGTTTTCGGGTGCTGACATCGGATACTCGCCGGGCGATTCGCCGCCTGAGCGAACGTCTGAATATTGATGTAGTGCCGATAGAATCGATGATTGATCAGATGGGTAAAACGGCGGGCGGTGAGTTTTTACAGTATCTGCATCGCCCTGATGAGTCGCATTTGCAAAATGCCGCTCAGGTGTTACTGATCTGGCAAATGGTGATTGTCGATGGCGGCGATCAGAATTTGCAGCGGTGGCATCGGTTGCTGCAAAAAGCGCGTTTAGCTGCGCCGATCACCGATACGCAGGTACGGCTGGCGCTGGGCTTTTTGCGCGAAATGGAACCCGATATGCAGGAGATCAACGCGTTTCAACTGCGCTATAACGCCTTTTTTCAGCCGGAAGAGGGTGTCCACTGGCTGCATTGATACTCTTCACTATCTCGTTAACAAAAGACGAGATGAATGAGGCTGGCAAGGGCGGCGAGCCACGATTAACGGCCTGGAGACGCGATTCATCGTTAGCCAAATAAAGCGTAGCCGCCATCGTATTTGCTAAGGGTGAACCACAGAAGTAACGCACCGAATAACCGCTAACGACGCCAAAACATCAGAGACTTATAGCTCATCATTTCCGTGACATATATCACGGAAATGTGATCTTGTTTTGAACACTAAAACTGTGACTCCTTGCCATACCTCCTGTCTCAAAATTTCTTATCATAAACTCGAAGTTGTACATGATTGTCTATAGACAACTCTAAATGTTTAGGCGCGCCCCATGAAAACATTGAGTAAAAGTTCACACATCCCACTGTATCAACAGGTTGTGGAGTGGATAAGGGAAAGTATTTATAGCGGAGAATTAGTTGAGGATGACCGGATACCTTCAGAGTTTCAAATCATGGATATGCTGGAGGTGAGTCGCGGTACCGTTAAAAAAGCGGTTGACCAACTTGTCCGGGAAGGCGTTCTTGTGCAAGTGCAGGGTAAAGGAACTTTCGTAAAGAAGGAAAATGTTGCTTACCCACTGGGTGAAGGTTTGCTCTCCTTTGCTGAAGCCTTAGCCAGCCAGAAGATAAACTTCACAACCAGTGTTATAACCTCCCGACTGGAGCCCGCTAACCGCTTTGTAGCAGAGAAACTGAGTATCAAACCGGGACAAGATGTTTTATTTCTTAAACGCCTTCGTTGTATTGGCGATGAAAAAGTCATGTTGATTGAAAATCGTATCAACATTGATCTCTGCCCCGGTATTATTGATGTAGATTTTACCAGGGAGAATTTATTTTCAGCAATAGAAAGATTATCTGATAAGAAAATAAGTTTTTCTGAAAGCCGTTACGCAGCCAAATTAATTGGTAATGAGCGAGGCCATTATCTTGATATTGGTGAAGACGCACCTGTTTTGCATTTGGAACAGTTGGTATTTTTCTCTAGTGGATTGGCCATTGATTTTGGTAACGTCTGGTTAAAAGGTAATAAATATTATCTTGGCACTATTTTACAGCGCCTGGATGCCTAACTAGCAAAGAGGAATCTATGCAGGATATTCATTTTCGCCGTCATTATGTTCGCCACCTCCCTAAAGAGGTGAGTCAGAATGACATAATCAAGGCTCTTGCCAGTCCGTTAATTAACGATGGTATGGTTGTATCTGATTTTGCCGATCACGTCATTACGCGAGAACAGAATTTTCCAACGGGTCTACCGGTTGAGCCTGTAGGTGTCGCTATTCCACATACTGATCACAGGTATGTTCGCCAAAACGCCATTAGCGTTGGAATACTGGCAGAACCCGTCAATTTCGAAGATATGGGCGGGGAACCAGATCCCGTACCTGTCAGGGTGGTGTTTATGCTTGCTTTAGGTGAAAGCAATAAGCAGCTCAACGTACTGGGTTGGATTATGGATGTGATCCAGGATGAGGATTTTATGCAGCAGTTACTGGTCATGAATGATGATGAAATTTATCAGTCAATTTACACACGCATATCTGAAAGAGGTGAAGTATGAGTAAAATGATACTATTTGTTTGCGCAACGGGTGTTGCTACTTCCACGGCTGTGGCAGAAAAAGTAATGGAATATTGTAAAGACAATGGGCTTGATGTTAATTATTCCCAAACTAATGTAGCCTCATTGCCAAACAATACCGATGGTGCAGCTTTGGTTGTATCAACAACGAAAGTTCCTTATGAACTGGATATTCCGGTTGTTAGTGGTCTGCCAATCATTACCGGAGTAGGTGAAGATAAAGTTCTTGAAAAAATAGTTTCAATCCTTAAAGGCCAAGCCTGATTTCATAAATAAAAAAACAGATAAATTATCCAGGCGCTAACGCGAGGTCTGGTCACATCTGAATAAGAGGTTGGATATGAATGATATAGCACATACTCTCTATACCGTTGTGCAATATGTCCTGGGATTTGGCCCAACGGTTTTATTGCCGCTGGTCCTTTTTTTCCTGGCATTGTTCTTCAAAGTAAAACCCGCCAAAGCACTTCGCTCATCATTAATTGTCGGAATAGGGTTTGTCGGAATTTATGCCATCTTTGACATACTTACCAGCAATGTAGGCCCGGCTGCACAGGCAATGGTTGAGCGAACTGGTATTAGCCTTCCTGTTGTCGATTTAGGCTGGCCACCGTTGGCCGCAATTACCTGGGGCTCACCAATCGCACCCTTTGTCATTCCGCTGACGATGCTGATTAATGTCGCCATGCTGGCTCTGAATAAGACACGTACTGTTGATGTCGACATGTGGAACTACTGGCACTTTGCCCTGGCTGGAACGCTGGTTTACTACAGCACAGGGAGTTTTGTTTTGGGTCTGTCCGCAGCCGCTATTGCCGCGATCGTGGTTCTCAAACTGGCGGACTGGTCTGCGCCATTAGTGGCAAAGTACTTCGGTCTGGAAGGTATTTCACTTCCGACCCTGTCATCTGTCGTCTTCTTTCCGATTGGATTGCTGTTCGACAAAATTATCGACAAAATCCCTGGCGTTAACCGTATTCATATTGATCCGGAAAACGTTCAGAAAAAAATGGGAATCTTCGGTGAGCCTATGATGGTGGGTACTATTCTGGGGGTCTTGTTGGGCATCATTGCCGGGTATGACTTTAAACATATCCTATTGCTGGGGATCAGCATTGGCGGTGTCATGTTCATTCTTCCGCGTATGGTACGAATTTTGATGGAAGGTTTATTACCTCTGTCTGAAGCCATTAAGAAATATTTGAATGCCAAATATCCTGGCCGTGATGATCTCTTTATCGGACTGGATATCGCGGTAGCAGTAGGTAACCCAGCCATTATATCTACAGCACTGATTCTGACACCCATCTCTGTCTTTATTGCATTCCTTCTTCCTGGCAATAAAGTCCTGCCACTCGGAGACCTTGCGAACCTGGCAGTCATGGCTTCCATGATTGTACTGGCATGTCGTGGCAATATTTTCCGGGCTGTGATAACCGCAATTCCTGTTATTGTCGCCGACTTGTGGATTGCGACCAAAATTGCGCCATTTATTACCGGTATGGCTAAAGATGTCAATTTCAAAATGGCTGAGGGGTCAAGTGGTCAGGTATCAAGCTTCCTTGATGGCGGTAACCCCTTCCGTTTCTGGCTGCTTGAAATATTCAACGGAAATATTGTTGCTATCGGGCTAATTCCTGTGCTTGCGCTGATTATTTATGGTGTTTTTCGCCTGACAAAAGGAACGGTCTATGCCTGATTACCACGCAGCGCTTGTCATTGACATTGGCACAACTAACTGCAAAGTCAGCTGTTATTCCTGTCATGACGTGTCAGTTCTGGAAGTCCGCAAGTTTCCGACGCCAATAATATCGTCGGACAAAGGCGAGGTAGATTTCGATATCGAAGCGCTGTGGCAGGCACTGCGACTGGTAATGGCTGAACTGGTGGCTTCAGTACCGTTTCCGGTAAAAAATATCAGTATTGCGAGTTTCGGTGAGTCTGGCGTCTTTGTGGATAAGGAGGGCGTCATTCTTACCCCGATGCTGGCCTGGTATGATCGACGTGGTGAATCTTATCTCTCGTCATTAAGCAAGGCAGAGGCTGAAGAACTGTATTCTATAACGGGATTGCCACCTCACAGTAATTACTCAGCATTTAAAATGAGATGGTTGCTTGATAACTACTCCTTGCATGAAAGAAAAGATATCTGCTGGTTACATGCACCAGAAGTGTTGTTGTGGCGAATGACAGGTGCGAAAAAGACGGAAATATCCCTGGCCAGTAGAACGTTGTGTCTGGACATTGCTCGCCGTACCTGGTCTCGTAATGCTGCCGGGATTCTCGGCATACCGTTCGGTGTACTGGCTCCGTTGATAAAGCCAGGTGAAGTGGCCGGATGGATGACGGCAACGCTTAGAGAGGAATTGGGCTTCTCTCATGAGGTAAAAGTTACCCTGGCCGGGCACGATCATATGGTCGGTGCCCGCGCATTACAGATGCAACCGGGCGATGTGCTGAATTCTACCGGCACGACAGAGGGTATTTTACTGCTGAATACACAACCAACGCTTGGTGTGCAGGCTCGCAGGGATAAGCTGGCAAATGGTTGTTACTCCGATGGTGAATTTTTCACGCTTTTCGCTTCTCTGCCTGTCGGCGGTTATGCGCTTGAATGGGTGAAAAAAACCTTTCGTTTAACTGATAAGGAAATAAGCACAGGCCTGGAAAAAGCCATGGAGCAATACCTCAAACCTTCCTGGTCTGTCGAGCATGTGCCGGTATTTATTCCTCATTTGCGGGGCTCGGGTTCGCCAAATAAAAATCGGCACACCCGTGGCCTGCTTTTTGGTCTGACGGATTCACTTCCTCCGGAGTCTCTGCTTGAGAGTGTCTTTATTGGCCTGGCGATGGAGTTTGCACACTGTCACGGGTGCTTTAATATCCCGGCGGGCAGGACAGTAAAAGTCATTGGCCCTGCGGTGAAAAACCCATACTGGCTCCAGTTGAAGGCTGACATCCTCCAGTGTCCAATTGAGGCCATTGCTTTTGATGAAACCGTCTCCCTTGGAGCATTGTTGATAGCCTGTCCGAATGTTGTCCCCCCGACTGTTCCTGTGGCTGAGCGATATTTTCCTGACGCGGTTCGTTCTGCAAAGTTGAAAATATATCAGCAGCAATGGCTGTCATTTTACCAATTTAAACTGCGGCAAGAAGGGGCGCTTATTGGTGAATAACTGTGATAAATCAATAGTTCGATAATTTACTTACACTGCTCACATAAATATCTGGAGTTAATATGCCTTTAGTCAATGGTAGGATCCTGCTAAATTGTATTCAGGAAAAACATGTCCTTGCGGGTGCATTTAATACAACGAACCTGGAGACAACAATTTCCATTCTTAATGCAATAGAACGTTCCGGATTGCCCAATTTTATTCAAATTGCTCCTACTAATGCACAGCTTTCAGGTTACGATTACATTTATGAAATAGTTAAGCGACATGCCGATAAAATGGATATTCCTGTCAGCCTGCATCTGGATCATGGGAAAACTCTGGAAGATGTTAAGCAGGCTGTCCGGGCCGGATTTACCTCAGTAATGATTGATGGCGCGGCGCTACCGTTCGAAGAAAATATTGCATTTACCCGAGAAGCCGTCGATTTCTGTAAATCATTTGGTGTTCCCGTCGAAGCGGAATTAGGCGCTATTCTGGGTAAGGAAGATGATCATGTCAGCGAGGCTGACTGCAAAACTGAACCTGAGAAGGTTCAGCGCTTTGTTGAGGAGACAGGGTGCGACATGCTGGCAGTGTCAATTGGTAATGTACATGGTCTTGAAGATATCCCACGCATTGATATCCCGCTATTACAACGCATCGCGTCTGTCAGTCCGGTCCCTTTGGTTATTCATGGAGGTTCTGGTATTGACGCGGATATTCTTCGCAGCTTTGTTAATTACAAAGTAGCCAAAGTGAATATTGCGAGTGATTTGCGTAAAGCCTTTATTACTACTGTCGGTAAGGCTTGGGTAAATAATAACAACGAGGCTAATCTGGCGCGTGTCATGGCGAACGCAAAACAGGCAGTTGAGGATGATGTTTATTCTAAAATTAAGATGATGAATAAAAATCACTCAGCATTCCGCAAAGTCTCTTAAGGAAAATATATGATTAGACAAAAAGTACTCGTTATGAACAGTACGGGGCTTCATGCGCGGCCAGCCGCTACGCTTGCGAAAATTGTCAAAAAATACCAGTCTTCATTAACGCTAGTTAATAATGACAAAGAAATTCCCATTAAAGGAATGATGAGTATTTTGGGGGCTGGCGTAAAGGGAAACACAATGATTGATTTAATTTGTGATGGACAGGATGAACTGGCTTTTATGGATGAATTAAAATCTGCATTTGCTGATGGCTTTGGTGAGTCAGTATAGTGCAATTCCCGTCAAACAGCGCAGGAAGTTGTAGAGGCTTCCTGCACTCATTATCGTATGAATAGCCTTAACAGACCATCGGTAAAACCCTCATACCAGCACCTTTAGCCCGTGTTTTTGGACAACATTAAGTAGTTTCAGTGACATCCCGCTGGGACGCTTGGCGCCGCTTTCCCACTTTTGAACCGTTGATACGCTGGTATTCAGGTACCGAGCGAAAACCGGCTGGCTAACGTTGAGTTCTTCTCGTAACGCTTTTATTTCAAGTGGCTGCAGGTCTTTGATGCTGCTTAAGCAGGCCGTGTCAAAACTGCGCATTGTCTCCTGGGGAATGGCATCCACGCTAAATAATCCAGATGCCGCGCTATGAATCGCTTCAAAGGCAGGGCTTTTGAATTTAGTTTTTGCTGACATGGCGCACCTCTACCAGTTCTTTGTTATTAATGAGTGCCGTTATCTGATCTTCGGTCAGGCAAGCATAGTGTTTTGCTAACTCACGGAAACCCGCGAGTTCACGATAGCTAATGTTGGCCATATCCTGTTTGGCATACAGGAAGGTGTAAAACCAATGCTCGCCTCCCTTTGCCAACACGATTGCGCGATCGCGATTTTGATTGAGACGTTTTTTATAAACTCCGCCGCCAAGATTATCTGCTTTTCCTTGCAGTACGGCGTTGATGGCCTCGCTTAACTCGTCATCTTTTATCGTGTGGGACTTCGCTTCTCTGTTAAACCACCTGGTTTTGAAGATTCGCATCAGGTTGACATCCTGTAATCTAAAGTATAGCACCAGGTGATACACTATGTCTTACCTTTTGGTTTTGCACGCAGCGAGAGAAGATAATTCTCAACGCTCGACCAGCCTCGCAAAATGCAGCGCAACAATGTCAGTTGCTAAAACGTTAATCAGATCACATTTTGTAATGTTACACTGCGTGGATTTTCCGCACTAAAACGACGCAGGTAACCACAATGAATGAAAATATCGCAGAAAAATTCCGCGCTGATGGGGTTGCCAGGCCTAATTGGTCAGCCGTTTTTGCCGTAGCGTTTTGTGTCGCCTGCCTGATTACCGTTGAGTTTTTGCCCGTTAGTCTGTTGACGCCGATGGCGCAGGATCTGGGGATCTCCGAGGGCGTCGCCGGTCAGTCGGTCACCGTTACGGCATTTGTCGCGATGTTTTCCAGCCTGTTCATTACCCAGATTATTCAGGCGACCGACAGGCGTTATATCGTTATTCTGTTCGCCGTTTTGCTGACGGCTTCTTGTCTGATGGTCTCCTTTGCCAACAGCTTTACGCTGCTATTGCTGGGCCGCGCCTGTCTTGGGTTGGCGCTGGGCGGATTCTGGGCGATGTCGGCGTCGCTGACCATGCGACTGGTTCCCGCGCGTACCGTGCCGAAAGCGCTGTCGGTGATTTTTGGCGCGGTTTCCATCGCGTTAGTGATCGCCGCGCCGCTGGGCAGTTTTTTGGGCGGTATTATTGGCTGGCGTAATGTCTTTAACGCCGCTGCGGTGATGGGCGTACTGTGCGTCATCTGGGTGGTGAAATCACTGCCGTCGCTGCCGGGCGAACCTTCTCACCAGAAACAGAATATGTTTAGCCTGTTGCAACGCCCTGGCGTGATGGCCGGGATGATCGCCATCTTTATGTCTTTTGCCGGGCAGTTCGCTTTCTTTACCTATATTCGCCCGGTCTATATGAATCTGGCGGGCTTTGACGTTGATGGTCTGACGCTGGTGTTGCTAAGTTTTGGTATTGCCAGCTTCGTTGGTACTTCTTTCTCATCTTATGTCCTGAAACGTTCGGTAAAACTGGCGCTGGCCGGTGCGCCGCTGCTACTGGCGCTGAGCGCGCTGACGCTCATTGTGTGGGGAAGCGACAAAACCGTGGCGGCGGTCATAGCGATTATCTGGGGACTGGCGTTTGCGCTGGTGCCGGTGGGATGGTCAACGTGGATCACTCGTTCCCTTGCCGATCAGGCGGAAAAAGCCGGTTCCATCCAGGTCGCGGTGATTCAACTGGCAAATACCTGTGGCGCGGCAGTGGGCGGTTATGCGCTCGACAATTTCGGGCTGCTTTCGCCGCTGGCGCTTTCCGGCGGACTGATGCTGTTGACGGCATTAGTCGTGGCGGCGAAAGTCCGTATTACGCCAATGAGTTGATATTGCTGCCATTTGTAGGCCGGATACGACGTTAGTCGTCATCCGGCAATAATAAACGCTTAATCAAAACCGTTATGCTCTGCGGTGGCGGCAAACCATTCTCCGCTTTTTTTCACCGTGCGCGTTTGGGTGGCTAAATCCAGTTGTACAAAACCATAGCGATTTTTATAGCCGTTCAGCCATGACCAGTTATCGATAAAGGTCCACATGTGGTAGCCAAGACAGTGACAGCCCTCGCTAATGCCTTTATGCAGCCATTTAAGATGCTCAGAGATAAAGTCAATCCGGTAATCATCGTGAATCTGTCCCGCTTGCACAAAACGCTGCTCGTTCTCAACGCCCATCCCGTTTTCGGAGATAAAACAGCGCGGATTGCCGTAATTATCCCGCAGGTTGGTGATGATGTCGTAAATTCCTGGCGCGTAAATTTCCCAGCCGCGGTAAGGGTTCATCTTGCGCCCCGGCATGTCGTAATAGTCAAATAACCACTCCGGCATAAACGGCGCTTGCGGATTCACCGCCGTATCACGGCATTTCACGCGGCGCGGCTGATAATAGTTAATCCCCAGTAAATCGATTTTGCCGTCGGTAATAAGCTGACGATCGCCTGGCTGACAGGCAGGCAACTGGTCATAGGTTTTCAGCAGCGCCACCAAGTCCGCCGGGTATTCTCCCTTTAATACCGGGTCAAGAAAACTGCGGTTGAATAACAGATCCGCATGATGCGCGGCTTGCACATCGGCGGGATGCTGCGAGCGTGGGTAGGACGGCGTCAGATTCAGCACTACGCCGATTTCACCGTCGTAGCGTCCGGCGCGCCAGGCGCGCACGGCGGTCGAGTGCGCCAGCACGGTATGGTACGCCACGGTGGCTGCACGTTTAAAATCCACCACATTGGGATAGTGGAAGTCGTACAAATAGCCGCCTTCCACCGGCACAATCGGCTCGTTAAAGGTAAACCAGTGCTTCACGCGGTCGCCAAACAAGGTAAAACACGTTTGCGCGTACCGACCAAACGCCTCTACGACGTCGCGATTTTCCCAGCCGCCTTTCTCCTGCATGACCATCGGCATATCAAAATGGAACAGCGTAATAAACGGCGTGATGCCCTGCGCCAGTAGCTCGTCGATGACGTGATTGTAGAAGCTCACCGCTTGTGGATTCACCTCGCCTACGCCATCTGGAATGAGCCGCGCCCAGCTTAGCGAGGTGCGAAAACTGTTATGTTTTAACTGTTTCAGTAGCGCGATGTCTTGCTTCCAGTGGCGATAGAACGTTGAGGTTTCTGCTGGACCGATGCCCTGATGAAAACGACCCGGCTGGCGCTCGAACCACACATCCCACGTGGTCTGGCTTTTACCGCCATTCAGACTATCCCCTTCGGTTTGCAACGCTGAGCAGGCGCTGCCCCACCAGAAGTTATCGGGAAAACGGTATCGCATTGTCGTGCTCCTTGATCGCGTAAATTCGCTCCAGAATACGCGGTTTTGGCGAACAGAAACCGGTTACAGTCCGCATTTTCGCGACCAAAAAACGGAAAAGGTGTGCTACATCTCCGGGCATTCCACCTTGCCGAGAGCCTGCCAGTAGTTATGCTGATTGTTGCGCTCTATCGCGATCATCGCCTCCCGAATATGCTGCTGGTTCCCCTCGCTCGCCATGATTTTTTTCTCCCAGGCTTCATCGGTTAGAGCGCCTTTGGGCGTACACATTTTGCGCAAATCCTTTAAAATCGTGGTTTTTTCATGTGCCGTCTGAAGCGAGCTAAACGGAGAGTCGGCATACGTGACGCCCGGTAGCGCGACAAGCGCGGCAATAAGCAGAAGCGTTTTTCGTTTCATAAACGGTATCCTTATCGGTTTGCACTTTTTCAAGAGTAAGTGTAGACCGTGCGACGTTCACTCATCGTGGCGTGCTATCCGTTGGCGTTGAAGTCAGGCAAAAGTGGGAAGGCGGTTTCTCGCTGCGCCTTCACTTTCTTGCGTGGCAGAATAGTGTATGTTCTGAACACTCTTTTATTTCGTAAGCGGTAGTGTAATGAGACGTATTGAGATCGTACTGGGAGAGCTGGAACGGCTGACGCGCGGGCTATGTCTTGCCGATTTGGCGCAGGAGACGGCGTTTACGGCGGAGGCGATAGGTTTCAATCTTGGGCTGGCGCGTAACTCCGTCAGCAAAGATCTCAATCAGTTATGGAATGACGGCCTGGCAATCAAAAGCCGTGGCCGCCCGGTCTATTTTTTGCATCGCCAGGCGCTGGAAACGTTGCTGGGACGACAGCTGGAAGAGTCTGAACGCGAGGTGCGGTCGGTGGCGGATGTGCTGCCGCATGAAGAGCATTATGCGCCCGACGATCCGTTTACCAGCCTGATTGGTTACGATCGCAGCCTGCGCGATGCGGTAGAAAAAGGCCGTGCGGCAGTGCTCTATCCGCACGGTTTACACGTTCTGCTTACCGGGCCGTCCGGCGTCGGTAAAACCTTTTTTGCGGAACTGATGCACCGTTTCGCCTGTGAACAGGCGAGCGGCGCTATCCCGCCGCTGGTCTACTTTAACTGCGCGGAATACGCCCATAACCCGGAACTGCTCTCCTCGCATCTGTTTGGTCATCGGCAGGGGGCGTTTACCGGTGCGAATGAACATAAAACAGGCCTTGTGGAGCAGGCGGACGGTGGTTATCTGCTGCTGGACGAGGTGCACCGTCTGTCTTATGAAGGGCAGGAAAAGCTGTTCTCTATTCTGGATAAAGGCGAGTACCGTCCGCTCGGCGTGAGCAGCCAGCCGCGATCAATTTCGGTACGCCTGATTTGCGCCACTACCGAGCCGGTCGGGTCGGCGCTGTTACGTACTTTCCAGCGGCGTATTCAGGTATGCATTGATTTGCCGGGCATTCGCCAGCGTTCCGTTGAAGAACAGATCGAACTGATCGTGGGGTTCTTACAGCGGGAAAGCCGCAAAATAGAACGCACGGTCAGCATTGATAAACCGTTGTTGCTCTGGTTGCTGAATAAACCCCTGGAAGGCAATATCGGTCAGCTAAAAAGCGATATTCAGTTTCTTTGCGCTCAGGCGTGGGCATCGGGAATGACCGAGCATAACGACACGCTACAGCTGGATAAACGGCTGGCGGAGATGTCGGTTAACCCGACGCCGGAACAGCGTCTATTGGTGGATACTCTGTTTGACGGTAAAGCGCGGCTAAATATAGACGCGCGCACGCTGCCCGCATTGAAGACGTCGCTGGCGACCGGGGCGGAAATTGAAGAGAGCGACCTCTTTTACAGCTTCCTGACGCGCGAATATGTTAATTTGCGCAACAGTAACGTCCCCCCGGCGGAGACGCTGGCGATCCTGAAAAATAAACTCAGCTCGATTTTTGAATACGGTCTCTACAGCCGCGACAGCGTGGCGCATCCGCCGCGCTATGGCGACCAGATTGAAGAGCGCGTGACGCTGCTGATTGGCTGCGTAGAGCAGGTGTTGGGCTTTTCGCTGCCGGAAAATCTGGTTAACCCACTGCGTAAACACTTCCTGGCGCTGATAGGCTACGTGCAGCGTGGCCTGATCCCGCAGCTTTACTCTTCCAGTTTGATCCTGGATCGCTGCAAAGACGAATATGACAACGCCGCGCTGCTGTGTCGGAAAATCAACGAACTGCTGCATATTCAGTGTCCGGCGACGGAAGTGGTCTGGCTATGCCTGTTCCTGAAAGAGTGCCGCCATTATCGTCAGCGTATCGATGCCAGCCCCGACTGCGGGGTCATTTTGATCGCCCACGGCGCGACCACTGCCACCAGTCAGGCGCAATATGTCAACCGTGTGCTGGAGCGCGAGCTGTTCAGCGCCATCGACATGCCGTTTGAACAGTCGGTGCATGACACGCTGGAAACGCTGACCCAAATGATTCAAACCCGCCAATATCGGCGGCTTATCCTGTTGGTGGACATCGGTTCATTGATCCATTTCGGCAGTACGATCAGTAAGTTATTCCAGATAGATGTTTTGCTCATGCCGAACATCACGCTGACCAGTCTGCTGGAAGTCGGGCTAGATTTAAGCTATGAAACCAGCGATTTACCACAGCTGACGGCGCTCCTGCAGAGTAAAAATATCCCCTGCCAGCTTTGTACGCCGCAGCAGGAGAACGGCGGCAAAGTGCTGGTCATCTCCTGTATTACCGGCATGGGAACGGCGGAAAAAATCAAAAAGGTGCTGGAGGAGAGCTTTGGCGAACTGATGTCGCAAGATACCAGGATGGTGATCCTTGATTATAACGAGGTACGAAGTCTGGAGCGCGTTCAGCAGGCATTGAATGCCAGCGAGCGGCTGGCGGGGATTGTCGGCACTTTCCAGCCGGGGCTGCCGGATATTCCGTTTATTTCGCTGGAAGAGCTTTTCTCCGAACAAGGGCCGGAACTGGTGTTGAGCCTGTTAACGCCCGATCTGTCCAACGCTGAACGCCGTCTGGAGATGGAGCGCAGCGCCATGCGCTTTATCAGCGCGCTAACGATGGAGAGCATCATCAATCATATTTCCGTGCTTAACCCGCAGCGTATTCTGAAAGAGATGGAGGGCGTTTTTAACCATCTGACGTCTTCGCTTTCCCTGAAACCAAGCCGCCAGGTGACACTACGCTTCCTGATCCACTGCTGCTGTATGGTAGAGCGTATTGTGATTAACCGAAAACCGTTACAGATGGCGCTGGAAAGTCAGCCGAATCTGGACGCGCGCGCGTTTAGTGTCATCAAATCCGCTTTTCTGCCGATCGAAGATGCCTACGCCATCCGTTTATCAGATGCGGAATATTTTTATATCTACGAACTGCTCTATAGCTAATCCTTTTACTGGCGGGGCTTCGCGCCTCGCCAGACCTTTCTTCTTCCTCGCGTGACACAAATTCTGGCACAACCTTTGCTCTTCTGATGATGCGTTATGCCGGATAGCGGCGTAAACGCCTTATCCGGCCTACCGGGAGTGTCCTGTAGGCCCGGTAAGCGCAGTGCCACCGGGCAATATATGCCGGTGTCCTCATGTAATTGCGCCAGGAGGCCATTTTGACTACCACACAACCGTTGCCCCACATCCTGCTGCTGACGCATGGCGGCTGGGGACAACCGCTTTGCAACAGCCTGCGTATGGTCACGGGCGAAATTAAAGGCGTGACGGAAATCGCGCTAATGCCTGTCGATACGCTGGGCGAGTTTTATCAACGCGTCGAGGCCGTGGTGAAAACGCTGCCGGAAGGCTCGCTGATCCTGACGGATTTTGTCGGCGGCACGACATCCAACGTCGCGGCGCGGCTAAGCGCCGATTATCCGGTGGCGGTGATTGCCGGACTGAATGCGTCGCTACTGCTGGAGGCGCTGGACAGGCGCGAACAAGGGATGCTAACCGCCTGCGTGGATGAGTTAGTTGAGGCCGGGCGCAGTAGCTGCCTGGATGTGGTCGCCCATGTACGTCAGCTACAACAATCACTCTAAGGAAAACATCATGGCCAATATCGTTTTATGCCGCATCGACAGCCGTCTCATTCATGGGCAGGTTGTCACGAAGTGGGTCGGACAATCTCAGGCGAACCGGATAGCCGTTGTGAGTGATGAACTGGATGCCGATCCGTTTATGAAAAATATCTACCTGATGGCCGCGCCGCCAAATATCAAAGTGGATTGCTTCGGCAACCAAAGTTTTGCCGCCGCATGGAAAGAAAATCAGCTTGGCGACGGTAACGTGCTGGTGCTTTTTCCCTCACTGGCGGCGGTGCAGGACGCCATACAACTGGGATTTGACGTCACCCGCATTCAGGTTGGCGGTCTCGGCGGCGGGCCAAACCGCAAGGCGGTTTTTCAGAATATTACGCTGGATGAAAAAGACGTCGGCATTCTTAACGACCTGAAAAACCGTGGCGTTCAGGTATTTTTCCAGACCATCCCGGAAGATAAGCCGCAGCCGCTCGACGATATCCTGAAAAAATTCTAACCCTTTAATAGACACAAAATCATTCTGGATGCATCGAGGCGGCAACTGAGTGAATCCCCTGGAGCTTACTAAAGTAAGTGACTGGGGTGAGCGAAGGCAGCCAACAAAGAGGCAGCCTGAAGGATGAAGTGTATAGGATAACACTATGGATACCTTACTCTTTGCAAGCCTGATGGGGTTGTATTACTGGTTTGCCCGTTTACGCCTCGGCTACACCTTCTCCGCGATGCTGTTACAACCGGTGGTGATCGCGGTATTTGTCGGGCTTTTGCTTGGCAATATGCAGACTGCGATGATCATCGGCGCAGGGATGCAGCTCGTTTATTTGGGCGTGACCTCAACGCCGGGCGGCAACGTGCCGTCGGACCCGGCGCTGGCGGCCTGTATCTCCATTCCTATCGCGGTGAAGGCCGGTATGGACCCAAACCTGGCGATCGCGCTGGCAATCCCGTTTGGCGTGATTGGCGTGTTTCTCGATCAGCTGAGGCGCACGCTGAACGCCGCCTGGGTGCATATGGCGGATAAACACGCGGAAACGGCAAACATGGCGGGCATCATGCGTTGCGCCTTTCTTTACCCGGCATTGCTGGGGCTGGTGCTGCGCTTCCCGGTGGTCTTTGCCGCTAACTACTTTGGCCAGGGTGTGGTGGAAAGTTTCCTTAAACTGATGCCGCACTGGTTAACCCACTCCTTTGAAATCATGGGCGGCATTCTGCCGGCGCTGGGCTTTGCCATCACCATTATGGTGATCGGTAAAAAGAGCCTGTTGCCGTGGTTTATCGGCGGGTTCTTCGCGGTGTTGTACCTCAAGGTCGACATCATGGCGATGGCCATCTTCGGCACCTGTGTCGCCTTCCTGATTAAAGGCCTGGCGAAAAATGAAGGAGCAGCATGATGAGCAGTGACGTAATGCAACATGAACTGGTTGAGCGCGCGCGGGAAAGCGGGGCGCTGACCAAAGCAGACATCACCAAAGCCTGGTTTATCTACTGGCTGGGCGCCGAGGTTTCCAGCTCCTATGAGCGCTTACAAAGCCTGATTTTCTGCGCCTCGATGACGCCGATCATCAAAAAACTCTACCCGCAAAAAGAGGAGCAGGTAGAAGCGCTAAAACGCCACCTTAACTTCTTTAATTCCGAGCAGACTTTCGGCGCGGTGATTCAGGGCATCTCTATTGCCATGGAAGAACAAAAAACGCGCGGCGAGCCGATTAACGACTCGTCTATCACCGGCATTAAAACTGGCCTGATGGGGCCACTTGCCGGGATGGGCGACTCGATTATCTGGGCGGCGGTGATGCCGCTGTTGATAGCGATCTTTATTCCGTTCGCGGCAAATGGCAGCGCGATGGGCGGTATTATCCCGCTGATTCTCTACCCGGCGATCACCCTGGCGATCAGCTACGGCATGGTCCACAAGGGATATACGCTGGGGCGTGATTCGATTATCGGCCTGCTGCAAGGGGGGCGAATCAAAGAACTGATCTACGGGGCCAACGTGCTGGGTTTGATCATGATGGGCGCGCTTTCCGCCAGCTACGTCAAAATCACCACGCCGTTAAAAATTAGCGCTTTGAAAGGATCTGAAGTGGTGGTTCAGCAGATCCTCGACTCTATCGCGCCGGGCTTACTGCCACTGGCGGCGGTATTCGCCATCTACTTCTATCTGGTAAAAAAAGGGCCGCGCTACACCACCATTTTACTGTCGATTGTCGCACTGAGCATAGTCTGTTCGTTGTTGGGAGTGCTGTAAATCATGACGCCGAATATCTATCAACAACTGGGGTTGAAAAAGGTCATTAACGCCTGCGGCAAAATGACCATTCTGGGCGTCTCAAGCGTCGCGCCGGAGGTCATGCAGGCCACCGCGCGCGCGGCTTCCGCTTTCGTCGAGATTGACGCGCTGGTGGAAAAAACCGGCGAACTGGTATCGCGCTATACGGGTGCTGAAGATAGCTATATCACCTCGTGCGCCTCGGCGGGTATTGCCATTGCCGTCGCTGCCGCTATCACCCACGGCGATCGGGCGCGCGTCGCCCTGATGCCGGACAGTAGCGGTATGGCCAATGAGGTGGTGATGCTGCGCGGGCATAATGTGGACTACGGCGCGCCAGTCACCAGCGCCATTCGTCTTGGCGGCGGGCGCATAGTGGAAGTGGGGTCGAGCAATCTGGCGGCCCGCTGGCAACTGGAAAGCGCCATTAACGAAAAGACCGCCGCGCTACTGTATGTGAAATCACACCATTGCGTACAGAAAGGCATGTTGAGCATTGACGATTTTGTACAGGTGGCGCAGGCCAACCACCTGCCGTTGATTGTCGATGCCGCGGCGGAAGAGGATTTGCGCGGCTGGGTGGCGAGCGGCGCGGATATGGTTATCTATAGCGGCGCGAAAGCCTTTAATGCGCCAACCTCTGGCTTTATCACTGGTAGGAAAACGTGGATTGCCGCCTGCAAAGCGCAGCACCAGGGGATTGCCAGGGCGATGAAAATCGGCAAGGAAAACATGGTTGGGCTGGTGTATGCGCTGGAGAATTACCACCAGGGCCAGACGACCGTGACCGCAGCACAGTTACAGCCGGTCGCGGAAGCGATTTCCGCCATCCATGGTCTTTATGCCGATATCGAACAGGATGAAGCCGGGCGTGCAATCTGGCGTATTCGTGTGCGGGTGAACGCATCTGAATTGGGGCTGAATGCGCAGGACGTCGAAGCGCAGTTGCGCGGCGGTGAGATAGCGATTTACGCCCGCAAATATCAGCTTCATCAGGGGGTTTTTAGCCTCGATCCACGCACGGTAGCCGAAGGGGAAATGGCATTGATTGTGGCGCGACTCAGGGAGATTGCAGAACATGCAGCAGATTAATTTTTATCGTCAGCGGGTAGCGATTAACGTGCTGGCAAAGGATATCGCCAACGCGAAGGCTATCTATGAAGCCGCCGAAGGCCATGCGGTCATTGGCGTACTTTCCGC
This sequence comes from Salmonella sp. NW645, assembly GCF_051703725.1. Taxonomy (NCBI): domain Bacteria; kingdom Pseudomonadati; phylum Pseudomonadota; class Gammaproteobacteria; order Enterobacterales; family Enterobacteriaceae; genus Salmonella; species Salmonella sp. NW645. The sequence goes on along the minus strand of NZ_JAMMKR010000006.1, from coordinate 337,154 downwards.
GCAGTTCGCTACGGTAGAAGAGGGCGTGCCGGAGGTGAAACGCTGGATGGCGGAGGTGCCGTCTATCTCAGTGGGTCTGGGCGCAGGCGACCCGGCGCAGTACTACAAAGCGGCGATGATTGCTGCCCATACTCACCCGGCCCACGTCAACCAGACTTTTACCGGCAGCGGCTTCGCAGCGGGCGCACTGGCGGCGACAGGCGGCGAGCAAACACATATTAACGCCCTGGTCAGCCCGACGGGAACGCCTGGCGAGGTGGTGATTTCTACCGGCGTCAGCAGCAGCCAGGGAACGCCAGCCCGCGTTTCCTGTGAAGCGGCGGTACGCATGATGCAGGATATGGGCGCACATGCGGCGAAGTTTTTCCCGATGGGCGGCGAGAAGTCGTTACCGGAACTCTATGCGCTGGCGACAATCGCCGCCCGCCAAGGCATGACGCTCATCGAGCCGACCGGCGGTATCTCACTGGATAATTTCGGTATTATCCTGCAAACCTGCCTGGAGGCAGGCGTGCCGCGCGTCATGCCGCATGTTTACAGCTCGATTATCGATCCGCAAACCGGCAATACGCGCCCCGAAGACATCATTCGGTTGATGGAGATAGTCAAAGCGCTGGTGTGAGGTTTATCGCCGAAGAGCGCTGCGTTTACCTGGCCTACAGATGACGTGTATTTGTAGGCCCGGTTAGCGTTACGCTACCGGGCGATAATGCGTAGCAGGCCGGGCAAAAATGTACGTATTGCAGCCGTCAGTGATTCCCTTTCGGGCCTCCTCGCAGGGTTAAATTTTCCTGAATGCTGTCTGTATTTTTGGCGAGTACAGTGGCGTCATCTTATTCCTCAGGTGACGGATCGCCATGAAAAAAAGCCCCACGTCCACGCCCCATGATGCGGTATTCAAAACGTTTTTACGCCATCCGGATACCGCGCGGGATTTTCTCAATATTCATCTTCCCCATTCGCTAAGAATACGTTGCGATCTGACGACGTTGAAACTGGCGCCGGACAGTTTTATCGAGAAAAATTTACGCGCGTTTTATTCCGATGTCCTTTGGTCGCTAAAAACGTGTGAAGGCGACGGTTATATCTATGTCGTTATAGAGCATCAGAGTACGCCGGACGCGCATATGGCGTTCCGGTTAATGCGTTACGCGACTGCCGCGATGCAGCGCCATCTGGATGCTGGCCATAAAACGTTACCGCTGGTGATTCCCATGCTGTTTTACCATGGCGCGAAAAGCCCGTATCCCTTTTCGCTGTGCTGGCTGGATGAGTTTGACGATCCTGCACTGGCGCGTCAGCTTTATGCGACGGCATTTCCACTGGTAGACATTACGGTGGTGCCGGATAACGAGATTATGCAGCATCGACGTATCGCGATGCTGGAGCTGGTACAAAAGCATATACGTCAGCGCGACCTGATGGGATTGGTCGAGCGCTTAGCGGTACTTCTGATTACGGGAAACGCTAATGACAGTCAGCTAAAAGCGCTGTTTAATTATTTGCTAATACAGCATGGCAGCACGCCTCGTTTTGGCAAGTTTATCCGCGAGGTGGCGCGTCGTGTTCCCCAACACAAGGAGAGATTAATGACGATCGTAGACAGAATACGTGAATCGGGGCGCAGAAAAGGTAAGCGTGAAGGCGTGCAACAAGGCATACAGCAAGGTATACATCAAGGTAAGCAGGAGGAGGCCTTGCGTATTGCGCATACGATGCTGGAACAGGGGATCGAGCGAGAGATGGTGCTGATGATTACCGGGCTTTCTGACGAAGAGATTAAGGCAAAGCGCCATTAAACTTTTCCCTCTTCCGCCCGGTCATCGTGATTATCAACGGCGTTAAGCGGCCCGCGCGCGTCGACGGGAATCGAGGGAGATCAGAATCACTGACGAGAGAATGAGCAGCGTGCCCAGCCAGTCCGGCAAGGTAAAACTAATCCCCAACAGCAGCAGCGACAGCAGGGCGCTGCTTAACGGTTCCGCGCAGCTTAAAATGCTGGCCTTGGGGCCACCAATCAGTTGCGCTCCTTTCAAATACAGGCTGAACGTCAGCGACGTACCAATCACCACAAGGTAGAAAAAGGCCAGAATCAGACTGCCGCTCACCGCAAAGTGCGTTCCTTCTTTAGCGTAGAAGGGCAGCAGAATAAGGCCGCCAAAGGACATACTCCAGCCGACCACTGGCAGTGTGCCGTATTGGGCGATTAGCCTGGAAGGCCAGGTCGTATAAAAGGCGGCGGCAAATGCGGAGGCGATACCCCAGAACAGCGCGCCTGAAGAGATCGACAGCGATGTTGGATTGCCGTGAGTCACCAGTAAAAAGGTGCCGATAAGCGATGTAAGAATGGCGGTTAAGACCAGAATGCCTGGTCGTGTTCTTCGCGCTAATGCAAACCACGCGACAATAATGGTCGGCGATAAAAATTGCAGCACTGTCGCGGTGGCGGCATTGGATTTTTCAATCGTGAGCAGGAAGGTTAGCTGAACGGTGAGCGCGCCCACCACGGAGAAAATCAGCAGACTCAGTGCATCTTTGCGGTTTTTAAGAATCGAAAATATCTTATCGCCGTGCATAAAGGAGAAGGTCACCAGTATCAGCCCGGCGAATAACAAACGTATCATCGTCAGGAACTGTGACGACATACGGCTTTGCTCCATGATGTACTGCGCGCAAACACCTGAACTCCCCCACAATACGGCGGCAATCAGGACGTTTAGCATCCCTTTTCTGGTGGAACCCATTTTTTCCTCGTCATGTTGTTTTATTTTTTTACGTGCAGGCATCATAACAGAGCTATCGTCGGCATTAAGCAGGAATTTATTGTTTAATGATTTCAGGCGAGCCTGTTATTGACATAATATTGTCATTTTTTTGACATAGGAAAATATCAAACAAACTTAAACAGATCGTCACTATCCCCGCCTTTGCACTTTACAGAACATATTGACTGACTATAATAAGCGCAAATTCATGCAGGAGTAATATGTTGGACAGTCACTTTTACGTAAATCATCTGGCAAGTTAACGCACGCTATTCCTGCGCTGCTTGCCGAACCGGTGGGCAGCAATCTCCCCTTGTGACGATTGTCATCCCAATAATGTTACAACACGCGCATTGTCGCGAGGTAATCGTCATGTTCATGTTTAAACACGCTTTATTTCCTCCGCCGTTAACACGACGCTAATTGCCTCAGGGCAGTAATTTGTCGTGTGCTAAATATAGCACGTACTTATTCTTCCAGAAAAAATGGAGGAACGTATGTTAATGTTTCCTTATATTTTGAATTTACTGGCCGCTATGCTGTTGGGCGCGCTGATTGGCGCGGAAAGACAATGGCGTCAACGTATGGCGGGATTACGCACTAATGCGCTGGTGGCGACAGGCGCCGCCGTTTTTATTCTGAGCTCCATGACGACATCGCCAGACAGCCCCGGGAGAATTGCGGCGCAGATTGTCTCTGGTATTGGCTTTCTGGGGGCGGGCGTCATCATGCGCGAAGGGATGAATGTGCGCGGGCTGAACACTGCGGCAACGCTATGGTGTTCGGCGGGCATCGGCGTGTTATGCGGCTTAGGGCAGTTCAAAAATGCGCTGGCGGCGACGATCATTATTCTTTGTGCCAATATTTTATTGCGTGAAGCGGCGCAGCGTATAAATCAACTCCCGGTATCCGCCGAGGGAGAAAAACGTTATATCCTGAAAGTAACCTGTAATAAAGAAGATGAGAGCGAGGTTCGTCAGTGGTTACTGAATATCGTAAAAGAGGCCGCGATCTGTTTACAAGGGTTAGGTTCGGTCCCCGCTCAGGAACAGGGCTATAAAGAAATCCGTGCCGAGCTCGTGGGTCATGCTGATTATCGTAAAACGCGAGAACTGATTATATCCAGAATAGGTGATAACGATAATATCACCGCAATTCACTGGAGCATTGATAGTCAATAATAGTTTTTATTCAATTGCAACATTACGCCAGGCGTATAAGGAGGGAATGATGGATATTCCCGAGTCGATAAAATAAAACCCACTCAAAATAGTGAGTAAGCAATAACCTTTTTTATGCATAGATAATTCTCCTGGGGCATTCACCTTCAAATCGTGAGTTTGCTATTCCCTGGGCGTGATATGCAGGAAACACTACACCTTAATTTTGGGGATTCATCATGACTGACATGAACATTGAAAACCGGAAACTCAATCGCCCGGCGTCAGAAAATGATAAGCAGCATAAAAAAGTATTTCCGATCGAAGCGGAAGCTTTTCATAGCCCGGAGGAGACACTGGCGCGGCTGAACAGCCATCGTCAGGGCCTCACGATAGAAGAGGCCAGCGAACGGTTGAAAGTGTATGGGCGCAATGAAGTGGCGCATGAGCAAGTTCCTCCGGTGCTGGTTCAGCTTCTGCAGGCATTCAATAACCCGTTTATTTACGTTCTGATCGCACTGGCAGGGGTCAGTTTTATCACGGATTACTGGCTCCCGTTACGCCGTGGCGAAGAGACCGATCTCACCGGCGTGCTGATTATTCTGACGATGGTCAGTTTGAGCGGGTTATTGCGTTTCTGGCAGGAGTTTCGCACTAACAGAGCAGCACAGGCGCTGAAAAAGATGGTTCGCACCACCGCCACGGTGTTGCGTCGTGGGCCGGGCAATATAGGCGCGGTGCAGGAAGAGATTCCCATTGAAGAACTGGTGCCGGGCGATGTGGTTTTTCTGGCCGCAGGCGATCTGGTGCCCGCCGACGTCCGGCTGCTGGCGTCGCGCGATCTCTTTATCAGCCAGTCAATTCTTAGTGGTGAATCATTACCCGTAGAAAAATACGATGTTATGGCTGATGTGGCAGGTAAAGACAGCGAGCAATTGCCTGACAAAGATAAAAGCCTGTTAGATTTGGGCAATATCTGTCTGATGGGAACCAATGTAACCAGCGGCAGAGCGCAAGCGGTCGTGGTTGCGACGGGAAGCCGTACCTGGTTCGGCTCGCTGGCGAAATCCATTGTGGGTACGCGTACCCAGACGGCTTTCGATCGTGGAGTCAACAGCGTGAGCTGGCTGTTGATACGCTTTATGCTGATCATGGTGCCGGTTGTCCTGCTGATCAATGGGTTCAGTAAGGGAGACTGGGTAGAGGCTTCGCTGTTCGCGCTGGCGGTTGCGGTGGGGTTGACGCCGGAAATGTTGCCCATGATTGTCAGTTCCAACCTGGCAAAAGGCGCGATTGCGATGTCGCGGCGCAAAGTGATCGTCAAGCGCCTGAACGCTATTCAAAACTTCGGCGCGATGGATGTGTTGTGTACAGATAAAACCGGCACCTTAACCCAGGACAATATTTTTCTGGAGCATCATCTGGATGTGAGCGGTGTAAAAAGCAGCCGGGTATTGATGCTGGCCTGGCTGAATAGTAGCAGCCAGAGCGGCGCCCGGAATGTGATGGATCGCGCCATACTGCGTTTTGGCGAGGGTCGCATCGCGCCATCGACAAAAGCGCGCTTCGTTAAACGCGATGAACTGCCATTCGACTTTGTACGTCGCCGGGTATCGGTCCTGGTGGAGGATACGCAGCATGGAGACAGATGCCTGATCTGCAAAGGCGCTGTTGAAGAGATGATGATGGTAGCCACCCATCTTCGCGAAGGCGATCGTGTGGTGGCGCTGACGGAAACACGCCGCGAGCTGCTGCTGGCGAAAACCGAAGATTACAATGCGCAGGGATTCCGTGTATTGCTGATAGCGACACGTAAGCTGGATGGTTCCGGGAACAATCCGACATTAAGTGTGGAGGATGAGACCGAACTTACCATCGAAGGGATGCTCACTTTTCTCGATCCGCCGAAAGAGAGCGCCGGAAAAGCGATTGCCGCGTTGCGGGATAACGGCGTGGCGGTCAAAGTCCTCACCGGCGATAATCCGGTCGTGACGGCGCGTATCTGTCTGGAAGTGGGTATTGATACGCACGATATCCTGACCGGAACCCAGGTTGAGGCGATGTCAGATGCCGAACTGGCGTCTGAAGTGGAGAAACGCGCAGTATTCGCCCGGCTGACGCCGTTACAAAAAACGCGTATTTTGCAAGCGCTACAGAAAAATGGTCATACCGTTGGTTTTCTTGGGGATGGGATCAACGACGCGCCCGCGCTTCGTGATGCGGATGTGGGGATTTCCGTCGATAGCGCCGCCGATATTGCTAAAGAGTCATCAGATATTATTCTGCTGGAAAAAGATCTCATGGTGCTTGAGGAAGGCGTCATCAAAGGGCGGGAAACCTTTGGCAATATCATTAAATACCTGAATATGACCGCCAGCTCTAATTTCGGCAATGTTTTTTCGGTACTGGTAGCCAGCGCGTTTATTCCGTTTCTGCCGATGCTGGCGATTCATCTGTTGATCCAGAATTTGATGTACGATATTTCGCAGTTGTCGTTGCCGTGGGACAAAATGGATAAAGAGTTCCTGCGTAAGCCGCGGAAATGGGACGCGAAAAATATTGGTCGTTTTATGCTATGGATTGGCCCAACGTCTTCTATTTTCGATATCACAACCTTTGCGTTGATGTGGTACGTCTTTGCGGCTAATAACGTAGAGGCGCAGGCGCTCTTTCAGTCCGGCTGGTTTATTGAGGGTCTGCTTTCGCAGACACTGGTCGTGCATATGCTAAGGACGCAGAAAATACCGTTTATCCAAAGTCGGGCGACGTTGCCGGTATTATTGACGACCGGCTTGATTATGGCGATAGGCATTTATATTCCATTCTCACCTTTGGGTGCGATGGTTGGACTGGAGCCGCTGCCGCTGAGCTACTTCCCGTGGTTGGTGGCGACATTATTGAGCTACTGTCTGGTGGCGCAAGGCATGAAGCGCTTTTATATCAAACGCTTTGGCCAGTGGTTTTAATGATGTTTGAGGATCGCCCAGATGAATCGCTCACCCGATAAAATCATCGCGCTGATATTTTTACTGATTAGCCTGTTGGTGTTGTGTTTAGCCCTCTGGCAAATCGTTTTATAACGAGGTGACGCCATGCAAAAAAGAGGGTTGGACAAAATTTTTTATCAGGTTGTCCTGATAGCAATCATCCTGATTTTACTGACTATCTGGATACGATAAGCTGCTGTTGGCGAGCCCCGCTTAAAATAAGAATCGATGTAGTTGTTCTTTTTATGGCGGGGCGCTATTTTCATGGTATCCCACATCAGAAGGGCAATATCATGAATAATCGTCGTGGTTTAACCGCCGTCCTGGCGACGTTGATTACGTTTTCCCTGAGCGCTACGCCTGTGCTGGCGAATCCGGGAAATGGCAATGGCGGCGGACATGGTAATAACGCGGCTAATCAGGGTAATAACGGTAACGGACATAAAGGAAATGCCGGGCAAAAAACGGAACACCGTAAAAATGGCGGTAAACCGGATCACGTCGAGTCGGACATTAGCTATGCTGTCGCCAGGCAACTGGCAGTGAATTTAGGGCTGACGGGTTATCAGTCTTTACCTCCGGGGATTGCGAAAAATCTGGCGAGAGGAAAACCGCTGCCGCCGGGAATCGCTAAAAAAACGGTGCCGGCGTCTATGCTAGGACAATTACCTTATTATCCGGGCTATGAGTGGAAAATCGTTGGGGATAATCTGGTGCTGATCGCGCTCAGTACCGCGGTGGTCACGGCGATTATTAATGGCGTATTTGATTAAGAGCCTATCCCACCAGGCGTTATTGGCGCAGCCAGTTTGGACACGGACAGCGCGCAAAAACCGGAGCGTACACGTAGTACGTGAGGATTTTCTGCCCAGGACCAAAATGGCAAGTAAAATAGCCCCATTAAATGGGGCTATTTAGCCGCTTCAGGGCGTTATTTATGCGCGCTGAGAATCCAGCAGTTCATTATTTTTTACTACTTCCTGCGCTTTGGTATAACTTTCAATCAGTAGCTGATAGGCCGGGAATATTTTGGTATATACATCCGCCCATTCTGCGGCATCTTCCCTATTCCAGGTACGTTGCAGCTCAGAGGCTACCGCCGCGGTATCCATTGGTACTACGCCCGCCTGCACCACGCGGGCCATCGTAATTTCCTGCGCCATTTTACTGTACGTACCGGAGGCATCAATTACCGCAAATACCTTGTAACCTTCCGCGACGGCGCTGATGGCTGGAAAAGCCATGCAGACACTGGTAATAGTACCGGCGATGATCAGCGTTTTACGGCCTGTCGCTTTTACCGCTTGTACAAAATCGGCATTATCCCAGGCATTAATTTCCCCTTTACGCGCGACATATTGCGCGTGTGGCGCATTCGCATGGATTTCCGGAATCAGCGGACCATTCGGTCCCTGTGGTACGGATGCGGTAGTAATGACCGGCATATTGCATAAGGTAGCGATCTTAGCCAGCGCCGCGGCGCGCGCGCGTAATTCCGGCATCGGCATGTCGCCGACGGTCTGAAACAGGCCACTTTGGTGGTCAATCAGCAGCATTACTGCGTCGTTAGCATCAATGGCAGGGCGTTGACCGTTAAAATTCGCGGGTGTAGACATAATTCATTCCTTGTTGTTGCCTTTCACTGATAATCACTATCAGTGTTAAAGTCATTAATCGCCGGGGCGATTTCCGTTTTTAAGCTGATGACAGTAATCCGTTGCCGATTTTGGATTACCCTGTTGAGTTCTTTCTGAAGGAATATTCATCGGCATCACCTTCAGTCGATTTACTTTCACGCGAATCTGTTATCACAACAATATTCATATTATGAATAAATGTTTCTATTTTACATGTCAGAGAGGATTATTGATTGAAAAAACAGGCAATATCCCTACAAATTGTTTCTGATAGATAGTTTTAAACTTATTTAGTATAAATTTGAAATAGTTCAATTTAAGGATTAACTTATTTATATTTAAATAATATAAAGCGTAGCTTAAATATTAAGTGGGAAGCGTGCTGACATTAAGTATGGCTACTGTAACTCTTAATAAATTGAAAACTATCCCTACATGACGAGTGCTGCTTTTTTGGATATTACAAGCCATTATAGAGAACACGTTCAATAAAACCCTGTCTTTCATATGATATAGATTGTCAGGATATATTTTTTCATGATTTATATATGAGATATTAAAGCGTAGTGGCACAGTAAATTTGGCCACCTGATTAAAGGTGATATTCTCACCTCAACACAAAACAGGTGACTTAACGAACAAGAAAACCAAACGTACTTTCACCCCTGAGTCTGCTATAATGAGAAAAGCGACGTCTACGCTTACCTGTTAATGTCTTATGCCTCTCGCTCTTCTATATGATTGGTATGTGCAGGGGACAATCCATGTCCTGCTACGCAGCCACAGCATCAGACTATACTCAGTGGTGTCTATTAACCCTCTCCAACTACGTTATGTTTTGGCATGGTAACAATGCGATGTTATGGATAATTAACGATAATATTGAATTTAATCCAGAAATGAATCGCCTGGCGTCATTATCGAGGCCAGATCTCAACATTATTCTGACAACGCCCGCCAGCCGTTGCTTGCGCCTTCTGCTGGAAAACGCCCCCTCTGTCGTCTCACAACAAACATTCTTTCAAAAAGTGTGGGAAGAAGACGGCATGGTGGTGTCGGCAAATACGCTTTATCAGAATATCTCCATTATTCGCCGCGGATTACGTACCGTTGGCGAAAATGAAGATACGCTGATAATCACGGTTCCGCGTAGAGGCTTTCAGATTGAGCCTGGCGTGAGCATCATGACCATCCGCAAAGACTTCGCTCAGACAATAGAAAAAAAGGGTGAGACGCCGCCGCGTATGTCAGGGCGTTGGTTTAAACATTATGTACCTGTACTTTGGATGACCGGGACATTTGCTGTCGGTATTTTGCTTGGCACTATAAGCTGGCAAACCGTTCCCGATAAGGATTTTTATGATCGCTACACGCTGGTTGAAACAACGCAGGGTTGTCATTTTTTCTCGCGGAATGAAGATATCGAAAGCGGTAGCCGCTTTGCAGGCTATAAGTCAATGATTCTAAAAACCGGTATGGATTGTCAGAAATACCCATGGGTCTATTTTCCTTCCAGCAGTCGCACCCCAGCGGTTACGGCATTGATTTGTCAGCAACCGTATAAAACGCGCGGCGATACAGGCTGCGTGACGCTTTTTTTCCGCGGGGTGACACATGGGTAAAAAGGCACTGATGTTAGCCTGCCTGACGCTACTGTTTCTGGGAGTAGGGCTTGGGCATCTTGTTCATTTATATACGGAAAAGAACCGGGATCCAGAGAAATGTACGGCGCCTGTGATTGTGTTTTATAACAACACTCAGGCTAACCTGACGCTGGACTTTATGTATTCGCTGAAAAAACGCACTGGGGTGGTTTCCATCAGCGGAACGTATTACGTCGATAATAAAATGAGCGGCGTGATCCGCCGTGATGTTTCCTATGTATGGAGTGAAAATAAAGACAGCACCCATTTTATATCGACGGATATCAACAAAGTCACGCGTGACGAAACACTGTCCGATGCGGTTATCGAGACGGTTTTACCCGATTTTTATGTCTATCCAGGGAAAAGTATCAGTTACACCATCCTGACTCAGGGCCATCGTGGCTTTATGTTCACTATCGGGAAACGCCCGATATTTTTCTGTACACATTAAGCTGTTTTGGGAGCCGTTTATGGAACGTATCAGCCAAATGAAAGCGCTTCCGGGTAAAAGCCGCTGAAGATCAGCGGCTCTGTTGTTACCTGAATCAGAAACTGTATTTAACCCCCAGTAGGCCTTGGGTATTACTATAGCCCTGGTCACCTACCTGTTGCGCCACGTTACCCCATACGTTCAGGCGCGGGGTAATTTGCCCTTCAATGCCCACTTTCAGTTCACCAATATTTTTCGTACCACGCATATCGCTGCTGACATCGTCCATCTTCACGCTGGCAGGCTGCGTATTATGGATCCAGTTCGCTTCCACGAACGGCTGGAACTCTCGAGATTTATCGTTATCAATAGCGTTGTGGCCGTTAATATAGGCTTTTACGCCCATGCGGGTTAGCAGATTACCGGCGGTATCATCCTTCACGAGAGTACCATTGGCTTCGCGATTGTCGTCAGCCTGCACGCCCATCCATACCACCTGCGCTTTGGGCTGCAACCAGTAGCTTTGATGCGCGCTTTCACCTAACCTGAAGCTGTAACCGGCTTCAACCGAGGCGGTAATTCCTTTGGATTTATATTTCTCAGCGGCCTGATCCTGACCCATGACCTTGTTATCAAACCAGTTGTACAGCATCCAGGTATCCACATAAGCCCCAGACCGATCGATATTGTTAGCATACCAGGTGCCGTAAAGGCCGACGCTGTAACCGGTGACTTGACCACGGGAATGATAGTCACTCACGGACGACTGCGTGCGGTTCTGGCTGTTGGCATAACCTGCCATTGCACCAATATGCCAACGGTCAAGACCGTCAGTGCTCCACTGTGCCAGATCGCCTCCCAGTTGTAACACATAGCTGTTGATGCGGGTTTTTAGCTGCCCGCTGCCATCGTTGAAGCGAGTATGGGCGCCGACGTTACGCATCCACAGGCTGGTGACCTTCTTCTCACCCGTCAGCATGTCGGTGTACTGGGTTTCACCCAGACGGTCATGGAGACGCGTCATGAACAGCGTATTTGCCGCATAGTTGTTGGCAAGATAGCTGCCCACTTCCGGACGGAACTGATGTTCTGTTATCGGCGGTGTGTCAGATTGCCCTATGTCAGGAATTGTCGGATCAGGGATGACCGGGTCTACTGGCTCAGGGTCTACAGGATCAGGGTCCACCGGATCGGGAATGACAGGGTCAGGGATGACCGGGTCTACTGGATCAGGAATAATCGGTTCGTCCGGCTCAATGTAGCTGGTCAGATACCAGTTTTTACCTTTCTGCACCACGTTGTAGTCATAGGCTCCGGCAACAATACGGCTTGCTTTTTCGAAAGTACCGTTGGAATTGCCAGCAACGTTAACAATTTCAATACCTTCAATGGTTTGTGCCCCGGCTCCTCCAATATTATTTACTGCAACAAATGTGTTACCTGAAGTATTGCCGAGAACCTGCAGCCTGTCCGTTTCGGAATCATCATCGTTGAGCACAGTATTAAAGACCAGCTTACCGCCGTTGCCTACATAATCTTCATTGATGGTGAGCGTTTGCCATGGCTCGCCATCTTCATGGCTGAAGTTAATGGTTGCGCCACTATTCAGCGTCAGGTCAGTGAGCGTTGAGCTGCTGGTCATATTCCAGGTCGCATCGCTCATTTGTACAGAGATAACGCCTGTGCCCGCCGTAGCGCTGGTGATGTACGACGCCCCGTCCCATCGCGAGTTGTCCGTCATATTGAGTTTAATCGTACTGTTCTGCTGCGGTAGCGTACCGCTGGCAGCGGTGGCGCCAGCAGCACGAATATCACCGTCGATGACGAAACGTCCTCCTGAAGAACCGTCAACAATGCCGCCAGTCTCCGTGCTGATGGCGTAACTTTCGCTACTGTTATCGCCCGCCATAGTAATAGCCGCACCGCCTGCCAGATTAATGGCGCCTCGGGAGAGGGCGTATAAACCGGCAGGGGCTTTACTATAGGATGCAGCCTTACTGGCGCTGTTGACGCTAATAGTGGCATTATCTCCCAAATTAACGGTAGCGTTAGTTGCATATACCGCGTGTGCGCTGGCACCGTTCACCGTAATAGTAGCGTTGTTGCCAAGCTCGGTTCTGGAGGATGATGCTGCGTAAATCCCCGTTGAGGATGCGCCGGAGGTTTCGATGGTTGCATCGTCACCCAGACGAATCAACGAACCGCTTTGTCCGGTACGTAGCCCCTCCGAACTGTCGCCAGTAGTAACAATATGTGCACGATTGCCGACGACAATCGTATTTTTGGCACGTGACGCATCCCTCATGGCGTTGGCTGTAATTCCACGTCCCTGGCTACCGGTTGTTTTGATATACAGATCGTCGCCGACATAAATATTGGCCGATCCGGTCCAACCCTGGCCCAGTGAGTTATATCCGGCGTTAATACCGTCACCATCCTGACCATCCACGTAGATGCGGGTACGGTCACCGGTAATAATAAATACCGGGTTATCCGGAGTATTCGCGCCGTGAGTACGGATGCCATCGACGTCTCTACCATTATTCGCGGCATTCGCCGACTGCGTCCGAATGGTCAGGTCGTTGCCAAAAATCACGCCCGGACTTCCCGTCCCGCTGTTTTGAATAACCGTGACAGTGTGTTCAAACGCCTCCGCGCCCGGCCCATTAAGCGTGAGGCCATTGCCATAAACCGGGATGGTGCCGGTGTTCCACTGATAAACGTAGTTGGGCATGGTACCGACTTTGGTGAAACCGGTACTGGCCTGAGCGGGAATAATGGCCTGTAATTCCGGCGGCAACTGGCTGACTAGCCCACTGGATGGCAGACTATCAACGTCAACCCAGGCCGCTTGGGAGGAAAATACCATAGAGGCTAATGCTGCTGATACCGCTATGGCGATGAATGAGTAATTTTGGGGAGTTGGCATTCTGCCTCCTGCATTATGGCGTAAAGCGTCTTCCACATCGCAATAATATGGAAATAATAAAAATGGAAACGGATCTATAAAATATTTGATATTATTTTATGAATGCTATGCCCTAGCTTATTTTCAAGCCGCAGCTTATGCACATAAAGTTTCTTAATATCAATATTGTCAATATTTACAATCTGCTGAATACTTATTCCTGATACAAAGCGCTTCAGTAATATAAATTCCGTATAGTTAAGCGTTCGTCCACGTTTACTGTTGGCGAGCCGACCGGTAAACAAGCGGTGCATCTTTTGCTGTTGCACAATATCATCGTCATCGGAATAAATAATTCCTTGTATTTTATTGCTTTTCAAAATCCAGTAATTGGCCAGCGGAGTTAAACTTCTGTCAGAAATCAGGACAATATGCATGCCACTGTCTGCCAGACTGTCAGCCCATTGCAAATCGGTAAATCGTCGAAGATTCGGGAAAGAAAAATCAACAAAGATAAAACCGCTGGATAAATGGTTGTGTCTATCAAGCAATAACTTTTCAATAAACCCTTTTTTCAGGAAAGCATTACCATCTGGCCAGATGGAAAATGCCGCATTATGACAGTATTGCACCCGTACTGCGCTGTCAGGGAATAATTGACAGGATAAATCGCAACTAATGCAATGGACAATTTCTGAAGGCTTTCTCATCATCCTGAACGACTCCCGTCGATGTTTCTATTAATATTTCATTGGTAAATAAATGTGTCAATCCAGATAATATACAGTGCTACGACTGTCAAAAGTCGCGGATTATTGTCAGTGTCATAAACTCCTGGAAAGACCTAAAATACAGCTTTAAGGAGCCATGACAGATCCGACAGTCGTAATACATCATTTCGGATTTGTATTTCACCCATTGGGATTTTTATACATAATCTCCAATATCATAAAAAATCTTAAAACAGCACTATTTGCTAAATCATGAGAGTGATGAATAACGATTCTCAATACCATCTATCTGCTGCCTTCGTCACTATCGGGGTGATGTGATGAAATATAAAAGTAATTCCTGTAAACCTGTAATGAATTCTTATTATTAAAACCTAATTTAAGATTTTTTCTTTTATTGCATTGTTATTCAATGACTTATTGGTGACATTTGTGCTCTCGTCAACTTCTTATATACAAATTTAAGACTATTTTATAGAGACACATGTAAACTTTAAGAGGGTGTAATGCTAATGCCATGAGAAAATCTTGTAACTTAACGCCGGGAGTTATACCTTGCCAATAAGTTGATCTAACTTAATTCTGATCGTGACGGTCTGAGCAACCGACAGACTTATCGGTCGAAGCAACTTCAGCTTCTGGCTTCTCTTTTCAATTGCTCATCTGATGAAAACTCTTCCCCGGAGCACATTAGTGAGAAACAGAATGTGGTCAAACCTAATGTCTATAGATGTCGTCAGTCACCTCAGAAATATCCGCCTCCTGGCAGATATCTTTAACCGTTCGTCCGGCTTCGACCAACTTAATTACGGCGATGTTCTGATGCTCAGTGAGACGGACTTTACACATAGAGATTCCTTCGTCAGCAGATCGATTACGTGATCTCTAAATGTGAATAGCACGATTATGTGGAGTAATATGAGTACCTGGTATAAGAATGTATACGGATATTTTACTACTGAAATATAATAATGGGAGGGGTTACGAATAAACAGGACGTATGGAGAACAAGGGTATAAAGATGAAATGCTTGCAGTATCTAATAGATAACAATGAAAAATCAGGTAACTGAGAAACTATTCAATGTTTAGGATGATGTGACATTAAGTCATTCAGCCGCTACAGCACATTATCAGGATAATTTCGTCTGGATAAAACGGAGGAGTGAATCGCCACAGGTTTAACAGACACCGCAGAGTCATTTAAGATGACTTAAAGAGAGGAGCCCATGAGCGGTAAATGTTATCCCAAAGCGTTTAAAATTAAAGCGGTAAAACAGGTTATTGAGCGCGGCCATTCTGTTTCCAGCGTCGCAACACGTCTTGATATTACTACCCATAGTCTTTACGCCTGGATAAAGCCGCCACATTCACGACGGCATCATGTTGACCTGAATCTGACGGGGCATACAGGCAGTTCTGGCTGGAATCGGGCTGTGTTTATGGCTATCGCAAGATCTGTCTCGATCTGCGGGATATCAGGAACAATGCGGTGTAAGCAAAGTCTGGTGGTTGATGCAACGTGTGGGGATAAAGGCTCGGGTCGGATACCGAAGTCCACGGGCGCGTGGCAATTCATTTTATTTAGTTCAGAAGAGGCTAATTGGCGGAAGATCACAGGAGTCGAACCTGCCCGGGACCGCTGGCGGCCCCAACTGGATTTGAAGTCCAGCCGCCTCACCGGAGACGACGATCTTCCGCGCCTCGATTGCTACATGGAGGCGCGCGCATTATAGCTACTTCCTGGCGTTTCCACATCCCCTCCCGTGCTTTTTTAACTTCCCTTTCCTTCTGCCATGATCGGTTTCATGTAAATCCCCATAAAATCCATTAGTTACATTTCATCACACTTTTTGACGCTACCCTGATCACAGAAAACAAGAATCGTAATTTGATAACTAAATAACGGAATATTCACGCTCGCAGGGAAGGTTTACAAAAACTGTAACCGGTATCAGTGGGCGTTGTGAGCGTTAAGGATGCGTAATGAAAAGTGAGATTCTCTCCGTTAAGGAGAAGATTGGCTATGGTATGGGCGATGCCGCCAGCCACATCATCTTTGATAACGTCATGTTATATATGATGTTCTTCTATACCGATATTTTCGGCATTCCTGCTGGTTTTGTCGGCACCATGTTTTTACTGGCGCGTGCGCTTGATGCCATCTCCGACCCTTGCATGGGCCTGCTGGCCGACCGCACCCGCTCTCGCTGGGGCAAATTCCGACCCTGGGTGCTGTTTGGCGCGTTGCCGTTTGGTATCGTTTGTGTGCTGGCTTATAGCACGCCGGATCTCAGTCTGAACGGCAAAATGATTTATGCCGCCATCACCTACACGTTGCTCACCCTTCTGTACACTGTGGTCAACATCCCTTACTGCGCGTTGGGGGGTGTAATAACCAATGACCCAACGCAGCGTATCTCCCTGCAATCCTGGCGCTTTGTGCTGGCAACGGCGGGCGGAATGCTCTCTACCGTACTGATGATGCCTCTGGTGAAACTGATTGGCGGCGAGAATAAGGCGCTGGGCTTCCAGGGGGGTATCGCGGCGCTCTCGGTGGTGGCGTTCCTGATGCTGGCGTTCTGCTTCTTTACCACCAAAGAGCGCGTTGAAGCGCCTGCCACCCATACCTCCATGCGTGAAGACCTGCGTGATATCTGGCACAACGACCAGTGGCGCATAGTCGGCCTGCTCACCATCCTGAATATTCTGGCGGTATGCGTGCGCGGCGGGGCGATGATGTATTACGTCACCTGGATATTGGGCAAGCCGGGCGTGTTTGTCGCCTTCCTCACTACCTATTGCGTCGGCAACCTGATTGGCTCGGCGCTGGCAAAACCGTTGACCGACTGGAAATGCAAAGTGAGCGTTTTCTGGTGGACCAACGCTTTACTCGCAGTAATCAGCGTGGCGATGTTCTTCGTACCGATGCACGCCACGATCGCTATGTTCGTCTTTATCTTCGTGATTGGCGTGTTGCACCAGTTAGTCACGCCTATCCAGTGGGTGATGATGTCTGACACCGTCGACTATGGCGAATGGTGTAACGGCAAACGCCTGACGGGGATCAGTTTTGCCGGCACGTTGTTCGTGCTGAAACTGGGTCTTGCCCTCGGCGGGGCGCTGATTGGCTGGATGTTGGCAGGCGGCGGTTACGACGCGGCGGCGAAAACGCAAAACAGCGCCACGATCAGCATCATTATCGCTCTGTTCACTATCGTCCCGGCCATCTGTTATCTGCTGAGCGCCGCGATCGCTAAACGCTACTACACCCTGAAAAGCCCGTTCCTGAAAACCATTCTGGAACAACTGGCGCAGGGCGCACACCGCAACGAACAAGAATTTCCCCATAAAGAATTGCAGAACTAAAGGAACAGACTATGAAAATTAGCGACGGAAACTGGCTGATCCAGCCTGGCCTTAATTTGATTCACCCGGTTCAGGTGTTCGACGTTGAACAGCAGGGGAATGAGATGGTGGTCTATGCCGCGCCGCGCGATGTCCGCGAACGAACCTGGCAACTGGATACCCCGTTGTTTACCTTGCGCTTTTTCTCGCCGCAGGAAGGAGTGATAGGTGTACGGATGGAACACTTCCAGGGCGCTTTGGATAACGGCCCACATTATCCACTCAATGTCTTGCAAGATATCAACGTAGAGATGCAGAACAACGCCGAATTTGCCGAACTCAAGAGCGGCAGCCTGAGCGTGCGCGTCACCAAAGGCGAGCTCTGGTCTCTGGATTTTCTGCGCAACGGTGTACGTATCACCGGTAGTCAGTTGAAAAATAACGGCTATGTGCAGGACACCAATAGCGGGCGCAACTACATGTTCGAGCGCCTGGATCTCGGCGTGGGCGAAACCGTCTACGGGCTGGGCGAGCGCTTTACCGCGCTGGTGCGTAACGGTCAGACGGTGGAGACCTGGAACCGCGACGGCGGTACCAGCACCGAGCAGTCTTACAAGAACATCCCGCTCTATATCACCAACCGTGGCTACGGTGTGCTGGTAAACCATCCGCAGTGCGTGTCGTTTGAAATTGGCTCCGAGAAAGTCTCCAAAGTCCAGTTCAGCGTTGAGAGCGAGTATCTGGAATACTTCGTCATCGACGGCCCGACCCCGAAAGACGTGCTGAACCGCTATACCCAATTTACGGGTCGTCCGGCGCTGCCGCCCGCCTGGTCGTTTGGCCTGTGGCTGACCACCTCATTTACCACCAACTACGACGAAGCGACCGTTAACAGCTTTATCGACGGTATGGCCGAGCGCAATCTACCGCTGCATGTCTTCCACTTCGACTGTTTCTGGATGAAGGCCTTCCAGTGGTGCGATTTTGAATGGGACCCGGTGACTTTCCCCGATCCGAAAGGGATGATTCGCCGCCTGAAAGCGAAAGGGCTGAAAGTCTGCGTGTGGATTAACCCCTACATCGGCCAGAAATCCCCGGTCTTCCAGGAGCTGAAAGAGAAAGGATATTTGCTAAAACGCCCGGACGGCTCCTTGTGGCAGTGGGATAAATGGCAGCCGGGACTGGCGATTTACGACTTCACCAACCCGCAAGCCTGCGAATGGTATGCCGACAAGCTGAAGGGCCTGGTGGAGATGGGAGTGGACTGCTTCAAAACTGACTTCGGCGAACGCATTCCAACGGATGTGCAGTGGTTTGATGGTTCAGATCCACAGAAAATGCACAACCATTATGCCTACATCTACAACGAACTGGTGTGGAACGTGCTGAAAGAGACCGTCGGCGTTGAAGAGGCGGTGCTGTTCGCCCGTTCCGCCTCGGTGGGCGCGCAACAGTTCCCGGTGCACTGGGGCGGCGACTGTTACGCCAACTACGAATCGATGGCGGAAAGCCTGCGCGGCGGGCTTTCCATTGGCCTGTCAGGATTTGGCTTCTGGAGCCATGATATTGGCGGATTCGAGAATACCGCGCCGGCGCATGTCTACAAGCGTTGGTGCGCATTCGGCTTGCTCTCCAGCCACAGTCGCCTGCACGGTAGCAAATCCTACCGGGTTCCGTGGGCCTATGACGACGAGTCCTGTGACGTGGTGCGCTTCTTCACCGAACAGAAGTGCCGGATGATGCCGTATCTGTATCGGGAAGCGGCGCGCGCCAACGAAGCCGGTACGCCAATGATGCGGGCGATGATGCTGGAGTTCCCGGACGATCCGGCGTGTGATTATCTTGATCGCCAGTACATGCTGGGAGATGCGGTCATGGTAGCGCCGGTATTTAGTGAAGCGGGCGACGTGGAGTTCTACCTGCCAGAAGGCCGCTGGACGCACCTGTGGCGCAACGATGAAGTGCAGGGCAGCCGCTGGCATAAACAGCAGCATGACTTCCTGAGCCTGCCAGTGTACGTGCGTGACAATACACTACTGGCGCTGGGCAACAATAGCCAGAAGCCCGATTACGCCTGGCATGAGGGTACGGCCTTCCAGTTATTCCATCTGGATGACGGCTGCGAAGCGGTCTGCGAAGTCCCTGCTACGGATGGTTCGACTATCTTTACGCTGCAGGCGAAACGCACTGGCAATACCATTACGGTGAGCGGCGAAGGCGAGGCGCGCAACTGGACGCTGTGTCTGCGTAATATTACGCAGATTAGCGGTACTAAATGCGGCTCATATGCGGGAAGTGAACTGGGCGTAGTGGTCACCCCGCAGGGAAATGAAGTGGTGATTACGCTTTAAATCTGAATCGCCGGATGGCGCTGTGAGCTGCGCTTATCCGGCCTAAAAATGAGCAAGAACCGTAAGCCCGGTAAGCGCCACCGCCACCGGGCAAGCCCTCAATTACAGCGCTGGCTCCGTTGACGTAACTTCCCCGCCGGACACCACGCCCGCTTGCATCGTCTGCGTTATCTGCTGCTTTTGTGCGTTGACCGCGTGTAATTGCCCATTTACCGTCGGTTTCAACGGCGCATCGGCCTGAATATTGCCGCTGGCCGTGAGCTGAATATTGCCATCGCCAGCAATCGGTAATGTCGGCCAGCCCCACTGCTGTAGCACATCCATTGGTACGCCGCGTCCGTTCAGGCTGATTTGCGTCTGACGCTGCGGCAGTTGCGATACGCTGGCAGTGGCTTCCAGTATCCCTTTTCCAGTAAACGCGCTCAGATCGCTGATGTTGACTGTGCTGGCATTAGCCGTCAACGACAGCGACGGGCGGCGCACATCCACACGGTTAAAGGTTGCCGCTGCGGCGTTGAGGGTCGCATTGCCGCTCCAGACGCCCCATTGATGATGTTGTACCAGCTCCAGGTTTGCGCCGTAGCCGTCCAGAGCGGTGATTTGCCACGGGAAGGCTGGGTCGATATCAATCACCAGGTTGCGGCTGGCGCTGAATTTTTTCAGCGTCAGGCTGTTCAACCAGTCGGGCAACGGCTTCATCCATAACTGCTTCCAGTTTTCCGGCAGCGTGTACTCCAGCCCGGCGATAGCGGTATCGTCCAGAATAAGCGCTTTGCCTTCGCGTAACCAGGCGCCGGAAGTTCTGACCATACCGCCTTCCCAGCGGGTGGTGAACTGGCGTAGCGCAACGCCCTGTGGTGAAAATTCGGCGTTCAGGATTGGATCGAGCAAGTGCAGCGAGCCGTAAATAAACTCGCTGGCGTTCATCGATAATTTACCTTCCTGACTTTGCCAGTCTTCTTTGCGCAGAGTCAGATTGCGCAAACTCAGGTCAAGATCGGTGACTGCCCAGTCTGGTCCTTGCAGGCTGGAGTCCGTCACTTCAAGACGACCAATCTGCAAAGATGGAACCGTAGTAAGCGGCGCGAAAAACTCGCTCAGGGATTTATCGCTTTGTAACCGAATATCATTCAGCCGCAGATTTTCAACGACCCAACTACCGTCAGCGTTACGCCGGGCGACGCCGGTTAACGCTCCGCGCGCCATATCGGCGCCGACGGTGTTTAACATCACCTGATTATGGTCGATACTGCCTTCAATAAGCACATTCGTGGCGGGAACGTCGTTTAACGTCAGCGAACCAGCGCTCAGTTGGATCTGGGCTTTATTGCCCAATACCCGACCGGCTTCGGGGCGCCAGGGCATAACGCCGCCGTTAACGCGCTGGGCGCTCAACCGCCATTCGCTGCCGGGACTATTGAGCGCCATATTGCGAAGTTGCAGGCGGTCGGCCTCAAACGGGAAAGGGGCGGTTTGCACTGAAATATTCAGCGTGCCGTCCTGTAACAGAATCGTGTCGACATGCAGCGGCGCGGTTAACTGGCGAATGCTCAGACCGATATCTACGGTTTTCGCGACCAGGGTAGCAGGCTGACCATCACGACCAAAGGTCACATTCTCCAGTAAAAGATGGGATGGGGCGGAAAAACGATGATCCATCACGTCGAATGTGAGGTGATAACCGCTGTTCTCTGATACCCAGTTGCTGATGTGATCTGCGCCCCAGCGCGTTTGCAGCAGAAAATAAAAGCCGAAAATCACCACTAAACAGGCGATCAGCACATAGAGAAGCAACCTCCCAATCAATTTCATGGTCTTCCATCCCGTGAAATGCACATAGGGGATTTATGCACGATTTGCGTGCAATCCTCAAGACAGGAATGGTGAAAGAGCGTTACAGCAGCGGCGAATCGCGTCGCCGCCGCAGGGTTTTTACGGTTTTTCCGGCGGGAGAATCAGGTTCAACACGATAGCCGTGATGCCGCCAGCGGCAATTCCGGATGAGAGCAGATTTTTCACCCATTCCGGCGCGAACTGCAGGATCTGCGGCTGTTGCGAGACGCCAAGACCCACGGCCAGCGACAGGGCGATAATCAGAATCGCGCGGCGGTTCAGCGGCTCACGCGAGACAATACGCACCCCGGAGGCGGCAATGGTGCCGAACATCACTAACGTGGCGCCGCCGAGCACCGGTTCCGGGATATGCTGCACAAAACCGCTTACCGCCGGGAACAGGCCGAGCACAATCAGCATCAGCGCGACGACAAATCCCACATAGCGACTGGCGACGCCGGTCAACTGAATTACGCCGTTGTTCTGACCGAAACAGGAATTCGGGAACGTATTAAATACCGCTGAAACAAATGAGTTCAGGCCGTTAGCCAGTACGCCGCCCTTTAGCCGTTTCATATACAAGGGGCCGGATACCGGCTGCTCGGAGACATCAGAGGTGGCGGTGATGTCGCCGATGGTCTCCAGCGACGTAATCATAAAGACCAGCATCAACGGCAGTAACAGGTTCCAGTCAATGCCCAGACCATAATACAGCGGGGTCGGCACCATCAGGATGTCCTGCGAGACTGGCGCGTTATTCTCAGGCAACATGCCCATAAACCAGGCCAAAAGATAGCCTGCCGCCATGGCAATAACCAAAGAAGCCACGCGCAGGTAGGGATTACGCTGCCGATTCAGCAGGATAATAATGGCCAGGACGACGCCGGCCAGCAGCAGGTTTTTCGGTGCGCCAAAGGTGTTGTCGCTCATGGCGGCATAGCCGCCGCCGATGGAGGTTAGCCCCACCTGAATCAGCGACAGGCCAATAATCATCACCACGACGCCGGAGACTAACGGCGTGATAATCCGTCGCGCCAGATGTAGAATGCGAGAAAGCACCATCTCGGTGCAGCTTGCCAGCATCAGCGTGCCGAACAGCGCCGCCATCATCGTCGGGACGTCCGCGCCGCCGGTTTTCAGCGCGGTACCGCCCATAATCAGCGGGGCGACAAAGTTAAAACTGGTTCCCTGGATGGATAACAGCCCCGATCCTACCGGCCCCCACGCTTTGATTTGAATAATAGAGGCTACGCCGGAGGCGAACAGCGACATGCTGATAATGTGCTGCGTATCCTGCGCCGGTAAACCCAACGCCTGGCAGATTAACAGCGCTGGCGTGATTACCGCGACAAACATGGCCAGCAGATGCTGACAAGCGGCAAAAAGGGTTTGAGGGAGCGGCGGGCGATCTTCAAGACGGTAAATTAATTCGCTGTTTTGCGTCTGCGCAACCGGTTGCGCATCTGCCGGCTCGATGGCGTTAACGGACATCAGGGACATTCTCGTGGTGGAAAAGCGGTGATTTTATCTGACCAGGTGGTAAAAGCAAACGATTGCGAGCGAATATTCTTAATATTTAAAAAAGATAAATGCACCTTTTTATATAACTTTTTGCCTTTTTCTGCTTAAAATCCATGCCGAAGACTCGCAAAGAGCTAAAAAACTGACTCAGGAAATGATTTGTGCGCACATGTCACAGCGCACTACAGGAGCTTTAAATGTTTGAACTCGATACCTTATCGACCCTTGTCGCCGCCACGCTGGTGCTGCTACTGGGTCGCAAGCTGGTCCAGTCTGTCTCCTTACTGAAGAAATATACGATTCCGGAGCCGGTGGCGGGGGGGTTACTGGTCGCGGTTGCGCTGCTGGTGCTGAAAAAAAGCGTCGGTTGGGAGGTCAACTTTGATATGACCCTGCGCGATCCGTTGATGCTGGCGTTTTTCGCGACGATCGGCCTTAACGCTAACCTTGCCAGCCTGCGCAAGGGGGGGCGTGTTGTTGGCGTCTTCCTGGTAGTCGTGGTCGGATTACTGCTGATGCAGAATGCCATCGGTATCGGCATGGCGAGTCTGTTGGGGCTGGACCCGTTAATGGGGCTGATTGCAGGGTCAATTACGCTGTCCGGCGGACACGGTACCGGCGCGGCGTGGAGTAAACTGTTTGTCGAACGTTATGGTTTTGCCAATGCCACCGAAGTTGCGATGGCATGCGCAACCTTTGGCCTGGTGCTGGGCGGGTTGATTGGCGGCCCGGTAGCGCGTTATCTGGTGAAACACTCCACCACGCCGGATGGAATGCCTGATGATCAGGCCGTGCCGACAGCCTTTGAAAAGCCGGATGTGGGCCGTATGATCACCTCTCTGGTGCTAATCGAAACTATCGCCCTGATTGCTATCTGTCTGACCGTGGGCAAAATCGTAGCGCAGCTACTGGCGGGAACGGTGCTTGAACTGCCGGTCTTCGTTTGTGTGCTATTTGTTGGGGTGATCCTCAGCAATGGCCTGGCGCTGGTGGGTTTTTATCGCGTATTTGAGCGTGCTGTTTCGGTGCTGGGGAACGTGAGTTTGTCACTGTTCCTGGCAATGGCGCTGATGAGCCTGAAGCTGTGGGAACTGGCGTCGCTGGCGCTGCCGATGCTGGCGATTCTGGTGGTACAGACCATCTTCATGGCGCTGTACGCGATCTTCGTCACCTGGCGCATGATGGGGAAAAACTACGATGCAGCGGTGTTGGCGGCGGGTCACTGCGGTTTTGGCCTGGGCGCAACGCCGACCGCCATTGCTAATATGCAGGCGATTACCGACCGTTTTGGCCCCTCGCATATGGCGTTCCTGGTGGTGCCGATGGTCGGCGCGTTCTTTATCGATATCGTCAATGCGTTGGTAATCAAGCTGTACCTGCTGTTACCGATTTTCGCGCAATAATAGTTTGTACGGCGGCATTAAAGCCGCCGTGCTCACTAGGCGTTGGAATAACGTTCGGTTTCCGGCATCCAGCGCTCAATCAGCGCTTGTGCCTGCTGCGGATAACGTTCGTGAATATGACGGGCAATACGCTGAACTTCGGGGATCATGCCTTGATCGCGCAGAAAATCAGCTACTTTAAATTCGGCGTTACCCGTCTGGCGCGTGCCCAGTAATTCCCCCGGGCCGCGAATCTCTAAATCTTTTTGCGCAATCACAAAGCCGTCATTGCTGTCGCGCAATACCTGTAAACGCTTCTGCGCCGTTTTCGACAACGGCGATTTATAGAGCAGCACGCAGTGCGATGCGACCGCGCCACGGCCAACGCGCCCTCTGAGCTGGTGCAGCTGCGCCAGGCCCAGTCGCTCCGGGTTTTCAATAATCATCAGGCTGGCGTTAGGAACATCGACCCCCACCTCAATCACCGTAGTGGCGACCAGCAAATGCAGTTCACCCTGCTTAAAGGCCTGCATCACCGCCTGTTTTTCGGCGGGCTTCATGCGGCCGTGTACCAGGCCGATATTCAACTCCGGTAACGCCAGCTTGAGTTCCTCCCAGGTGGCTTCCGCCGCCTGCGCTTCCAGCAGGTCGGACTCTTCAATCAGCGTACAGACCCAGTAGGCCTGACGGCCTTCGGTTGTGCAGGCGTTGCGCACACGATCAATGATTTCATGGCGACGGGTATCCGGAATAGCAACGGTAGTGACAGGGGTACGGCCTGGCGGTAGCTCGTCAATCACCGAGGTATCGAGATCGGCGTAGGCAGTCATCGCCAGGGTGCGCGGAATAGGCGTTGCGGTCATAATCAACTGATGCGGATGAAAGCCCTGCTGCTGGCCTTTTTCCCACAATGCCAGACGCTGGTGGACGCCAAAGCGGTGCTGCTCATCGATAATGACCAGCGCTAGGCCGTTGAACTGCACCTGTTCCTGAAAGATAGCGTGGGTGCCGACAATCATCTGCACCTGACCGCTGGCAATAGCCTCTTGCTGCGCCTGACGCGCTTTACCTTTTTGCTTACCCGCCAGCCAACCCACTTCAACGCCCAACGGTTCGAACCAGTTGCGGAAATTATTTGCGTGCTGTTCGGCGAGCAGTTCGGTCGGCGCCATCAACGCGACCTGCTTACCGTGGGCAATAGCGCGCAAGGCGGCAAGCGCTGCAACCAACGTTTTACCGGAACCCACGTCGCCCTGAACCAGACGCATCATCGGCACATCGAGCGCCATATCGTGTTCGATCTCTGCCACCACCCGCGCCTGCGCGCTCGTGGGTTTAAACGGCAACGACGCCAGCAGATTGTCTTTCAATATGTTGTTGGTACTTAGCGGCTGAGCGTGATAGCGCTGCGCGCCTGCGCGAAGCGCCAGCATACTGAGATTATGCGCCAGTAGCTCTTCAAGAATAAGCCGCCGCTGCGCCGGGTGTTTGCCGGTTTCTAAATCGGCGAGCTGGAGCGTCGGCGGCGGGCGATGCAAGGTACGTAGCGCCTCCGGCAGGCTCATCATACCCTGCGCCAGTTCCGGCGGCAGTAGTTCGGCAATGGCGCAGGTGTCGAGCAACTCCAGCGCCTGATCGGTAAGCTTGCGCAGTGTCGCTTGCTTCACGCCCTCGGTGGTCGGATAGACGGGGGTGAGCGTTTCCTGAAGTTCCGGCGTGCTGAGATCGCCCTGCAGGCGATATTCCGGATGGATCATCTCTGCGCCATACTTGCCGCGCTTCGCTTCCCCGTAGGCCAGCACACGTCGTCCCGTCGCCAGGCTGTTTTTCATCGCCGCGTTAAAATTGAAAAAGCGCATGGTAAGAATGCCGGAACCGTCGCTAATCTGGCAGGTCATCATCCGACGACCGCCGAAAGTGATATTGCAGTTCAGCACTTCACCTTCAACGGTGGCGTAGATGCCAGGCAGCAGTTCGCCAATGGGGTACAGATGGGTACGGTCTTCGTAACGCAGAGGAAGATGTAATAGCAAATCCTGGACGGTATGCAGGCCAATTTTCGCCAGTTTACTGCTTTGCGCTGCGCCGACACCTGTCAGGGAATTGAGCGGAACAGCGTCTAACAAGCGGCCTGACATGGTGATTACCCTGCCGCCTGCATTGTCGCCCACCAGTCAGCATCGGCGTCGATTTCGCCCTGCTGATTGACGCGAGGATAAGGCAGACCTTTACGTTTAGCGACTTTCGCCAGCACCGGATAACCGCCCTCAAACAGCAGGCGCTGCTGTTCATCTTCCGGCAACATGCTATTTTCACGCAGATACATGCCCGCGTTCTGCCGCTGGCGCTGGGCTTCATAAAGAATGAGCGCGGAGGCGACGGAAACGTTCAGCGACTGTACCATGCCGATCATCGGAATGATGATGTCCCTATCCGCCAGGTCTAATGCTTCCTGAGTAATACCGGTTTTCTCCTGACCCATCAGAATACAGGTCGGGCGCGTGTAATCAATCTCGCGAAAGTCTACGGCCTTATCAGAAAGATGGGTTGCCAGAATCTGCATTCCCCGACCTTTCAAATGGGCTACCGCATCGCCAATGGTACGGTGAGTTTTCACCTGTACCCAACTGTTGCTGCCCGCCGCTGCGGAAGCCATGGTGCGCATCCGGCTACCAGGCCAGATGGCATGGACTTCATGGACGCCAACGGCATCTGCGGTACGAATGATTGCAGAAACGTTATGAGGTTTGTGGACTTGCTCCATGCAGACCGTGAGATCAGGCTGACGCCTGGCGAGCATTTCGCATATACGCGCATAACGTTTTGGATTCATAGCGCTAGTTTCGGTTACGGGTGACTTTAATAACGTCTGGCATCACGCGGATTTTGCGCATGATATTCGCCAGATGTACGCGATCGCGTGCGGTAAGGCGAATAAAGGTACTATAGACGCGACCATCTTTCTCTTCAGTATTCAGGCTTTGAATATTGGAGGTGGTCGTATTAATCGCCGCCGTCAGGTTAGCCAGCGCGCCCTGATGGTTAAACATTTCCACCTTGATTTCGGTAATGAATTCCTGCTCCGTCTCTTTGTCCCATTCGACCGCCATAAATTTCTCTGGCTCTTTCTGGTATCCACGGATATTACGGCAGGATTCATGGTGGATCACCAGTCCTTTACCTGGGCTGACGTGAGCGATGATCGGGTCGCCTGGGATCGGACGACAACACTTCGCAAAGGTGATAAGCACGCCATCCGCGCCTTTAATCGGCAGGTGGCCGTGATTCGATTGCGCAACGGTCGGCACCACGGCTTCTCCTTGCTGCAGATTTTTCGCGACCACTACGCTCATCGCGTTGCCGAGACCGATTTCCGCCAGCAGATCGTCAAGCGTTGCCAGCTTCATACGATCCAGTTCGCGCTGAATATTTTCCTGCGGAATTTCCGCCAGCTTACGACTACCGCCTAAAGCATGGTTAAGCAGACGACGGCCCAGGCTTACGGAGTCATCACGTTTGAGGTTTTTCAGCAACTGACGAATTTTAGCGCGCGCTTTAGAGCTGACGACAAAGTTCAGCCAGGCGGCGTTGGGACGCGCGCCCGGCGCGGTAATAATTTCGACGGTCTGACCGCTGCTAAGCGGCTGCGACAGCGGATAAGGCTGCCGGTCGACACGCGCGCCGACGCAGGCGTGGCCGATATCGGTATGCACGGCGTAGGCGAAGTCCACCGGCGTAGCGCCAGCGGGCAGTTCGACAATGCGTCCTTCCGGGGTGAAAACGTAAATCTCATCCGGGAAGAGATCGGATTTTACGCTTTCGATAAATTCAAACGAACTACCGGCGCTCTGTTGTAGCTCCAGCAGGCTCTGCATCCAGCGCTGGGCGCGGATCTGCGCCGTGGTGCTGGTCTCACCGTGTTCTTTATACGCCCAGTGCGCCGCGACCCCCATTTCCGCCATCTGATCCATATCTTCGGTACGGATCTGGACTTCAACAGGAACGCCGTGCGGGCCGATCATTGAGGTGTGCAAAGACTGATAGCCGTTCGCTTTGGGAATGGCAATATAGTCTTTCACCCGTCCCGGACGCGGCTTATAGAGACTGTGCATCTGGCCGAGTACGCGATAGCAGGTATCGGAGTCATGAACGATGACGCGAAACGCGTAAATGTCCATGATCGAGTGAAAACGCTGCTCTTTGAGCACCATTTTACAGTAGATCGAGTAAAGATGTTTTTCGCGACCGCTAACGCGACACGGAATTCCCGCCTCTTGCAAACGTCCTTCGATTTCAGAGAGGATTTTTTGGATCATCTCTTTACGGTTGCCGCGCGCCGCTTTTACCACTTCTTTGATGACGCGGTAACGATTGGGATACAGCGCTTCAAAACCCAGCTCTTCAAGCTCGGTCTTGATGTGATGGATACCTAAACGGTGTGCCAGCGGGCTGTAAATTTCGAGGGTTTCACGGGCAATACGACGACGTTTATCCGGGCGTAACGAGCCCAGCGTGCGCATGTTATGGGTACGGTCAGCAAGCTTAATGAGGATGACGCGGATATCCTGCACCATCGCCATAATCATTTTGCGAAAGTTTTCGGCCTGCGCCTCTTTCTTATCGCGGAACTTGAGCTTATCAAGTTTCGACACCCCCTCTACCAGCTCGGCAACGCTTTTACCGAAAAGCTGTTCCATGTCCTGATAAGTGGCGGGGGTATCTTCAATCACGTCATGCAGCAGAGCGGCCATCAGCGTTTCGTAGTCGAGTTTCATCTCGGCCAGAATACAGGCCACCGCTACCGGGTGCGTGATATAGGGTTCACCGCTTGAACGTGTCTGGCCCTCGTGAGCGTCACGTGCAACGAGATACGCCTGCCGAAGACGCTTAATCTGGTCTTCCGGCAGGTAGGTTTGAATCAGTTGATTCAGGCTTTCAAACAGATACAAGGGCGACCCGCTTTGTGATTAACGACGACCTTCAGCAATAGCGGTAACGGCTTGTAATTCAGCGGCTTCCTGCTCTTGCTGTTCCTGGCGCTCGCGGACGTCGAGGATCTGGTTGTTAATCAGACCTTCTTCGATTTCGCGCAACGCGATAACGGTAGTTTTATCGTTTTCTTCCGGTACCAGCGGATCCTTTCCGCCTACCTGCATCTGACGAGCGCGACGCGCGGCGACCAGTACCAGGTCAAAACGGTTACCAATTTTCTCTACAGCGTCCTGAACAGTTACGCGTGCCATACTTAAAATGCTCCACAGGTGAAGAAATGACTGGGCATGATACTGAAAGTGGGTTCAGTCTGCCAACAATTTGCTGATTAAAGCGTCATGACGCTGCTTTTGGCGGCTCATACGCAGACGTTCAGCGCGAATGATGGTTTTCAAGTCGCTTAACGCGGTATCAAAGTCGTCATTCACAATAAGATAATCATATTCGGCGTAATGGCTCATTTCTGCAACCGCTTGCGCCATTCGTTTGGCAATGACTTCTTCGCTATCTTGCCCGCGACCGCGTAAACGGC
The DNA here is from genome assembly GCF_051703725.1 of Salmonella sp. NW645. NCBI lineage: Bacteria > Pseudomonadati > Pseudomonadota > Gammaproteobacteria > Enterobacterales > Enterobacteriaceae > Salmonella > Salmonella sp. NW645. Next base: position 306,932 of record NZ_JAMMKR010000006.1, on the reverse strand, counting down.
GATCCAATTCGATCTTTGACGGCGGCAAAATAAAAATGCTGCGTGCTTGCGGCATCTTTTCGCGAATTTGCTGGGCGCCCTGCCAGTCGATATCCAGAAAAACATCAACGCCGGTTGCCAGCACTTGCTCAATGGTTTCGCGCGAAGTGCCGTAGTAATTGCCAAACACTTCCGCGTGCTCCAGAAACGCCTCCCTGCCAATCATGGTTTTAAACTCATCATGATTTACAAAGAAATAGTGCTCACCGTGCACTTCACCCGGACGCGGCGCGCGCGTGGTATGTGAAACGGAAACCTGAGTGTCATACAACGGTTGGGTTTTTAATAAAGCCTGAATCAGGCTGGATTTACCCGCGCCACTGGGGGCAGAAACAATATAAAGCGTACCTTGAGCCATGAGTATCTTACGTCTGTGATTATCGAAATAGAGCCTTGATACGGGCTTATTATACACATCGCCGTTATGCGACGTAGTCTTTGTCACACTTTTTGCGCCAGATTATTGCATTTTGCGTCCCTTTTTCCGCTTTTATCGCGTCGTTGCAGCAACCCACCAAAAAATCTGGAAAGCGGCTCGGATGATGCATTTTTACCTGTCGGTTTTTATTCACTAAAGCGCTATACCTGCCGGGCAATGTGCGCAGGAGGTCGTGATGAGATTATGGAAAAGTATGGCGTGGGGAATTTTATTGTGGCATTCGCAGAGTGGGGCGCTTTGCCCGGCCTGGCCGCCAGCAAGGGCCGCTGAAGAAATCGCCCGTTTACAGCAACAGCTCGCTGACTGGAATGACATTTACTGGAAACAAGGCGTTAGCGCGGTTGACGATAGTGTGTACGACCAACTCAGCGCAAGGCTGGTTCAGTGGCAACGCTGTGTTGGTCAGGATGTTTCATCTACTCCGGTTTCACCGCCGTTAAACGGTACAACAATGCATCCTGTTGCGCATACGGGCGTACGTAAACTCGCGGACCGGCAGGCGGTAGAACAGTGGATGCGCGGGCGCAGCGAGCTTTGGGTACAACCAAAAGTGGATGGCGTAGCGGTAACGCTGGTTTATCAAAACGGTAAACTGGCCAGGGCTATCAGCCGAGGTAACGGACTACAAGGCGAGGACTGGACGCCAAAAATTCGCCTGATCCCCTCTATACCGCAGACAACACAAGGCGCGCTTGCTAACGCGGTGTTGCAGGGCGAAATCTTTCTACAGCGCGAGGGGCATATCCAGCAACGGATGGGCGGGATGAATGCGCGCTCGAAAGTCGCAGGAATGTTAATGCGCCAGGATAACGCCTCCGCGCTAAATTCGTTGGGTATTTTTATTTGGGCGTGGCCGGACGGTCCGGCAAATATGCCCGAAAGATTAAGCCAACTTGCTAAGGCTGGATTCAGTCTGACGAAGAAATATACCCTGGCGGTAAAAGATGCCAGCGAGGTCGAGCGGGCGCGCCAGTCATGGCTGACGTCAGCGTTGCCCTTTGTGACGGATGGCGTAGTGATACGCATGGCTAAAGAGCCCGCGGCACAATACTGGCGACCCGGGCAGGGCGACTGGCTGGCAGCATGGAAATATCCGCCAGTAGCGCAGGTCGCGCAAGTGAGCGCTATTCAGTTCTCGGTGGGGAAAAGCGGCAAAATTACCGTAGTAGCGTCGCTTGTCCCCGTTATATTGGATGATAAGCGGGTTCAGCGGGTCAATATCGGCTCTGTGAAACGTTGGGAAGCGTGGGATATCGCGCCGGGCGATCAGATCCTGGTGAGTCTGGCCGGGCAAGGCATTCCCCGGCTTGATGAGGTCGTCTGGCGGAGTCGTGAGCGGAGTAAGCCTGTACCGCCTGATAGCCATTTCAACTCGCTGACCTGCTTTTACGCGTCGGCAACGTGTCAGGAACAGTTTATCTCCAGGCTGGTATGGCTGGGATCACGATCGGCGTTGGGTCTGGACGGAATGGGCGAAGCCAGCTGGCGGGCCTTGCATCAGACGCATCGCTTTGAGCATATCTTCTCCTGGCTTGCCCTGACGTCAGCGCAAATAGCCAACACGCCAGGCTTTGCTAAAGGAAAAAGCGAGCAGATATGGCGACAATTTAACCTGGCGCGCCGGCAGTCGTTTACCCGCTGGATCATGGCGATGGATATCCCCTTAACGCAGGCCGCATTACAGGCCAGCGGCGATCGTTCATGGGAGCAGTTATTAATGCGAACAGAGCAACACTGGCGGCAGTTGCCAGCGACGGGCGAGCGCCGTGCCGGGAGAGTTATCGACTGGCGGGATAATCCGCAGATCAAAGCGCTGAGCAGATGGCTGTCTGCTCAGCATATTCCCGGATTTGGGTCTTAGTGCCCTTCATGGCGGTAATAAAATACCGGCAGGCCAAGTTTAAGACGTAGCGCTAATAACCTTGCTGTAAAGCCAAACAGTAACGTAGAGATAACGACGACATCCGGATTCATGACGTAATGTTGTAGCGCAATATAGAGCACCGCCGAGGCGAACGAAATGCCGGCATATAGCTCTTTTTGAAACACCAGTGGAATGCGTTTGCAGAACATATCGCGGAGTACGCCGCCAAAGACGCCGGTAGTGACGGCGGCTACCACGGCGATAATTGGCCCTTCGCCCATATCAAGGGCTATCTGAGCGCCAATAATAGAGAAAACCACCAACCCCAGCGCGTCAAGTACCAGGAAAAGCTTGCGTAAATAGGGCATGACGGGGGCAACAATGGTGGTCAATACAGCGGCAGTCGCCACAATAATGACATATTCGGGATGCTTCACCCAACCCAGCGGATAGTGACCGAGCAGAATGTCGCGAACCGAGCCTCCACCAATGGCGGTGGCGGTAGCAATAATAATTACGCCGAATGTATCCATGCGACGACGACCCGCAGCGAGTGCGCCCGTCATGGCCTCGGCAGTGATGCCAATTAAATAAAGAACGTGCAACAGCATGATTTCCCCCTAATTTACTGGGGGCGAAGATTAACGATTTGTGCGCTGTATCACGATTGAGATTTTCTAAGGCATTATACGATTAATAAATTTTAGTAATGATTTTAAATTTATGGTTAATAATTATTTATTATATATATCAATAAATTGCACATCATTTTTGTGGTTTATTGTATGCAAGGTTTTTCTGTTTTGACTTAGATAAATTACCTGAACGGCGCCCTGGACGCGCCGCCGGTGAGTCATTTCATTATGGCTGCTGTGCGGTAAGTTGTGTGATGAAGCGCTGACGTGAGTGTTCCACATACTGTTGCAAGCCATTGGAATCAAAGAATGCCTGTGTATCGCCGTTGCGAAGTTGCTGTCGTTTCTCCAGTAGCCCGAAGCGGTCACCTTTGTTGGCAATAAAGATATCAACATGCTGAGCGGCCAGTGTTTTAAAGCTGCTCTGAATATCAGTAACCAGGTCAGGGTAATTTTTGTTGTTAATCAGCAGATAGTCAGGTGTGGCGAGACTATCTGCGTAAATTAGCGTCTTGCCGTTGCGGAGCGTTACGCGCCAGGAAGTTGAGCCGGGCAGATGTCCAGGCGTGAATAGTGCTGTCACGGTTATCCCTCCGAGGCTGATGCTTTCCTGGTTGTGGATAATTTTATCAGTGGTGACGGGCGGGAAGGGGAGCGCATCGCCAAGCGCAAAATCCTCTCGTCCACCCCTCGCCATCTGATCGGCGTTGGGTTGGCTGGCGACCAATTGTGCGCCGCTCCACGCTTTCAAACGTGCCATGCCCCCCGCTTGATCCAGCCGCGCATGGCTGTTCAATAGATAGCGTATGTCTGTGAGGCGGAATCCTGCCGCTTCAATATTCGCTTTAATTTGCGGTGCGCTTTCATCCAACCCCGCATCAATAAGAATATGCCCTGCCGGAGTGGTCAGCAGAATAGAAGAGAGATTTTCCGTGCCGACATACCACACGCCTTCTGTGATTTGAAACGGCTTTATAGGCTTAGCCCACGCTTTAAACAGTGATAACGGAGGCGCGGGTGATAACGGTTGTGAAGGATCTAATGCCGCCATGGCAGGAAGTGCTGATGTTGAAAATATACATACAAAGAATAATGCATAGCGATTCATAATGTTCTCCTGATTGAAGCGCCCGCAGTATACCTGGCAGTAATTTAGCCAGGTTCAATAAGAGAGACGTTTAATGAACTTGCTGCAAATGGATATGAATCTGTTAAAAGTACTGTATGTGCTGCTGGAGACGAGCTCTACGGGGAAAACGGCGCAAAAGCTGGCTTTGTCGCCTTCTGCGGTAAGTCATGCGTTAATGAGATTGCGCGATGCGCTAAACGACCCGTTGTTTCGACGGGAAGGGAACCGCCAGATTCCTACGCCTTATGCGCAGGCGCTGCGTGACAAATTGGCGCCTGTGTTTGTTTCGCTTAATGAGGAGCTGTTTGGCGATAAAGAGAACGGCTCCCGTTGTTTCCGGGTGGTACTTCCTCCCGCATTGAACGCGCTGCTTACGCCCGTTCTCGCAGAGAAAGGTCATCTTCATCAGGCGGTGATCGAGTGCCTTCCTTTTGCCCGCCGACCCTGGCGTGATGAACTGTTGGATAGCTCGGTTGATTTGGTGCTGGCAATTGGCGACCATCAAAAGCAGGTCAGCGCTCTGCATTACGAGCGGGTGGGGACTACACGTTTGATTGCGGTTTATGGCGCGCCATTGCGTTCACGTCTGGAGAATGCCGCAGAGTTGAATTTTGCTGATCTACAGCATTATCAGCACATTTACTGTTTGCCGTGGACAAAAGAGAACAACGAACTGGACAGGCAGCAGGCTCGTGCCGGGTTTGAACGTCCGCTGGCGTTTGTTTGTCATGATTACAGTCAACTTGCGCCTGCTGTCCAGTCGGCGCCGCTAATGGCGATTGTACCGCGCCCCTGGTATGAAAATTTATCCGATAAGCGCGGTCTTTTTGTCCTGCCGCTTGCCGGGGAGCAGGCGGAAGGCGCTATTTTTATGCAGTATCGGGCTTCGACGGTAGAGTGGAAGCGACGCCTTATCGACGCTATTCGCCGGAAATTAAAAACGTACTACCGATAAACGCGAGAGCCCGCATAAGGCGGGCTCTGTGACATATTGAGCGCCAGAATTATTCAATATTCTGGATTTGCTCGCGCATTTGCTCGATCAACACTTTTAATTCAATAGCGGAGTTAGTTACATCAGCGTTGATGGATTTGGAGGCCAGGGTGTTCGACTCACGGTTAAATTCTTGCATCATGAAGTCCAGACGGCGACCTACCGCCTCTTTTTTCTTCAGAATGTTGTAAGTCTCTTTGACGTGCGCTTCCAGACGATCCAGCTCTTCCGCCACATCAATGCGCTGCGCCATCATCACCAGCTCTTGCTCCAGACGGTTGTTTTCCAACTGAACCTGAGCATCTTCCAGCTTCGCGACCAGACGTTCACGCTGCCATTGCAAGATTTCCGGCATATGCGCGCGGACTTTCGCTACTTCGGCGCTGACGCCCTCCAGCCGTTGTTCAATCAGCGCTTTCAGCGCCTGGCCTTCCGTTTCGCGCGCGATGATAAAGTCATCCAGCGTACCGTCCAGCGCGGCTAAAATTTCTGCGGCAATCGCGTCCAGATCCTGCTCTTGCGCCGCCATGACACCTGGCCAGCGCAAAATATCAACCGGATTGATTTCCCCTTCGTCGCTCTGCATTTTGACCCAGTTTGCGGCGCTAACTAATTGTTTCGCTAGCTTTTCATTCAGAATAAGCTCGCCTTGCGCGCTGGCATCGGGTTCAAAACGCAGCATACATTCGACTTTGCCACGCGTCAGGCGTGTACGAATGCGTTCGCGCACGACGGGTTCAAGACTACGGAACTGTTCCGGCAGACGAAAGTAAGTTTCCAGATAACGCTGGTTTACCGAGCGCATTTCCCAGGTCGCGCTACCCCATTCACCCTTGATTTCACGCCGGGCGTAGGCGGTCATACTGCGGATCATAGATGTTCCCGTTTTTAAAGGAGAGATGAGGGGATTATAGCTATCCAGGCCTTGTCAGGATAGGAATAACCATCGGAAGTCCGTATAATGCGCAGCCACATTCGTTTTAAGCCGGAGATCTCAATATGCGTCCAGCAGGCCGTAGCGCTAATCAGGTGCGTCCCGTAACCCTGACCCGTAACTATACAAAACACGCTGAAGGCTCGGTACTGGTCGAATTTGGAGATACCAAAGTGTTGTGCACCGCCTCCATTGAAGAGGGCGTCCCTCGTTTTCTGAAAGGGCAAGGCCAGGGGTGGATCACCGCAGAGTATGGCATGTTGCCTCGCGCTACCCATACCCGTAATGCGCGTGAAGCGGCAAAGGGTAAGCAGGGCGGCCGTACTATGGAAATTCAGCGTTTGATCGCGCGTGCGCTGCGTGCAGCGGTCGATCTGAAAACGCTCGGCGAATTTACCATTACGCTGGACTGCGATGTAATCCAGGCCGATGGCGGTACGCGTACAGCGTCTATTACCGGTGCCTGCGTGGCGTTGGCGGATGCGCTGAATAAATTGGTTGCCAACGGTAAGCTGAAAACCAATCCGATGAAAGGCATGGTGGCGGCGGTTTCCGTAGGCATCGTTAACGGCGAAGCGATCTGCGATCTGGAATATGTTGAAGATTCCGCCGCAGAAACCGACATGAACGTCGTGATGACTGAAGACGGCCGCATTATTGAAGTACAGGGTACCGCGGAAGGCGAGCCGTTCAGCCATGAAGAACTTCTCACTTTGTTGGCGCTGGCCCGAGGGGGAATTGAATCCATTGTGGCGACGCAGAAGGCGGCGTTAGAAAATTGATTTTAAGGCGACTGAAAAGTCGCCTTTTTTTTGTCCGTAAATTTCGTAAATGATGAAAGTAAGAAAAGGAGCGAATCCATGAAACCGTATCAGCGCCAGTTTATTGAGTTTGCGCTTAACAAGCAGGTACTAAAGTTTGGCGAGTTTACGCTGAAATCCGGGCGCAAAAGCCCCTATTTCTTCAACGCCGGGCTGTTTAATACCGGGCGCGACCTGGCGTTGTTAGGCCGTTTTTATGCCGAAGCGCTGGTGGATTCCGGTATTGAATTTGATCTGCTGTTTGGCCCCGCATACAAAGGTATTCCGATCGCGACGACGACGGCGGTTGCGCTGGCGGAACATCACGATAAAGACCTGCCGTACTGCTTTAACCGCAAAGAGGCAAAAGATCATGGCGAAGGCGGGAGTCTGGTGGGCAGCGCGCTACAGGGCCGCGTGATGCTGGTGGATGACGTGATTACCGCAGGTACGGCGATTCGCGAGTCGATGGAGATTATTCAGGCGCACGGGGCTACGCTGGCTGGCGTACTGATTTCGCTGGATCGTCAGGAACGTGGCCGCGGCGAGATTTCCGCGATTCAGGAAGTGGAGCGCGACTATGGTTGTAAGGTTATCTCCATCATTACGCTGAAAGACCTGATTGCCTATCTGGAAGAAAAACCTGATATGGCTGAGCATCTGGCGGCTGTGCGAGCATACCGGGAAGAATTTGGCGTGTAAGCGAATTGCCCGGTGGCGCTTTACCGGGCTTATGTTTCTGTCGCCTGGATAAGGCGTGAGCCTCTATCCAGTCAGCGTTACTGTAGCTGAGCGGCAATGAGCGGCCAGCGGGCGTCGAAATCGTCCGTTGGGCGGTATTTAAATTCGCTACGCACGAACCGTGAAAGCATACCTTCACAGAAGGCTAACAGTTGGCTTGCCAGCAGATTTTCATCCGTCGTGTAGCCTTCGCCTTCACGCATTCTTTTTTCTCGTAGCACCTGGCGGAGCTGCGCTTCGATGCGTTCAAAAAGCTGATTAATGCGTCCCTGCAGGCGATCCTGTTCAAACATCAGCGCGTGCCCGGTAAGAATGCGCGTCAGGCCAGGGTTGCGTTCGCCAAAACCCAGAATCAGCAACACAATCAGGCGCAAACGCGTGCTGGTGTTTTTTTCATCTTTTAAAATCAGATTGATACGGGTAATCAGACTATCTTCGATAAACTCAATCAGGCTATCGAACATGCGGGTCTTGCTGGGAAAATGGCGGTATAGCGCCGCTTCGGAAACGCCGACCGAGGCCGCCAGTTTTGCCGTCGTGATGCGTTGGCTTCCATCGCTGGATTCAAGCATCAGCGCCAGTGACTGAAGTATTTCTTCGCGACGATTCCTTTTCGCAGTTTGTTTTTCTGCCATGTTACAAAATACCCCTGAAAATAAGCACTTGCCAGGCGAGCACCCACGCTATAACCGCAAACTCAGCGCTTGCGGCAGTATTATGACGTTATGGGGATGCGTAAAATTTACTTACGGCCAGAATGACCGAAGCCGCCCTCGCCACGTTCGGTGGCGTCAAATGCTTCCACCAGATTAAATTCGGCCTGAACGACCGGAACAAACACCATTTGCGCGATACGTTCGCCCGGTTCAATGGTAAAACTGTCCTGACCACGGTTCCAGATCGAAACCATCAGTTGCCCCTGATAATCGGAATCAATCAGCCCGACCAGGTTACCCAGCACGATACCATGTTTATGGCCCAGGCCCGAACGCGGCAACATGACTGCCGCCAGTGATGGATCGGCGATATGAATGGCCAGTCCGGTAGGCACCAACGTCGTTGCGCCAGGCGCCAGTTCTACGGCGTCGTCGAGACAGGCGCGCAGGTCAAGCCCGGCAGAACCAGAAGTAGCATAAGTCGGTAGCGGAAACTGCTGACCAACACGCGGGTCCAGAATCTTAACGTCGATTTTTTTCATCATAACGGGTCACGATCTCGTCGAGTAATAATTGGCCCAGGAGTTCTTTTCGCTCAAGCGGTAAGACTTTATCTCCATCCTGCCAGAAAAGGTGTAAAGCGTTTTTATCGCTATTAAATCCCTGATTTGAAAGAGAAACATCATTTGCACAAATCAGGTCAAGGTTCTTACGGATACGTTTTTGCCGGGCGTATTCTTCCACATTATTCGTTTCCGCGGCAAACCCAACAACGTAGGGTCGATTGTCACTGAGTGCGGCCACCCCGGCGACAATGTCCGGGTTTTTGACCATTTTTATTAGTAATTCATCACCTTGCGCCGCCTGTTTTTTGATTTTTTCACTGGCGATAGTCTCTGCGCGATAGTCAGCCACGGCGGCGCAGCTAATGAAAATGTGCTGCTGTTGAACGGCGGCCTGAACAGCGGCTTCCATGTCCAGCGCGGTTATGACATCAACCCGTTTTACAAAAGGCGGCGTTGGTAACGAAACGGGACCGGAGACCAGCGTGACATTTGCGCCGCGACGCGCGGCGGCCGCCGCAATAGCGAAGCCCATTTTACCGGAGCTGTGGTTGGAAATATAACGCACCGGGTCGAGCGGTTCGCGCGTCGGGCCTGCCGTAATCATGATATTAAGATGTCGCAGATCGTTGACGGCAGCGAAATGCGCGGCGGCCTTATCAACGATAACTAATGGGTCCAGCATTCGGCCTGGGCCTACATCGCCGCACGCCTGACTGCCGCTATCCGGCCCCCAAATGAACAGGCCGCGAGAGGCGAGCACCTCCAGATTATGTTGCGTGGCAGCAGCGCGGTACATCTGTTGGTTCATGGCCGGAAGAACGGCCACCGGGGCTGGCGTCGCCAGGCAGATGGTGGAGACTAAATCATTAGCCATACCCGATGCTACACGGGCGATCAGGTCGGCGGTCGCGGGGGCAAGAATCACCAGGTCGGCCCATTTCCCCAACTCGATATGCCCCATCGCGGCTTCAGCGGCAGGGTCAAGCAGACTGTCGGATACGGGATAGCCCGACACTGCCTGTAAGCTCAGGGGGGTAATAAAGGCTTTTGCCGCCTCGGTCATTGCCACGCGCACGTCAGCGCCGCGCTCACGTAAACGGCGCACCAGCTCCGGCGTTTTATACGCAGCGATACCGCCGCTAACGCCGAGAACAATTTTTTTACCGGCCAGGCTCATCATGTCTTTCCTGTTGGGTGACTTTGAAAGGCGGCTATTTTATCACAATCTCTACGGCGTCGTGTCGTTGCCTGCGCTCCACTTTGCGAGGCGCTACGCAAGAACAAAATCGGGGCGTCGATCTCTCCCAAAGGCTATGCCACTATGCCGCTTCCTTAAAAAAGGAGGTGCGCGTATGGATACGTTGGAGGAATTATTACCGCGTGAAAAAATGCTCAGATCCGGCATTGCTTCCCTCAGCGACGTGGAACTGCTGGCGCTTTTTTTACGTACCGGCACGCCGGGAAAAGATGTTATGACGTTGGCAAAAGAGATATTGCAGCACTTTGGGTCGCTGTATGGCCTGTTGTCGGCGGACTTTGCGCAGTTTCGCGGCGTAAACGGCATCGGCCTGGCGAAATTCGCGCAGTTGAAAGGCATTGCTGAGCTGGCAAGGCGCTATTACAGCGTGCGCATGAATGAGGAAAGTGCGTTGCTGAGTCCGGAAATGACGCGGGAATTTCTGCAAAGCCAACTGACGGGTGAAGAGCGTGAGATCTTTCTGGTGATCTTCCTCGATGCCCAGCACCGGGTGCTTCAGCACAGCCGCCTGTTTTCCGGCACGCTTAACCACGTAGAGGTGCATCCGCGTGAGATTGTTCGGGAAGCGATTAAACTCAATGCTTCAGCGGTCATTCTGGCGCATAACCACCCTTCAGGCTGCGCAGAGCCAAGTAAAGCAGATAAACTTATCACTGAGCGCGTGATAAAGTGTTGCCAGTTTATGGATATCCGGGTGCTCGATCACCTGATAATTGGGCGCGGAGAGTACGTTTCTTTTGCCGAACGCGGCTGGATTTAAGATTCTTTGCGCGATCCATCGGGATCTTTGTCTGTTCGGGACTTGAGCATATCGCCGGGTCAGCGTATACTACGCCACCTTTGAGAATCTCGGGTTTGGCATTTGGGCCTGGCAATCGAGAGTTCAATAGAACTGCGCGATGACCAGGCTGTAAAGCCTGACGAGGCGCCGATACCCCATACGAAGCTCGAGCTAATTTGATTTTTGGAGAATAGACATGTCCCGAGTCTGCCAAGTTACTGGCAAGCGTCCGGTGACCGGTAACAACCGTTCCCACGCACTGAACGCGACTAAACGCCGTTTCCTGCCTAACCTGCACTCTCACCGTTTCTGGGTTGAGAGCGAGAAGCGTTTTGTCACCCTGCGTGTATCTGCTAAAGGTATGCGTATCATCGATAAAAAAGGCATCGAAACAGTTCTGTCTGAACTGCGTGCCCGTGGCGAAAAGTACTAAGTACTAAGAGGAAATAAGTCATGGCTAAAGGTATTCGTGAGAAAATCAAGCTGGTTTCTTCTGCTGGTACTGGTCACTTCTATACCACTACGAAGAACAAACGTACTAAACCGGAAAAACTGGAACTGAAAAAATTCGATCCAGTTGTCCGTCAGCACGTGATCTACAAAGAAGCGAAAATCAAATAATTCTCGCTTTGATGTAACAAAAACCTCGCTTCGGCGGGGTTTTTTGTTTTCTGGCCGTCCCCATATTAATGAGACCTGCCATACAGCCGGAGACGTTATGCCTGAATTACCCGAAGTTGAAACCAGCCGCCGGGGTATTGAACCCCATTTAGTTGGCGCTACTATCCTGCACGCCCATATCCGTAACGGCCGTCTGCGCTGGCCGGTTTCAGACGAAATTTATCGTCTGAGCGATACACCTGTCCTTAGCGTTCAGCGTCGTGCTAAATATTTACTGCTGGAGCTGCCTGACGGCTGGATAATTATTCACCTGGGGATGTCGGGAAGCTTGCGGATACTGTCGGAAGCGCTGCCGGCGGAAAAGCACGACCATGTCGATTTGGTGATGAGCAATGGCAAAATTCTACGTTATACCGATCCTCGCCGCTTTGGCGCCTGGTTATGGACCAAAGAGCTGGAAGGGCATAACGTACTGGCGCATCTGGGACCGGAGCCGCTAAGCGATGAGTTTAATGGCGAATATTTGCAGCAGAAATGCGCGAAGAAGAAGATGGCGATTAAACCCTGGCTGATGGATAACAAGCTGGTGGTCGGCGTGGGGAATATCTACGCCAGCGAGTCGCTGTTTGCCGCTGGTATTCACCCTGACCGCCTGGCGTCGTCACTCTCGACAGAGGAGTGCGACCTGCTGGCACGGGTGATTAAAGCCGTTTTGCTGCGCTCTATTGAACAAGGCGGGACAACGCTGAAGGATTTTCTGCAAAGCGATGGGAAACCGGGCTATTTTGCGCAGGAGTTGCAGGTGTACGGGCGCAAAGGCGAGCCGTGTCGGGTATGCGGTACGCCGATAGTCGCAACGAAACACGCACAGCGTGCGACGTTCTATTGCCGTCACTGTCAGAAGTAAAACGCCAGGCCCGGCAAGGAAGGAAACTTATTTCAACTTATCCATTAGCGCCTGATGCACATTGTCCGGCAGAAAGTGGGTCACATCGCCCTGATGGCGTGCCACTTCTTTGACCAGCGACGATGAAATAAACGACCACTCTTTGGACGGCATCAGGAAAACGCTTTCCAGTTGCGGCATCAGATGGCGATTCATATGCGCCAACTGCATTTCATATTCAAAATCCGCCACCGCGCGCAGACCACGAATCAGGATATTCGCCTGTCTGTCGCGGGCGAAATTGGCCATCAGGTCGCTAAAGCCTACCACCTCTACGTTACCCAGGTGTGCGGTCGCTTTTTGCGCCAGCGCCACACGTTCGTCCAGGGTGAACATGGGTTTCTTGCCGGGGCTGGCGGCGATAGCCAGAATGACATGGTCGAACATCTGCGTTGCGCGCGTCACAATATCGAGATGACCGTTAGTAATCGGATCAAACGTGCCTGGATAAATCGCCCGTTTTTGCATGACAGTCCTCAATGCGTTTTCGGTGGCAGATAAGGTTCCAGCAGTTGCAGCAGACGCTGGAGCGCGCCCTGATTTTGATACAGCACTTCAACTGCGTGACGTCCGTAGAAATTACGATAATCAGCGTCGGTCAGTAAAGAGGAAACTTCTTTTGCCAGCGTAGCCGCATCGGTAATCGTGATAAGTCCGCTCGCCTGATCCAGACGGGCGCAAATATCTTTAAAGTTAAAGGTATGCGGACCCATCAGTACCGGAATCGCATGAGCGGCGGCCTCCAGCGGGTTATGACCGCCGCGTTCAACCAGCGAACCACCAACAAAGGCGAGATCGGCAATGCCATAGAGCAACATCAATTCGCCCATGGTATCGCCTACCACGACCTGGGTGCTGGCGGACGGCACTTCGCCCGAAGAGCGAGTGATGTAGCTTAACCCTGCCTGACGCACAAGATTGATAGCATCCGGAAAACGCTCCGGATGGCGGGGCACCAGAATCAGTAATAAATTCGGGAATTGATGTAATAACGCCTGGTGAGCGGCGATAACGATACTCTCTTCGCCATCGTGGGTGCTGGTGGCAATCCAGACCGGACGGTGCGGCGCCCACTGGCGGCGTAGCGTAACGGCTTTAGCCGCCAGCTGCGGCGTAACTGAAATATCAAATTTCAGACTGCCGGTGACCGTGACCTGATTGTTCTTCGCGCCCAATGCCACAAAGCGTTCGCCATCTTCTTCGTTTTGCGCGGCAATCAGGGTGATACGGCGCAGGAGCGTACGGACAAACTTGCCAAGCTTCGCATAACCCGCGGCGGAGCGGGCGGAAAGCCGCGCATTAGCGATAACCAGTGGAATATGACGTTTGTGCAGCGCAGCAATCAGATTTGGCCAGAGCTCAGTCTCCATGATCAATACCAGCTTAGGATCAATCTCATTGAGGAAACGATTGAGCGCATCGGGCAAATCATAAGGCAAGTAAACGTGCTGAACATCGTTGCCAAAGGCGGACTGGACGCGCTCCGAGCCGGTCGGCGTCATGGTCGTTACGGTAATAGGCAGATCGGGATAGCGATGACGTAGAGCGCGGACCAATGGGATGGCCGCCAGAGTTTCGCCCACCGAGACGGAATGCAGCATGATTCCGCCCGGTTTCAACGGACGGCGGTAGAATCCGTAGCGTTCACCCCAACGTTTACGATAGGCCGGCGCTTTACGTCCACGCACCCAAAGCCGTATCCAGATCAGAGGCTGAATAAGGTAGAGAAGAGCGGTGTAAAGCAATTCGAGCATAGTAAATAGCTGACTTATGGATGTGCTGGGGATTCTATGTATTTAGCCTGGGCTTTACCATTACTTTTCCCATTTTTGCGCCAAATTGGCTCAGAAGCGAGGATTCCAGGCGCTGAACCCCATTATTTTTGCATTTTTACGCAATCCATTGAAATTTGCCGCCCTTGTCGCCCCAGACAATGGGAATGACCATTCACAAGAGAGGGATAAATTATTATCTCTTTGAATTTATAATTAAAAAAATGATTGTGTATAAAAATTATTCGTATCGGATTGCTGCGAAAGAAGTGTTACACTAGCGCATCTAAAATGAGTGCGGTATTAGCCATCGGGTTGCTGTGAAGCCTGGGGCGGTAGCGTGCTTTTTTCTGCTTATTTATCCGGACAATTTCAACCAAAGAGTCGCTTGTGGAAAAGCCATTTCGAAGAATTCTGATTATAAAAATGCGTTTTCATGGAGACATGTTACTTACCACTCCTGTCATCAGCACGCTGAAGCAGAATTATCCCGATGCAAAAATCGATGTGCTTCTTTACCAGAACACCATACCGATATTGTCGGAAAATCCGGAGATTAATGCACTCTACGGCATCAGTAACAAAGGCGCAGGGACAAAAGAGAAGATTAAAAACGCGCTATCGCTAATCAAAAAATTGCGTGCTAACTCGTATGATCTGGTCGTCAATCTCACCGATCAGTGGAGCGTGGCGCTCATTGTGCGTTTTTTAAACGCAAAAACAAAAATCTCGCAGGATTTCGGTAATCGTCAGTCTGCTTTATGGAAAAAGAGCTTTACGCATTTAGTACCTTATGCGGGAGAACATGCTGTTGAGCGCACATTATCCGCGCTAAAGCCGTTAGCGTTAAAACAGTATGTCACGGAAACCACCATGAGCTATCGCCCGGAACATTGGGAAAACATGCGACAACAGCTCAAACAACTTGGTGTGACCCGACAATATGTTGTTATTCAGCCTACGGCACGGCAGCTATTTAAGTGCTGGGATAATGATAAATTCTCTCAGGTTATTGATGCCGTGCAGCGCCGCGGTTATCAGGTTGTGCTGACGTCAGGCCCGGCCGCAGACGAGATGGCCTGCGTGGATGCTATTGCACGCGGCTGTGAGACAAAACCGGTTACTGGTCTGGCGGGTAAAACTCGCTTTCCTGAATTGGGCGCGTTGATTGACCATGCGGATCTCTTTATCGGCGTTGATTCGGCCCCTGGTCATATTGCCGCAGCAGTCAAAACGCCGGTCATTTGCCTTTTCGGCGCGACGGATCATGTATTCTGGCGTCCCTGGACCGACGACATCATTCAGTTTTGGGCAGGAAATTATCAGCCGATGCCTGAACGGCATGAGCTTGATCGTAATAAAAAATACCTTTCCGTGATTCCGGCTGAAGATGTTATCGCCGCGACGGAAAAAATGCTGCCGCATGAGGCACGCCCCATAGATTTGGACAGCCTGCTATGAGAGTTGCCTTTTGCTTATATAAATATTTTCCTTTTGGCGGTCTGCAGCGTGATTTTATGCGCATTGCCCAAACCGTGGCGGCGCGAGGGCATCAGGTTCGTGTTTATACTCAGTCATGGGAAGGGGAATGCCCGGATAACTTTGAATTAATCCGCGTGCCGGTTAAATCCCGGACGAACCACGGTCGTAACGCAGAATATTATGCCTGGGTGCAACACCATTTGCGCGACCACCCTGTCGATCGGGTGGTTGGATTCAATAAGATGCCGGGCCTTGATGTGTATTACGCCGCAGACGTGTGTTACGCCGAAAAAGTCGCACAGGAAAAAGGATTTTTCTATCGCCTGACATCACGCTATCGGCATTATGCTGCTTTTGAACGCGCCACGTTTGAACACGGCAAGCCGACGCAACTATTAATGCTGACGAATAAGCAGATTGCTGACTTCCAAAAACATTATCAGACTGAAGCGGAGCGTTTCCATATTCTTCCTCCGGGGATTTACCCGGACAGAAAATATAGCCAACAGATCCCAAACAGTCGTCAAATTTATCGTCAGAAAAATGGTATCTCAGAACAGCAAAAATTACTGTTGCAAGTAGGGTCTGACTTTACCCGTAAAGGTGTGGATCGCTCTATTGAAGCGCTGGCATCGCTACCCGAATCTTTACGGCAAAATACGGTGCTCTATGTTGTTGGGCAGGATAAGCCGAAGAAGTTTGCAGCGCTGGCTGAAAGAAGCGGCGTCGGCACGAATGTGCATTTTTTCTCCGGACGTAATGATATCGCGGAGTTAATGGCGGCAGCCGACCTTTTACTGCATCCAGCCTATCAGGAAGCTGCTGGTATTGTTTTGCTGGAAGCCATTACTGCTGGTTTGCCGGTGCTGACAACCGCGGTGTGCGGTTATGCACATTATATTGTGGATGCAAACTGTGGCGAAGCGATGACTGAACCATTCCGCCAGGATGCGCTAAATGAGGTTTTACTCAAAGCGCTGACACAGCCTTCCTTACGCAGCGCCTGGGCTGAAAATGCGCGGTATTATGCTGATACCCAGGATTTATACAGCTTACCGGAGAAGGCCGCAGATATTATTACAGGTGATTTAGATGGTTGAGCTGAAAGCGCCGTTAACCACACTATGGCGCGGTAAAGATGCTTTTGAGGAAGTGAAAACGTTACAGGGCGAAGTGTTCAGAGAGCTGGAGACGCGTCGAACATTGCGGTTTGAGCTGGACGGCAAAAGCTACTTCCTGAAGTGGCATAAAGGCACTTCGCTGAAAGAAATTGTGAAGAACCTGATTTCGTTACGTATGCCTGTTCTGGGCGCTGACAGAGAATGGCACGCCATTCATCATCTACATGAGCTGGGCGTTGATACGATGCACGGCGTTGGTTTTGGTGAAAAAGGCGTAAATCCGCTAACCAGAACATCATTTATTATCACCGAAGATTTAACGCCCACGATTAGCCTTGAAGACTACTGTGCTGACTGGGCTGTTAATCCACCGGACGCGCAGGTGAAGTGGATGATCATTAAGCGTGTTGCGACTATGGTACGTAAAATGCACGCCGGGGGAATTAACCATCGTGACTGTTATATTTGCCACTTTCTTCTGCATTTACCTTTCACAGGTCGTGAAGAGGATTTAAAAATCTCCGTAATCGACCTGCATCGCGCGCAGATACGTCAGCACGTTCCCCTTCGCTGGCGTGACAAGGATTTAATTGGGCTTTATTTTTCTTCAATGAATATTGGCCTGACTCAGCGAGATATATTCCGGTTTATGCGTGAGTATTTCTCTCTCCCCCTGCGAGAGATTTTGCACAAAGAATCGGGGTTGATTCATCAGGCGGATGTTAAAGCCGCTCGAATTAAAGAAAGAACAATAAGAAAAAATCTTTAATATAAAATTTATATATTTAAATAGCTTAGAGGCTATATGTTTCTATTCATATGCATGACTAATTTGCAATTATTGATTGCACGGTCAATTATAGAAAAAGAGCAGTTGAAAAAAGTTGATGTTTTATTTATTGGCGATGTAGATAACGTAAAAAATCAGTACTATTTAAAAAAAATTCAGCCGTTATGTCGGCACTCAGACATCGTCCCGCAGGTAGCAAAATTTTCGACATTTAAAACGATTCAAAGAACACGGTATGCTAAAAAAATCATGGAAAAGTATGCCAGAGAATATCATACTGTTTTCTTCGCGAATTTTCATGTCCCGCTTATACACCATATTTTATCCTGTATCACTTTTTCTGAAATAAAAACCTTTGATGATGGTACAAATAATATCAATCAGAAAAGTATAATGTATGAAAATAAGAATATAAGCGCCACATCGAAGTTAATACGAAAGCTGATGGGGCGTAAATATCATAAAGATGAAATATTAAAGTTAGACGCAAAACATTATACTCTATTTCCTAATAGAACCAACATAATTGAAAAGACCGAAGGAATTATATTGGTACACCATAACGGTCTTCCTGATACGAATAATGGCTTTAAAAAAGTATTATTGGGAACTGTATATACTGATGCGTTAAAAAATAAAGAAGATGAGTGTGTTTTTCTTCAGCATCTTCAGCGGTTTATTAAAAAAGAAGCGGTTGATATATATATTCCTCACCCTCGATATGACTCTCATCAGTTTAATGGTGTATTGAATGTTAGCTCTGAAATGATAGCCGAGGACATTATTTTAGAATATCTGGAGCAAGGGATGTCATTAGAGATATATGGATTTAATAGCACAGTTCAGTATAACCTAAATAATATCTCAACTATCAAAAACTATAAAATAACCAGCCCTTTTCTAAAAGATAGCTTTAATCATGGACTGGGGTTCGATTTTAATCAGGTCTCAGTATAAATATAGTGTTGATTGGGTTTGTTCTTACAGAATTTTAAAAGTGAAGGAAGCCGAATAACATGAGTGTCAGCAAATGGTGACTTCATTGAAAATAGCATTTATAGGCGAAGCGGTATCTGGTTTTGGAGGGATGGAAACCGTTATTAGCAACGTTATCCATACGTTTGAAAATAGCTCTCCGAAAATCAACTGTGAAATGTTTTTCTTTTGTCGTAATGACAAAATGGATAAAGCATGGCTAAAAGAGATTAAATATGCGCAATCATTCTCAAATATAAAATTAAGTTTTCTTCGTCGAGCTAAGCATGTTTATAATTTTAGTCAGTGGCTGAAAGAAACGTCACCGGATATTGTGATATGTATTGATGTCATCTCATGTATTTATGCCAATAAAGCACGAAAGAAAAGTGGTAAACAGTTTACTATTTTCTCGTGGCCGCATTTTTCGCTCGACCATAAAAAACATGCAGAATGTATAACGTACGCAGATTATCATCTGGCCATCAGTAGTGGTATTAAAGAACAGATGATGGCACGGGGTATCTCAGCGCAAAATATTAGCGTCGTTTATAATCCTGTCTCTATTAAAACAATCATTGTGCCGTCGCCTGAGCGCGATAAACCCGCTGTATTTCTCTATGTAGGGCGTCTTAAATTTGAAGGACAGAAAAGAGTTAAAGATTTATTTGATGGCTTAGCTCGTACGACAGGGGAATGGCAGCTACATATTATTGGTGATGGCTCAGATTTTGAAAAGTGCCAGGCCTATAGTCGGGAGCTTGGTATTGAGCAGCGTGTGATCTGGTATGGTTGGCAAAGCGCGCCGTGGCAAGTCGTACAGCAAAAAATAAAAAATGTCACCGCGTTACTACTTACCTCTGCGTTTGAGGGATTTCCTATGACCCTGCTGGAAGCAATGTCATATGGAATTCCGTGTATTAGTTCTGATTGTATGTCTGGTCCGCGCGATATGATTAAACCCGGTTTGAATGGTGAGCTTTACACCCCGGGGGCTATAGATGATTTTGTAGGACACCTTAATCGTGTTATTTCTGGTGAAGTAAAATATCAGCATGATATTATTCCCGGCACGATTGAGAGATTTTACGATGTGCTATATTTTAAAAATTTTAATAATGCAATATTCTCGAAATTACAAAAGTGATCACTATGAGCAGAAAATATTTTGAAGAAGAAGTCATTCAACAGACTTTAGATTATAACTATGCACAACATAGTGATGCTGATAAATTTAATATAGCTTATGGGATTGATAAAAACTTTCTTTTTGGCTGTGGTGTTTCTATTGCATCGGTTCTCCTTGCTAACCCAGAGAAGGCGTTAGCTTTCCATGTTTTTACCGATTTCTTTGACTCTGAAGACCAGCAGCGATTTGAGGCATTAGCAAAACAGTACGCTACGCAGATTGTTGTTTACCTAATCGACTGTGAGCGCTTAAAATCGCTACCCAGTACCAAAAACTGGACCTATGCAACATACTTTAGATTCATTATCGCCGATTATTTTTCAGATAAAACAGATAGAGTACTTTATCTGGATGCTGATATTGCATGTAAGGGGAGTATTCAGGAGCTTATTGAGCTTAACTTCGCTGAAAATGAGATTGCGGCTGTCGTTGCTGAAGGCGAGTTGGAATGGTGGACTAAGCGCTCGGTTAGCCTGGCAACGCCTGGGCTGGTTTCTGGCTATTTTAATGCCGGTTTTATTTTAATTAACATACCTCTTTGGACCGCAGAAAATATCTCTAAGAAAGCGATTGAAATGCTAAAAGATCCGGAGGTAGTACAGCGCATAACGCACCTTGATCAGGATGTATTAAATATATTGTTAGTGAATAAAGCACGTTTTGTTGATAAAAAATTTAATACACAATTTAGTCTTAACTATGAATTAAAAGATTCAGTTATTAATCCAGTTGATGCTGAGACTGTATTTGTTCATTATATCGGACCAACGAAGCCCTGGCATAGTTGGGGGGCTTATCCTGTGTCACAATATTTTTTACAGGCTAAGAGCAACTCACCATGGTCTCATTGTGCACTTTTAAATCCAGTCACTAGTCATCAGTTACGTTATGCGGCAAAGCATATGTTTAATCAGAAGCATTATACTTCGGGTATAAATTATTATATAGCCTACTTTAAACGTAAACTTCTTGAATAAAACCCATAGGTGATGTAATGGATTCATTTCCTGAGATAGAAATAGCTGAATATAAAGTTTTTGATGAAAGTAATAATAATAATGATGATAACGTATTAAACATTTCTTATGGTGTTGATGAAAACTATCTTGATGGTGTGGGGGTATCAATTGCTTCAGTTGTATTAAATAATAATATCCCGCTCGCTTTCCATATTATTTGTGATTCATACTCCTCGTGTTTTGTAAAATATATAGAGCGTTTAGCCGTACAGCATCACATAAAAATTTCTCTTTATCTTATTAAAGTAGAAAGCCTTGAGGTATTGCCTCAAACTAAAGTATGGTCGAGAGCAATGTATTTTCGTTTATTTGCTTTCGATTATCTCAGCAAGAAGGTAAACACATTACTTTATTTGGATGCCGATGTTGTATGCAAAGGATCTTTGCAAGATCTTTTACAGCTTGATCTGACAGAGAAGATCGCTGCGGTCGTAAAAGATGTTGATTCCATCCAGAATAAGGTAAATGAGAGATTAAGAGCATTTAATTTACAAGGTGGTTATTTTAACTCCGGCGTGGTTTTTGTTAACCTGAAATTATGGAAAGAGAATGCCTTAACTGAAAAGGCATTTTTACTTCTGGCAGGTAAAGAGGCTGACTCTTTTAAATATCCCGATCAGGATGTTTTGAATATTCTCCTACAGGATAAAGTCATTTTTCTTCCGCGACCGTATAATACCATTTATACTATCAAAAGTGAGTTGAAAGATAAGTCACATAAAAAATATAGCAATATAATTAATGATAATACTATTTTAATTCATTATACGGGCGCTACAAAACCATGGCATGCCTGGGCAAATTATCCTTCAGTTATCTATTATAAAAATGCACGACTGAATTCGCCCTGGAAAGATTTTCCCGCAAAAGATGCGCGTACCATAGTTGAATTTAAGAAGCGATATAAACATCTTCTCGTGCAAGGTCATTACTTTAAAGGCCTTCTGGCTGGAAGCGCATATCTTTATCGTAAAATTTTCCACAAATAATTTCCTTCCCTAAATCTCCATTATGATTATTGAAAAAAAGGTTAAAAACTATACCGTCTTTGTCAAAAAAGACGGTGAAAAATACATTGAGATATTCAAAGATTTTCTATCTTATAATCATCAGATTATTAAAGTCTTCCGTAATATAGAAGATACAAAAGTTGTATTGATTAATACAGACTACGGAAAATATATTCTCAAAGTATTTAGTCCAAAAGTAAAAAATACTGAACGATTTTTCAAATCGTTAGTAAAAGGAGATTACTACGAAAAGCTTTTTCATCAGACAGATCGTGTGCGGCGTGAAGGGTTTGCGACGCTTAATGATTTTTACCTGCTGGCGGAAATTAAAACATTACGCTATGTAAAAACATACGTGATGATAATTGAGTATATTGAAGGTATTGAACTTGTTGATATGCCAGAAATTTCTGACGAGGTGAGAGGGAAAATCAAACAGTCGATATATTCCCTGCATCAGCATGGTATGGTTTCGGGCGATCCCCATAAAGGTAACTTTATCCTGCAAGGAAATGAGATCAGAATTATCGATTTGTCCGGAAAAAGACCTTCCAGGCAACGAAAAGCAAAGGATCGTATTGATTTAGAAAGACATTATGGTATCAAAAATAATGTGAGAGATATCGGATTTTACTTATTGATTTATAAGAAAAAACTTCGAAATTTCCTTCGTCGTATTAAGGGTAAGGAAAAGCGCTGACCAATGTAGCACGTTTGGTTTAATTTAAGGGGCTGACTGACTTTTATTTGCTGCAGCGTTATGACATACTTGAGAGAATTTGAGATGTAATATTAGTTATTGAATATAACATTTATTTATAGGTTGCATGATAAACATACGAGTTTTTTATGGGCAGCGTTAATTTCATAACTCACGCCGATGTTCTGCAACTTATTGCGAAAAGAACGGCTGAAGATTGTATTATTTTTCTTTCTGGTCCTACGTCCAGAAAGACGCCGCTGTCCTTGTTACGAATGAAAGATGTCATTGCAGTCAATGGTTCTGTTCAATATTTGCTAAACAATAACGTCAAGCCATTTTTGTACCTTCTGACGGATGTTCGCTTCCTTCATCGCCGGCGCGAAGATTTTTATAACTTTAGCCGTAACAGTCAGTTTACTATCGTCAATCTTGATGTGTACGAACAGGCTTCAGTAGATGATCAAAAATATATTGAAGAAAACTGTTTAATTATTCGCTCCTTTTATCGCCGAGAAAAAGGGGGCTTTTTAAAGAAAATTAAATTTAATATCCTCAAGCGGGTTCATAAAGCATTACTTATTTCAGTTCCTCTTTCGAAAAGAGGACGACTGGCTGGATTTTGCAAGGATATCAGCATCGGCTATTGCTCTTGCCATACTATTGCTTATACCGCTATTCAGGTTGCCTATTCCCTTAAGTATGGTCGTATTATATGTTCTGGGCTTGACTTAACAGGGAGTTGCCCACGTTTCTATGACGAATCTACCAGCCCTATGCCATCTGAGCTTAGTAAAGACCTGTTTAAAATACTGCCATTTTTTACTTTTATGAGAAAAAATGTGAGTGATTTAAATATCTTTAATTTATCAGATGATACTGCAATTCATTACGATATTATTCCATATATTACAGCCTCGGAACTTGAGGATGAAATATATTACGATAAAATTGTCTAGACACTAGATAAATCATTATTTTGCGTTGCTTTGGCACGCATTTCTTTTTCTATAACATTTCTTTTTCTATAAAGTTAACTATTCTGGATTATAGCTATTATGATTAAAAAAATCATATTTACTGTTACTCCTATATTTTCAATTCCTCCTCGTGGTGCGGCTGCGGTAGAAACCTGGATTTACCAGGTTGCAAAACGACTATCAATACCGAGTGCTATTGCTTGTATAAAGAATGCTGGCTATCCTGAATATAATAAAATAAACGATAACTGTGATATTCATTACATTGGGTTTAGTAAAGTTTATAAGCGCCTTTTTCAGAAATGGACTCGTCTCGACCCACTACCCTATTCCCAGCGCGTCCTTAATATTAGAGATAAAGTGACTACCCAGGAAGATAGCGTCATTGTTATTCATAATAGTATGAAACTGTATCGGCAGATCAGAGAGCGCAATCCGAATGCAAAACTGGTTATGCACATGCATAACGCATTTGAACCAGAACTTCCTGATAACGATGCAAAAATTATCGTGCCCAGTCAGTTTCTTAAAGCGTTTTATGAAGAAAGATTGCCTGCCGCTGCTGTTAGTATTGTGCCTAATGGTTTTTGTGCTGAGACTTATAAAAGAAACCCACAAGATAATCTTCGTCAGCAATTAAATATTGCGGAAGATGCCACCGTTCTCTTATATGCCGGGAGAATTTCGCCTGATAAAGGCATCCTGTTGCTTTTGCAGGCGTTCAAAAAATTACGTACCTTAAGAAGTAATATTAAACTTGTCGTTGTTGGCGACCCTTATGCAAGCCGCAAGGGTGAAAAAGCAGAGTATCAAAAGAAAGTACTGGACGCCGTAAAAGAGATTGGAACGGATTGTATTATGGCTGGGGGGCAATCTCCCGACCAGATGCATAACTTCTATCATATAGCCGATCTGGTTATTGTGCCGTCTCAGGTTGAAGAAGCATTTTGCATGGTGGCTGTAGAAGCGATGGCAGCAGGAAAAGCGGTTCTTGCCAGCAAAAAAGGGGGGATTAGCGAATTTGTGTTAGATGGCATAACGGGCTATCACCTCGCAGAGCCTATGTCGAGCGACAGTATAATTAATGATATTAACCGTGCGCTTGCTGATAAGGAACGCCATCAGATTGCCGAAAAAGCAAAATCTCTGGTCTTTTCAAAATACAGTTGGGAAAATGTAGCGCAGCGTTTCGAGGAACAAATGAAAAGCTGGTTTGATAAGTGATTGAGTCCTGATGATGGAAAACGCGCTGATACCGTAATAAGTATCAGCGCGTTTTTTTATCTATTTCTTAGCGCCAGCAGAAAACCAGTAATGATACCAATTTGAGCAATATCGACCTGTTCAAAATTACCACGAACGATATAAAAACCAATGAAAGATAAAAATAGCAAAAGATGAGCATTGTAGGGGCTTATCTCTACTTTCCTGAAGGTAGAGCTGGCTGTTTCCCTGATGATAGCGCCGTATAAATAGACCAGGCTCGCCAGACCCAATATGCCAGCACTAAACCAGATGTACAGGATGGTATTATGCGGACCGATGGATTCTTTAAAGGTCCACGTTGGATAATCGACAACGCGTTTATTATAAACACTATCATACACATCATTACCATAGCCGTAGCCCTTGATCGGGTTTTCCTGAATCAGTATCCACGCGGTACCCTGGGTTCCATTAGTATAACGATATGAGCTATCTGTCTGCTGTAATTTATACAGTAGTCGTTCCTGATCCGGTTTATGGCTTTGCTGAGTGATAACTAAAACGCCAGCAATAACCAGGATAGCAGCGCCAATTCCCATTAGTTTCCACTGACGGTTCAAAATCGCCCATAAAACGCCCACCACTAAAACTGCCAGCCATGCTCCCCGCGACAAGGTGCCTAACATTAAGAATAAGTAGACGGCGCTCAGCGCAAAGAAAGCGAGTTTGAGCGATGTTTTTCTGAATAGCCAGATATTCAACAATGCCGGGAACAGAAATACCATTGAATCAGATATATGTCGATGGTCATAGTTTGTAAATGGCATTACCCCCCTGGAATAGTCCTGAATATAAAAGACAATTTCTACCAGCGAACGTAATCCTAAACTTGTTAAAAAGGAGAAAAGTACTATTTTCGCAACCGTTTCTTTTGTTTCATCTTTTAATAGTACGGGGATTAATAAAGTATATAATAAGAAACCCTCCAGTACCGTGTTTTCAAATTCCTTGAAACTTTCTTTCATATCTGGCGATATGAGTATGGAATAAACAAGGATTAATGATAATACTGCTACGCTATAAAATACGCTATTTTTGAAAAGAGGAGAAAAACTTTTCGCTGAGCGTGAGACCTGATAAATCGCGGTGATAACCATAAGTATGATTATCAAATGTTTATAACGCGTAATACCATCCAGAAAATACGTGGCAACAAAAAGAAAAACTAGCGCTTTATTCCAGATCGGCTTCCATTTCTCTTTATTTAACGTTAATGATGTGGTTAGCATCTTTTCTCCACAATAGGTTTGGGATGAGACAGAGTCTCTTTAATGAATCTTTCCAAATACGCTTGTGGCATCTAAATTCGCCAGGTTCTGTTCTGGTGAGCAGCATGCCATTTGGTTCTTCCCATAACCTCCAATTAACCCAGGGTCCGTTGGGCCATAGAGCGTAATATTCGGTCTGTCGAGCGCGGCGGTGAGATGGCTCAGGCCGGTATCAACCGATACGACAAATTTTGCGCCAGCCAGCACTCTGGCGACCTCCTCTAGGCTCATCCGCGGTAACACATCCACATAGTCAAAGCCTTCGGCCAGTCGTTTAGCCCGGGCCTCCTCATGAGGCGCGCCCCAGGGAAGTTTTATCCGTAATCCGGTGTTGCCCACCAGGCCAATAAGCTCGCGCCAGTTTGCTTCCGGCCAGTGTTTATCATCGCGGGTCGTGGCATGTAAAAACACCGCATACGGATCGCTAACCGCCTGCTGGCAATGCAGGAAATGTTTTGCGATGGCATAATCGCCCTGCGATTGCGGTTTATCGTATCCCAGGCTTTTGGCGAACAGCTCGCGCGTCCGTTCAACCGCATGTTGTTGCTTTGCGATATGGTGTTTACGGTTATAGAACAGGCTGGCCAGCGGTTCGCGGGCGGTACTCCAGTCCATACCGTGCTTTATCCCATGCGCCAGACGCGTCACCAGCGCCGCGCTTTTTACCAGCCCCTGCGCATCAATCACAGCGTCGTATTGGTTTGCGCATACCGCCCGACGAAAGGCTGTGCGTTCCGCTTTGATGGGCGCGGAAAACCAGGCCTTGCGCCAACGGCGAATAGCGACGGGAATCACGCGATCGACAGCACTGTGCCAGGACGGAATTTGCGCAAACCCTTCTTCGACAACCCAATCAAATTGAATCCCTGGAATCGCCTGTTGCGCGTCGGTAAGCGCAGGCAGGGTATGCAATACGTCGCCCATCGATGATGTTTTAACGATCAAAACCCGCATTAAACGCCCTCTTCCGACAACAGCGAATGAAGCTCTTCCTGAACCCGCTGCGGCGTGATATCGATCAGGCTCTGGTGATAGCCTTGCGCCGTATCGCCTTTACGCACTTTGTGATAACCCGTAATAAGACGAATCACCCGGGCCTTATGAGACAGCGGCGGCGTGAAATCCGGGCTACTTGGGCCATACAAGGCGACCAGCGGGCGGTCGAGCGCCGCCGCGACGTGCATTAGCCCGGAATCGTTGGTGACGATGGCTTTACAGGCGGCTATCAGAATGACGGCCTGTTCCAGCTGGGTTTCCCCCGCCAGATTGCGACACCATGCCTGCTGCTCGCTATTCAGCGCCGCCAGGATCTCATTTCCGGCTTCATGGTCTTTTGCCGAGCCAAACAGTACGACCTGATACCCTTCGTTAATGAGCTGTTTTGCCAGTTCGGCGTAGTGATAGTGCGGCCAACGTTTTGCCGGGCCAAATTCCGCGCCGGGGCAAAAGCCAATCAGAGGACGTTCAGAAGATAGCGAAAAATCGCTGCACATCAGCGACTTTTCACCCTCGCTAACCTGGAGCTGTGGCCAGAGTAGCGGCTGCGGCAGATCTTTCGCCGTGCGCATCACGCCCTTGTCATAGGCCAGCGCCACGTAGCGCTCCACCATCAGCGGCCAGGCGTCTTTATCAAGGACGCGCGCATCGTTCAGCAGGCCATAGCGCATTTCGCCGCGCCAGCCGGTACGGTGCGGGATATTGGCAAAGAAAGGAATCAGCGCCGATTTAAACGAATTTGGCAGCACCCAGGCGCGATCGTAGCGCTTCTCACGCAGGCTATGGCCCAATCTACGGCGCTCGCCGATTTCCAGCGCGCCGTGGCCCAGCGGCATGGGTATCGCCTCGTTAACTTCCGGCATACGCGATAACAACGGACGGCACCAGGCTGGCGCCATCACGTCGATTATCGCCTGGGGATAGCGCGCTTTAAGCGTGCGATAGAGACTTTGCGACATCATCATGTCGCCCACCCAGGACGGGCCAATGACCAAAATTTTCATACTTACGCGTCGCGGTTCAGCCAGGCCATATACTCCGTGACGCCTTCGGCGACGGTCTTAAAGGGTTTGTCGTAGCCCGCGTTGCGCAGATTGGTTAAATCCGCCTGCGTAAACGCCTGATAGCGACCTTTCAGCTTATCCGGGAACGGAATGTATTCAATGCTACCTTTTTTATGGTATGCCAGCGTCGCGTCGGCGACGGCCTGGAAAGATTCCGCACGGCCTGTGCCCAGGTTAAAGATGCCGGACTTGCCGCTTTCCAGGAACCACAGGTTAACAGCGGCCACATCGCCCACGTAAACGAAGTCGCGCTTGAAGTTTTCGCTGCCTTCAAACAGTTTCGGGCTTTCGCCGTTGTTTAACTGTGTATTCAGATGAAATGCCACGCTTGCCATGCTGCCTTTATGGCCTTCACGTGGTCCATAGACGTTGAAATAGCGGAAACCGACAATCTGCGAGTTCGCTTCTGGCAGGATCTGGCGCACATATTCATCAAACAGAAATTTAGAATAGCCGTAAACGTTAAGCGGTTTTTCGTATTCGCGCGATTCGATGAAGTCAGACGTGCGACCGCCGTAGGTGGCGGCAGAAGAGGCGTAAAGGAACGGGATTTCGCGCTCAAGACAATAGTGCAGCAGCTCTTTGGAGTATTGATAGTTGTTATCCATCATATACTTGCCGTCCCACTCGGTGGTGGAAGAGCAGGCGCCTTCATGGAAAATAGCTTCGATATCGCCGAGCTCTTCTCCGGACATAATCTGGATCAGGAAATCTTCCTTATCCATATAGTCAGCAATGTTCAGATCCACCAGGTTTACAAACTTGGTGCCGTCTTTCAGGTTATCCACCACCAGAATATCGGTGATACCTTTATCATTCAGGGCTTTAACGATATTGCTGCCGATAAAGCCCGCGCCGCCGGTAACGATGATCATAACTGTAACCTTTGAATTATGGTGTCAGAGACTGTCTCAGACATGAATGCTCTTATCATAACACTATTCATCCATTCACTGATAACCCGTGAGGATACGCGTGATTTATGCTGCATTTTAAAGAAGTGATGACGCGTCATCTCGTATCAACGTATCGCTTTGGGTAATATGTGCTGAAATTTGCCCAGTCTGGAGAATCGCAATGCGTGGGGATTTTTACAAACAGTTAACCAACGATCTGGAAACCGCCCGGGCGGAAGGATTGTTTAAAGAAGAGCGCATTATTACGTCTGCGCAGCAGGCGGATATCACCGTGGCGGATGGAAGCCACGTTATTAACTTTTGCGCCAATAACTATCTCGGGCTGGCGAATCACCCTGAGCTGATTAATGCCGCAAAAGCGGGCATGGACAGCCACGGTTTCGGTATGGCGTCCGTGCGTTTTATCTGCGGCACCCAGGACAGCCACAAAGCGCTGGAGCAAAAGCTGGCAAGCTTCCTCGGCATGGAAGATGCGATTCTGTATTCCTCCTGTTTCGACGCTAACGGCGGCTTGTTTGAGACGTTGCTGGGCGCGGAAGACGCCATTATCTCCGACGCGCTGAACCACGCGTCTATCATTGACGGCGTGCGTTTGTGTAAAGCGAAGCGCTATCGCTATGCCAACAACGATATGGCAGAGCTGGAAGCGCGGCTGAAAGAGGCGCGTGAGGCCGGCGCGCGTCATGTCCTGATCGCCACCGACGGGGTGTTCTCAATGGATGGCGTCATCGCCAATCTGAAAGGCGTCTGTGATCTGGCCGATAAATACGATGCGCTGGTGATGGTTGATGATTCTCACGCGGTAGGCTTTGTCGGCGAAAACGGTCGCGGTTCCCATGAATACTGCGACGTAATGGGCCGCGTAGATATTATTACCGGTACGCTGGGCAAAGCGTTAGGCGGCGCATCCGGCGGCTATACCGCGGCGCGCAAAGAGGTCGTTGAGTGGTTGCGTCAGCGTTCCCGCCCATATCTGTTTTCCAATTCACTGGCGCCGGCGATCGTGGCGGCTTCTATTAAAGTGTTAGAGATGGTGGAAGCGGGCGCAGAACTGCGCGATCGCTTGTGGGCGAACGCCCGGCAGTTCCGTGAGCAGATGTCTGCCGCGGGATTTACGCTGGCAGGCGCGGATCACGCCATCATCCCGGTAATGCTGGGAGATGCGGTTGTCGCGCAGAAATTTGCCCGCGAACTGCAAAAAGAGGGCATTTACGTTACCGGTTTCTTCTATCCGGTCGTACCAAAAGGTCAGGCGCGTATTCGTACCCAGATGTCTGCGGCGCATACGCCTGAGCAAATTACGCGTGCGGTAGACGCGTTCACGCGTATTGGTAAACAACTGGGCGTGATTGCCTGAGGATGTAAGATGAAAGCGTTATCCAAACTGAAAGCGGAAGAGGGCATCTGGATGACCGACGTTCCGGAACCGGAAGTCGGCCATAACGATTTGCTGATTAAAATCCGTAAAACAGCCATCTGCGGCACTGACGTTCACATCTATAACTGGGATGACTGGTCGCAAAAAACCATCCCGGTTCCGATGGTCGTGGGGCATGAATATGTCGGCGAAGTGGTCGGCATCGGTCAGGAAGTGAAAGGCTTTAAAATCGGCGATCGCGTCTCCGGCGAAGGTCATATCACCTGCGGTCATTGCCGCAACTGCCGCGGCGGTCGTACTCACCTGTGTCGCAACACCACCGGCGTGGGCGTCAACCGTCCCGGCTGCTTTGCGGAATACCTGGTCATCCCGGCGTTCAATGCGTTTAAAATCCCGGATAACATTTCTGATGATTTAGCCTCTATTTTCGACCCGTTTGGTAATGCGGTGCATACGGCGCTGTCTTTCGATCTGGTCGGCGAAGATGTACTGGTATCGGGGGCGGGGCCAATCGGCGTAATGGCCGCCGCGGTGGCGAAACATGTCGGCGCGCGTCATGTGGTGATTACTGACGTCAATGAATACCGTCTGGAGCTGGCGCGTAAAATGGGCGTCACCCGCGCGGTCAACGTCGCGAAAGAGAGCCTGAACGACGTCATGGCGGAGCTGGGAATGACCGAAGGGTTCGATGTGGGTCTGGAGATGTCCGGCGCGCCGCCGGCGTTTCGTACCATGCTGGACACCATGAATCACGGCGGTCGTATTGCGATGCTGGGGATTCCGCCATCAGATATGTCTATCGACTGGACTAAAGTTATCTTTAAGGGCTTGTTCATTAAAGGTATTTATGGTCGTGAGATGTTCGAAACGTGGTACAAAATGGCGGCGCTGATCCAGTCCGGTCTGGATCTGTCACCGATTATCACCCATCGTTTCTCTATTGATGATTTCCAGAAAGGTTTTGACGCCATGCGTTCAGGCCAGTCAGGAAAAGTTATTCTGAGCTGGGATTAATATGTATAGAGACCCGATAATTTTATCGGGTCTGATATACGTTTCATCGTAAAAGGTTGGTGTCATTCGCCAACCTTTTTTGTTAGGGAAAATCTGGAAAGCCGTAAAGAATTGTCATAGACATCAAGCATTCGTAATTGCGCTTTACTCTTATTTTACTCGCTAACGTCACGCTCTACTCTGAGTTTTGTGCTTGCTTTTTACTGTAAAAATTAATTATGGCGACTTAATAGTTTCTTAATAGAGCCACAGTATAAAGGCAGGGTAAATTAAGGTTTTTCTGGTAATCGTTATGAAAAATAGCAAAACCAAAGTGAGTATCATTGTCCCGTTATATAATGCGGGAGCGGATTTTAATGCTTGCATGGCGTCATTAATCGCGCAAACGTGGTCGGCGCTGGAAATTATTATTGTGAATGATGGATCGACGGATCATTCCGTTGAGATAGCAAAACATTACGCGGAACATTACCCGCATGTTCGACTGCTTCATCAGGCCAATGCTGGCGCATCTGTCGCCCGTAATCTTGGCCTGCAAGCGGCGACCGGCGATTACGTCGCCTTTGTCGATGCGGATGACCTGGTCTACCCGAAGATGTATGAAACGCTGATGACCATGGCGCTTAACGATGATCTGGACGTTGCGCAGTGTAATGCGGACTGGTGCGTCCGAAAAACCGGGCACGCCTGGCAATCTATTCCGACCGATCGTCTGCGTTCCACCGGGGTATTAAGCGGACCGGATTGGTTGCGTATGGCGCTGGCCTCGCGGCGCTGGACGCATGTTGTCTGGATGGGCGTGTATCGACGTGCGTTAATTACCGATAACAATATTACTTTCGTTCCCGGACTACATCATCAGGACATATTATGGTCGACGGAAGTTATGTTTAATGCCACGCGCGTACGTTATACCGAACAATCATTATATAAATATTTCCTGCATGATAATTCGGTAAGCCGTTTGCAAAGACAAGGCAATAAAAATCTTAATTATCAGCGGCATTATATTAAAATTACGCGATTATTAGAAAAGCTCAATCGTAATTATGCCCATCGTATTCCGATTTACCCGGAATTTCGCCAGCAAATTACCTGGGAAGCGTTACGCGTTTGTCATGCGGTGCGTAAAGAACCTGATATTTTGACCCGCCAGCGTATGATTGCCGAAATTTTTACTTCTGGCATGTATAGACGGATGATGGCTAACGTCCGCAGCGCGAAAGCGGCTTATCAGACGCTGCTCTGGTCTTTCCGGCTGTGGCAATGGCGCGACAAAACCTTGTCGCACCGTCGTATGGCCCGTAAGGCGCTCAATCTGTCTTAGCGCTCACGTTTTTAGGCGCGGCGATTTTCCCCCAGCCTTGCCACTGGTGCTGAAACCAGACAACCACGGAACTTTGCGTAATGCTCTCGCCGATGACGCTGAAAAAGCGCGTAGCGTAGACCGGTTGCAGCGGTTTTTTCGGCTTGCACATCTTCACGCCGCGAAAGGGATTGCGCGGCGCGTCAATTTTCTGCGGCGTCACACCCGGTCGGGACGTATCTACCTGCGGTTCGTTGAGCAGGCTGCCTGGACGTACCAGAGTGATATCCGCCGGCAGGCGATAAACCATCTGTTGCAGCACGCGAACCGTTGCGGGATGCGGATGACCAATCGCGATAGCGGAACCGTTGCGACGGGCCAGTTCGATAGCGCGATTAAACTGACGGCGGATATCCGCCTCGTTTTGCGTATCGTCGAGGAACACTTTGCGCTTGATCACTTTCACACCCGTACCGGATGCCGCGCGCATCGCCTGGCTATTGCCAATCGTCATGCTGTCGAGAAAATAGAGATTGTAATGTTCCAGCGCCTGCATCACTTTTTGCATACCGAACAGGCTGGAAGTCATTGCGCTGCCCATGTGGTTATTAAGCCCGACGGCATACGGCACGTTGTTTACCGCCTCGCGGATAATGCGCTCGATCTCATCGCTGCTCATATCTGGTCGCAGCGTATCCTTCTCCAGCGGCTGTTTGCTTAGCGGCGCCATCGGCAGATGGATTAACACCTCATGCCCGCTATTGTGCGCTTTAGTTGCCATTTCGCGCGCGTGCGGCGCGTTGGGCAGCACGGCGACGGAGATGTTTGGCGGCAGCGCCAGAACCTGGTTTTCCGTGTGCGGGCGATAGCCAAAATCATCAATCACGATGGCGAGCTTGCCAGCGAAAACGGGATGTGCAAACGCCAGCAAAGTGGCCAGCGTGAGAATGGAGCGACGAAACTGAGGCAAAACTTATCTTCCCAACCACGGCTGTGGATTGACGGCCTGACCCTGGCGACGAATTTCGAAATAAAGCGAGGGTCTGCCCTGACCGCCGCTACTGCCCACAAGGGCGATAGGTTGTCCGGCGCGCACCTGCGCGCCTACGCTGACCAGCGCGCTCTGGTTATAGCCGTAAAGGCTCATATCGCCTTTACCATGCTCCACGACCACCACCAGGCCATAGCCTTGCAGCCAGTCCGCCAGAATCACCCTGCCGTCGGCGATGGCTTTGACCTCGGTGCCTTCCGACGCGCCGATCACCATCCCCTTCCAACGTAGCTCACCTTGCAGCCGTTCGCCATAGCGATGCAATATCGGGCCGCGTACCGGCCAGTATGCCTGACCGCGAGGCGCGCCCAGACCGCCGGTGCGGGACATTAGCGAACGCTCGCTTTCCGTCGGCTTATAGGTGCTGCCTTTACGCGAGGCTTCCTGCTGCTTATCGCGTACCGCCTGCGCTTCGCGGGCTTCACGCTCCGCTCGCGCTTTGGCCGCCGCTTCTGCCCGCGCGATACTGTTGCGTAGGCGTGATTCGTTGGCGCGTAGTTCGCTTAACTGTTGCTGGCCTTGCTGAATAGACGACTCCAGTCCGGCAAGCGTTTTCTTACGTTCATTACGCGCCTGCTCCAGCTTCGCCTGCTGGGCGCGTTGTTCATACAGCAACGTTTGTTGTTGGCTTTGCTTCTCTTCCAGCTCGGCTTTTTGCGTGGCGACCTGTTCGCGAGTCTGTTTCAGTTCGGCGATAGTCTCCTGGCGCGCCTGGTTCAGATAGCCGAAGTAGGCCTGCAGGCGTTGCCCACGCTGGCTTTCTTCTCCGCTAAGAATAAGCTGAATGCCGGTGTGTTCGCCCTGGCGGAAAGCGGCGTCCAACTGCGCGGCGAGATTACGCTCCTGGCTGGCTTTTTGCTGCTCCAGTTTGGCAATTGAGGCGTTCATCTCATCAATTTGCGCGTTTAACTGATCCAGAGTGCTTTGCGTTTCGCGCAGCTTACGCGCTGCGGCCGAGATGGCCTCTTCCTGGGCTTTAAGTTGTGCCAGGAGGCTGGCGCGCTGTTGCTGCTGCTGGCGTACGTCGCGTTCTTTCGCGGCGATATCGGCCTGAATAGATTTGAGTTGATCACGGTCATCCGCGTGGGCGGAAAAGGCGCACAACAATACGCCAGCGCTAAGTACGCTGGCGTAGAACAAAGGCCTGACTGAAAACGTTCTTGGTTTCACGGCCTGTTGAATGGTGTTAATCGCCTTTCCCCTCATGGGGAGGGATTATTCCACGATGAACAGCGGCTTACCAGTCATCTCTTGCGGGATTTCCATCCCCATCAGCGACAGCATGGTAGGCGCAATGTCTGAAAGTTTGCCGCCTTCGACCGCCTTCACGTTTTTCTTGCCGACATAAATCAGCGGCACCGGCAGGTTGGTGTGGGCGGTATGCGCCTGACCGGTCGCCGGATCGCGCATCTGCTCCGCGTTGCCGTGGTCCGCGGTAATCAACAGTTGTCCACCAACGGACTCAACCGCTTTTGTTACCTGGTCAATGCAGTTATCCAACGCTTCCACCGCTTTGATGGCGGCTTCCATCACGCCGGTATGACCGACCATATCGCCGTTTGGATAGTTACAAATGATGGTGTCGTACTTACCGCTTTCGATCGCCGCGACCAATTTTTCAGTCAATTCTGCAGAGCTCATTTCCGGTTGCAGGTCATAAGTGGCCACTTTCGGGGAGTTGATCAGAATGCGCTCTTCGCCAGCAAACGGTTCTTCTACGCCGCCGTTAAAGAAAAAGGTTACGTGCGCATATTTTTCCGTTTCGGAAATACGCAGCTGAGTTTTGTCGTTTTTCGCCATCCATTCGCCAAAGGTATTCGCCAGCGACGCTGGTGGGTAGGCAACGGCAGTTTTGATGTCGGCGGCGTATTCGGTCAGCATCACAAAGTTCAGATTAACCACTTTCTTACGCGCAAAGCCGTCGAAATCAGCGTTAACGAAAGCGCGGGTAATTTCGCGCGCGCGGTCAGCGCGGAAGTTCATGAAAATCAGCGTATCGCCGTCTTCCATCGCCGCATCAGCCTGGCCCTCGGCGCGGATAACGGTCGCTTTGACAAACTCATCGTTTTCATCACGAGCGTAAGCGGCCTGCAGGCCAGCCACAGCGGTATCCGCCTGGAACTCGCCCTGCGCCAGGGTCATCAGATCATACGCTTTTTCCACGCGATCCCAACGGTTGTCGCGGTCCATAGCGTAGTAACGACCGACGATAGACGCCACGCGGCCTTTGCCCAGCGCGGCGAATTTGTCTTCGAATTTTTTCAGCGAGGCTTCAGCGCTGCGCGGCGGCGTGTCGCGACCGTCGAGGAAGGCGTGCAGATAGATTTTTTCTGCGCCGCGCTCTGCGGCCAGTTCCACCATCGCCATAATGTGATCTTCGTGGCTGTGGACGCCGCCCGCGGACAGCAGACCCATAATATGAACCGCTTTACCGGCGTTTTTCGCCTGGTCTACCGCATTGGTCAGGACTGAGTTAGCAAAGAAAGTACGTTCTTTAATTTCAACGTCCAGACGCGTCAGGTCCTGATAAACGATGCGGCCTGCGCCCAGGTTAACGTGGCCCACTTCGGAGTTGCCCATCTGGCGGTCAGGCAGACCCACTTCCAGACCGGATGCGTCGATCAGGGTATGCGGACGTTTTGCCCACAGAGCATCCATCACCGGGGTTTTGGCGTTTAAGATAGCGTTATCCTGCTGTTCTTCACGGTAGCCGTAGCCATCCAGAATCACCAGTACCATAGGTTTTTTAGAAACCGACATTGCGACAACCTCATACTCAATAGACAAAATAATTGCGTAATTTTACTACAGCTGAATCGATAAAATAGCCTCAGAAGATCAAAGAAAGGGATCGCGCTGGCGTGAGAAGGCAAGTAATAGCGTGATTTTTTTTCGTAGCGCCCCGCAAAAATGCATTCCAGTGCACGCTCTGGCTGTATTTGCGCCACTGCGCAGGTATACTCCTTTCCTGGTTTTTTAATCACTACGTCGGGAGTTGTTACCCCCCATGCAAGAAATTATGCAATTTGTTGGCCGTCATCCCATACTGAGTATCGCCTGGATTGCGTTACTGGTGGCGGTTTTATTTACCACGTTCAAAGGTCTGACTTCAAAAGTTAAGGTGATTACACGCGGCGAAGCCACGCGCCTTATCAACAAAGAGGACGCCGTTGTTGTGGATTTACGTCAACGTGACGATTTCCGTAAAGGCCATATCGCTGGCGCGACCAATTTGCTGCCGAGCGAAATCAAAGCCAACAATGTTGGCGAACTGGAAAAGCACAAAGACAAGCCGATTATCGTGGTCGACGGTTCTGGTATGCAGTGCCAGGAATCCGCTAACGCGCTGACAAAAGCCGGCTTTGAAAAGGTCTTTGTGTTGAAAGAAGGCGTAGCAGGCTGGAGCGGCGAGAATCTGCCTCTGGTGCGCGGTAAGTGATTACCCGTCGTTTTCATGACGCAAGGGGAATGACTTGCCCTTGCGTCGACATGAAATCCATCGGGTAAAAAACAGGAGCGAAGTCATGGCCAATATTGAAATCTACACCAAAGCAACCTGTCCGTTTTGCCATCGTGCAAAGACGCTGTTAAACAGCAAGGGCG
The DNA here is from genome assembly GCF_051703725.1 of Salmonella sp. NW645. Taxonomy (NCBI): domain Bacteria; kingdom Pseudomonadati; phylum Pseudomonadota; class Gammaproteobacteria; order Enterobacterales; family Enterobacteriaceae; genus Salmonella; species Salmonella sp. NW645. Next base: position 269,628 of record NZ_JAMMKR010000006.1, on the reverse strand, counting down.
TGAGTTTCCAGGAAATTGCGATTGACGGCGACGCCGTGAAGCGTGAAGAGATGATCAAACGTAGTGGCCGAACGACGGTTCCGCAAATTTTTATTGATGCACAGCACATTGGCGGTTGTGACGACTTGTATGCGCTGGATGCGCGTGGTGGACTGGATCCGCTGTTGCGTTAAGGCGTACTCAAGTATTTAAGGACAACACTAAAGGGTTTTACACATGTCAGAACAAAATAACACTGAAATGGCTTTCCAGATCCAACGTATCTATACCAAGGATGTTTCTTTCGAAGCGCCAAACGCACCGCATGTTTTCCAGAAAGATTGGCAGCCAGAGGTTAAACTGGATCTTGATACGGCATCTTCCCAACTGGCGGATGACGTTTATGAAGTTGTGCTGCGTGTTACCGTAACGGCTTCCCTGGGGGAAGAAACCGCGTTCCTGTGCGAAGTTCAGCAGGCCGGTATTTTCTCCATCAGCGGTATTGAAGGTACTCAGATGGCGCATTGCCTGGGCGCATACTGCCCGAACATTTTGTTCCCGTATGCTCGCGAGTGCATCACCAGCCTGGTTTCACGCGGTACGTTCCCGCAACTGAACCTTGCGCCGGTCAATTTTGATGCGCTGTTCATGAACTATTTGCAGCAGCAGGCTGGCGAAGGTACTGAAGAACATCAGGATGCCTGATGAACCAAAGTAATGCGTCAATGACAGTCATCGGTGCCGGCTCGTACGGCACCGCTCTTGCCATCACTCTGGCGAGAAACGGCCACCAGGTTGTCCTGTGGGGCCACGACCCAAAACATATCGCGACCCTGGAGCACGATCGCTGCAACGTCGCGTTCCTTCCCGATGTGCCTTTTCCCGATACGTTACACCTGGAAAGCGACTTAGCAACCGCGCTGGCGGCCAGTCGTAACATTCTGGTGGTGGTGCCAAGCCATGTTTTCAGCGACGTGCTGCGGCAGATTAAACCGCTGATGCGTCCGGATGCGCGTCTGGTATGGGCGACCAAAGGCCTGGAAGCGGAAACGGGGCGCCTGTTGCAGGATGTCGCTCGCGAAGCGTTAGGCGATCAAATTCCGCTGGCGGTGATTTCCGGTCCGACGTTCGCTAAAGAGCTGGCGGCGGGTTTGCCGACGGCAATCTCGCTGGCCTCAACCGATGAGACCTTTGCCGACGATCTCCAGCAACTGTTGCACTGCGGAAAAAGTTTTCGCGTCTATATCAATGCGGATTTTATCGGCGTGCAGCTTGGCGGCGCGGTGAAAAACGTGATTGCGATTGGCGCGGGGATGTCTGACGGCATCGGCTTCGGCGCGAACGCCCGCACGGCGCTAATCACGCGTGGACTGACCGAAATGTCGCGGCTTGGCGCAGCGCTTGGTGCCGATCCCGCCACCTTTATGGGGATGGCGGGCTTAGGCGATCTGGTGCTGACCTGTACCGACAACCAGTCGCGCAACCGTCGTTTTGGCATGATGCTTGGCCAGGGCATGGACGTTAAAGGCGCGCAGGATAAGATTGGCCAGGTGGTCGAAGGCTATCGCAATACGAAAGAAGTTCGTGAATTGGCGCACCGTTTTGGTGTTGAAATGCCAATAACCGAGGAAATTTATCAAGTATTGTATTGCGGAAAAAACGCGCGCGAGGCAGCATTAACGTTATTAGGTCGCGCCCGCAAGGAAGAGCTGAGTCGCCACTAGCCGTAAGGAACTGTTTGCATAAACGACCCAACCCGCACAGAACGGGTTGGTCGTTTTCTGCCCGTCTGGAGTAAGCCATGCCGTGTGAAGAACTGGAAATCGTCTGGAAGAATATTAAAGCTGAAGCCCGCGCTTTAGCTGACTGTGAGCCTATGTTGGCCAGTTTTTATCACGCCACGCTACTCAAGCATGAAAATCTGGGCAGTGCGCTGAGCTATATGCTGGCAAATAAACTGGCTTCGCCCATCATGCCCGCTATCGCTATCCGTGAAGTAGTTGAAGAGGCCTATGCCGCCGACCCGGAAATGATCGCGTCGGCAGCCTGCGATATTCAGGCCGTGCGCACTCGCGATCCGGCGGTGGATAAATACTCCACGCCGCTGTTATATCTGAAAGGCTTTCATGCGCTACAGGCCTACCGCATTGGCCACTGGTTGTGGAATAAAGGTCGCCGCGCGCTGGCTATCTTCCTGCAAAATCAGGTTTCGGTCTCGTTTCAGGTGGATATTCACCCGGCAGCGAAAATTGGCCGCGGGATTATGCTCGACCATGCCACCGGTATTGTGGTGGGGGAGACGGCGGTTATTGAAGATGATGTGTCGATTCTGCAATCCGTCACCCTGGGCGGTACCGGGAAAACGAGCGGCGATCGCCATCCTAAAATCCGCGAAGGCGTGATGATTGGCGCGGGCGCGAAAATTCTTGGCAATATCGAGGTGGGGCGCGGCGCGAAAATTGGCGCAGGTTCCGTTGTTTTACAGCCTGTCCCGCCGCACACTACCGCCGCAGGCGTTCCGGCGCGTATTGTCGGCAAGCCGGGCAGCGATAAGCCGTCGATGGATATGGACCAGCATTTCAACGGGCTACACCATACGTTTGAGTATGGCGACGGCATCTGATTTCGAGCTATCTTACTTGCCATATTGAACCTGGGCTATGCTCGTCATCCTCTCGTATTGCGTGTACGCTCAGGTAGACAAGCGCAGTCCGTGTCCAATCTGGCTGCGCCGATAACGCTCGAAACGAATATTATCAATATTAATGTAGGCCGGATAAGGCGTCAGCCGCCATCCGGCACAAATCAACTGCGCAATACCGCGCCGGGGTATCCTAACTGGCGCCACGCTTCATACACCACCACCGACACCGCATTCGACAGGTTCATGCTACGGCTATCCGGCATCATCGGAATGCGAATCTTCTGCTCTTTAGGCAACGCATCGAGAATGCTGGCGGGCAGGCCGCGCGTTTCCGGGCCAAACATCAAATAATCGCCATCCTGATAGCTTACGGCGCTATGGGCGGGCGTGCCCTTTGTCGTCAACGCAAACAGGCGCTGCGGATTTTCAGCGGCGACAAAGGCGGCATAATCGTGATGGCGCTGAACCGCAGCGAATTCGTGATAGTCCAGCCCTGCGCGGCGTAAGCGCTTATCATCCCAGGTAAACCCCATCGGTTCGATGATGTGCAGACGAAAGCCGGTATTGGCGCAAAGACGAATGATGTTGCCGGTATTCGGCGGGATTTCTGGTTCGAAGAGTACGATGTTAAGCATGATGCCCCCTTAAATGCGGGGGGCAGAATAGCAGAAATTTACCGGGCTCTCACGCGCCAGGCGTTCAGGCGGCATCGCCTTTGCTCATTGGCGCCAGCGCGGCGGGCAAACTTCTCCCCAGTTCCTGCACCAGTGAATCGCCACTGATTTCGCTAATGGATTTCGCGCCGGTCAGGGTCATGGCGACTTTCATCTCTTTCTCGAGCAGGTCCAGCAGGTTGGCGACACCCGCTTTTCCTGCCGTCGCCAGCGCGTAGAGATAGGCCCGACCCAGCAGTACGGTATCGGCCCCCAACGCAATCATACGCACGACATCCAGCCCGTTACGAATCCCGCTATCCGCCAGAATGGCGATATCACCTTTCACCGCATCGGCAATGGCGGGCAGGGCGCGGGCGGAAGAGAGCACGCCATCGAGCTGGCGGCCGCCGTGATTCGACACCACAATACCGTCAGCGCCGAAACGTACCGCATCGCGGGCATCTTCTGGATCGAGGATCCCTTTGATCACCATTGGGCCGTCCCAGAATTCGCGTATCCACTCCAGATCTTTCCAGGAGATGGACGGATCGAAGTTATTTGCCAGCCAGCCGATATAGTCCTCAAGGCCGGTCGGTTTACCCAGATAGGCGGAAATATTGCCTAAATCATGCGGGCGACCGTTCAGGCCGACATCCCACGCCCATTTAGGGTGCATCACCGCCTGCCAGTAACGGCGCATGGCCGCGTTTGGGCCGCTCATCCCGGAGTGGGCGTCACGGTAGCGCGCGCCCGGCGTCGGCATATCCACGGTAAAGACCAGCGTGGAGCAGCCCGCCGCTTTTGCTCGTTCAAGCGCGTTGCGCATAAAACCACGATCGCGTAATACGTAGAGCTGAAACCACATGGGGCGTTTAAGCGTGGGGGCGACTTCTTCAATCGGACAGACGGAGACGGTGGAAAGGGTGAACGGAATGCCCTTTGCGTCTGCGGCGGCGGCGGCCTGTACTTCGCCGCGACGGGCGTACATGCCGCACAGGCCTACCGGCGCTAATGCCACCGGCATCGACAACGTTTCGTTAAACAGGGTCGTTTCCAGGCTTAAATCGGACATATTTTTCAGCACGCGCTGGCGCAGAGCGACTTGCGACAGGTCTTCCACATTTCGGCGCAGGGTATATTCCGCATACGCGCCGCCGTCGATGTAGTGGAAGAGGAAAGGAGGCAACGTGCGCTGAGCTGCGGCGCGATAATCGCTGGCTGCTGAAATAATCATGATTTATTCTCCCTGGTCATCTCATTATGGTCGCCGGGCAGGCGGGTAATACGCGCCTGGCGGGCCTGGTCTTCATCAAATCGTTTAATCGTGGTGTGGACAAAACTGAGGTGCGCCATCATCGCTTTACGCGCGCCGTCGGCGTTACCATCCAGAATGGCGTCCATCACCGCCTGGTGTTGTTCCGTCAGCTTTGAGAATACGGGCGGAACGAGATACATACGCTGGCGACTCTGTTTGACGGAGGATTGCAGGACATCGAAGAAACCGCGCATGGTTTGCAACAGCACCACATTGTGCGAGGCTTCCGCGATCGCCAGATGAAAGCGCACGTCGGCTTGGGAGGCGAGATCCGGGTCTTCGCTGAGCGTCGCATCAAAGCAGAGTCTGATCTTCTCTTTGTCGGCGCTGGTGGCCCGCATGGCGGCGTGCCAGGCCGTACTGGCTTCAATGGCGTGGCGGGCTTCCAGAATGTCGAAGCTGTAGTCCGGATCGTCCGCCAGCAGGGTTTTCAGCGGCTGAACGATATTCTGTTCAGACCAGGTTTCGTGCTGCCAGCGGACAAATGTCCCGCCGCCGCGACGACTCACCAGCACGCCTTCACTGACCAGCTTCGCCAGCGCTTCGCGTAAAGAGTTGCGTGATACGCCAAGCTGTAGAGCCAACTGGCGCTCGGCGGGCAATTTCATGCCCGCTTCCAGGTTTTGTTCTTCAATCAGCGCCCGCACGCGAGAGGCAATCTCGTCGGACAGGCGTTTTGGCATCACAATCACGGAATCATCCAGGTTAAAACATAGGCCTGAAGCGTAGTGATCACGCCCACCATACAGGTGAAGATCAGGCTGTGTTTGACGGTAAAACGGAACAGATCGGACTCTTTCCCTACCAGTCCCACCGCCGCGCAGGCGATGGCGATAGACTGCGGCGAGATCATCTTGCCGGTCACGCCGCCGGTGGTATTCGCCGCCACCATCAGCACATCCGAAACGCCGATTTGCTGCGCCGCGGTAGCCTGTAGAGAGGCAAACAGCGCGTTAGATGAGGTATCCGAGCCGGTCAGGAATACCCCCAGCCAGCCGAGGAACGGCGAGAAGAACGTGAAGGCGCTGCCGGTGTGCGCCAGCGCTAACGCCAGCGTGGAGGAAAGCCCGGAATAGTTCGAGATAAACGCGAACGCCAGCACCATGCCGATGGAGTAAATCGGCAACGCCAGCTCTTTCAGCGTGCTGCCGAAGGTCTGGATTGCGGCTGAGGGTTTCATTTTCAGCCAGACGATAGACAACAGCGCGGCAAACAGGATCGCTGTGCCGGTGGCGGAGAACCAGTCAAATTTATACACCGCCGCGTAAGCGGTCGCTTCGTGTACGACTGGCGGCATACGGGCGACCAGTTTATCGAGATACGGTACCGGAACGTTAATTACCCAGTCATACAGCGCGCCGCCGGGGGCAAACAGCGCTTTGAACGGCGGTATGCTCCAGAGAGTGACCGTGGCGGTCAGGAACAGGAACGGCGACCAGGCGCGAACAATTTGTCCTGTCGTATAACGGGTACGGGCCAGCGTCTGATCGACCTGCGACGCGCCCATATCGCCGAAGCGGAAGATGCGTACCGGCTGCCAACGTTTGAGGAACAGCGTCAGACACACCAGAGACACCAGAGAAGAGATAATGTCCGGCAGTTCCGGCCCGATAAAGTTGGAGCTGAGATACTGGGCGATAGCAAATGAACCGCCAGAGACCATTACCGCAGGCCAGGTTTCTTTCACGCCGCGCCAGCCGTCCATAATCGCCATAATCCAGAACAGCACGATAATGGTCAGGAATGGCAACTGGCGGCCTACCATCTGACCGATTTCAAAGCTGTCCAGGCCCGTGACCTGTCCGGCAACCAGAATCGGAATACCCATCGCGCCAAAGGCGACCGGCGCGGTATTTACAATCAGACACAGCCCTGCCGCATACAGCGGATTAAAGCCCAGACCCACCAGCAGCGCGGCGGTTATCGCCACCGGCGCGCCGAAACCCGCCGCACCTTCAAGGAACGCGCCGAAGCAGAAGCCGACAATCAGCATTTGCAGGCGTTGATCGGGGGTTATCGACAGAATTGACGAGCGGATAATGTCAAACTGCCCGGTCTTTACCGAGATTTTATAGACGAAGACCGCGGCGATGATTATCCAGGCAATCGGCCATAGCCCGTAGAAGAAGCCATACACGACCGATGCCAGTGCGTGATCGACCGGCATTTTATAGAACAGCAGCGCGACGGCGAGCGCGATAACCACCGTCCACGAAGCGGCAACGTAGCCTTTCAGCTTGAGTTTAATCAGGGCGAAAAAGAAGAACAGGATTGGGAGCGATGCGATCAGGCTGGAAAGCCAGATATTACCCGCCGGGTCATAGTTTTGTTGCCAGAGGTTCATTGCAGGTCTCCTGAGAACCACACGCATAATGGGATGAATCTTTGCTCATCTCGTTGGGGTCACATTATGTGTAAAAGTGGTCCTGCCAATATTGTTGTGTATGGATAATGACAACAAATAGTTAACTAGATGTTATTTATTGGCAACGGTATTGTAGGGGTAATTTAATGAAATGTGAACATGTGGCCGGATTTAGCGGGAATTGGTAGGGCCAATTAAGGGGTGAGTACAACAAAGGGAAGTGAAAAGGCAATGGCATTATGCCATTGCCTTTGATGTCGGGAGTATTGTTACTCCATTACCACTGGAAGCCAGCGCCAATAGCTGCAGAGTAATCGCCCTGGCTGTTACTGGTTCCTTGCAATTTATACACCCAGCCCCCGCTTTCACTTACCATGGAGACACCAATAGCGACGGCACTTTCACCATTAAATGTACCGCCAGCAATCGAGGTCATGTTGGCGCCTGGAGCGTAGGCTTGTGGCAGACCGGCCATGGCCATCGCTGAGGCGATACCGCCGCTCATCTTGTTTTCTACGCCTTTGATTTTGCTGTTCATTTCACCCATTTTCTGGTCGGTATAGGTGTTTGCTTCTTCGACGCTGCGTTTCAATTGCGCATAGTTAACCGCATCCGTATCGTTCACCGCCGCTGAAACATTGCCGATCCGAGTAGTACCGCCACTCCCGTCTCCCAGGTTGAGCACGCTATAGTTAACCGAGCCATCTGCATTGGTTTCATAACGAACGGAGCCTGCTTCTGAAGCTTTCAGTTGCGCCACATTAACCGCGTCAGTGTTGTTCACCCCTGCGGCAACGTTGGTAATACGGCGTTGTTGGGTAGAAGAGCCGACAGACACAGTATTAGCTTCATCTGCGACTGAATTTGTGCCTAACGCTACGCTGTTTTCAGCGGCAGCAATAGAGCCAGAGCCAATCGCAACACTGTCTTTACCCTGCGCATTAGCATCTACGCCATCGGTGTTGGTCTTGAAGTACTTGGTGCTACCGGTAGTGACAATATCGCCGACAGAGTTTTCGATATTGGTGACGCGGGTATCAAGACTACTCACCTGCGTGTTCAGGTTATTGATACTTTCGGTATTTGCGGCAACACGGCTGTCGGTGACTTTCAATTGACTAACGTTAACGGCATCGGTATCTGCCGAACCCGCCGCGACGTTAGTGATCTGACGTTGACCGTCTTCACTGCCGACAGAGAACTCACCGACAGAGTTCTGCGGTGCGTCCATGTTGTAGGCGGTGTAGTCAGTCTGTGCGCCGCGAGTGGTCTGAGAACCATTACCCATTGCAATACTATTTGCATGGTTGGCGCGTGCGTTAGAACCGATAGCAATACCGTTGATGGCATCAGCCATCACCAGTGTATTCAGACCAATACCAATACCTGCATCAGCATTGACGATGGTTTTCGCACCCATTGCCAGTGAGTCAGTCCCGACAGCCAGTGAATCTTCTTCCGTTGAGTTTGCGTGGTAGTACTTGGTCGGTGTAGTGGCGACCGCACCAATGGCATTTTGTAACTGACGAACTGTTACCGCATCTTGCGCTTCAGAGCCGTCCGCAACGTTGGTAATTTGACGATAGCTTACTCCATCCGTCCCCAATGACAACGCGCCCAGCAACTCTCTGTCTGTTGTATTGTAGCCAATGACGACGCCATCGCTTGTTACGCTCGTTGCTCGTATACCTGATGAAATAGCGCGGTTAGAGGTGGAGCCACTGCCCAAAGCGATGCTGCCATCAATGCTGCTGCTGCTGTTCTCTCCAAGCGCCAGACTCGAAGCACCGGATGCGACGGCGTTGTAACCCACTGCCGTTGCGCCGTTACCCGTTGCGTATGCATCCTGGCCTTCAAGCCCGTTATCATTCGTACGGATGTATTTCACGCCGGTACCATTTTCCGTGATATAGGTTTCGCTGGTATCGCCGGCTAGTTGGCTAATAGATTCATTATACTGAGAAATCAGCAAGTTAGTTTCATAAAGCTGAGAGCCATTAACAGCGTCAGTACTGTCACTGGCGATTTCACCTGCTGCTACGTTGGTTATCTTATTGGTACCGCTGGTACCGTGGCTGGCGCTGAACGCACCCTCTTCGTCATCCCAGCTCAGTGCATCGGTACCAAGATTGGTGATGGACGTATTGATATCCGCGATAGCAGAGGTGTTTTGATCTACCTTCTGGTTGGTTTCATACAACTGTGAGCCGTTTACCGCGTCTGTACTGTCCTCAGAAAGCGCCCCGGCGGCGACATTGGTTATTTTACTGATGCTTCCACCGTGGTTTGCGCTGAAAGCGCCGATGTCTTCGTCCCATAACAGAGCGTTATCAGTGAGGCCGGTAATGGACGTATTAATGTCGGAGACAGAAGTATTCAGGTTCTCAATCGCGGTGCTGTTCTGAGTGATGTTGGTGGTATTGGCGGCGATATCGGTCGTGTTCTGATCCACTTTTTCATTGGTTTCGAACAGCTGCGATCCGTTAACGGCGTCGGTACTTCCTTCAGACAGCTCCCCGGCGGCAACGTTGGTGATTTTGTTTGTTGTACTACTTCCGTGGCTGGCAGAGAACGAACTCGTTGTCTCATTCCAGCTCAGGTTGTCAGAGCTAAGGTTAGTGATGGACGTATTAATATCTGCGATAGCAGAGGTGTTTTGATCCACCTTCTGGTTGGTTTCATACAACTGGGAGCCGTTCACCGCGTCTGTACTGTCTTCAGAAAGGTCCCCGGCGGCGACATTAATGATTTTGCTGGCGTTTCCGTTGCGGTTAGCGTTGAATGCGCCAGAGGCTGCATCCCACAACAGGGCATCGTCAGTGAGCGTGGTGACGGAGTTGCTCAGGTTGTTGATACTGGTGGTGTTGGTGGCGATATCAGTGGTGTTCTGGTTGATGCTGGTTGTATTGGCAGCGATATCCGTGGTGTTCTGCGACACATTTTCGTTGGTGGCAAACAACTGTGAGCCGTTAACAGCATCGGTGCTGTCCGCGGCCAGGGTGCCCGCCGCCAGATTGGTGATCTTGCTGTCGCTTCCGTTGTGCTTAGCGCTGAATGCGCCAGAGGCTGCATCCCACAACAGGGCATCGTCGGTGAGCGTGGTGACGGAGTCGCTCAGACTGTTGATACTGGTGGTGTTGGTGGCGATATCAGTGGTGTTCTGGTTAATGCTGGCCGTATTGGTGGCAATATCAGTGGTGTTCTGATTGATGCTGGTGGTATTGGCGGCGATATCGGTAGTGTTCTGGTTAATACTGTCGGTATTGGCAGCGATATCCGTGGTGTTCTGCGACACATTTTCGTTGGTGGCAAACAGCTGGGAGCCGTTAACGGCATCGGTGCTGTCTGCGGCCAGGGTGCCTGCCGCCAGATTGGTGATTTTGCTGTCGCTTCCACTGTGGTTGGCGCTGAATGCGCTTGCGCTGCCATCCCACAACAGGGCATCGTCGGTGAGCGTGGTAACGGAGTTGCTCAGACTGTTGATACTGGTGGTGTTGGTGGCGATATCAGTGGTGTTCTGATTAATGCTGGCCGTATTGGCGGCGATATCGGTTGTGTTCTGGTTAATGCTGTCGGTATTGGTAGTGATATCAGCGGTGTTCTGATCCACTTTCTCATTTGTATCAAACAACTGGGAGCCGTTAACCGCATCAGTGCTGTCTGCGGCCAGGGTACCTGCCGCCAGATTGGTAATCTTGCTGTCGCTTCCGCTGTGGTTAGCGCTGAATGCGCTTGTGTTGCCATCCCACAACAGCGCGTCTTCGGCTAATCCTGCGACAGAGGCCTCTGTATTCGTGATAGAAGTGTTAAGTGCGCTTAACGCACTGCCTACGTTATTGTAGATGCCTGTGCCCACCTTGTAGAGGGGCGCATTCACTGTACCATCAGAATTAACGGAAGCCCCTCCGCCTAGTCGATCGGCGACGGATTGACTTAAAGAATAAATTTGCGCACCTGTAACGGCATCGGTACTGTTGGCATTGATGTCGCCTTTAGCAACGTAGGTGATCTGTCGCTGAGTGGTGCTGTTACCCACGGCGACCGAATTGTCTTCCAGAGCGGTAGAGCCCGCGCCAAGGGCGACTGAGTTGGTGCCTATCGCTTGTGCGCCATTACCAAATGCAGCGCTGTCGTCGCCGCTCGCAGTGGCTTGATAACCTAATGCAGCGGAAGTTGCTCCGCTTGCGACAGATTTATAACCTAATGCAACCGAGTTTGCGCCGCTCGAATCGGCATACACGCCCATTGCCATCGAATAACTCCCGCCAGCTGAGGATGAGGCCCCCATCGCAATAGCCCGGTCACCGGCTGAAACGGATTTTACGCCAAGCGCTAGCGAAGAGTTGCCGGTGGACTGGCTGTATGAACCAATGGCGGTACTCCATTTCCCCATCGCGGAGGCGTGATAACCCATTGCGGCGCTTGCGCCATCAACGTTGGTGTAAGTATTGGCTGTGGCATCGGTACCAATTGCAATCCACCCTGTTCCTGCAGTGGAGTCGGATGGAGTAACACCGCTGCCAGTATCTTTACCTGCATTGGCCAATACATCCGCAGAGACCATAATACTGCTAAGACTGATGAGTGCGGAAACCGCCAGCTTTCTGCGGCCGCTTTTTTTGCCGCGGCTTTTTGCGGTTTCGCTGGTGACAACAAATGTTCCCGTAGCGGCATTCCAGAGGACTTTAAATATTCTGTTCATGGATAAGTGCTTTCCTTTTCTAAAATAGTTGTATCAATGGCTATTATTTTTTTGGCTTCTTTTTCGTATCATTAATAGGTTGTATGCTGTCGAATATGACATTCTCCATGTTAATACCTATTTTTAGATACTTAAGATTATTGGGCGATACGCCTTTTAATGTTAGCGTGACGTTTGTCCATGTTCCCGGTAAAAGTTCGATTGTCGAATCCATTTTCGTGTTAAGCAGGAGTTGTTTCCAGCGAGGCAGATCTTTTGCCTCGGAAGGTTTTTTCGTACCCCATGTCATATTAAACGCAAGGTTTGATACGGGAATGCTGAGTAAGTTAACTAAATCAAGATGAATAACACTTCCATCATCTATTGGCTCAATAGATAGAATACGCCCGGCTAATCCGATATTGCCGTTGTTAATAATAAAATAGCGCGTTTGTGATGGATCCAGTTCTGTGTAGTCGAATAGCCGTTGTTTGCGTTCAACGCGGCCAACGACTTCGGCGACCTTTTGGGTCGTGTTGATAATCGTAGTTTGTTGTTTTTCTAACAGATTTATCTTTGCTTCTTGTTCTTTTTGTTGTTTTTCTAACAGATTTATCTTTGTTTCTTGTTCTTTTTGTTGTTTTTTCAGTTCTTCAACAAGGTGTTTATCTGCAAAGTAATCACAACCAGATAAAAAGAATGTGAATCCCAACGCAAGCAGGGGGATAAATTTTCCATTTTTGTGCATATAAAATATCCTTGTTAATAATTTATATAATATAAATAGTTAACCTGTTATTTATACAGCTAACTCATCATTTTGCGAGCATTGCCAATAGCCATTAATATATGGTTATAATTAAAACATTCATTGTTTCTATAGGAATGTGCAAATACCCGACGTTGTTTATCAATTACTCATAGCAATACTTTATAAAAATATAATTATAATGTTTATGTATGAGCATTTTTTTTCATGGATGATAATGTTATTTAATTTTGCGGGTCAATCATATTCTGCGGGATATGAGAAAAGGGGATGAAAAAATTCATTGCATAAATACAAATAGGCATGATAGTGGAATTTTTCATCCCGAAAAAGCGGGGATTACCGTTAAAAATGAACTTGTATATAAGCGGTGTAAATACGTCTGGATAAAAATTCGGAATATAGCCCGATGCTCTCAAGACATCCTCCGTACACGGGTGTCCTGAGAGCCTGGGATGCGGAAGGTTTAGAACTCGCTCTTCGCGAACCCTGTCATCTCTTTGAGCCCCATTTCCCGGCCCAGCGCCGTCATCGGGTGCACCACGATCAGGCCGCGTACGCTTTTTTTGAGTTTGCCCATATCGGCCTGCTCTTTTTTAGTGATCGCGCGGCGAAACGGCAGGTTCATCAGCTTCTGCGCTTCTTTACTCAGTTTCTGGCTGTGTACTTCGCGCAGACGGATAATTTCTGCTTCCAGCGTCTCTTTTTCTTTTTCCAGCTCCGCGTATTTATCGGCGGATTCAACCAGAGAGAGACCTGCCTGCTGGTGGCGAATAGCGTCAAGACGATCGCTCAGGCGTTTAATTTCGTTTTTTTCAACTTCTTTCATGGGATAGCTTCTGATAGAAATGGGATAGATACCCTATAGTATGCGCGCAGTGAGTGATTCTTCACAACTCATGACGTAAAGATAATCAACTATGGCAAGTATTACACCGCTAATTATTTAGTTATCTCTTTGAGAATAAAATCTTTTTTTCGAAAGAAAAGATGAAGCGCTTTTTTGCCGGCAAGAAAAGCGATTAAGCACATTTTCCTCAATGACAACGCTAAATTGATCCTAAACTCAAATAAGCGACCGCGGGAGTCAGACGCGGGTCACACATGGAGGATCTATCATGGCAAAAATAGGTGAGAACGTACCACTTCTTATTGATAAAGCCGTCGATTTTATGGCGTCCAGCCAGGCGTTCCGTGAATACCTGAATAAAACACCGCCGCGTGATTATGTTCCTTCCGAGGTGCCGTCGGAGAGCGCGCCCATTTATTTGCAGCGTCTGGAATATTACCGGCGGCTGTACCGACCAAAAGAAGAAGAAAGAGGTTAACGGCGGGATTTACTTTTGAAAGGCCTTTTTTAAGCTGATTTTAGAAATCAGCTCGGTCAGGGAGAGAACCATCGTCGAACGCACCGCCTGCTGGTAGCGCTGAATTTGCATGGCGTAGAGCGCCGCGTCGGACGTATCAAAATGCGGCGGCGGCGGCAGCGCCATGACGCAGTGCAGTTCGCCAAACGGCCCGAGGATTTCATCGTCGGTAAAGGCGTACTCATTGCCGTCGTGATTCAGCTCTTCGCGCAGCGCCATTAACAGCTCCGCATCTTCATATTCGGTGCGGCTGAGTACGCCCAGGCCATAGATAAGTTTCAGACGTACCGAAAGATCGCCCAGCGGTCCGTCGCCGTCCAGCAACGGTTCCACAGCGTATTTCACCGCATAGTCGTCTTTGCGAAACACCTGGAGCACCAGAATATTCACCGCCTCGGTCAATAACTCGACGGCAGTAATCAGGAAGCTCCGTACGGTTTTGCCAGCATTCAGACGCTCAAGCACACGATTTTCAAAGGCCTGGGTTTGTTCCATTATTGCCTGCATATCTGACAATCTGTTATTTGGGCGCAGGCTAACCTGCGCCGGGTTCTGCGTCATTTGGTCGCGTTATAAGCGTTAACCGCCTCCGCCACCACATCGCTATTGGCATCCAGCCCGGAAATTTGCGCCAGAGCGGCCTGTGGACCTTTTTCGTCAATCAGCGCGGCCAGTTCCTGTGCCTGCGGATCTTCTTCACTACGGAAATGCATCGCCGCCGCGATCCCTTTGACCAGATTCACATGCGGCAGACCATATTCCAGGGTGCCAAGCAGCGGTTTGATCAGACGGTCGCCCGCGCTGAGTTTGCGTAGCGGCTGACGTCCAACGCGCTCAACATCATCTTTCAGATACGGGTTTTCAAAACGACCGAGGATTTTCTGAATGTATGCCGCATGTTTGTCGGCGTCAAAACCGTAGCGTTTGATCAGCACCGCGCCGCTTTCTTCCATCGCGCCTTTAACCACCGCGCGAATACTCTCATCGAGAATGGCGTCGCGAATGGTTTGATGACCGGCTAATTTGCCGAGGTACGCGGTTATAGCATGACCTGTGTTCAGCGTGAAGAGTTTACGTTCGACAAATGCCATCAGGTTATCCGTTAACTCCATCCCCGGAATGGTCGGCAACGCGCCTTTAAACTGGGTTTTATCGACGATCCACTCGCTGAAGGTTTCTACCGTCACTTCCAGCGGGTCATGGGTGGCGGAAGCAGATGGCGGCACAATACGGTCAACGGCGGAATCGACAAAACCGACGTGCTGTTCAACCCAGGCTTTATCGCCATCCGCCAGCGCGTTCATTACATGGCCTTTCAGCTGTGTGGTGCCGCGCACCATATTTTCACAGGCGATGATATTCAGCGGGGCATCCACGCCCTGCGCCTTACGTTTTACCAGCCCTTTAGCGATGGCCGGAGCGATACGCTCAAGCACAACCGGACCCACGGCAGTAGTGATTAAATCAACGTGGGCAATCAGGTCGACAACATCATCGCCGATGCTGCTGACAGCGTTGACGCCGGAAACGGTATCCACCTGCTCATTTTCACCCACAACATGAACCTGATAGCTATGACGGGCATTCAGGGCATCGAGTACGACCTGGTTTACATCCGCAAACGTCAGTTGTATCCCCGCGTCAGCCAGCAATTTGCCGATAAAGCCACGACCGATATTACCTGCGCCAAAATGTAATGCTTTCATAGTATTAACCTTCATTAATGTTTTTACCCGAGAGGGCTGGGGTGAGGCTTTTCCCTCAACCTAACCCTCTCCACAAGGGAGAGGATATCGCCTTCATATTTCGAACTGCAGATGCGTTGGCTCTCCTCGCTCACCCCAGTCACGTACTTATGTACGCTCCTGGGGATTCACTGCGTTGCCGCCTTCCTGCAGCTCGAACTATTTTGGGGATACTTAACTGTTAAGCTTTTTTACCTGCCAGCAGTTCCAGCACTTCATCCACGCTGGTGGTGTGCGCCAGACGTTCGATCACGGATTCATCATCCAGCGCGTTGGTCAGACTAGTGATGACCTGGATGTGCTCATTGTTACGTGCGGCGATACCAATGACCAGACGGGCAATATCGTCTTCTTCTTCACCGAAGCGTACGCCTTCCGGATACTGGCAGAACACCACGCCGGTTTTCAGCACGCGGTCTTTCGCTTCTACCGTGCCGTGCGGTACTGCGATGGATTCACCGAGGTAAGTCGGCGTCAGCTTTTCGCGGTCCAGCATCGCCTCGACGTATTCCGGCTCAACATAGCCGCCTTTCACCAGTTGTTCACCGGCAAAGCGAATCGCCTCTTCTTTGTTAGCGGCTTTACGGCCCAGGAAGATATTCTCCGCGCCCAGCTTGAACAGGTTGTTATCACCCTCCTCAAAGCTGTCTTTCAGATGGTCGCGTACTTTCTCTTCATTAGTATTGTGGCGCTGTGCGGCAACCAGACGTTCGGTCAGGCTGGTGTACAGGCCGCTATCCAGGAAGTTGGTCAGCGAAATATGCTGCGCCTGCGGTACCTGACGCATCGCGCGCTCGGTAAGGTCACGGTGAGTAATGACCAGATCCACATCCGGCGGCAGATTGTTAATGGCGCTGTTGGTGACGGAGATCTGGCTCAGGCCCGCATCCTGTACTTTCTTACGCAGTACCCCTGCGCCCATCGCGCTGGAACCCATACCGGCATCGCAAGCCACGATGATTTTACGCACATGGCTCAGGTCGTTGGTCACGTCGCCAGCCGCCAGCGGAGAGGCGCCTTTAGATTCCGCTTTCATGTCCTGCATACGACGGGTGGCCGCTTCAATGTCATCTTCTTCTTTCACTTTGCTGGTTTTCAGCAGAATTGCAGACACCACGAAGGACACCGCCATTGCCGCCACGATGGCAGCGATGTTAGCGAAGTAAGCGCCTTTTGGCGTCATCGCCAGTACCGCCAGAATGGAACCCGGAGATGCCGGAGAGACCAGACCGCCGTTCAGGATGGTCAGGGTGAATACGCCGGTCATACCGCCGAGAATCACCGCCAGAATCAGGCGTGGGTTCATCAGCACGTACGGGAAGTAGATCTCATGGATACCGCCCAGGAAGTGGATAATTGCCGCGCCGCCCGCAGACTGTTTAGCGCTGCCACGACCGAAGAACATGTACGCCAGCAGGACGCCCATCCCCGGACCCGGGTTAGCTTCAATCAGGAAGAAGATGGATTTACCCATCTCATGGGACTGCTGGATACCCAGCGGTGAGAAGATGCCGTGGTTAATCGCGTTATTGAGGAACAGGATTTTCGCCGGTTCAACAAAAATGGACGCCAGCGGCAGCATATCGTGCGCCACCATGAAGTTAACGCCCGCCGCCAGAATTTTGGACAGGACTTCAACCGCCGGACCAATACCGAGGAACGCCAGGATGGCGAGGATCATACCGATGATGCCAGCGGAGAAGTTGTTCACCAACATCTCAAAACCGGATTTGATCTTACCGTCTACCCAACTGTCGAATTTCTTAATGCAGTAGCCGCCTAATGGACCGGCGATCATCGAGCCGAGGAACATCGGCATATCCGCGCCGACAATAACGCCCATGGTAGTGATAGCGCCCACTACGCCGCCGCGTTCGCCGCCAACCAGACGACCGCCGGTATAACCGATGAGCAGCGGCAGCAGGTAGGTGATCATCGGACCAACCAGTTTCGCCAGCGTTTCGTTAGGCAACCACCCTGTTGGAATAAATAATGCGGTGATAATACCCCACGCGATAAACGCGCCGATATTAGGCATCACCATATTGCTGAGGAATCGACCAAAGCTTTGCACTTTGATCTTAATATCGGATGACATAAAAACACCCCTTCTTATGTTGCTGTCGCGCAGGCTGAAAGCCCGAGGTTTGTTAATGTAGCGGCAGAGGTAGCCGGACCCTGTAGTGTAGATACTGCGCAATCTGGCACTGAATCGTTCAACTGTCCAGACAGGGACAATTTATGTGATTTGTGTCACATAAATATAGGGGGTAGAGAGGTAATTGATGTGATATTGATCACAAAGTGGCTGTGTAAAAAAACAACGAATCTAATTTTTAGCTCTTAAAAGGCAATTTTATGTGAGATATTTCACATTTTTATTTTGGTGCTTTGTTGAATTTTTGTGATCTTCTTCACAAGAAATTTTAAGCCCGGGTAACGTCAATACGATCCGGCAAACATTTTGTCGCGAGCCCTCTCACGTTATGTCATTCAGCAACCTCCTTTTGTGTCTCTTTTCGTCTTATTTGAGCCATACTATGATTTTTACTGGTTGGCAAAAAGGACACGGCATGAAACTCATCGGTAGCTACACCAGCCCTTTTGTGCGCAAAATCTCTGTTCTGCTGCTCGAAAAAGGCATCACCTTCGAATTTATTAATGAACTACCCTACGAGGCGGATAACGGCGTGGCGCAATACAACCCTCTGGGTAAGGTGCCAGCGCTGGTGACGGAGAAAGG
This sequence comes from Salmonella sp. NW645, assembly GCF_051703725.1. Taxonomy (NCBI): domain Bacteria; kingdom Pseudomonadati; phylum Pseudomonadota; class Gammaproteobacteria; order Enterobacterales; family Enterobacteriaceae; genus Salmonella; species Salmonella sp. NW645. The sequence continues at coordinate 251,364 of NZ_JAMMKR010000006.1, read as the reverse complement.
GGAGTACTGGTTCGATTCGCCGATCATCGCGGAATATATTGAACTGCTGGATATCGCGCCAGCGATGCTCCCGCGTGACCCAATGGCAGCGCTTAAAGTTCGCCAGCTTGAAGCGTTGGCTGACGGCATTATGGATGCAGCGTTGGTTTCTGTACGCGAACAGGCGCGCCCGGCGGCGCAACAATCGGAAACGGAACTGTTGCGCCAGCGGGAAAAAATCAACCGCAGCCTGGATATGCTCGAAAGTTATCTGAGCGACGGGACACTAAAAACGGATACGGTCAATCTGGCGACTATCGCGATTGCCTGTGCGGTAGGCTATCTCAACTTCCGCCGGGTCGCGCCTGGCTGGTGCGTTAGCCGCCCCCACCTGGTTAAACTGGTCGAAACGCTTTTTCAACGCGAAAGCTTTGCCCGCACCGAAGCGCCAAAGGCTTGACGCGCATTATGTCCGCCTGAGCAAACTCACGTTACAATCCCCCTTATGTCGATATCCCTCTCCCGCCAGGAGAGGGCCACCAACAGCCAGGCATTTTCATGACAAGCGAAACGCGTACACTCTACAGCCAGCTTCCTGCTATCGATCGCTTATTGCACGATAGCGCTTTTCTTTCTCTGCGCGATCGGTATGGCCATACCCAGGTGGTTGATCTGCTTAGGCGGATGCTTGACGACGCGCGCGACGTCATACGGAATACGCAAACGCTTCCCGACTGGTACGCAGACTGGGCGCAAGAGGCGAAACTCCGGCTGGAAAATGCGGCGCAAAGCGCGCTGCGCCCGGTGATTAACCTGACGGGGACGGTGCTGCACACCAATCTTGGCCGCGCATTGCAGGCGCAAGAAGCGATTGAGGCAGTAACGCAGGCGATGCGCGCGCCGGTGACGCTGGAATACGATTTGGATGGCGCCGGGCGGGGGCATCGCGACCGGGCGCTGGCGACGCTATTATGCCGTATCACCGGGGCGGAGGACGCCTGTATCGTCAATAACAATGCGGCGGCGGTATTGCTGATGCTGGCGGCGACCGCCAGCGGCAAAGAGGTAGTGGTTTCGCGTGGCGAGCTGGTCGAAATCGGCGGCGCGTTTCGTATTCCGGATGTTATGCGCCAGGCGGGCTGTACGCTGCATGAAGTGGGCACCACCAACCGGACGCACGTGAAAGATTACCGTCAGGCGGTAAATGAAAATACCGGGTTGTTGATGAAGGTGCATACCAGTAATTACAGCATTGAGGGCTTTACCAAAACGGTAGAGGAAGCGGAACTGGCGGAAATCGGGCGAGAGCTGGATATTCCGGTGGTGGCGGATCTGGGCAGCGGTTCGCTGGTGGATTTAAGTCAATATGGCTTACCCAAAGAGCCGATGCCGCAGCAGCTCATTGCCGCAGGCGTCAGCCTGGTAAGCTTCTCCGGCGATAAGTTGCTGGGCGGGCCGCAGGCCGGGATCATCGTCGGCAAAAAAGCGATGATTGCCCAACTGCAAAGCCATCCGCTGAAACGCGCTCTGCGCGCGGATAAAATGACGCTGGCGGCGCTGGAGGCCACGTTACGTCTGTATCTGCACCCGGAAGCGTTGGCGGAGAAATTACCCACCCTGCGTCTGTTAACCCGCAGTGAAGCGTCGATTCGCGAACAAGCGCAGCGGTTACAGGCGCGGCTGGCGGCACGTTACGGCGATGAATTTGCGCTGGAGGTTAAACCCTGCCTGTCGCAAATCGGCAGCGGTTCATTACCGGTAGACCGCCTTCCCAGCGCCGCCATGACCTTTACCCCGCACGACGGGCGCGGTAGTCGGCTGGAGGCGCTGGCGGCTCGCTGGCGCACGCTGCCTGTACCGGTCATTGGCCGAATTTATGATGGCCGTTTATGGCTGGATATGCGCTGTCTTGAAGACGAAAGCCGGTTTATGGAGATGATGCTGAAATGATTATTGCAACTGCCGGACACGTAGACCACGGTAAAACAACGTTGCTCCAGGCGATTACCGGGGTCAATGCCGACCGTCTGCCGGAAGAGAAAAAACGCGGGATGACTATCGATCTGGGTTACGCCTATTGGCCGCAGCCGGATGGCCGTGTGCTGGGCTTTATCGATGTGCCTGGGCATGAAAAATTCCTCTCTAACATGCTGGCGGGCGTAGGCGGTATCGATCACGCTTTGCTGGTGGTCGCCTGTGATGACGGCGTCATGGCGCAAACGCGCGAGCATTTACAGATCCTGCAACTGACGGGCAATCTCCAGCTCACCGTCGCGCTGACCAAAGCCGATCGCGTGGACGAGGCGCGTATCGGTGAAGTACGTGAAGAGGTACTGGCGGCGCTCGACAACTATGGCTTCGCCGATACCGTTTTATTTGTCACCGCCGCCAATGAAGGACGCGGTATTACAGAACTTCGCGCTCATTTACAGCAGCTTCCTGCACGTTTGCACGCCGCGCAGCATCGTTTCCGTCTGGCTATCGACCGTGCGTTTACGGTGAAAGGGGCGGGACTGGTGGTGACCGGAACGGCGTTGAGCGGAGAGGTGAAGGTAGGTGATACGCTGTGGTTAACCGGAGTAAATAAACCGATGCGGGTGCGTAGCCTGCACGCACAAAATCAGCCTACCGACCATGCGCACGCCGGGCAACGTATTGCGCTCAATATTGCGGGCGATGCGGAGAAGGAACAGCTTAACCGCGGCGACTGGCTGCTTTCCGATGCGCCGGTGGGGGAAGCTTTTTCCCGGGTGATCGTTTCTCTGGCACTTCATGCGCCGCTTTCCCAATGGCAGCCGCTACATATTCACCATGCCGCCAGCCATGTGACCGGTCGCGTCTCTTTGCTGGAAGGCGGGCTGGCCGAGCTGATCTTCGATACGCCGTTGTGGCTGGCCGATAATGACAGACTGGTGCTGCGTGATATTTCCGCACGCGCCACCCTTGCCGGCGCACGCGTGGTGACGCTTAAGGCGCCGCGTCGCGGTAAACGTAAGCCAGATTATTTGCACTGGCTTTCAACGCTTGCCGCCGCGCAGGACGATAGCGCGGCGTTGGCCATTCATCTGGAACGCGGCGCCGTCAACCTGCCGGATTTCGGTTGGGCGCGTCAGCTTAATCCTCTCGGTATGCGTCAGCTTATTGAGCAACATGGTTTTATCCAGGCCGGAGACAATCTGCTAAGCGCGCCCGTCGCCGCCCGCTGGCAGCGTAAGATTCTCGATACGCTGGCGACCTACCACGAACAGCACCGCGATGAACCGGGGCCGGGACGCGAGCGTTTACGCCGCATGGCCCTGCCAATGGAAGATGAAGCGCTGGTCCTGATGCTGATCGAGCGGATGCGCGACGACGGCCTGATTCATAGCCATCACGGTTGGTTGCATCTGCCGGATCATAAAGCAGGATTTAGCGATGAGCAGCAGGCCGTCTGGCAAAAAGTCGAACCGCTATTTGGCGATGAGCCCTGGTGGGTACGCGATCTGGCGAAAGAGACCGGAACGGAAGAACAATTGATGCGGCTGGTGCTGCGGCAGGCGGCACAGCAAGGCATCATTACCGCGATCGTAAAAGATCGGTACTATCGTAACGATCGGATTGTCGCTTTCGCCAATATGATCCGCGAGCTGGATCAAGAGAGAGGATCAACGTGTGCGGCGGATTTTCGCGACAGGCTGAATGTAGGGCGGAAACTGGCTATTCAGATCCTTGAATATTTTGACCGGATTGGATTTACACGGCGTCGTGGGAATGATCATTTATTACGTGATGCGTTATTATTTCCGCAAAAAGAATGAAATGGTTAAATTAAATCAGAAATGAATCAATACAATTATTGAGTTGATTTATAAAAGCACATCAGCAAACGAACCTGATGTGCTTTTTATTTTTCTGACTTCTTAAAATAGCCATCGTGAGCCTGTTATCAGAATAGTTTTGCCCATATTTTTTGCGCCTTAGTCAGGCGACTCACGATGAGATTGTGGAAATTTATCGCGCGGCGATGTAACGCCTTTGCCCGGTGGCGCGGACGCTTACCGGGCCTGCGTAGACGATGCAGGCCGGATAAGGCGTAATACGTTAGCTTCGGTCGAGCTTTTGCTGCGCCAGCCAGACGGCGCCCAGCCTGCCCGCCTGATTTCCCAGTTGGCAGGGCTGAATCGGCACCTGGAGCGCCTCCCACATTTCAAACGTTTCAAGATGCCGCGTCAGGAGCGGGTAGAGTTTTTCCTGTTCGCTTATTCCTCCGCCGATCAGCACCACGCCCGGATCAAACATAGAGATCACGCTGTAAACGCCGCGTGACAGATAACGCGCCCAGTCATTGACCGCCTCACGCAGATGAACATCGGTCGCCATTCGTTCGAAGATCACATCCGCAGGCGGCATCTCTTCGGCAGGCAGCGCCAGCGCCTGGCGGCACGACGCCATTAATCCGCTGGTTGACGCGATTTTATGCATACTTTCGCCATTGTTCCCGACCGGCATGACGCCGAATTCACCGGCATGGAAATGTGCGCCGCGATACAGCTCTCGTCCGACGATAATACCGCCGCCAATGCCGGTTCCAATGGTGATACAGACCAGATTGTCATAATGCTGCCCGGCGCCTCGCCACATTTCGCCCAGCGCCGCGCAGTTCGCGTCGTTCTCCACGACCAGCGGCAGATCGGTCAGCCCGCTGAACAACTCCATCAGGTTGACGTCATCCAGGTAAGCCAGCGCGCCCGCTTTTGCCGCATGACCGTTATGGGGATTAATATGGCCGGGGAAACTGACCCCGATTGCCGCAATGTCATAGTCCTGTTGGCAACGCGCCACCACATCCTGCCATTTGCGGGTAAACGTGGAGGCGTCCTCTGGCGTATCGAATTGATGATGGGTTAATTCTTCGCCGTCACTGTTAATCACGCCATATTTGACGTGAGTTCCTCCCACATCAATGCCGATATATTGCTGCATAGTGTTCTCCGTACGTTAAACAGGCACCTGTTTAGTATGGCTAAAACCAGACGGAGAAACGTAAAGGAAAGTAATTCGTGATTGCTGTCGTAAAGCGGGAAACCATTGGCGAAAAATTCACCAGTACCGTCTACCCTTGTGGAGTACCTTTACAATAAGGAGTTGGTCATGACGAACAATCCCCCTTCAACACGTATTCAGCCAGGTGAATACGGGTACCCACTGAAATTAAAAGCCCGCTATGACAATTTTATTGGCGGTGACTGGGTTGCGCCCGCCGACGGCGAATATTATCAAAACCTGACGCCAGTGACCGGCCAGCCGCTATGTGAAGTCGCTTCCTCCGGTAAAAAAGATATCGATTTAGCGCTCGACGCCGCGCATAAGGCGAAAGATAAGTGGGCGCATACGTCAGTACAAGACCGTGCCGCTATCTTGTTTAAGATCGCCGATCGGATGGAACAAAACCTCGAACTGTTGGCGACAGCGGAAACCTGGGATAACGGTAAACCGATTCGTGAAACCAGCGCCGCCGACGTACCGCTGGCGATTGATCATTTCCGCTATTTCGCCTCCTGTATACGTGCGCAGGAGGGCGGGATCAGCGAAGTTGATAGCGAAACCGTGGCCTACCATTTTCACGAACCGCTTGGTGTCGTGGGGCAGATAATCCCGTGGAACTTTCCGTTGTTGATGGCAAGCTGGAAAATGGCGCCAGCGCTGGCGGCGGGTAACTGCGTAGTGCTTAAACCGGCACGCCTGACGCCGCTTTCCGTTCTGCTGTTGATGGAAGTCATTGGCGATCTGTTACCACCGGGCGTCGTCAACGTCGTGAACGGCGCGGGCGGCGAGATCGGTGAATATCTGGCGACCTCGAAACGTATCGCGAAGGTGGCGTTTACCGGTTCGACGGAAGTGGGTCAACAGATCATGCAGTACGCCACGCAGAATATTATTCCGGTGACGCTGGAGTTAGGCGGTAAATCGCCAAATATCTTCTTTGCTGACGTGATGGATGAAGAAGATGCGTTCTTTGATAAAGCGCTGGAGGGTTTTGCCCTGTTTGCCTTTAACCAGGGCGAGGTGTGTACCTGTCCAAGCCGTGCGCTGGTCCAGGAGTCCATCTATGAGCGCTTTATGGAGCGCGCTATTCGCCGGGTAGAGAGCATTCGCAGCGGGAACCCGCTAGATAGCGGTACGCAAATGGGGGCGCAGGTCTCCCACGGCCAGCTTGAGACTATCCTCAATTATATCGATATCGGTAAAAAAGAGGGGGCCGATATTCTGACCGGTGGGCGACGCAAGGAGCTGGATGGCGAACTTAAAGAGGGCTATTACCTTGAGCCCACTATCCTGTTTGGTAAGAATAATATGCGCGTCTTTCAGGAGGAGATCTTTGGCCCGGTGCTGGCGGTAACCACCTTTAAAACCATGGAGGAGGCGCTGGAAATCGCTAACGATACGCAGTATGGCCTCGGCGCAGGCGTCTGGAGCCGCAACGGCAATCTGGCTTATAAGATGGGTCGCGGCATTCAGGCCGGGCGCGTATGGACCAACTGCTATCACGCCTATCCGGCACACGCGGCGTTTGGCGGCTATAAGCAGTCTGGCATCGGGCGCGAAACGCATAAGATGATGCTGGAACACTACCAGCAAACCAAGTGCCTGCTGGTGAGCTATTCCGATAAGCCTCTGGGGCTGTTCTGACGCAAGAGGTAATGCCCGATGGCGCTGCGCTTATCGGGCCTACCGCATTGATATCAGCCTGGTGGTAATGTCTGATGGCGCTTCGCTTATCGGGCCTACCGCGTTGATATTAGCTTGGTGGTAATGCCCGATGGCACTTCGCTTATCGGGCCTACCGCATTGATATCAGCCTGGTGGTAATGTCTGATGGCGCTTCGCTTATCAGGCCTACAAAAATTCATCGCAATGTACTGATATTGCAAATCTTGTAGGCCGGATAAGGCGCAGCCGCCATCCGGCACAGTATTACCGCTCGTTAACCCAAATCCGCATTTCGCCCTCGCCGCGGTTGGCCCAGCTAAACCACGGAATGAACGTTAGCGTCTGCGGCTGGCGCGATGACGGCGCGTTATCGTAGTGCCACAACGCCTGATGCTGCGCATCCGCGGCGCTTTGCTTCTCGCCTTCAGCCTGAATCAGCATCTTATGCGCAAAAAGCCCTTTGCCCTCAAAGACCCGGAATTCACTCTCTTTCGGTAGCCACAGATTATGCAGTTCTTCGCCGTTATCGGCCTGCTCAAGGCAATAGACCAGCGGCCCGCGCTGAATGGCGACCTTACCGGCGACGTGACGCGCCAGCGGATTGCCATACACGCGGCGAACCGGCATCGGCAGCGTCAGGGTTATCGTATCGCCCTCCTGCCAGGTTCGACGGATATGCAGATAACCTTTGCGAATATCCTGCTCCACTTCCAGCCCGTTGAGCGTCACTTTTGCCTCAGGGCACCAGTCCGGCAGACGTAGCGCCAGCGTGTGACGTACCGGCTGCACAGAGTCGATGGCAATCTTCACCTGCTCATGCCACGGGTAGTTCCCGCTGATTCGCAGTTTGAGCGCGCCATTTTCAACCGGTATTTCCATGCTGTTACCCACGTACATATTGATGTACAGCGCATCCGCACGCGGCGTGTAGATGTAGTGACCAAGGGAGGTGAGCACGCGGGCGATGTTCGGCGGGCAGCAGGCGCAGCCAAACCAGCGCTGGCGGATGGGCTTAACGTGATCGTAAATATGGTTGAATTTTAACGATTTTGGATGCACTTCCAGCGGGTTGACGTAGAAGAAATGCTTGCCATCCAGCGCCATACCACCGAGGACGGTGTTGTACAGCGCGCGCTCCATCACGTCGGCGTACTGGCTATCGGCTTCCATTTCCAGCATCCGGCGGGCGAACATCATCAGGCCGATTGAAGCGCAGCTTTCCGCATAGACCGAATCATTCGGTAAATCGTAATCGCAGCTAAAGGCTTCGCCACTGCTCTGTGAACCGATGCCTCCGGTGATATACAGCTGACGTTGCGCCATATTTTTCCACAGGCGCAGGCAGTCCTGGCGTTTGCCTTCATCGTTGCTCAGGCGAGCGAGATGCGCCACGCCAGTCATCAGATAGACAAAACGTACCGCGTGGCCAATGGCCGTCTGCTGCTGCGAAATTGGCAGATGCGCCTGGCTGTAGGCTTTGTCTTTGACCATCCACGCCGGGCCGTAGGTATGCCAGTAAGAGGTTTGGCCGCGTTTTTCGTACTCTTCGTCGTAGAAGTGCGGTTGGGCACCGCGCTGCCCGATAAAGTAGCTTGCCAGCGTCATATAGCGCGGCTGCTCTGTTACCTCATACAGACGCATCAGCGCCAGCTCAATTTCCGGGTGGCCCGGATAGCCGTGCAGCTGATTTTCGCCAGGGCCGAAAGTGCTGTCGATATGATCGGCCAGTCGACAAACGACGTCTAGCAGCCGACGCTTGCCGGTGGCCTGAAAGAAGGCGACGCCCGCTTCAATCAGGTGCCCGGCGCAATAAAGCTCGTGGCACTCCGCCAGGTTGCTCCAGCGTTCTTGCGGGGCTTTTGCCGTAAAGTACGTATTGAGATAGCCATCGTCACACTGTGCGGCGGCCACCAGTTCAATCACCTCATCGGCGGTTTTCTCAAGCGCGGGATCGGGCTTCTGGCACAGTGACCAGGCAACCGCTTCCAGCCATTTCGCCACGTCGCTGTCCTGAAAGACCATGCCGTAAAAGTCGCCCGTCTGCTGTCCTGCGGCAATGCGGAAATTTTCAATGGCATGGCTGGGTTCAGCCTCTGGAATACGATCGTTTAACGCATCCCACTGGTAAGGAATAACCACATCGCGAACCAGTTGTTGATACTGTCCGAGGAACGGATCGCTGACCGTCAGTTTATGCAGATCGACTTCCAGTACGTTCATTTCGTGCTCCTTAAGGCTGTAGAGGTCATAGATATTCCTCGCTGACGGGGTATTTTATGGCAGTAATTTTTATTTTCGCGTTATGACCTGATTCATTTTGCCCAGATAGCGGTGAGCGACAAGGCGATAAAAGAGTAAAAAAAGATGACGATTCCGACCCGTATTTAAAAATGTGAGATGGATCGAGTGAAATGACTATTTTTAGTTAATAATCAAAGGCTAATATGAAATACGGTGCTGAATGAGCGGGAAATGACATATTAATGCTCGAATTATCCATAACATTACCGATTAAAGTCCAAAACGGCGGATTATTTATTTCTCGCGGCATTGGGCGTCATCCTGCCAGGCGTCTGCAATCGTGGGAAATTATATTTGTGGAAAAAGGCTGCCTGAAAATTCAGGAAGAAGAATGTGTTTTCTGTGTCGAAGCCGGGGAAAGCCTGTTGCTTTGGCCGCATCGCCGCCATATTGGCGTTGAGGAGTTTCCCGCCGATCTTAAATTTTACTGGCTCCATTTTGAGGTCAAAGCGCCGGACAGCGATCCGCGCTGGCTGACGCATCTTTCCGTGCCGCAGCATACCCAGGTTGCCGATCCGCAGGCGCTGATTGCGCTTTTTCGCCAGTTTATGAACGAGCAGGAAAAGCACCAGCGCAGCCCGGCGCTGGAGTTCATCGTGCTGCTGATTTTGCAGCAGCTCACCGTTGACGCCCGGCAGAATGAAAACGCCGAGGCCGCTGGCGTGTCGCTGGCCTGGAAAGTACAGCAGCTGATTCGAACGCACTATCACCTGCCGCTTTCCAGCTCAGTTCTGGCGAAAGAACTGCATTGCAATGTGGATTATCTGGGACGCGTTTATCGGCGGGTATTTCACCTTACGCTAACGGAAGCCATCCACCGCCAGCGGGTGCGCGAGGCGGAAAAGTTGCTGATTAGCGACGCGCGTTCGTTAAAAGAGGTGGCGGAGCGGTGCGGTTTTAATGATGTTGGTTACTTTCGCCAGATCTTCCGCAAGCACAGCGGCCTGACGCCTACCGCCTGGAAGCGGCGCTACAGTAAGGAACACGTTAATTCTTGAGTATAATCTTTGGCCCTCTGACAAAACGGTTGCAAACTGAATGCCCGATGGCGCTTTGCTTATCGGGCCTACAAGAGTTCATCACAACGTATTGATATTGCAAATCTTGTAGGTCGGATAAGGCGCAGTCGCCATCTGACACAGGCTGTGGCTGCCGGCATTACTGCCCGTAATAGGCATTCGCGCCGTGTTTACGCAGATAGTGTTTATTGAGCAGTTCAGGCTGCATATCCGGTAGCTGCGGGGCCAGCTGGCGCGAGAACAGCCCCATATAGGCACACTCCTCAAGCACCACGGCGTTGTGGACGGCATCGGCGGCGTTTTTACCCCAGGCAAACGGGCCGTGTGAATGAACCAATACCGCCGGGATTTGCGCCGGATCCAGACCGCGCTCTTCAAAGGTTTTAATAATCACCTCGCCGGTCTGATACTCGTACTCGCCGTTAATTTCCTCAACGGTCATCAGTCGGGTACAGGGGATCGCGCCATAGAAATAGTCGGCGTGGGTGGTGCCCCAGGCGGGCAGATCGAGCCCGGCCTGCGACCAGATCGTCGCATGGCGGGAATGGGTATGCACGATCCCGCCGATCTGCGGATAGCGGCGATAGAGCGCCAGATGGGTCGCGGTATCGGACGACGGTTTTTTATGGCCTTCAACGACCTTACCGCTGGCGATCTCTACCACCACCATATCGTCGGCGGTCATCACCTCATATTCAACGCCGGAAGGCTTGATGACCATCAGTTTGCGCGTCTCATCGACCGCGCTGACGTTGCCCCAGGTAAAGGTGACCAGCCCGTGCGCCGGGAGGGCCAGGTTTGCCGCCAGCACCTCGGCTTTCAGTTGCTCTAACATGTGAAACCTCCTTCCTGCATCCGTGATTCAATCCAGCGTCGGGCCTGGATAATTTCCAGCACCGGCTCGCTGGCTTTCTCTGTCCACATCTCAATCAGAAATGAACCGCGATAGTTCAGCTCATGCAGCGTTTTGAAGATGCCAACAAAATCAACGCATCCTTCGCCAAACGGCACGTCGCGGAACTGGCCGGGGCTGTCACCGGTCACCGGCAGCGTGTCTTTCAGGTGGATAGCGGCGATACGGTCAATCCCCAGCTTCAGTTCGGCGGTCACGTCGTTCCCCCAGGCGCTGAGGTTGCCGACGTCTGGATAAACGGTGAACCACGGTGACGAAAGCATCTCGTCCCACTTTTTCCACTTGCTGATGGAGTTCATAAACGCGGTATCCATGATCTCCACCGCCAGCATCACCTGCGCAGCCGCAGCCTGTTCTACCGCCCACGCCAGCCCTTCGGCGAAACGTTGCCGGGTGCCTTCGTCGTGCTCTTCGTAATAGACGTCGTAACCCGCTAACTGGATGGTGCGGATCCCCAGATCGCGCGCCAGGCGAATGGCTTTGGTCATGATTTCACGCGCCCGCTGGCGTACCGCTTCGTCGCGGCTGCCAAAAGGGAAACGGCGATGGGCGGAGAGACACATTGACGGGATAGCGACGCCGCTTTCCAGCATCGCGTTCACCAGCGATGCGCGTTGGGCTGGCGTCCACTCCAGGCGAGAAAGGCGTTCATCCGTTTCGTCCACCGACATCTCGACAAAATCAAAACCGCAGCTTTTTGCCAGCACCAGCCGCTCCGGCCAACTGAGATCTTTCGCCAGTGCTTTCTCGTAAATACCTAATGGATGATTACGCATGTTGTTATCCCCAGATGGCGTCAATTTGGGCGTGGAATTCGGCGGCGACCTGCGCCGGATGGGCGGCACCTGCCAGCGCACGTCCGGCGATAAATGCCTTAACGTTAATGTCGCGGAACAGCGGCAGATCGGCCGGGGTAATGCCACCGGTAATTGACAGTTCAAGGCCAATGTCGGACAGCGCCTTCATGCGCGCCAGATCCGCTTCTCCCCACTGCTGCCCGCTGGCCTGCGCATCGCGTCCGCGGTGGTAAATCGCCTGGCGAACCCCGACGCGATACCAGTCTCGGGCGTCGTCCAGCGTCCAGTTGCCGAACAGTTCCATTTGAATTTCACCGCCGCAGGACTGGGCAACGGCATGGCCTTTCTCGACGGTTGCGAGCGGCGCAGCGCAGATGATAGTCATCCAGTTGGCGCCAGCGCTAAAAGCCTGCTGCGCCAGGGTTTCACCGGCATCGGCCACTTTCCAGTCGGCGACGATGATTTTTTCCGGGCACTGCGCTCGCAGGGCTTTCACCGCGCTAAGGCCTTCGGTTAAACAGAGGATGGTGCCAGCCTCAACGATATCGACATGATCCTGTAGCAGGGCGACATCGCGCTGGGCTGCTTCCAGATTGGTGTGGTCGAGCGCTAGTTGCAGTAGTGGTCGGCTCATAATGCGTGCTCCTTAATACGGGCGTGATAGCCCTGTAGTGCTTCAATCAAATGCTGGTATTGGCGGTATTTACGCTGATAGAGGGCGTGCGCGGCCATGTCCGGCAGCAGCGTGCGCACCGGGTGCCGGAGGTCGCGTTGGGCCTCGCGGAAATTGCGATATACGCCTGTTCCGACGCGGGCAGCCAGCGCCGCGCCGAAGCAGCCGGTCTCCTCCACCTGCGGCAGCTCAATGCGCAGGCCGCTGACGTCCGCCAGCATCTGCATCCAGACGTCGGAGTGGGCCGGTCCGCCGGTAACGCGCAGGGCGCAAACGTCGGTAAAACGTTCACGCATGCGGTTGAGGTGGGTCATATGGCTGAAGACCACGCCTTCATAAATCGCCTGCAGCAGGTGCGCGCGGGTGTGCAGCGCCTGCATCCCGTAAAAACCGCAGGTCATCTCCAGTCCGGCATTGCTGCCGTAGAGAAACGGCAGAAAAAAAAGGTCGCTACCGGCTTTCGGCAGGCTGGCAACCGCTTGGTTGATCTCATCAAAAGAGAGGTCGCCCCACTGGGCGGTGAACCATTCAAGGTTGCCGGAAGAGGTCGGGCTGGCTTCGTGAACGATATACTGCCCGTCATTGACGTAGCGGCCATAGACGTAAGGATGGGCCTCATGGTCGCGCAGACCGTGAGCGATGCCGCTGGTGACGGCCCAGGTACCCATCACCGCATTGAGCGTTGATTCATCCTCAATACCGGCGCAAAGGGCGGTGGAAACCACGTCAAACAGGCCGCCGACGACGGGGGTGCCCACTGCCAGACCGGTGATGGCGGCCGCCTGAGCGGTGATTTCCCCGCATATTTCGGCTGAACCCACCACGGGGGGCAGCGCGCTGTCGATTTCACTGATGCCCAGCCACTCGGTCAGACGCGGGTCGTACTGGCCCGTCGCCATGTTGTAGAGGTTGGACTCGGAGATGTTGCTCTCTTCGCAGCCCTTCACGCCGGTTAAGCACCAGCGCAGATAGTCATGCGTCATCATGACGCAGCCTATCTGCGCGTAACGCTGCGGCTCATTCTCTTTTACCCAGCGTAAAAGGGAGACCGGATGCCCGGTCCATAGAGTTTGTCGGGTCAGCGGGTAGAGTTTTTGCGGAACCGCTTCTTTTTGCCAGCGCTGGACAATTTCCATGGCACGACGGTCGGAAGAGAGTATCGCTTTACCTAATGGCCGATCGCTTTTATCTAACAGGAACAGGCCCTTACCCTGAGCGGAAATACCCAGACCGCGGATTTGTGAGCCGCTCACCCCGGTGTGCGCCAGCAGTTTGCTGATGACCGAGCCGCACTGTTGCCACAGTTCGGTCATATCGCGTTCAACCCAGCCTGGCTGCGGGCTTAAAGCGTGCAGCGGCAGGCGTTGCACCGCTACTTCCCGGCCTGCGCCATCGTACAATCCGGCTTTTAGCCAACTCCCACCACAATCTAACCCCAGCCAGTAATTGCTCATGGCTTATTGCACCTCATCCACGGCTTTCAGGAGGTCGGCGCCCTGTGGGTTGTCTTTCAGGAACATATCGCGTACCTGGCTGCCCAGCGCATCGCTGAAGGCTTTACGGTCGATGTCGGTCAGGACTTCAACTCCGGCTTCTTTCATGCCATCGATAATTTTTTGCTGATCTTCGGCGACCAGTTTGCGCTGATAGTCACCCGCTTCTTTGGCGGAACTCAGCAGTGCCTCCTGGAACTGCGGGCTTAAAGCGTCGAATTTGGCTTTATTGATCACCAGCAGCAGAGGCGAATAGGCGTGATGAGTGAGGGAGAGGTATTTCTGTACCTCATAGAATTTCGCTGACCACACGACGTTGATAGGGTGTTCCTGGGCATCAATCGTACGGGTTTCGAGGCCGGTATAGACTTCGGAGAACGGCATCGGAATAGGGTTGGCACCGAAGATTTTAAAGGCCGCGATATTCATTGGGCTGTTGTTAGTGCGGATTTTTAAGCCTTTCAAATCGCCCGGCGTTTTTACCGGCGCGCGGGAGTTGGTGACGTCGCGCCAGCCGTTTTCCCAGTAGGCGAGGACTTTTAACCCTTTTGAATCGAGTGATTTTTTCAGTTCATCGCCGACTTTACCGTCGAGCGTTTTATGCGCATGCGCGGTATCGCGAAACAGGAAGGGGACATCAAGTAAGTTGAATACAGGGGCCAGGCCGGTGAAATTGTTCGAACCGGACATTTCCATATCAATGGTTCCGCCGCGCACCCCGCTGATCATTGCCTGGGCGTTACCTAATGTGCTGTCAGGAAAGAGTTTTAGCGTTAATTCGCCGTTGGTTTTTTCTTTTAATAATTCGTTAAATTTTTTCGCGGCAATATGTTGGGAGTCAGTTTGCGGTGTTTCATAACCAAAACGTAAAGATTGCGCCGCCAGAGACGACACGCTGAAAACCGTCAGACCAGCTATCAATAATGAACGAGCAATAACGTGTAATTTCATAATATTATCCTTTAATTAATCCATTTAAGCGGTGTGATAATTAGCTCGGGAATAAAAATAAATAAAACCAGCAACGACATCAGTACGACAACGTAAGGGAATACGCCTCTTACCGCGTCATCAAATTTCAATTTTGCTACCCCGGAAATAACGTTGAGGACGTTGCCAACGGGCGGTGTGATTAATCCAATAGAGCAGTTAATAATGAACATGACGCCGAAATAAATCGGATCAATATTGGCTTCTTTAACTAATGGCAATAATACAGGGGTAAGAATTAACACCGTTGGCGTTAAGTCCATCACCATACCGACGACCATAATTGAGATCATAATGACGATAAATAAGAGTCGCGGAGAGTCGACCAGCGGCTGCAGCAAATCTGACACCATCATGGGTAATTCCGCGATCGTAATCAGCCAGGCGGATACCTGAGCTGCGGCCACCAGAAACATGACGACTGACGTCGTTTTGGCGGCATTGACCAGCACGTGGTAGAGACTGGAAAACGTTAATTCCCGATAGATAACCACGGCGACAAAGAGGGCGTAAAACGCGGCAACCGCTCCTGCTTCCGTTGGCGTGAAAAGTCCGGAACGGAAGCCGCCGATAATAATCACCGGTAAAAACAGCGCCCAGATACCTGAAACCAATGATTGCCAGATTTCACGCGGTGTTGCTTTAGGCTGAGAAGGGAGATTTAATCGCCCGGCCTGCCACCACCAGGTGAGCATAAGCGCCGCGCCCATCATGATGCCCGGTGCGATCCCGGCCATAAACAGCTTGCTGATCGACAAGCCGCTGGAAACGCCGAAGATAATAAAAGGAATCGAGGGCGGAATAATTGGCGCAATGATCCCGCCGGAAGCGATTAACCCAACGGAGCGGTTGATCGGATAGTTTGCGGAGCGCATCATCGGCACCAGCAGCGCGGCGACCGCAGCGGTATCTGCTACCGCAGAGCCGGAAAGGCTGGCCATAATCATTGCCGCAATAACGCCCACGTAGCCCAGGCCGCCGGGCTTATGGCCGACCAGCTTCATCGGCAGGTCGACGATTCGCTTTGACAGGCCGCCCGCGTTCATGATTTCACCGGCCAAAACAAAAAAGGGAATGGCCAGCAGGGAGAAGCTGTCCGCGCCGTTAACCAAAGTTTGCGCCATAATCTGCACGTCAAACATATCCAGGTATGCCATCAGAGCAGCGCCGCAAAGCAGCAGCGACCAGGCGATGGGTAAACCTATCGCGATCCCGCCGAGCAGGCAGCAGAGAAATATCACCACGGCCATGATTAGGCTCCTTGCTGTGGTTGTTGAAAGGAATCGTTACGCGTTATTAAGTGATAAAGCCGACGCAGCTCGATTAACGCGATGGCAACGCTTGTGGGCAGACAGGCGATATACATCAGGCCGATCGGTAAACCGAGGATTGGCGAGTGATCGCTCCAGTCCTGCAGTGCTTTTTGTAGGCTGCCCCAGCCTAATGCGATGCATAACAATAAAATCAGTGAATGCGTCAGCAGCGAGAGACGACGCTGATTCGCTGGCGAAAGTTTTTCCACCACAAAAGTGACCTGAACGTGAGCGTTATCCATAAATGCAACGATGGCGCCAATAAACGTCAGCCATACAAATAGATAACGTGATAGTTCATCTACCGACAAAATACTGCTCTCAAAACCGTAACGTAAAATAACGTTAATAAATACAATGCAGGAAAGTACGGCAATTAATACCGCAAGTATGCCCTCAAGTACCCGCTTCATAACGACTCCATCAGGTTATAGAAACTTATTTCTTTCGATGCTGAATAGTGGAACTTAATTTCTTATGTTTGGTTTATATTAGGTCGGCGCAACGTTGAGTTGCAGGCCGAGAATTAAGGTGATTATGTTTAATTCAGGTTAGCTGCGTGTGGCCTTTTTCATCATATTAATACCATCGCGTAATATATTTATGCGGTGATTAATATCGGCGCTGGCATTGATTTCCAACAATTTAATGCCGGTAAACTGCAACCGTTCGGGAGCGGCGGCGGTAATGAGTTCTTTAACATGTTTCTCCGTCATCAGGCTTTGTGGACAGAAAGGTACAAACGGAGCATGGAGGTCCTGCCATTCGCCGTATTCTCCATCCAGCGTTGTACCGGAGAACATCAGCGCCCCGAGTTTTCCAGCCTGTTTGGCCTGCTGCGTGTGGATCAGCGGTAGAGAGGTATCCCGCCCTTCAATAGCCGAGCGCGCCCAGTTAATGCAGACGCTTATGTCATAGTCGGCAATAGTTTCCAGTACGTTTACTAACGGTAAGAATCCTTTGCGCGGTGCGGGGCCGGTCATCGCGTCGCAGTGTTCAAGCACCAGGTCGCAGGACCAGTCCCAGTTGGCAATCTCTTTTAATGAGCGCGCAAAGGCGTCGGTTGCCTGCGCCACGTTCGGATTGCCCGCCAGTGGGGCGGCATGAAGCTCAAGGGCTATGACTTTGCCGGGGGTTTTCGCATTGAGTTTATTTATCTTCTGATAAAGATGACGGTAGTATTCCACGCAGGCTTTACGCTGCTCCTCGTCACTGGACGCTAATCCAAAACCACCGTTTTCGCTACGGCGGCGCATGGTTTCCATTATCGCGGTGACCACGATTTGCCAGTTTCCCGGTGTATGGCGCAATAACCACTCGTCGCCGAGCGGGTGAAGATGTTCAAGACAAGGCTGCTCCAGCCCCCGGATATCCGGAGTACCAGAGAGTTGCCGCCAGAATTCCGTCTCTTCCTCTTCACTCTTCTGGTGAAATGAGGGTGCACAAGGGTACGCACCGATAATATAACCGGTATTATTTTTCATTTTGTGCTCCAGTAAACTCTATTTTATAAAACGTCTATGGCGACTTTTACGACTATTTTCCGTATCGGCGTAGCAATGTTTTTATTACAACCTGGACGATGAACATCCTGCGGGAAAAACAGGGCATAACTTCCCGGTATCATTTCAATGAATGATTCATGTTCACTGTCGTGATAAAAAATAATATCGCGCTGTTCTAATAATGACTCGCTGATTTGATTATTACCGGTATCAATGGCAACCCCAATTTTCTCTTCACCCCATGCCAGAAACTGAATATCCAGATAGCGGCGATGAACCTCCGGACGATTTTCAGCAGCATCGCGGGTGGTCATATCGATTATCTGCGCGAAGATATTTTGGCCGTCGATTTCCACTACGCCGGGTTCCAGCGTGCGAAAGTCCGTATTGCGCAGGAAATCGAGCGCCTGCTCTATGGCCGACGGTAACCGGCACGGATTTGGCTGCGCGATATGTCCAAAAATCATGATGTGGCTCCTTACAGCGCCTGAATTTTGGCCCAGACGCTGTCGTCAATGGTGATACCGTGACGGCGGTTGTCATCCAGCAGTTTGGTAAATTCGTGGCCAGGCAGCCGAATCGCGACGTTGTCGTCGGCACGTTCAGCAGTGGTGATGAAATCCATAATCCGCTGCAGTTTGGCATCGCGGGTTGCGCCATCGATCAGCTTATCCACTTCTATGGCGATGAAGATCTGCGAAACGCCATACTCATCGCTGTTTTCCTGGGTCACTTCGGCAACGGAAGAACCGTTGGAAAGCAGGGTGGCAATCATGTCCAGCACAATCGACAGACCAGAGCCTTTCCAGTAACCCATTGGTAAAATGCGGCGATTTTTCTCGATAACGCCCGGTTCTTTGGTCAAATTACCTTCATCGTCAAATCCACCGTCAACAGGAAGCTCGCGGCCGGCCAGGCGGTTAACCTCCAGCATGCCGTAAGAGAACATCGACATCGACATATCTACCATAGTGATCGGCGTAGACGGGATGGCGACGATCAACGGATTGGTACCGATACGGCACTCTTTCGCGCCCCACGGCGGCATGACGGCGATGGAGTTGGTCCAGCAAATGCCGATATAGCCTTTTTCCGCCGCCTGCCAGCCGTAGCTGCCGCCGCGCATCCAGTGGTTAGCATTACGTAACGCCACCAGGCCAATACCATGATCGGAAGCCAGCTCGATGGCCCGGTCCATCATCTTTTTCGCCGTCAGGTTGCCGATAGCGCGCTGAGCATCCCACTGTTCGATGGCGCCGAGGCTGGTAACCCGCTGCGGTTTAGCATCAGGAATAATGTCGCCGTTATCTAGTTGCTGAATGAAGCGGGGAAAGCGGTTCACGCCGTGGGAATAGACACCGGACTCGGTGGTGCGAGCGAACATTTCCGCGCAGGCGTCGGCGGTATCTTCCGCAATATTCCGCGACCGCAAGACGCGGTAGAAGGCCCCTTTTAACTCTTCGAAAGTTACTTTCATCCCTGTTCTCCTGGTCGATTGTTAGAAATTTTAGTATGTTTTTTTGTCGATAAATTTCATAATACGAAATGTAGTTCCAAATATATAGATCAAAAATTGACATGGCAACGCCAGAGAAGGTTTTTAAAAACGATTAAAATCATCGGGTTATGTTTTTTATGCTGATATCGTGAACTGCAACACACTTTGAGCTACCATCTGATCGCCCAAGAAAGGAGAGAGTTTTCTGATGAGCCAGAACAACGATAAAGAGAAGCCTGCGGGGAGTCAGAGCCTGTTTCGTGGCCTGATGTTGATAGAAATTTTGAGTAACTACCCGAACGGTTGCCCACTGGCGCACCTGTCGGAGCTGGCGGGGTTGAACAAGAGCACCGTCCATCGTTTGTTGCAGGGGCTTCAATCCTGCGGATACGTGACGCCAGCGCCGGCGGCCGGGAGCTACCGTCTGACGACAAAGTTTATTGCCGTCGGCCAAAAAGCCCTGTCATCGCTGAATATCATCCACGTTGCGGCACCGCACCTTGAGGCGCTCAACCTGGCCACCGGCGAGACGGTGAATTTTTCCAGCCGTGAAGATGACCACGCTATCCTGATTTATAAGCTGGAACCGACCACCGGTATGCTGCGCACGCGTGCCTACATTGGCCAGCATATGCCGCTGTACTGCTCGGCGATGGGGAAAATTTATATGGCGTTTGGGCAGCCGGATTATGTGGCGTCTTACTGGGAAAGCCATAAAGATCAGATCCAGCCGCTGACTCGCAACACCATTACCGATTTACCAGCAATGTACGATGAGCTGGCGCAAATTCGTGAAACCAGCATGGCAATGGATCGCGAAGAAAATGAACTGGGCGTTTCCTGTATTGCTGTGCCTGTGTTTGATATTCACCATCGAGTGCCTTACGCCATTTCTATTTCACTGTCGACGTCACGGCTAAAACAGATCGGCGAGAAAAATCTGCTCAAACCGTTGCGTGAAACCGCACAGGCTATCTCTAATGAGCTGGGATTTACCGTTCGCGAATAAGACAGCTCGCCAGGTTTTATCAGGCATCTGACAAAATTTGTCCGTTTGCGTAGTGGGATCAAAGCGGCGGGGAATGGCTCTCTGGCATTCTGGCGTTTTAACGCAGGGGGAGAACAATGAACCGGTTTATTATGGCGGATGCGTCGGCGTGTATCGGGTGTCGTACCTGCGAGGTCGCCTGCGTGGTGTCGCACCAGAAACAGCAGAATAGCGCGGCGGTGACGACGGCGGACTTTGTGCCGCGTATCCGGGTGATAAAAGAAGATAGCTTCACCACGGCCACGGTCTGCCATCAGTGTGAGGACGCGCCGTGCGCGAATGTCTGCCCGGTACGGGCGATTCGCCGTGATCGGGGGCATATCTTCGTGACGCCATCGCGCTGCATTGGTTGTAAAAGCTGTATGCTGGCTTGCCCGTTTGGCGCGATGACCGTGGTGGCGTCCACGTCAGGCGCGCAGGCGATTAAATGCGATCTTTGCTGGCATCGGGAAGCGGGGCCGGCGTGCGTGGAAGCCTGCCCGACCAGTGCGTTACAGTGCGTTGACGCAGCACACGTGCAGCGCCAGCGCCTCTATTCTCAACCTTTCTGAACGTCGTTCCGGCCTGCATGATGGCCGGAATAACCGTCAGCCTTCACGCCAGGCGCGTTCAATCTCTTCTGCCAGAATTTTTACGCCCGCCTCGATTTTATCCGGTTCAGGCACGTAGTTCATCCGCATACATTGGTGTGTGTGCGGCCAGGGTTTATCCAGTCCGGGAAAGAAATAGTGGCCCGGCACCATCAGCACGCCGCGCGCTTTCAAGCGTTGATAGAGTAGCTCGGTGGTAATCGGCAGATCTTTAAACCACAGCCACAAAAATATTGCGCCTTCCGGTTTATGAATCAGGCAGCGTTCTTCGGATAAATAGCGACGAATGATCGCGATCGTCTGTTGAACGCGCTGATAGTAGAAAGGTTTGATAACCGTTTCCGACAGCCGCAGCAGATCGTTACGCTTAATCATTTCGCACATCATCGCCGGACCCATGCCGCCGGGCGCAAGGCTGATGATGCCGTTCATGTTGGCAATGGCGGTAATCGTCTTATCATTGGCGATGATAATCCCGCAGCGGGAGCCGGGCAGCCCCAGCTTTGAGAGGCTCATGCATAGGATAATATTGGGGTTCCACAGCGGGCGCGCCTCGCTAAAGATAATGCCCGGAAACGGTACGCCATAAGCGTTATCAATCACCAGTGGGATGTTGTGCTGATTCGCCAGTCTGTCCAGCTTCATCAGCTCTTCGTCGGTGATAACGTTACCGGTTGGGTTGGTCGGGCGCGAGACGCAAATCATCCCCGTTTCTTCGCCGATGTGCAGATGCTCAAAATCGACGTGATACTTAAACTGGCCTTCCGGCAGCAGTTCAATATTCGGGCGCGCCGAAACGAAGAGGTCGTCTTCCAGACCGGAATCCGCATAGCCGATGTATTCCGGCGCAAGCGGGAATAGTACCTTTTTCGTACTGCCGTCGGCGCGACGTCCGGCGAAGAGATTAAATAAGTAGAAAAACGCGCTCTGACTGCCATTTGTCAGCGCAATATTCTGTGGTTCGATATCCCATCCCAGCGTTTCACGTAGCAGTACGGCCAGTGCATTCAGTAGCGCCGTTTTTCCCTGGGGACCGTCATAATTACAAAGCGCATCAGCGGCTTTGCCGCTTTCTACCATCTCTGTCAGTAGCGTCTGGAAATAATCCTGCATTGCAGG
This sequence comes from Salmonella sp. NW645, assembly GCF_051703725.1. NCBI lineage: Bacteria > Pseudomonadati > Pseudomonadota > Gammaproteobacteria > Enterobacterales > Enterobacteriaceae > Salmonella > Salmonella sp. NW645. Next base: position 229,436 of record NZ_JAMMKR010000006.1, on the reverse strand, counting down.
GATGTGTGCCGGGTTACCGCCGCCAAGCATGATGGCGCCTGGCGTGCGTAAGCCGTCGTTGAGATCCTCCATCAGGCGGGTAATGCCTGAATGGCAGGTAAATTTATCGCCGAAAAGTGAAAATGTCATAACGGGTGATCTATCGAACTGTCTGTCAAAGTGGATAACCATAACGCTACAAATGGCGGGGCGCAAATGGGGGTTAGGCGGTGGTATTGATGTTTTATGCTACAAATTTTTATCAGGTTAGTTTTTTATTTTGAAGGGGCTACCGGTACGCGAGGGGACCGGTAGCGCCATGATTAGCGGCGGCCTGCCCAGACGACCATCACCGTATCGTCGCCGTACTGGCGTACAAAACCGTACCCGTGTTTTAGCGTCAGCGTGGTTTGTTGGCCTGCGCCGATGGCGGGATGTCTGGCGCGGAACTGGCTAATACGCTGCCAGTGCGCGACGGCTGCGGCTGACTTTCCGCTCACGTCCTGCCAGTTCATATCTGAACGGGTGCCTTGCAGGGGGTCGGAGCCGGTGGGGCCGAAGGGACGAGCGGATTCATCGCCGTAAAAGATCTGCACCGCGCCCGGCGAAAGCAGCAGCAGTTCCGCCGCCTTATCACCGCTCTCACGGAAAAGGCGCGTATCATGCGAGGAGAGGTAACTTAATACGTTGAAATCCTGCATTTTATCCGCCATCTGCTGCCAGACTGGCCCCATTTCCGCCAGGCAATCGACCGCTTTCGCGGCCTGCTCCTGATAATCAAAATTGATCATCGCGTCGAAACCATAGCGATAATAGTCACTTTTCATGACGCCGTGGCCCCACGCTTCGCCAGTCATCCAGAACGGGCTATCATCCAGCGCTTTGTCCGGATTGGCCTGCTTCCATTCGCGTAATGCCGCGCTGGCCTGGGTTTTTAGCTGTTGCCAGGCAGGAAGCTCAACATTTTTGGCAGTATCGACCCGGAACCCGTCAATGCCGTAATCATGCACCCACTGGCTTAACCAGTGAGTCAGATAATCCCGTGGCGTATAGCCTTCAATGAACTTTGCTTTAGTACCGGGTTTGTTGGCATAGAACGCGGGTAGGCCGGAAGGCGTGGTAGATTCCGTTTTTATATCCGGCAGGAAGGCCAGCGACAGGGTTAAATCGTCAAATCCCGGACTGTCGTAGTCGCCAATATCGGTACGAATCCACTTTTTCCCCCACCATTTTTCCCAGGCGGCGCTGTCGCTGAAGTTGATGTAGTCGTTAAAGCTGTGCCAGCTTTGTCCGGCGGCGGGTCGCCAGTTTGTCCAGCGATCGCCGAGAATTTTTTGCCGTTCCGCGCCGGATAAATAGAGCGCGCCGAACTGATACTCCTGCATATCCGCCAGCGTGGCGTAACCGGCATGATTCATTACTACGTCAAATAAAATACGGATGCCGCGCTGGTGCGCGCCGTCGACCAGCGCGCGGAGATCGGCTTCGCTGCCCATATTGGCATCCAGCGTCGTCCAGTCCTGAGTGTAATAGCCGTGATAGGCGTAATGAGGAAAATCACCTTTTGTTCCGCCGCCGACCCAGCCGTGGATCTGTTCAAACGGCGAGCTTATCCACAAGGCGTTCACGCCTAATTGCTGTAGATAGTCCAGTTTACTCGTCAACCCGCGTAAATCGCCGCCGTGGAAAGTGCCAATCTCTTGCATACCATCCTTATGGCGACCATAGCTGTGGTCGTTGGTTGGATCGCCATTGCGAAAGCGATCCGTAAGCACAAAATAAACGGTGGCGTTGCGCCAGTTAAAAGGCGCTGATGCATGGGTTTCCGCGCGTTCCAGCAATAAAAGCCCGTGGCTGTCGGCAGGTCGCAGCGTGATTTGTCCGTTTTGGACGGTATCGGTTTGACCACTGTAATAATCGCGCACTACCGTCCCTTCCGGAAAGGTTTGGCGAACATCCAGCGTGAGCGGCGAACCATCCCAGACGGGACACTGGTAGGCGAGCTGCGCGGTGCGTTCAGGTTCAGTTTTTATCGATAACAGCAGAGTCGGCGTACCGGAGCGGGTATCTACCGTTATTGTATAGTCGCCATCTTTAAACAAACGCCATTGCGGTGGCGCGCCTTCGCAGGGTTTTAACGACAACATCTGGTTGAGTTTTATGGCGCCGGAGGGCTGCCAGCACTGCTGGTCAATATGGAGCGTTAACGCGCGTGTACCTTTTGTTAATGCAGCATGGCTGGTAAAGCGTCCGGTTTCCTGCGTCGAGAACGTCGGAAAACCGGGCGAGGTCCATGATGAGGCGATCGCGATACCGGGTATCAGCGTCAGAGCGAAGGCGGCAAGTTTCATCACGCTATCCTTTGTGGGCAATATTCATCAGCTTGCCTGGTTTTTAGGCGAATGAACTCCTCCCCCGCAGAGAGTCGCGCAGGAGGAGGCGCGAGGGTGAGCGACGAGGCGCAAAAAAACGCCTCTATTTGCGATAAGCGCCACATTTTATTGGCATTATTGCTGTCTGTTATCGTTAATAGTTGACATAGTTTCGGATTAAGACTATTCCCTGAGGTGCTTTTTAAGCCTATTTTTGCTAGAATTTGGGGTTCAAACCTTAACTTCGTGAAAAATAAAAGGTGTTGGAATGTATCAATCCGACCAGGAGACCTAATGATATTGACTCCCATGCGACGATATGGGGCAATGATTCTTATGTTACTCACCATCGCATTTTCGGGTGAGGTGCTGGCAAAGACGCACGCAACGCAAACGAGTCAAAAGTCCCACATAACCGAGAAAAGTTATAAACAGGTTAGCAGTAAACAAGAGTATTCTCGCAATAGTGCAAAGAGCAGTTCACTTCCTGATTTGCGAAAATACCCTTCCGGAACCCCCAGAAAAAAAGCGTTTCTCCGGACCGTTATGCCTTACATCACCAGCCAAAATGCCGCGATTACCGCGGACCGTAATTGGCTGATCTCAAAACAGTACCAGAACCGCTGGTCGCCGTCTGAGCGCGCGCGTATGAAAGATATCGCGAAGCGCTATAAAGTGAGCTGGTCCGGCAACACGCGTCGTATTCCGTGGAATACGTTGCTGGAGCGCGTCGACATTATCCCAACCAGCATGGTGGCGACGATGGCGGCGGCGGAAAGCGGCTGGGGAACCTCTAAACTGGCGCGTAGTAACAATAACCTGTTCGGCATGAAGTGCACGAAAGGGCGTTGTACCAATACGCCGGGTAAGGTGAAAGGTTACTCGCAATTCGCGTCGGTTGAGGAGTCGGTGAGCGCGTATGTCGCCAACCTGAACACGCATCCGGCTTATTCCTCTTTCCGCAAGTCGCGCGCCCAACTGCGTAAGGCGGATCAGGAAGTCACCGCCACGGCGATGATTCATAAGCTGAAGGGTTACTCTACCCAGGGGTCGCGCTATAACAACTACTTGTTCGCGATGTACCAGGACAACCAGCGTCTGATCGCCGCGCATATGTAATTCTGTGTGCCGGATGGCGCTACGCTATCCGGCTTACAAGGCGTCTGTAGGCTGGATAAACTACAACAACGCTTCACTATGCTGGTCGCGATACTCCTTAGGCGTAGTGACGTACTCCTTTTTAAACACCGAATAGAAATATTGCAGTGACGGGTAGCCGCACATTTGCGAAATTTCGTTTATCGCCAACGTGGTAGAAATCAACAAACTACGCGCTTTTTCCAGCTTTTCGGCGTGGATCAGCGCATGTATCGTCTCGCCAACTTCTTCCTTAAAACGTTTTTCCAGGTTTGAACGTGAAATCCCAACCGCATCCAGCACCTGCTCGACTTTAATGCCCTTACAGGCATGGTTACGAATAAAGTGCATCGCCTGGATAACCGCCGGATCGGTCAGGGAGCGATAGTCTGTCGAGCGGCGCGCAATGACGCGCACCGGCGGCACCAGAATGCGCTGTAACGGCATCTCTTCGCGCGCCAGCAAACGGTGCAGCAGCTTCGCCGCCTGATAGCCCATTTGCCGCGCCCCCTGCGCGACGGAGGAAAGCGCCACGCGCGACAGATAACGGGTTAACTCTTCGTTATCAATACCGATAACGCAAAGTTTTTCCGGCACCGGAATATGCAGGTGTTCACAGGCCTGCAATACGTGGCGGGCGCGGGCATCCGTTACGGCAATGATGCCGGTTTGCGGCGGCAGCGTCTGAAGCCAGTCGGCGAGGCGATTTTGCGCGTGCTGCCAGTTTTCCGGCGCGGTTTCTAGCCCCTGATAGACTACGCCGCGGTATTTTTCCTCGGCGACCAGCTGGCGAAAGGCGTATTCCCGTTCCGCCGCCCAATGTTTACGGCTGGAGTCGGGCAAACCGTAAAACGCGAAGCGGTTAACGCCTTTTTCTTTTAAGTGCAGGAAAGCGCTTTCAACGAGCGCATGATTATCGGTGGCGATGTAATGAACGGCGGGATAATTTTCAGCAAGATGGTAAGAACCGCCGACCCCGACAATGGGTACGTCGACATCGGCCAATAATTGAGCGATATCGTCATCATCGTAATCGGCAATAACGCCGTCGCCTAACCACTCTTTAATGTTATCGATACGGGCACGGAAATCTTCCTCAATAAATATATCCCATTCGGATTGCGAGGCTTGTAAATATTCACCCACCCCCTCCACTACCTGACGGTCATAGGCTTTATTCGCGTTAAATAACAGAGTGATGCGGTGACGTTTATCAAACATGAGGATATATCCTGCAAAAGTGAACCTGGACTCATGGATACTATCAAAACGGCTGACATAACGGTCTGGCGAATGATGACAAATTATTTTGCGCCTGAAACGTTATGCGAAATTCATCACAGCAAACGGCGGATGACAATTGTCATTTCTTATCTATATATTACGGTTTTTTGTTTATTTGCCAGGATTCGATCGCGATCGCTTTTTTCTTCTGTGGTTTTCAGCGTTTTTTTGAGAGCCAGAGCACATTTGGGGATTCTCTTAATAGCGGTGTGAAATAACGTAATTGAGCAATAAATCAGGAAATTCCAGTATGACGTTATGTCGTTTACTTGCCGTCTTATCTGATTATGGAGCTCACTATGCAGGCTTATTTTGACCAACTCGATCGTGTTCGCTATGAAGGCCCTCAATCGACTAACCCGCTGGCATTTCGTCATTACAATCCCGACGAGCTGGTTTTAGGTAAACGTATGGAAGATCACCTGCGTTTCGCGGCCTGTTACTGGCATACCTTCTGCTGGAACGGCGCGGATATGTTTGGTGTAGGCGCGTTTAATCGTCCGTGGCAGCAACCGGGCGAAGCGCTGGAGCTGGCGAAACGCAAAGCGGAGGTGGCGTTTGAATTTTTCCACAAACTGAATGTGCCTTTTTATTGCTTCCATGACGTGGATGTGTCGCCGGAAGGCGCGTCGTTGAAAGAATATAAAAACAACTTCGCGCAGATGGTGGATGTGCTGGCGGCGAAACAGGAGCAGAGCGGCGTAAAACTGCTGTGGGGAACGGCGAACTGCTTTACCAACCCGCGCTATGGCGCAGGCGCCGCTACTAACCCGGATCCGGAAGTCTTTAGCTGGGCAGCGACGCAAGTGGTTACGGCAATGAACGCCACGCATAAACTGGGCGGCGAAAATTACGTCCTGTGGGGCGGGCGCGAAGGTTATGAAACGTTGCTGAATACCGATCTGCGCCAGGAACGCGAACAGATTGGCCGTTTTATGCAAATGGTGGTCGAGCACAAACATAAAATGGGTTTCCAGGGCACGCTGCTGATTGAACCGAAACCGCAGGAACCGACAAAACATCAGTATGATTATGACGTTGCAACGGTCTATGGCTTCCTCAAACAGTTCGGCCTGGAAAAAGAGATCAAAGTGAACATTGAGGCGAACCACGCGACGCTGGCGGGTCATTCGTTCCACCATGAAATCGCGACCGCTATCGCGCTGGGTATTTTTGGCTCCGTTGACGCCAACCGCGGCGATGCGCAACTGGGCTGGGATACCGATCAGTTCCCGATTAGCGTTGAAGAGAACGCGCTGGTGATGTACGAAATCCTGAAAGCGGGCGGATTCACGACGGGCGGTCTCAACTTCGACGCCAAAGTTCGTCGCCAGAGCACCGATAAATACGATCTGTTCTACGGTCATATCGGCGCGATGGATACGATGGCGTTGTCGCTGAAAATCGCCGCGCGTATGGTTGAAGACGGCGAGCTGGATAAACGCGTGGCGAAGCGCTATGCCGGCTGGAATGGCGAGCTGGGTCAGCAGATTCTGAAAGGACAACTCTCCTTAGGCGAACTGGCGCAGTATGCGGAGCAGCATAATCTGGCGCCAGTACATCAAAGCGGTCATCAGGAGCTGTTAGAAAATCTGGTTAACCGTTATCTGTTTGATAAATAACCCTATCTACCGGGCGACTCCGCGTTAGCCCGGCCTGTAGTCGTGATTAGCCCGGTAAGCGTAGCGCTGCCGGGCGCTTTCAGTAAAGGAACCCACACTATGTATATCGGGATCGATCTTGGTACATCGGGTGTAAAAGCTATCCTGTTGAATGAGCAGGGCGATGTGCTGGCTACGCATACTGAAAAACTGACCGTATCGCGTCCGCATCCCTTATGGTCGGAACAGGAACCAGAGCAGTGGTGGCAGGCGACGGATCGTGCGGTTAAAGGTTTAGGTCGGCAACAGTCGTTAAGTGGCGTCCGGGCGTTGGGCATCGCCGGACAAATGCATGGCGCGACATTGCTTGATAGCCGTCAGCAGGTTCTGCGACCAGCGATTTTATGGAATGACGGACGCTGTAGCGAAGAGTGCGCCTGGCTGGAAAAACAGGTGCCGCAGTCGCGTGCGATAACCGGTAATCTGATGATGCCCGGTTTTACCGCGCCCAAATTAGTCTGGGTGCAGCGCCACGAACCGGATATTTTCCGCCAGATAGACAAAGTTCTGCTGCCGAAAGATTTTCTGCGGCTGCGAATGACGGGCGTCTTTGCCAGCGATATGTCGGATGCGGCAGGAACGATGTGGCTGGACGTGAAAAAGCGCGACTGGAGCGACGTTATGCTCAACGCCTGTCATTTAACCCGACAGCAGATGCCAGCGTTATTTGAAGGTAGTGACATTACCGGAACGTTGCTGCCAGAGGTAGCCAGCGCATGGGGAATGCCAGCAGTACCTGTGGTGGCGGGCGGCGGCGACAATGCGGCTGGCGCGGTCGGCGTAGGAATGATCGATGCCGGACAGGCGATGCTCTCACTTGGAACATCGGGCGTCTATTTTGCCGTCAGCGACGGCTTTCTGAGTAAACCGGAGAGCGCAGTACACAGTTTTTGCCATGCGCTGCCGGAACGCTGGCATTTAATGTCTGTGATGTTGAGCGCCGCCTCTTGTCTGGACTGGGCGGCTAAACTCACCGGGCAGGAGAACGTCCCGGCGCTGATTGCCGCTGCACAGCAGGCGGATGAGCATGCCGATTCGATCTGGTTTTTGCCGTACCTGTCCGGCGAGCGCACGCCGCATAATAATCCGCAGGCAAAAGGCGTTTTCTTTGGTTTAACCCATCAGCATGGCCCGGCGGAACTGGCGCGGGCGGTACTGGAAGGCGTGGGATATGCTCTGGCGGATGGCATGGATGTGGTTCACGCCTGCGGCGTCAAGCCCGCCAGCGTGACGCTTATCGGCGGCGGGGCGCGCAGCGAATACTGGCGTCAGATGCTATCTGATATTAGCGGGCTACAGCTTGATTATCGTACTGGCGGCGATGTGGGACCAGCGCTGGGCGCGGCGCGTTTGGCGCAAATTGCGGTGAATAAACAGACTCCGCTCGCCGATGTATTGCCGCAGTTGCCGCTGGAGCAGGCGCATTATCCTGATGCGCAGCGTCATGCGGTTTATCAACAACGTCGTGAAACCTTCCGTCGACTCTATCAGCAGCTGTTGCCGTTGATGTCATAAGTCAGAATGCCTTTCGGTTTTGGCTGAAAGGCATTTCCCGTAAATATTGATTCTATTGAATTATATCGAAGTAAGTATGTGTGTTTTCTGATTTTTATGTTATTGCTAAGCAGGCGCCTTTTTCATCGCTATTTCTTCGCTTAATGTGTCTCACTCAACCACAAGGAGAGTGAGATGGACGATCACGTTGCGCGCAGGAAACGGATATTCGGCCTGGGAATGTTAGTCGTCGGTGCAGTGGTATACCTGGTGGGACTGTGGCCAGGCTGTCATACATTAAGCGAAAAGGGATATTTTTTTGCGGCAATCGTCATGTGCGGTTTTCCTGTCTTAATTCGCCAGGAACACACGGGGAATGACCGCTTGCTTTCTCGTTGTAAATCTTTGCTGTTGCTTGGCATCGGCATGGTCGCGGTCGGCGTATTTAACCTGGCGCTGGCGGGCGCGCTGAAAATACTGTGTCTGGTGGCGCTGGGGGTCAGTATATATGGAACCGATCTTTACGCTTCCTACAGTGATGATGAATGATGACCGGAGCCATCATTGTCGTTTAGCTAACCCATTTCCGTTTATCAATACGCTGTAACAGCATGGAAAGTAGCAGGCTTCCTGTCACCGTCGCGGCAAAAACCCACACGATGTCTAACGGCGGCCAACGTTTTAACTCCAGACCATTAGTACGTAGCGCATGGATAATCAGCGCGTGGAAACCATAAATACCCAGCGAGTGGCGGGAGATAAGCCCCAGTCCAGGTAACGTCCGCGCATTCAGCTTATTTTTAACTACCGTGAACAGTGAGACGGCGCAAATAAACACCATGGGACCGCAATACAGATACCAGGTATCGGCAAAATTTCCGCGCCAGCGTAATTCATGCAATGTGCCGCGAGAAATAACAAATACCGCGATGATGAACAGGGCAGTGCAGATAAGCGTCAGCGATGACTTTTGCGTCTCCATCATTCCAATGGCGCGGCCCAGGATACCGTAGAGAATGTAGTAGAACGTGTCGCCGCTGATATACAGATTGATGGGCAACCATTCAACGCCGCCGATTTTTTGCGGCACAGTATTTGGGTTGGCAATAATACCAATGACCACCATCAGCGTCAGGAGCATTTTGCCGCTCACGTTTTTTACCTGGATTAATGGCGATACCAGGTAGATCACCGCAATCGCAAAGAAAAACCACAGGTGGTAAAACACGGGTTTTTGCAGCGCATTTTTTAGCGAAAGCTCGACGTTGATCGAAGTAAAAAGTGAAATGTAAGCCAGGGCGACAACGCTGTAAAAGATAAGGCACAGGGCGATACGTAAAAAATGCCGCGGTTGCGCGCAGCGCTCGCCAAAAAAAAGATAGCCTGAAATCATAAAAAACAGGGGAACGCTAACGCGCGAAGCCGAATTCAGGACATTCGCAATATCCCAGTTTAGCGGGCTGACGCTGTGGGCGTTGGTGATGTACCACGTTGTAGTATGGATCATCACTACCATTAAACAGGCGATCCCTCGCAGGTTATCAATCCAGTTAATTTTAGGCTGCATCAGTTCCTCAGCTTCCGTTTCAATAGAGTTCCAGCGCGGTGGCTCACTGGAAAAATCTGACTTTCTACGCTACATCTTGTGATGGCGTAAGGAGATTCGCACAATGTGTCTGCTACCCACAAACCTTAATAATAAGACTGACCAGCAAACCAGACGGTAATAAAAATGATAATGAAGTATTTCTGTACTGTGATGATAGCCATCGCTCTGGTGGGATGCACAGCGACACCGCCACCGACGCAAAAAGCCCAGCAGAGTAAAGTGAGCCCAACACGCACGCTGGATATGGAAGCATTGTGTAAAGCCCAGGCGGCGCAGCGTTACAACACTGGCGCACAGAAAATTGCTGTTACCGGCTTCGAACAGTTTCAGGGGAGCTATGAGATGCGTGGTAATACCTTCCGTAAAGAGAGTTTTGTCTGCTCTTTTGATGCAGATGGGCAGTTTTTACATCTTTCTATGCGGTAAAAGCCGCGCCTGGTGAGGTGTGATGCCGCGAAATCCGGCAATTTTCGCTAAACAAACCGGTTTCATACTGTATATCTCGCATCCAGCGGGTATACTGGCTCCTTCCTTTAAATCCACACGTATCCAGCACGAAATAATATGCAAAAGTTTGATACCAGGACCTTCCAGGGCTTGATCCTGACCTTACAGGATTACTGGGCTCGCCAGGGCTGCACCATTGTTCAACCATTGGACATGGAAGTTGGCGCGGGAACTTCTCATCCAATGACCTGCCTGCGCGCGCTGGGGCCAGAGCCGATGGCGACTGCCTATGTGCAGCCTTCTCGTCGTCCGACCGATGGCCGCTACGGCGAAAACCCGAACCGCTTACAGCACTACTATCAGTTTCAGGTGGTGATTAAGCCATCTCCGGAGAATATTCAGGAGCTGTATCTCGGTTCTCTGAAAGAGCTGGGTATGGACCCGACCATTCACGATATTCGTTTCGTGGAAGATAACTGGGAGAACCCGACGCTGGGCGCCTGGGGACTCGGCTGGGAAGTGTGGCTGAATGGCATGGAAGTGACGCAGTTCACCTACTTCCAGCAGGTCGGCGGCCTGGAGTGCAAGCCGGTGACCGGTGAAATCACCTACGGTCTGGAACGTCTGGCGATGTATATCCAGGGCGTGGACAGCGTTTACGACCTGGTCTGGAGCGATGGCCCGCTGGGTAAAACCACCTACGGCGACGTGTTCCATCAGAACGAAGTGGAGCAGTCCACCTATAACTTTGAATACGCCGATGTGGATTTCTTATTCACCTGCTTCGAGCAGTATGAAAAAGAAGCCCAGCAGCTGCTGGCACTGGAAAACCCGCTGCCGCTGCCGGCCTACGAGCGTATTCTGAAAGCCGCCCATAGCTTCAACCTGCTGGATGCGCGTAAAGCTATCTCCGTCACCGAACGTCAGCGCTACATTTTGCGTATTCGCACCCTGACCAAAGCAGTGGCAGAGGCTTATTATGCTTCCCGTGAAGCCCTCGGCTTCCCGATGTGCAACAAAGACAAGTAAGAGGCGGCCATGTCTGAGAAAACTTTTCTGGTGGAAATCGGCACTGAAGAGCTGCCACCAAAAGCACTGCGCAGTTTGGCTGAGTCCTTTGCTGCGAACTTCACTGCGGAGCTGGATAACGCCGGCCTCGCGCACGGTAACGTTGAATGGTTTGCCGCCCCGCGCCGTCTGGCGCTGAAAGTGGCGAATCTTGCTGAATCGCAGCCCGATCGCGAAGTCGAAAAACGTGGTCCGGCGATTGCCCAGGCGTTCGACGCCGAAGGCAAACCGAGCAAAGCGGCAGAAGGCTGGGCGCGCGGCTGCGGGATCACCGTTGATCAGGCCGAGCGTCTGAAGACCGACAAAGGCGAATGGCTGCTGTATCGCGCCCACGTGAAGGGAGAAAGTACCGAAGCGCTGGTGCCGAACATGGTAGCCACCTCGCTGGCGAAACTACCGATCCCGAAACTGATGCGCTGGGGCGCGTCTGACGTCCACTTCGTGCGTCCGGTACACACTGTGACTCTGCTGCTGGGCGATAAAGTGATTCCGGCGACTATTCTGGGTATTCAGTCTGACCGCGTCATTCGCGGCCATCGCTTTATGGGTCAGCCTGAGTTCACTATCGACAATGCTGACCAGTACCCGCAAATTCTGCTGGAGCGCGGTAAAGTCATTGCGGACTACGAAGCGCGTAAAGCCAAAATCAAAGCGGACGCTGAAGAAGCAGCACGCAAGATTGGCGGTAATGCCGACCTGAGCGAAAGCCTGCTGGAAGAAGTCGCCTCGCTGGTGGAATGGCCGGTGGTATTGACGGCGAAATTCGAAGAGAAATTCCTCGCCGTGCCTGCCGAAGCGCTGGTGTACACCATGAAGGGCGACCAGAAGTATTTCCCGGTTTATGACAACGCGGGCAAGCTGCTGCCGAACTTTATCTTCGTCGCGAATATCGAATCGAAAGATCCGACCCAGATTATCTCCGGTAACGAGAAAGTGGTGCGTCCGCGTCTGGCGGATGCTGAATTCTTCTTCAATACCGACCGTAAAAAACGTCTGGAAGATCATCTGCCGCGTCTGCAAACCGTGCTGTTCCAGCAACAGCTGGGCACGCTGCGCGACAAGACCGACCGTATTCAGGCACTGGCAGGCTGGATTGCCGGTCAGATTGGCGCTGACGTTAACCACGCCACTCGTGCGGGCCTGCTCTCCAAGTGCGACCTGATGACCAACATGGTCTTCGAGTTCACCGACACCCAGGGCGTGATGGGGATGCACTACGCGCGCCATGATGGTGAAGCGGAAGATGTGGCCGTGGCGCTGAACGAGCAGTATCAGCCACGCTTTGCCGGTGATGACCTGCCGTCTAACCCGGTGGCCTGCGCGTTGGCGATCGCTGACAAGATGGATACTCTGGCGGGTATCTTCGGTATCGGTCAGCATCCGAAAGGCGACAAAGACCCGTTTGCGCTGCGTCGTGCCGCGCTGGGCGTGCTGCGCATCATCGTTGAGAAGAACCTCGCTCTTGATCTGCAAACGCTGACCGAAGAAGCGGCGCGTCTGTATGGCGACAAGCTGACCAATGCTAACGTAGTCGATGATGTGATCGATTTTATGCTGGGTCGCTTCCGCGCCTGGTATCAGGACGAAGGTTACACCGTCGACACCATCCAGGCGGTACTGGCGCGTCGTCCGACCCGTCCGGCAGATTTCGATGCTCGTATGAAAGCGGTATCGCACTTCCGCACCCTGGAAGAAGCCTCTGCGCTGGCGGCGGCGAACAAGCGCGTCTCCAACATCCTGGCGAAAGCCACTGAGCCGCTGAACGATATCGTCCACGCCTCCGTACTGAAAGAAGCGGCGGAAATTGAGTTGGCCAGACATCTGGTTGTGCTGCGTGATAAGCTTCAGCCGTACTTTGCCGATGGTCGTTATCAGGAAGCGTTGATTGAGCTGGCTGCTCTGCGCGCGCCGGTGGATGAATTCTTCGAAAATGTCATGGTTAACGCGGAAGAGAAAGATATCCGTATCAACCGCCTGACGCTGTTGTCGAAACTACGCGAACTGTTCCTGCAGGTTGCGGATATTTCGTTACTGCAATAAGCGTTCAGTTAATTAAACAAAAACCTGCTTTCGGGCAGGTTTTTTTATTTTTAACGTAATGGTAATTCCGTCAGACAGGTCTGGCTGTCATCTCTGGTGGCAATGGCATGTGACGCCGTTTTACCGTTGTAGCTTACTTCCAGCGTCCCTTCCATATTGCGCGGTAGCCAAACACCGATAAATCCGTTTCGATAGCTTTGCATCTCTTTTTGTACGATGACAGCGCCTTTACTGTCTGTCACTTTTACAGTGAACGGTTTATTCGGCATTTCTCCCTGACAGCCGGAAAGGCTGTGGTTAAAACAGGGGTGTGTCCGCCATTCATAGGGCGCAAAAGAGAGATAGAATTTGTCGCCTAACGGCAGCGTATAAATCTGCTCTCCGTCAGATAATTTGAGTTCGGTACTGGTAATCGACGCGGAGTAAGGCAAAGGACGGCTCTGCGGCGTCTGATCAATCGTATCCACGATCTGCTCAACCGTTTTTCCCGCCAGCCCATGTTGCGCCAGAAAAGCGGATTCTGCGGATGCCGCAAGCGCGGAGCCGCTGGCGCATAAACCCAAAAGTAATAACCATGATGATTTCGACATAACTTCAATTCCTTGTGAACAATCTCCCTGCCTACTATAGGGGTTCCCCTAAGGGAAAGGTCAAAGGAACGCAGGGTAAAGTAATGCAAAGTTATGCTGGGGGAGAGGGGGAATTGGAATAAAAAAAATCCCCGCCATCAGGCAGGGATTCAAAATTCTGAGCTTTTTAAGCTTACAGGCTGGTTACGTTACCAGCTGCCGGGCCTTTAGCGCCGCTTTCGATGGTGAAGGAAACTTTCTGACCTTCGTCCAGAGATTTGTAACCATCGTTCTGAATAGCGGAGAAGTGTACGAACACGTCTTTAGAACCGTCATCAGGAGTAATAAAGCCGAAGCCTTTATCAGCGTTGAACCATTTTACGATACCAGTCATTTTACCGGACATAGTGTATTACCTTTTAAAAAATAAGTGTGCCTTTCGGCGTTATGGCGTGCTTTACAGATTTTTTAAGCGTTAAGGAAATGCGCACTACGAGGGGTATCTAATGGATAACTCTTGAAGGGACTTGCCTTACTAAACTGCTTTAATGGTCTGTACGTCAAACCGTTGAGCACATTAACTCATGTAATGCCGGGCGATGCAACTTTTATTTTACTTTATTTCTCCAGGTCAGGAATCGAGCGGGGAAAACGGTCCTTGCGCAGGACCGTTAAAACAGAAAGGGGTAAAAATTACTCCATCAATTGCTTACTTAAGCGTGGGTTTGCCTGTATCAGGCGCATCAATTTGAGCTCTGCTGGCGTGGGTTTTTCGCGTTTCGATTCCCATTCCTGAACCATGGCAACCGTTACGCCCAGCGCTCTGGCGAATTCATCTGTTTTTAGTCCCGTCCCTCTCCGTAACTGTTCAAATTCGGTAAAAGGATTGGGTTTTTGCGTCAGGGTGATCTTTCGCGTTTCATCTTTAAAAACAATTTGTTCCAGGCTGCTCAGCAGCTCAAACATCGGATCTTTATATTCCATTGAGAACTCCTGTAAATCACACAGCGGGATCGTGAAGTGCATCGAAGCCTCTTAAGAATAGTCGGGAAACTTGCGGGTGGGGGGTGACGCGCCGCCAGGAAGCGCTATCGATTCGTTTCGATGCCTTACGCTACGCGACTTTTAGGACGCTAACAATTTGATCCAGGAAGGTATATCCGTCTTTCAGAAAATAATTGTAAAGATTAAAAAAATATTACATCCCCCGCTGGAAAGCTTTCTTGCCGCGTTTTTTATCGCAGTGTCAGGTCAAAAATTAACAATAAAATAACAAATTAAGCATTGATGCAGATAAACATAATTTTCCGCTACAAGATCGCGTGGAAAGGGTATCCTGCAAGCCTGACCTGGACTATCCTTGTAAGCCGTCAGGCACGCAGGTGTCGTTGTGCGCATTTTTGGGTGAAAGGAGTATTAACAATGGCGACAGGTAAGTCCTGCTCTCGCTGGTTTGCGCCTGTTGTGGCGTTATTAATGGTGTTTAGCCTGAGCGGGTGTTTTGATAAAGAAGGCGATCAGCGCAAAGCGTTTGTCGATTTCCTGCAGAATACAGCAATGCGTAGCGGAGAGCGTTTACCAACGCTGACGGCCGATCAGAAAAAACAGTTTGGTCCGTTCGTGTCTGATTACGCGATACTGTATGGCTACTCGCAGCAGGTAAACCAGGCGATGGATTCCGGTCTGCGCCCGGTGGTCGATAGCGTTAACGCCATCCGCGTTCCGCAGGATTATATGACGCAACGTGAGCCGCTGCGGCAGGCAAATGGTTCGTTAGGCGTGCTGGCGCAACAGTTGCAGAATGCAAAACTGCAGGCTGATGCCGCGCATGGCGCGTTAAAGCAGGCCGATGACCTGAAACCTGTGTTTGATCAGGTCTACAAAAAAGTAGTCACCGTGCCGGCAGATGCTTTGCAGCCGCTGATCCCGGCGGCGCAGATCTTTACGCAGCAGTTGGTACAAGTGGGCGATTATATTGCGCAACAGGGCGAGCAGGTGAGCTTTGTCGCGAACGGCATTCAGTTCCCGACCTCACAGCAGGCCAGCCAATATAATGCGCTGATTGGGCCGTTGGCCTCGCAGCATCAGGCGTTTAATCAGGCCTGGACGGCGGCGGTAAACGCGACCCAGTAATGACAGTCTGCCCGATAAGCGCAAGCCAGCGCTTATCGGGCCTGTAGCGTTATCCCGCCGCCTGCGGATTGACGCAGTTCTTCTCTATTTTTCCCTGCAGCGCATCAATCAAATTATCCACCGCACAGGCCATCATGTTATAGCGCGTCTCATGCGTTGCCGAGCCAATATGCGGTACCGCGACGACATTAGACATGTTCAGCAAGGGCGAATCCACGGATAGCGGTTCCTGTTCAAAAACATCCAGACCTGCCGCATATATTTCACCGTTTTGCAGCGCGGCAATCAGCGCGTTTTCATCGACCACCGGGCCGCGTCCGGCATTAATAAAAATGGCGGACGATTTCATTCTGGCAAACTGTGTTGCGCCAAACAGATGTCGCGTTTCTGCCGTTAGCGGCAGGATCACGCAGACAAAATCAGCCTCCTGCAACAACGTATCCAGATCGCAGTAGCGGGCGTTAAACCGGTCTTCCGCCTCCTGATGCCGCCGACGGGCGTGATAGAGAACCGGCATGGTAAACCCAAAGTGCGCTCGCTGCGCCAGCGCCATCCCGATACGCCCCATCCCAACGATACCGAGTGTTTTGTGATGGACATCGACGCCAAACCACGCCGGGCCAATGCTTTCTGTCCATTCACCCGCTTTAACCCGTTCTGCGACGTCCACCACGCGGCGGGCAGTGGCCAGCATCAACGCCATCACCGTATCGGCAACGGTTTCCGTCAAAACGGCAGGCGTGTGCATCAGGACTATTTTGCGGGCAGTAAGGGCGTCCACCTCGACATTATCGTATCCCACCGAGATGGTCGACGCCGCGCGTAGCGCCGGCATTTTTTCCAGCAGCGCGCGGTTAACGGTTTCGCTGGCGCCCAGAAGGCCTTGCGCGCTGGCAAATGCCTGCGCGTGTCGCGCTACCGTTTCCGGATGCAGGTTCGGTACCTGGGTGACGGTAAAATGCGCCTCCAGGCGATGCAGCAAATCATCAGGCAGGGTTTTGTAGAGAATGATGGACGGCTTCATGCGACTCTCCGTAAATCAAAAGGTAAGCGCGGCATGCGCCAACCGGAACAGGCTTATTATTAACCCGTTTAGCCATCATCGACCAGCCAATTTCCCCGCTGTCGGCAGCCGTGTCGTGGTAAATAATGAATGAATACCGAGTAATGCGCGATGTGTCCGGTTTGGCGAGGGAATGGCGAGGGAGTAATGCAGGCCGGGTAAAGCATACCGCTTTACCCGGTACGGTAGTTTACTGCAATGGACTCAAGGTAATTTCGACGCGGCGGTTTTGCGCCTTACCTTCTGCCGTACTGTTGCTGGCGATCGGGTTCGCCGGACCCATTCCGCTGGTACGGATACGGCTGGCGTCGACGCCCTGGGTGATCAGCGAACTGGCGACGGAGTCAGCACGCTGCTGCGACAGACGCATATTCAGATCGTGGCTACCGGTACTGTCGGTGTAGCCCACCACATTGACGGCGGTCTTGGGATACTCTTTCAGCACCATCGCCACGCCGGTCAGCGTGTTAGCGCCTGCCGGTTTCAGCGTCGCGCTGCTGCTGTCGAAGGTGACATTATTCGGCATATTCAGAATGATATTATCACCGCTTCGTGTCACGCTAACGCCTGTGCCCCGCATTTTGTCACGCAGTTTCGCTTCCTGTACGTCCATGTAGTAACCCACGCCGCCGCCCAGCGCCGCGCCAGCCGCCGCGCCAATCAGCGCGCCTTTACCGCGATCTTTTTTGGAGGAGGAGAGCGCGCCGATGCCTGCGCCGACCAGCGATCCAATACCCGCGCCAATGCCGGATTTACCTGCTTCGCGTTCGCCGGTGTAAGGGTTTGTTGTGCAGCCAGATACTGCCAGGGTGCCGCTCACGATGGCAGCAATCACAAATACACGTTTTTTCATCTTAAATCCTTATCACTTTTTTATTTTTACCACAGCGACCGTGGCGGTTGATTATGACGTCTGCACATGAAGAAAATTCCAGGGAAAACTCTGAAATTTGTAAGTAACATTGATCGGCAAAATAAATAATCCCAATAATTCAGGAGCGAACCTTGACCCACGCACCATCGCGTCATTCGGTATTGACCGCCGCACACTGGGGGCCAGTCCGCGTTGAAACCGACGGAGAACGCATTTTTGCCTCGTATGGCGAACTCCCGACGGCACACCAAAACTCCCTGCAAACCGTTGTGCATGACCAGGTTCACAGTAAAACGCGGGTTCGCTTCCCGATGGTGCGTAAAGGGTTCCTGGCTTCTCCCGATAAGCCGCAAGGCATACGCGGGCAGGATGAGTTTGTTCGCATAAGTTGGGATGACGCGCTGGATCTGATCCACGCTCAGCACAAACGTATTCGCGAAAATTATGGACCATCGTCCATCTTCGCTGGCTCCTACGGTTGGCGTTCGAACGGCGTATTGCATAAAGCGGCTACGCTATTGCAGCGTTACATGGCGCTGGCGGGAGGGTATACCGGCCATCTTGGCGATTATTCCACCGGCGCGGCGCAGGCTATCATGCCTTATGTAGTGGGTGGCAACGAGGTTTACCAGCAGCAGACTAGCTGGCCGGTGGTGCTGGAACACAGCGAGGTGGTGGTGCTCTGGAGCGCGAACCCGCTGAATACTCTGAAAATTGCCTGGAACGCCTCGGATGAACAGGGGCTCGACTATTTTGCGGCGTTGCGACAAAGCGGCAAACGCCTGATCTGCATCGATCCGATGCGATCGGAAAGCGTCGACTTTTTTGGCGATAAGATGGAGTGGATCGCCCCACATATGGGCACCGATGTGGCGTTAATGTTGGGAATCGCCCATACGCTGGTGGAAAACGGTTGGCAGGATGAAGCGTTCCTTGCCCGCTGCACAACGGGTTATGACCGCTTCGCCGACTATCTTTTGGGCACGACCGACGGTACGGCCAAAACAGCGGAATGGGCGGCGGAAATTTGCGGCGTTTCTGCGGTGAAAATCCGCGAACTGGCGGAAATATTTCATCATAACACCACCATGTTGATGGCCGGTTGGGGAATGCAGCGTCAGCAGTTCGGCGAGCAAAAGCACTGGATGATCGTCACGCTGGCCGCAATGCTGGGGCAAATTGGTACGCCTGGCGGCGGGTTTGGTTTTTCTTATCATTTTGCTAACGGCGGAAACCCGACGCGCCGCGCCGCCGTGTTAGCCTCGATGCAGGGAAGCATCCCTGGCGGGGTCGATGCGGTAGATAAAATACCGGTGGCGCGTATTGTCGAGGCGCTGGAAAACCCCGGTGGGTTTTACCAACACAATGGGATGGATCGCCGCTTCCCGGATATTCGTTTTATCTGGTGGGCGGGCGGCGCGAACTTTACCCATCATCAGGATACCAACCGTCTGATTCGCGCGTGGCAAAAACCGGAACTGGTCGTTATCTCAGAATGTTTCTGGACGGCCGCCGCGAAACACGCGGATATTGTTCTGCCTGCGACCACCAGCTATGAGCGTAACGATTTAACCATGACCGGCGACTATAGCAATCAGCATTTGGCGCCGATGAAGCAGGTCGTGTCGCCCCGGTGGGAGGCGCGGAATGATTTTGACGTTTTTGCTGAACTGAGCGAACGGTGGGAAGTCGGCGGTTACGCTCGGTTCACCGAAGGAAAAAGCGAGCTGGCGTGGCTGGAGACTTTCTACAATATTGCCGCCCAGCGTGGCGCCAGCCAGGGGGTGACGCTGCCGCCGTTTGCCGCATTCTGGCAGGCTAACCGTTTACTGGAGATGCCGGAAAATCCCGCCAACGCGCAGTTTGTGCGCTTCGCGGATTTTCGCCGCGATCCTGATAACCATCCGCTAAAAACGGCCAGCGGCAAAATCGAAATCTATTCTGCGCGCATTGCCAGCTATGGTTACGCGGATTGTCCCGGCCATCCGATGTGGCTGGTGCCGGATGAGTGGCACGGGAACGCTGATGCGGGGCAGGTTCAGCTACTTTCCGCGCATCCGGCGCACCGTCTGCATAGCCAGCTTAACTACAGTTCGTTACGGGAGCGGTATGCGGTAGCCGGACGCGAACCGGTGACGATTCATCCGCAGGATGCGACAACGCGCGGAATCGTCGATGGCGATACGGTACGCGTCTGGAATCATCGCGGGCAGGTTCTGGCGGGCGCGGTCGTTACCGACGGAATTCGGCCTGGCGTGATCTGTATTCACGAAGGCGCATGGCCGGACCCTGAACCTACCGCAGGCGGCATATGCAAAAACGGCGCGGTAAACGTCCTGACAAAAGATCTTCCCAGTTCCCGGCTGGGGAACGGTTGTGCGGGCAACACCGCGCTGGTCTGGTTTGAGAAATATACCGGCCCGGCGCTACCGCTTACGGCGTTTGATCCGCCTGCCAACTCATAATCCAGGTGGGGTGGGCGGTATCCTCCTGCCAGGCGCTATCTTCAATACGAAAACCAAGCGCATGGTAGAAGTTTACGGCGGATTGATTTTTCTGGTAAACCTCAAGGCTCAGCAGAGGAAAACGTTGCTGGACATATTCCAGAAGCGCTTTGCCAATGCCGTGTCTTAACGCGTCGGGGGCGACAAACAGCGCCCCGACAAAACGGGCTTCCAGTACGCTGACGAAGCCTTTCAGTTGTCCATTTTCCTCCCATACCCAGGTTTGCGCGGCGGGTAAATAGACGTCGCGTACAATTGCTTCGCTCTCGTGCCAGTAACGTTCTTCGATAAAGGGATGGGCATAAATGGTACTTTTCATCCACAGCGCCAGAATAGACGCCATGTCTTCACTCTGGGATTTGCGAATCATGTTTTTCTCCCGGATGGCAAAAACAGCCGGTAATATGGTCGTTGACCAGTCCGCACGCCTGCATAAAGGAGTAACAGATAGTCGTACCGACAAACTTGAAGCCGCGTTTTTTCAATGCCTTAGCAAGCGCATCGGACGCAGGTGTTGAGGTAGGGATCTCATCCAGGCTGGCCGCCTGGGTGATCTGCGGCTGGCCATCAACGAATGACCAGACAAAATCGGCGAAAGACTCGCCGTTTTGCTCCATCGCAAGCCAGGCGCGGGCGTTACTGATAATGGCCTGAATTTTACCGCGATGTCGTATGATGCCCGTGTTCTGCAGCAGGCGTTCAACATCTTCCTCCTGCATAGCTGCGATGTGTATCGGGTCAAATTGATGAAAACAGGCGCGGTAGCTCTCCCTCTTTTTAAGCACGGTGATCCAGGATAAACCGGCCTGTTGACCTTCAAGACAGATCATTTCAAACAGCTTTCTGCTATCGGTTTCCGGTACGCCCCACTCGTTATCATGATAGGCAATATAAAGGGGGTCCTGGCTGACCCAGTCGCAACGCTGCATAGACTTCCTCGTTATTGTGGTTACCGCGAAAATTTCCTTCAACCCGCCTTGACGGGCCCGCTAAAAGGACAATAGTTAATACAGGGCTGATGCCCGACATCCTTCATTCAATGACAATAATATCGCCGAATTCGGCTCTACTCTGGAGTCGCGTTGATGATTGTAAGAAAACGCCGTGGTCGCCGGACATTGCGTTGTCTGGCGGGCCTTATGGCCTGCTCGTTTTTTATCAATACCACGTATGCCTGGCAACAAGAATATATCGCTGAAGCGGCTCCGGGGCATACGACGGAACGCTATACCTGGGACAGCGATCACCAACCGAATTACAACGACATACTGGCCGAACGTATTCAGTCTACGCAAAATACGGTGGGTCCGGTGCTTAGCCTGGCGGATGAAACCCCGCTTGATGCGACCAGCGGTATCAGTATGGGCTGGAATTTTCCGCTTTCCCGACGCGTGACCACTGGGCCGGTCGCGGCGCTGCATTACGATGGTTCGACGTCATCAATGTATAACGAATATGGCGATAGCGCGACGACATTAGCGCTTACCGATCCGTTATGGCACGCCAGCGTCAGTACGTTAGGCTGGCGGGTAAACTCGCAGTTCGGCGATGTCCGTCCCTGGGCGCAAATTAGCTATAACCAACAATTTGGGGAAAATATCTGGAAAGCGCAGTCCGGGTTGAGTCGTATGACCGCAGGAAATCAGGCGGGAAATTGGCTGGATGTCACCGTAGGCGCGGACGTGTTACTTAACCCGCACATGGCGGCGTATGCGGCGTTTTCCCAGGCGGAAAATAGCGCTACGGATAGCGATTATTTGTATACCCTGGGGGTGAGCGCTCGCTTTTAACGAGATAAACCGCCGCCTGGATTTATTAGAAGTTCATCTAATACCCTGTCTATATATTTACAAAAATATATAGGTCAATCACATTCTCTATAGACACTTTTTGCGCTTCCTGTGGTCTACTTAGCCGCGCTTGTAGACTTTCTCACATCTGCGTTAGCCGCATATTTACCTGTTTGATTAAAGAATCGTTGTACAGGTCGTTTTTATCCCGATTCCCAGGGTTTGTTTGCATGAGATACATTAAATCGATGACGCAGCAGAAACTTAGTTTCTTGCTTGCGCTCTATATCGGTCTGTTTATGAATTGCGCCGTGTTTTACCGCCGTTTCGGCAGTTATGCGCAAGAATTTACCATTTGGAAAGGCCTCTCCGCAGTTGTCGAACTTGGCGCCACGGTGCTGGTCACTTTCTTCTTACTTCGTCTTCTTTCACTGTTTGGCCGACGCGTCTGGCGTGTGCTGGCCACGCTGGTGGTGCTGTTTTCCGCTGGCGCCAGTTATTACATGACCTTCCTGAACGTGGTGATTGGCTACGGCATTATTGCGTCTGTTATGACCACCGATATCGATCTCTCGAAAGAGGTGGTGGGGCTGCACTTCGTATTGTGGCTGATTGCCGTGAGCCTGCTTCCGCTCATCTTTATCTGGAGTAACCACTGTCGCTACACGTTGTTGCGCCAGCTACGTACGCCGGGGCAGCGTTTTCGCAGCGCCGCTGTAGTGGTACTCGCAGGCGTAATGGTGTGGGCGCCTATCCGCCTGCTGGATATACAGCAAAAAAAGGTTGAACGGGCGACAGGTATCGACTTACCCAGCTATGGCGGCGTGGTGGCGAACTCCTATCTGCCTTCAAACTGGTTATCTGCGTTAGGGCTGTATGCCTGGGCGCAGGTAGATGAGTCGTCGGACAATAATTCGTTAATAAACCCGGCCAGGAAATTTACCTATGTTGCGCCGAAGGATGGGGATGACACCTACGTCGTTTTCATTATCGGTGAGACGACCCGTTGGGATCACATGGGGATTTTCGGCTACGAGCGTAATACCACGCCGAAGCTGGCGCAGGAAAAAAATCTGGCGGCGTTCCGCGGCTATTCTTGCGATACCGCGACGAAGCTTTCTTTACGCTGTATGTTTGTACGGGAAGGCGGGGCGGATAATAACCCGCAGCGTACCTTAAAAGAGCAGAATGTGTTTGCCGTTCTCAAACAGCTCGGATTCAGTTCCGATCTGTACGCCATGCAGAGCGAGATGTGGTTCTATAGCAATACCATGGCGGATAATATCTCCTACCGCGAGCAGATCGGCGCCGAGCCGCGTAACCGTGGTAAAACGGTTGATGATATGCTGTTGATTGATGAGATGCAGAACTCGCTTGCCCAGAACCCGGAGGGTAAGCATCTGATTATCCTGCATACTAAGGGGTCGCATTTTAACTATACGCAACGTTATCCGCGCAGCTACGCTCAGTGGAAGCCCGAATGTATTGGGGTCGATAGCGGCTGCACGAAAGCGCAGATGATCAACTCTTACGATAACTCCGTGACCTATGTGGATCACTTTATTACCAGTGTGTTCGATCAGCTACGTGATAAAAAAGCGATTGTGTTCTACGCGGCTGACCACGGCGAGTCGATTAACGAACGTGAACATTTGCACGGTACGCCGCGCAATATGGCGCCGCCGGAGCAATTCCGTGTTCCGATGCTGGTATGGATGTCGGATAAATATCTTGCCAGTCCGCAACATGCGCAGATGTTCGCTCACCTGAAACAGCAGGCGGAGATCAAAGTGCCGCGTCGTCATGTGGAGCTGTACGATACGATAATGGGCTGCCTGGGGTATACATCGCCGGATGGCGGCATTAACCAGAACAACAACTGGTGCCATATTCCCGATGCGCAGAAAGTCGCCGCGAAGTAGGTTGTCTGCCGACTTTCTCGCCGATTGAATTGTATTTTGCGACTAAGGGATTGACGGGCGTGCGCCTGAGCAGTAAGATGCGCCCGCATTCGGTGATTGGCGCAGCCTGGTAGCGCACTTCGTTCGGGACGAAGGGGTCGGAGGTTCGAATCCTCTATCACCGACCAAATTCAGAAACCCTGCTCAATGAGCAGGGTTTTTTTGTATCTGAAGCCTGACGAGGATGAGAACCTCCGGGGGCAAGAGGTTCG
>NZ_JAMMKR010000006.1:0-205139 GCF_051703725.1 Salmonella sp. NW645 | reverse complement strand
ACTCGAGCGCAGCGAGAGAACGTTGCGTCAGCAACGGCCCGCAGGGCGAGCCACGCAGTGGCGAGTCATCCTCTATCACCGACCAAATTCAGAAACCCTGCTCAACGAGCAGGGTTTTTTGCATCTGAAGCCTGACGAGGATGAGAACCTCCGGGGGCAAGAGGTTCGACTCGAGCGCAGCGAGAGAACGTTGCGTCAGCAACGGCCCGCAGGGCGAGCCACGCAGTGGCGAGTCATCCTCTATCGCCAGCAGGTTGACGCTCGCACCACCAGTTCAGGCATGATCCCGTCGCTGTGACTGACCTTCTTGCCCGCCAGCAAATCAAATAATAGTGTGATTGCCTGTCGCGCCACCTCATCAAGATGCATATTCACTGCCGTCAGCGGCGGCAGCGATTCGCGCGCGCGGATACCATCATAGCGGGTGACCACGCGCATCCGCTCCGGGATAGCTACTGCCTGTTCCTGAAAAGCGCGTACCGCGCCGCTGGCAAAGGTATCGATCAGCACCAGCACGCCGTCAACGTCGGGATGCGCCTGTAATAGCTGCTGCGCGGCCTGGTAGCCGGCATTTTCACCCTCGCTTTCATTGAGAGAGTAGACGACGGGGTCCTGGCGCCCCGCGCACCAGCGCTGGTAAGCCGCTTCGCTCTCCTGAACTGATGTTCGCCGAGTGTTACCGACAAATAACGCACATTTGCTGGCGCCGGAGGCCTCCAGATGCGTTAGCAGAAGCTGTGCTGTTGCCGCCGAGTGCAGCTCAACCCACGGCACAGGCGTGTCGGTGCCCGGCGTGCGGCCAATGGTGACGCAGGGAATGCCCGCTTGCGCCAGCGCCTGGAGCTGCGGGTCGTTCTCCGCCGGCTCAATCAGGATCGCCGCGTCAAAGCTGACGGCATCCAGTGGATTTGCCCCCGGCGGCACCAGAATCAGCGCATGCTGTTTTTCCAGCGCCATCATCGCGGACGTTAACGCCACCTCCATCATAAATCCCAGTCGTGACGCACCGGAGGCAATCGCCAGCGGCACCGAAGAGAGCAAGGCAATGGTATTGGTTTTGCCGGTTCGCAACTGGCGGGCGCGAATATTCGGCGTGTAGTTGAGCGCAACAATGGCCTCTTCAATACGCCGTCGCGTCTGCGGCTCGACAAAGCGGGTGTTGTGCAAGGCATTGGATACCGTCCCTGGCGACACGCCTGCATGGCGGGCAACATCAATCAACTTTGCGCGTTTTTTATTTTGAACAGCCATCTGCTTCCTGACCTTCGAAAGTTTGCGCACAGGGTAGCATATTTACCAGACGGTAACGTTTGCTTTTTTTCGGTGAGGATCGTAAAAAACTCTTCATTAAAACGTTTTAATGGGGTATTTTGGCGCAAATTTATTCCTCAGGAGGCGATGTGGCACACTTAACTCAGGATTCGACTTTCACCCTTGGACGCCGTCTGGCGGGCCTTATCTACGCTGATAAGGCGAAGAGCTTTGGCGGCTATACGCTTTTTGCGCCGCAAACCGCCGAAGGGCGGGTTTACCTGGTGGACGAGCAGGGCGAAGTCGCGCATCAGTGGCAGCTTCCGGTTCGCGCCGGGCGTGATGCAGTGCTGCTGCCGAACGGTAATCTGGGTTATAACGGCAGCCACCGCACTTCAGCGAACCTCTATCCGGCGTGGGATCTCTGGCACGGCGGCGACTTCTACGAAGTGACGCCGGATAACGAAATCGTCTGGCATTACGAAGATATTTACCATCACCACGATGCGCAGTGGCTGGAAAACGGTAACCTGCTGTATACCGCCGCGTCGCCGTTACCTGCCGATATCGCCGCCCGTGTTACCGGCGGCGACCCACGCCGCGATGCGCCGGACGGCGTGATTCAGAGCGACGTCGTCAAAGAGGTCAATCGCGACGGTGAAGTGGTCTGGGAATGGCGTGCCTGGGAGCATTTGAATCCGGAAGATTTCCCGATTCATGATATTTTCGATCGCCGCCACTGGCCGATGATTAACGGCCTGTCCGTCACCCGTGATGGCCTGGTACTGATGAGCCTGCGTACCACTTCCGGTGTCATTGCCGTGGATAAAGAGAGCGGGAAGGTTATCTGGCATGCAGGGCCGGAAGTCGTAGCGCAGCAGCACACGCCGGTTGAGATGGAGAACGGATCGATTCTGGTTTTCGATAACGGCAACCTGCGTCCCGGCGTCACCTCGCCGCACTCCACGGTGCTGGAGTTCGATCCGCAGACCAAAGCGATTACCTGGCAGTATCGCGATATCTTCCCGCCGGCGTTTTTCTCGCCGTATATGGGGAGCGCGCAGCGGCTGGCGAACGGCAACACCTTTATCTGTGAATCGGCGTTTGGCCGCCTGTTTGAAGTCACCCCGGAAGGCGAAACGGTATGGGAATATGTCATTCCGTTCTTTAATGAATATCCGGAGCACCTCAGTAAAGGCATTATTCCTGGAAAACAGAACAGCGCCTTCCGTGCGCATCGCTATGCCGCTGATGCCATTAGTTGGTTGAAATAATGCAGACCGCCAGCCCGCGCTGGCGGTTATTTTTTTGATGTTTTATGGGAGTTAATCATGCCGCAACCTGGCCTTACTACGCCGGATAACGATGCATTACCCTGGCAAACCACCTTACTTTTGGCGCTTCAGCATGTGCTGGTCGTTGCCGCCACCCCCATTACCTCCGTCTTCCTGATCGCCAAAGCGCTGCACTTTACCGATACGGTGACCGCCTCGGTACTTAGCGCGACCTTTCTGATGTGCGGTCTGGGCGCTATTTTGCAAAGCCTGGGTGTGAAAGGGGTGGGCGCGCGTTTGCCGTTTATTATGGTACCGGGGGGCGCGCCGATTGCGATTTTCGTTGCGATCGCTTTACAGACCAATATCCAGACCGCGATTGGCGCCGTAATTCTGACCTCGCTGTTCTACTTTATCGCGTTGCCGATTTTCCGCCGCTGCCTGCACCATTTTCCCCCCTTTATCATTGGCATCATGCTGCTAATGGTGTCGATTAACCTTATTCGCCTGTACGGCGGGTTGATCATTGGCCAGCCAGGGAGCGCCGACTTCGCTCATCCAACCAGTATCATTTTATCGCTGGGGACTATCCTGATAACGCTGATTTTCGCGCTGGCGTTTAGCGGTATTTTGCGCCAGTTGGCGGTGATGTTCGGCCTTTTAGCGGGGACGTTGCTGGGAATGGCGCTGGGCAGCACCGATTTTAGCGGTGTTGGTCACGGGCCGCTGTTTAGTTTCCCACAGCTTTTGCCGTTCGGCTGGCCGATTTTTGATCTCTCCGCCTCGCTGCCGTTACTGATTTACGCGGTCATCTCTATGGCTGAAGCAACCGGGCAAACGATTGCGACCGCGGAAATAGTCAATTCTACGCAAAATGTGCAGCAGGCGATTCCACGCACCATTCGTGGTGATGCGGTAATGTCGCTGCTGGGGGGGATTTTTGGCACCTCCTTAATTATCACCTCCGGCGAAAATATTGGGGTGGTACGCACCACTAATGTGAAATCGCGTTTCGTGACTGCGGCTGCCGGAGGGTTGTTAATCCTGATTGCCATATTCGCGCCGCTGGTACGTCTGGCGACCTGTTTGCCAGGTTCGGTGGTGTGCGGTACGGCGGTGATTGTCTTCAGCATTATCGGGGTCATCGGCATTGATATGATTGCGCGTGAGCCACTGCATACGCCGGGTAAAACCTACGCGCTGGCGATGGGGCTGGCCATGGGAATGCTACCTATACTGGTACCCGGCCTGTATCAGAATTTCCCGGCGGGCGTACAGATGGTCTTTGGCAACGGCATGGCAGCGGGGACGTTGACAGCGATTCTGGTGAACTCGTTGTTTAACTGGAGCGAAAAGCGCACGCAGGCCAGGGTCAAAAGTTAGTTTTTGTGATCGCGGTAGGCCGCACGACGGCCTACTTATTTACAATTTTGTGACATATTCGATGGTGTTTTTCAATGTCCGGATAACTCTTTTTTGCACACGGCTTATGGATAACCTCAGCATTTTCGCCTGTGCGTTTTAGCGTTAGTGGTATTAATCGCTCAGATAATCAACATATCGAAAGAAATTTTTCAATTAATGGCTAATTGTTAATCACTAACTGTTGCAAAATATTAAGTGAATAACTCTGCCTTTCTGCCCATAGCACAAATTTCCCTGCTGAAAATACCCTTCTGAACTTTTTTTAATCTTTGTTTGTTAATTCTCACCGTTGTTGTAAAAGCTGGTTACCTGTATTGACGTTTTGACATTCTATTGACAGATTGTAGGGAATGAGGGGCATTTTATGGAGAATCCGCACTGCAACTCAGTCGATTATGCGAACGGAATCCCCACCTCTCACTACTGACCTGACCAGGTAAAAAACAAAAAAGGCCGGGCGGTAAAAGCCTTTGCAAAGGGCAAAACAACATACATCACAATTATTGGAGCAGAAGAATGAGTATTTCCTTGAAGAAGTCAGGGATGCTGAAGCTTGGTTTGAGCCTGGTGGCCATGACCGTTGCAGCCAGCGTGCAGGCCAAAACCCTGGTTTATTGTTCAGAAGGCTCGCCGGAAGGCTTTAACCCACAGCTCTTTACGTCTGGCACCACCTATGATGCCAGCTCCGTACCTATCTATAACCGTCTGGTTGAATTCAAAACCGGCACCACGGAAGTGATCCCGGGTCTTGCTGAGAAGTGGGATATCAGCGAAGACGGTAAAACCTATACGTTCCACCTACGTAAAGGGGTGAAATGGCAATCCAGCAAGGATTTCAAACCCACGCGCGAGCTGAACGCCGATGATGTCGTGTTCTCTTTTGACCGGCAGAAAAACGAGCAGAACCCGTACCATAAAGTGTCTGGCGGCAGCTATGAATACTTTGAAGGCATGGGGCTGCCGGATCTGATTAGCGAAGTGAAGAAGGTAGACGATCACACGGTGCAGTTTGTGCTGACGCGTCCGGAAGCGCCGTTCCTTGCCGATTTAGCCATGGACTTCGCCTCTATTCTTTCTAAAGAATATGCTGACAACATGCTGAAAGCCGGTACGCCGGAAAAAGTGGATCTGAACCCGGTCGGCACTGGCCCGTTCCAACTGGTGCAATATCAGAAAGATTCCCGCATTCTCTACAAAGCTTTTGACGGCTACTGGGGCACGAAGCCGCAGATCGACCGTCTGGTCTTCTCCATCACCCCTGACGCCTCTGTGCGTTACGCCAAACTGCAGAAGAACGAATGTCAGGTGATGCCGTATCCGAACCCGGCGGATATTGCGCGCATGAAAGAAGATAAAAACATCAACCTGATGGAGCAGGCCGGTCTGAACGTGGGTTATCTCTCCTACAACGTACAGAAAAAACCGCTGGATAACGTCAAAGTTCGCCAGGCGTTGACCTATGCCGTGAATAAAGAGGCCATCATCAAAGCCGTTTATCAGGGCGCGGGCGTTGCGGCGAAAAACCTGATCCCGCCGACAATGTGGGGCTACAACGACGATATTAAAGACTACGGCTACGATCCGGAAAAAGCGAAGGCGCTGCTGAAAGAAGCCGGTCTGGAAAAAGGCTTCACCATCGATCTGTGGGCGATGCCGGTACAGCGTCCCTATAACCCGAATGCGCGTCGTATGGCGGAAATGATCCAGGCGGACTGGGCGAAGATTGGCGTTCAGGCCAAAATTGTCACCTATGAATGGGGCGAATACCTCAAGCGCGCTAAAGATGGCGAGCACCAGACGGTGATGATGGGCTGGACCGGCGATAATGGCGATCCGGATAACTTCTTCGCCACGCTGTTCAGCTGCGATGCCGCCCAGCAAGGCTCCAACTATTCAAAATGGTGCTACAAGCCGTTTGAAGACCTGATTCAGCCTGCGCGTGCGACCGATGACCACAACAAGCGTATTGAACTCTATAAACAGGCCCAGGTCGTGATGCATGACCAGGCGCCAGCGCTGATCATCGCTCACTCCACGGTTTATGAGCCAGTGCGTAAAGAAGTTAAAGGCTATGTGGTTGATCCATTAGGCAAACATCACTTCGAAAACGTCTCTGTCGAATAATTAAAAGAGCGCTGCGCCCCGGTGTTGTGTAGGCCGGATAAGCGCAGCGCCATCCGGCGTAATGCTTTATCCGCGATGCAGTTTGCGTGGGATAAGATTTGTGAGCAATACAGACTCACGGTTCCAGGCCGTGGGTCATGAGAGAGAATTCGGGTTATGTTGCAGTTCATTCTCCGACGTTTGGGACTCGTTATCCCGACGTTTATCGGTATTACCCTTCTCACCTTTGCCTTTGTCCACATGATCCCCGGCGATCCGGTGATGATCATGGCGGGTGAGCGAGGTATTTCCCCTGAGCGTCATGCTCAACTGCTGGCTGAACTCGGTCTTGATAAACCGATGTGGCAGCAGTACCTCCATTATATCTGGGGGGTGATGCATGGCGATTTAGGCATCTCGCTGAAAAGCCGAATCCCCGTGTGGGACGAGTTTGTGCCTCGCTTTAAAGCGACGCTGGAACTTGGCGTCTGCGCCATGATTTTTGCCGTCGCCGTGGGGATTCCGGTGGGCGTGCTGGCCGCAGTGAAGCGCGGTTCTATCTTCGATCACACTGCTGTTGGCCTGGCGCTGACCGGTTACTCTATGCCTATCTTCTGGTGGGGCATGATGCTGATCATGCTGGTCTCCGTCCACTGGAACCTGACGCCGGTTTCCGGGCGCGTGAGCGATATGGTGTTCCTTGATGATACCAATCCGTTGACGGGCTTTATGCTGATCGACACCGCTATCTGGGGCGAAGAGGGTAACTTTATTGATGCGCTGGCGCATATGATCCTGCCTGCGATGGTGCTCGGTACAATCCCGCTGGCCGTCATTGTGCGTATGACCCGTTCGTCGATGCTGGAAGTGCTGGGGGAGGATTACATCCGTACCGCACGCGCCAAAGGGTTGACCAGGATGCGCGTCATTATCGTCCATGCTCTGCGTAACGCCATGCTGCCAGTCGTCACCGTGATCGGCCTGCAGGTCGGTACGCTGCTGGCGGGCGCGATTCTGACAGAAACTATCTTCTCGTGGCCCGGTCTGGGGCGCTGGCTGATCGATGCGCTGCAACGCCGCGATTATCCGGTAGTGCAGGGCGGCGTGTTACTGGTAGCGACGATGATTATTCTCGTCAACCTGCTGGTAGACCTGCTGTACGGCGTGGTGAACCCGCGTATTCGGCATAAGAAGTAAGGGGCCATCATGTCACAGATTACTGAAAATAATGTTAATGCCGCACCGGCGCCCATGACGCCATTGCGGGAGTTCTGGCACTATTTCAAACGCAATAAAGGCGCGGTCGTCGGGCTGGCGTATGTTCTCATCGTGATCCTGATTGCGGTGTTTGCCAACTTTATTGCGCCGTACAACCCGGCAGAGCAGTTCCGCGATGCGCTGCTGGCGCCGCCGGTCTGGCAGGAAGGCGGCAGTTGGGCGCATATTCTGGGAACGGATGATGTTGGTCGCGATGTCCTCTCGCGCCTGATGTATGGCGCGCGTTTGTCGCTGCTGGTCGGCTGTCTGGTGGTTGTCCTGTCGCTGGTAATGGGGATTATTCTCGGCCTGGTCGCGGGCTACTTCGGCGGTCTGGTCGATAACATCATCATGCGCGTGGTCGATATTATGCTGGCCCTGCCGAGCCTGCTGCTGGCGCTGGTGCTGGTGGCGATCTTCGGCCCCTCCATCGGCAACGCTGCGCTGGCGTTGACGTTTGTGGCGCTGCCGCACTATGTCCGCTTAACCCGCGCGGCGGTTCTGGTAGAGGTGAACCGCGATTATGTGACTGCCTCCCGCGTGGCGGGCGCAGGCGCGATGCGTCAGATGTTCGTCAATATTTTCCCGAACTGCCTTGCGCCGCTGATTGTTCAGGCATCGCTCGGTTTCTCTAACGCCATTCTCGATATGGCCGCCCTCGGCTTTCTTGGCATGGGCGCACAGCCGCCAACGCCGGAGTGGGGCACCATGCTCTCTGACGTATTGCAGTTCGCGCAAAGCGCCTGGTGGGTCGTGACCTTCCCGGGGCTGGCGATTCTGCTGACGGTACTGGCATTTAACCTGATGGGTGACGGTCTGCGTGACGCGCTCGATCCCAAACTGAAGCAGTAAGAGGTTCGAGATGGCGTTATTAAATGTAGATCAATTATCGGTGCACTTCGGCGATGAAGGGACACCGTTCAAAGCCGTCGACCGCATTAGCTACAGCGTGAAGCAGGGTGAGGTGGTCGGTATTGTCGGCGAGTCTGGTTCCGGCAAATCCGTCAGCTCGCTGGCGATTATGGGGCTTATCGATTACCCAGGCCGCGTGATGGCGGAAAACCTGCTCTTTAACGAACAGGATCTGAAGCGCATTTCCGAGAAGGAACGTCGCAACCTGGTGGGCGCTGAAGTGGCGATGATTTTCCAGGACCCGATGACCAGCCTCAATCCTTGCTATACCGTTGGCTTTCAGATTATGGAAGCCATCAAGGTACATCAGGGCGGGAACAAGAAAACCCGTCGTCAGCGAGCGATTGACCTGTTGAACCAGGTGGGTATTCCCGATCCGGCTTCTCGTCTGGATGTCTATCCGCACCAGCTTTCTGGCGGCATGAGTCAGCGCGTGATGATTGCGATGGCAATAGCCTGTCGACCAAAGCTGTTAATTGCCGATGAACCGACCACGGCGCTGGATGTGACCATTCAGGCGCAAATCATTGAACTGCTGCTGGAGTTGCAGCAAAAAGAGAACATGGCGCTGGTGCTGATTACCCATGACCTGGCGCTGGTGGCGGAAGCGGCGCACAAAATTATCGTCATGTACGCCGGGCAGGTCGTCGAAACTGGCGCTGCGCAGGATATTTTCCGCGCGCCGCGTCATCCCTACACCCAGGCACTGCTACGCGCGTTGCCGGAGTTTGCGCAAGATAAAGCGCGTCTGGCGTCGCTGCCGGGCGTGGTGCCGGGGAAATATGACCGACCGACGGGCTGTCTGCTTAACCCGCGCTGCCCCTACGCCACGGACAGATGCCGTGCGGAAGAACCTGCTCTCAACCAACTGGACGATGGACGTCAGTCAAAATGTCATTACCCACTTGATGATGCCGGGAGGCCCACACTATGAGCACGCATGAGGCCACCTTGCAACAGCCGCTGTTGCGGGCTATCGACCTGAAAAAACACTA
The DNA here is from genome assembly GCF_051703725.1 of Salmonella sp. NW645. Taxonomy (NCBI): domain Bacteria; kingdom Pseudomonadati; phylum Pseudomonadota; class Gammaproteobacteria; order Enterobacterales; family Enterobacteriaceae; genus Salmonella; species Salmonella sp. NW645. The sequence continues at coordinate 195,922 of NZ_JAMMKR010000006.1, read as the reverse complement.
TCCGGTGAAGAAGGGGATCTTTTCTCCGGAACGGCTGGTAAAAGCGCTGGACGGCGTGTCGTTTAATCTCGAACGCGGTAAAACGCTGGCCGTAGTGGGGGAGTCCGGTTGTGGAAAATCCACACTGGGCCGCCTGCTGACGATGATTGAAACGCCAACCGGCGGCGAGCTTTATTACCAGGGGCAGGATCTGCTCAAACACGATCCGCACGCGCAGAAACTGCGGCGGCAGAAAATTCAGATTGTGTTTCAGAACCCCTACGGTTCCCTGAACCCACGCAAGAAAGTGGGGCAAATTCTGGAAGAGCCGTTGCTGATCAATACCAGCCTGAGTAAAGCGCAGCGTCGTGAAAAAGCGCTGGCGATGATGGCGAAGGTGGGGCTGAAAACCGAGCACTACGACCGCTATCCGCATATGTTCTCCGGCGGCCAGCGTCAGCGTATCGCTATCGCCCGCGGTCTGATGCTTGATCCGGACGTAGTGATTGCCGACGAACCGGTCTCCGCGCTCGACGTGTCGGTGCGCGCCCAGGTGCTGAACCTGATGATGGATTTGCAACAGGATATGGGGCTGTCTTATGTCTTTATCTCGCACGACCTGTCGGTGGTGGAACACATCGCCGATGAAGTGATGGTCATGTACTTAGGCCGCTGCGTGGAGAAGGGCACGAAAGACCAGATCTTCAACAACCCGCGTCATCCGTACACCCAGGCGTTGCTCTCCGCCACGCCGCGGCTGAATCCGGACGATCGCCGTGAGCGGATTAAGCTGACCGGCGAGTTGCCGAGCCCGCTGAACCCGCCGCCGGGCTGCGCCTTCAACGCCCGCTGCAGCCGTCGCTTCGGACCCTGCACGCAGTTACAGCCGCAGCTTAAAGAGTACGACGGCCAGTTGGTGGCCTGCTTTGCCGTCGATCAGGATGAAAATCCGCAGAAACCGCTGAGTTAATTGCGTTTTATGCCGGATGGCGGCTGCGCCTTATCAAGCCTACACCGTACCTGTAGGCCTGGTAAGCGTAGCGCCACCGGGCATGGCTCTCCGGTACGACTTATTCAATCAATTTTAATAACGGCGACAGGCACAACAATATTCCATATAACAGAATAAGCCAGGTTTTCAGGCCGCGTAATTTTTCCAGTTGCGCTACTTTATAAATCAGGAAAAAGGGAATAATACACGCGACAATGCCATAAAGCGGACTGCCTAACTGGAAAAAGACCAATACTGAGACGCGAAACGAAACCCAAATAACCAGAGTCACCACGATAAAGACACAGATTCCAGATGTCAGTAACAGTGGGTTGACGTTTTTGACATCCATAATACGACTCAATACATTCAGCACAATACCTTTAAGCGCTTCGTGAAAACCTAAATAAATACCAAAGAACGCGGTAAGTACGGCAAAAATATTGAGGATGGTAGAGGTAATGTGGATGATATGGCCAGGGATTACCTGAGCTGCCAGTGCAAGGGCGGAAATATTCTGCTCGAACGCTGATACCGCCTCTTCATGGCTAATCGAAAAGGTAAACGAGAACGAGAAAAAGAGAATAATGGCAATCAGCGTAATATAGCTAATGCGATGCGTGCGAATCGCCATCCGGGTGGCCAGCACACGGTCAGGCTCGCGCTTACGATAGGCGATGTTCATTGGGTTTAGCACCTGAATGAAGACCGCAGAAAAGAAGCAAAATGGGATAGTGAGCAGTACGTCGCGAAAGAAAACCGATGCGGCGGGAAAGGCGGAAATATTATCAAGATTCCAGTGTGGGATCATAGCGAAACCGAATATCAGAATGATCCCGACTTTTACCACCACCATCGGGCCGGAAATTTTAAATAATAACTTTTCCCCGCCGGAGGCAATCGCCACCAGTACGGCGAAAATCGCGACTTTATAGATAATAGACTGCGAAAGATCGGCCTCAGTAAGGCCGAAGGTTTTGATATAGGAGGCGCTATCAAACACCACCGACAGGGAGTAAATAAACACCCCGTGGATAATCATAAGAAAATAGATTACACCGAGGAAAACGCCCCAGTTTTTGCCAAGATAGTGACTGATAATATCCGTATAATCGTCACAGGTTTCGCTTTCAGATAACGTTTTTAGATAAATATCCTGCACAATATAGGTAGCGGGATAGGCGATGATAAAAGCGGTAATAAATACCCAGATCCCCTTGAGACCGATTTGCACTGGCATTAAGACGGTACCGGCGCCGATCGCCATACCGATACACAAGAGCACCCAGCCAAAATCATATTTTGTAAACGGTAATCTCGTTGAAAGCGGTGTGGTCGTAGCGTTACTGTTATTTAATGGTAATGTGTCGTCCTGCATAGAGCCCCCTGCCCAAAATATAGGCAGCTCTCTCATAAAGAATGCTGCCTATAACCAGGCTATAGTGCCTTGATACCCGATGCGGCAAACCGGTGACAGCGGTTCGCCGAGCAATCGTCAGAATGCTGCTTTTCTGCTGGCGCGTTCAAGGTCATGAATAATATCGTCGGGATCTTCAGGTCCCGCTGAAAGACGGATAAGTTCGTCGGTAATACCTGCTTTTAGCCATTCCTCTGGCGCAACAGGCGAATATGTCATAGACGCAGGATGCTGAACGAGGGTTTCGGTATCACCGGGACTGGCCGCGAGGAGGCATAATTTACAGAATTGAGCGGCTGACTGCCAGCCTCAGAAATGCTGAATGTATTCTGGCAAATAAAAGTAATCGTCTGCGAAGCGTCACGCAGATTGTACGTTAGCGCCGTGCCGGGACGGGGATTTTGCCGTAATATCAGCAGCAAGCCGGGTTTACCCGGTGAGGCGCAATGTTGCGGGGGCTTGATCCCCGGCGGCATAGGTTGCTGGATAGAGAAAACCCCCGCACGTTGACTGGTATAAACCTGGCAACCTGACGGGGGCTAACTTGAACCTCAACACATCAAGGATAGCCGCGAACGGTTGCCATTGCAACAAGGCGGCTATATGACGCTTACGCAGTTGGGCGTGGCCTTCTGGCACGATCTGGCGGCACCGATCATTGCTGGCATTATCGCCAGTGTGATCGTCAACTGGCTACGTGACAGGAAGTAACGCGTTTTGAGCGTCTGTCCGCCGTAATGGCAACATGCGCCCGAACCAGGCCGCAGGGGAAACCTTGCGGTCTTTTTCGGTTTACTGCGGGTAAGGCACCCAGTCGCCGCCATTCAGACGAACGTAGGGCTTACCCTGATACTGAATCACCACCGCATTAGCGTTTTCTGAAACCGGCGCGGTTTGCGGCAGATTGCTGGTCAGCTTGTTCCAGTTCACACTGTCTTCAGTAAAGAGCTTACCGTCCACGGCGCGTACGACCAGTTCGGAAATCGCCAGGTAGCTGCTCGGCTGGTTAATATCAATCGGCGCGCCCTCATGCGGGGCTTTCATGCCAAAAAATTTCACGCCCGCCGGGACGTTGGTGATGGAGGGGCTGGGAATATCGCGCAGGCCAGAGATCTGCATTCTGTCGCCCTTCAGCGCACCGCCGTGCTCCGGTACGACCACCACCATCACCTTACGCCCGGATTTCTCCAGTTCGGTAAAGAAGGCGTCCAGTTCATCGAACAGTTTCTGCGCGCGGATTTTATAATCCGCCGTTTTGCTGACGCCAGGGAAGTGGTTGCCATCGTGCAGCGGCAGCAGGTTAAAGAAAGTCGCGGAGCGGGAATTGGCTTCACGTTCTTCCCCTGTCAACCAGCGGTTCAGGACCGCCAGATCGTCATATACCGGCGAGCCGTCGAATGACAGCAGGGCGGTTGGCAGGCCGGACTGGTTCATCAGTTCGCTCTGCATACCGCCGTTTTCGCGAACTTCTTTCAGGAAGCCGCCAAATTCACCGTTATGATCCATCATCAGATGCTGAGTAAAGCCCAGTTTCGCCAGATTATCAAACAGATAACATTCGTTATCGGCTGGTTGATAAAGTCGGGTGTGCGAAGGTTGACCACAGCTGGCGCGCAGCAGACGAATGGCCGCCGGGCCGCTGTAAGACGTGCCGGAATTAAAGTGTTTAAACAAAATGTCAAAGTGCGACCATAGCGGATGTGACATCAGGCCTGCCGCTTCGACATCCGACCAGGAGAGCGAACAAATATTGATGACCAATAGGTCGAACGGCTGCGCATCAGGCGGAAGCTGCGCCGGGAACGTCGTTTTCCGCTTTTCTTCCGCGGCATAGAAGGTGTTCAACCAGGCGTTCAGATTCGCGGTCGTCGGCGGCGCGGTTTGCGCAGGCATATCGCCGATGACCGGCTTATCGCCCGCTGTCGCGACGGTAGCGGCTGCATTACCGCCAGTCGTCGTCACCGTATCGGTTGGCTGGCCTGCCGGCCACAGCGTAAAAACCGGGCCGGTTAATGTCAGGACATTCAGCCATACCATGATGGCGACCACAAACACCGTGACCCGAATCCACTGTGATAAAAATAGCCAGGCAACCAGCAGTACGAAGATGGCGCCGATCATTTGCCAGTTAATAAAACGGGCGATCAGATCGAGCAGATAACCGGAGCTGAATTCCGCCACCTGCGTCCCCTGGCTCATAATGCTTTGCGGGCCGGGCAGCCAGGTATCATGCCAGAACAGCGCGAAGCCGACGGGAATGGCAATCCAGTGGCGCAACCGGTGAAGGCGATACTTTGGTATTGGCATGAGCAGAAACGCCATGAATACCAGATTCAGTAAAGGATGAAAATTCAGATAGCCTGCCCACAGCAGGCCAAACTTGACCAGAAAATAGAAGTTCCAGCCGGAAAGACCGCGCCAGTATTGCCAGAGCGGAGAAGGCATTGAAGGAGTTTGAGTATGCTGAGTCATTTTTTGTCTGCCTTGACTTTCGTAGCGCGGCGCAGAGTTCCGGCTGGTTTTACATAACGAGGTTTGGCAAATAGCAGCCGGGTCGTATCACTGATACGGCGTAGCGAATGACGCGCCAGATACCCCAGCGGAAAGAAAATCAGCGCGCAAAAAAGAATAATTTGCACGATATCGCTGATGGTCATCATGATGCACGCTCCGCGGTGTCGTCGAGCAATCGCAGGGGTTCAGGAATACGACGCCAGATACGGCCATCGTGTTCGGCATTTATTACCGGGTCGGCGCGTTTTGCCAGCGGTAGCGGCGTTCCCCACAGTTCCGGCGACAATAAGCGCATCTGCACCAGCTCGGCGCTGATTTGTTTATCTTCGAACCAGACCATACGATTAGAGAAAATATCGCCCGTCGGCAAAGGGAAAATATGGTTTAACGCGGTATCCAGATCGTTGACCCGGCAGAATGATAAAAACAGCACCAGACGGTTGCCGCCGATGGTCATAATATCGCCGGTTCGGTTTGGCCGACATAATGTTAACGCCTGCTCAACCCGAATGCCCGGCACCGGGCGCAGCGCGACCAGAACGCCTTTCCCATCGGCGGGGAGCAGGGTGTTGCTCATCATCGTATGGATGGCATCGCAGAAGGTATCCCACGGCTGAAAACCGCGCAGTTTCAACGGCTGCGTCATCGACAGTAGCGTGGTGATGTCTTCCGGTACGTAACGGCTGAACTGCTGCCCCTGCACGCTTTCAATAAGCGTCAGACAGCGTGAAAGCGGGGCATTCCAGGGAATGATCATATTCGCGCCGCAGCCCAGCAGCAGGCGCTCATCGGTGGCGCGCAAACTGGCGATATTTTCGCGCACGACAATTTTCAGCGCGCTTCCCCGCTGGCGTCGCAAAGTATGAATGCGACGAGCAAGCGGCTCGATTTGGTTGTTCTGTGTAAGCGAAAAAATAATTGTCGCGGCCTGCGCCGTGCGCGCGTCGTTGAATAGCGCTTCGTTATTGTCGAAAAGCGTCCAGTGTTCCGAGAGCGGCGGCGCGCCTTCAAGGACGGCGACGTGGCTAAGAATACGTTTTTCGTCGCTACGCGGCTGAATTGCTGTCTCCTCCTGATGGGATAGCGTCCAGCGTTCGTCCTGCTGACACAGCAATAACTGCTGTCGGGCGCTGACGCCTTTTTCGTTACACCAGAAGGCAATATCGAACAAATGTTGGTCGCCCTGAAAACGTAAACTGGCGAGGCCAAAAAGTGAGCGATACTCGCCCATCAACAACGAGGACTGTTTATCGCTATTATTACAAGGGTTAATAACCAACAATGAACAGTGATGAAAACGAGTCCATTTATTCATTTTTTCCAGCCATTTATGCAGGCTTTTTGACGTTATATTCCGCCACGTGTTATTTGCACAAATAAGAATGAAAAAGTAATGCGTCGGGTTAACAGAACAAAGCAAATCGTGGGGCAAAGAGTATAGCCCTTTTTCTGAATCCGGCATGGCAAATAAGCGGATTTTCTCCGGACCGTGAGATTCATCTAATTTGATTACTTTGCCAGGATCGCCTTCCATGCCGATGACGGCGACATTTGCATTCTCCGTTTGTGACGCAATCGTTTGATTCACCAGGCTGATGGCATCTTGCTGGCGATCAGCGTTAACCCACCAGACGCCGCCGGTTGGCATATGGCGCAGTTCATCCCATAATGATGAGATGCCGAGAGAAAATACGGGGTCCACAGTGTCCCTCATGTCACTATTTTAACTGTTTATCAGTTTACTAGCGAAAGCACAGAAATAAACCTAACATTGAAATTAAAACGCATCAGATTTAGCATGTGAATCAATTTGTCCGGCAGGATGCCCTGTAACTCTGCGCTTTGCATTTTTACACATTATAAATGAAGTCACGGAAAGATGAAAAATGCGCGTTCTCCCGTATTGACGACGGGACGTAATGCTGCCAGTGAGAAATATTTAAAAAGGAGCAACCAGAATGTATAACAATGAACCTGGCGCTCAGTCCGATCCAACGTTGGGCTACACTTTTCAAAATGATTTTCTGGCATTAAGCCAGGCGTTTTCACTACCCGAAATAGATTATACCGATATTTCCCAACGCGAACAGTTGGCGGCGGCGATTAAAAGATGGCCACTTCTGGCTGAATTTGCGCAACCACATTCATTAAGGAAGCCATGAATGGCGATTCTGGGACTGCAGGGCGTGCGCGGCGGGGTGGGAACCACATCTCTCACCGCAGCACTCGCCTGGGCGTTACAAATCTTAGGGGAAAATGTCCTGGTGATTGACGCCAGCCCCGATAACCTGCTGCGTATGTCGTTTAACGTCGACTTCGTCCATCAGGGCGGTTGGGCGCGATCGTTGCTGGACGGCCAGGACTGGCGCGATGCCGGATTACGTTATACCTCACAGCTTGATCTACTGCCGTTTGGACAGCTCACCGCGCAAGAGCGAGAAAATCCGCAGGCCTGGCAGGAGACGCTGGGAGAGATCGGATCGGCTATCCAGGCGCTGAAAGCGAGCGGACGTTATAGCTGGATTTTACTGGACTTGCCCTACGGCGCGTCACCGCTGACACGGCAGCTGGTGAGCCTCTGCGACCATACGCTGGCGGTAGCCCGGGTTGACGCTAACTGCCATATTCGCCTTCATCAGCAGGCGTTGCCTGCCGGAGCGCATATTCTGATCAATGACTTACGCATTGGCAGTCAGTTACAGGACGATCTGTACCAGGTCTGGCTGCAAAGCCAGCGCCGGTTGCTGCCCATTGTGATCCATCGCGATGAGGCGATGGCGGAGTGCATGGCGTCGAAACAGCCGTTAGGCGAATATCGCAGCGATTCGTTAGCCGCCGAAGAGGTGTTAACGCTGGCGAACTGGTGCCTGCTGCATGATGCGGGCGACAAAACGTCCGCCGGGAGCCTGCGATGAGCGCCCTTTCCCGGTGGCTGCTTATCCCGCCGGTTAGCGCGCGTTTGAGCGAGCGCTATCAGGGTTACCGCCGCCACGGCGCGTCGCCGTTTAGCGCAGCGCTCGGCTGCCTGTGGATGATTCTGGCGTGGATAGTGTTTCCGCTTGAGCATCCGCGCTGGCAGCGTATTCGCGACGGGCATAAAGCGCTTTACCCGCATATTAACGCCGCCCGCCCGCGCCCGCTGGACCCGGCCCGCTACCTCATTCAGACCCTCTGGCTGGTGATGATTTCGTCGACTAAAGAACGTCATGAACCGCGCTGGCGGTCATTTGCGCGCCTGAAGGACGTTCGTGGACGTTACCATCAATGGATGGATACCTTACCGGAACGGGTGCGTCAAAAGACAACGCATCTGGAAAAGGAAAAAGAGCTGGGACATCTTAGCAACGGCGCCCGGCGTTTTATTCTGGGCGTTATCGTGACCTTTTCACTGATACTGGCGCTGATCTGTATTACGCAGCCATTTAACCCGCTATCGCAATTTATCTTTCTGCTATTGCTGTGGGGCGTTGCGCTGTTGGTACGACGTATGCCGGGACGCTTTTCCGCGCTGATGCTCATCGTGCTGTCGCTAACGGTCTCCTGTCGTTATATCTGGTGGCGCTATACCTCGACGCTAAATTGGGACGACCCGGTCAGTCTGGTGTGCGGGCTGATCCTACTGTTTGCGGAAACCTACGCCTGGATTGTGCTGGTGCTGGGGTACTTCCAGGTGGTGTGGCCGTTAAATCGTCAACCGGTGCCGTTGCCGAAAGAGATGTCGCAGTGGCCGACGGTGGATATTTTTGTACCGACCTATAACGAAGACCTTAACGTGGTCAAAAATACCATTTACGCTTCGCTTGGCATTGACTGGCCGAAGGACAAGCTGAATATCTGGATCCTTGATGACGGCGGACGCGAATCATTTCGTCAGTTTGCCCGGCATGTCGGCGTGCATTACATTGCCCGCGCCACGCATGAACACGCCAAAGCCGGCAACATCAACAATGCGCTAAAACACGCGAAAGGCGAGTTTGTGGCGATCTTCGATTGCGACCATGTGCCGACACGCTCGTTTCTGCAAATGACAATGGGCTGGTTCCTGAAAGAAAAACAGCTGGCGATGATGCAGACGCCGCATCATTTCTTCTCCCCGGACCCGTTTGAGCGCAACCTGGGACGTTTTCGTAAAACGCCTAACGAAGGCACGCTGTTTTATGGACTGGTGCAGGACGGTAACGATATGTGGGACGCCACTTTCTTTTGCGGATCGTGCGCGGTGATTCGCCGTAAGCCGCTGGATGAGATTGGCGGTATCGCCGTTGAGACGGTGACGGAAGATGCGCATACTTCGCTCCGGCTGCACCGGCGAGGTTATACCTCAGCGTATATGCGCATTCCGCAGGCGGCGGGGCTGGCGACGGAAAGCCTGTCGGCGCATATCGGGCAGCGTATTCGTTGGGCGCGGGGCATGGTGCAAATTTTCCGCCTCGATAACCCTCTGTTTGGTAAAGGCTTAAAACTGGCGCAGCGGCTGTGCTACCTCAACGCGATGTTCCATTTCTTGTCCGGCATTCCGCGTCTGATCTTTCTGACCGCGCCGCTGGCTTTTCTGCTGCTGCACGCCTATATCATTTATGCGCCTGCGTTGATGATTGCGCTATTTGTGATACCGCACATGGTCCACGCCAGCCTGACTAACTCGAAGATTCAGGGCAAGTATCGTCACTCTTTCTGGAGTGAAATCTATGAAACGGTACTGGCATGGTATATCGCACCGCCGACTCTGGTCGCGTTGATCAATCCGCACAAAGGGAAATTTAACGTCACGGCGAAAGGCGGGCTGGTGGAAGAGAAGTACGTCGACTGGGTAATCTCGCGTCCGTATATCTTCCTTGTCTTGCTTAACCTGCTCGGCGTGGCGGCGGGCGTATGGCGATACTATTACGGGCCGGAAAATGAAACGCTGACCGTCATCGTTAGCCTGGTGTGGGTCTTCTACAACCTGGTCATTCTCGGCGGCGCGGTTGCGGTTTCGGTAGAGAGTAAACAGGTCAGGCGCGCGCATCGGGTCGAGATTGCCATGCCGGGGGCCATCGCCCGCGAAGATGGACATTTGTTCTCCTGTACCGTACATGACTTCTCCGACGGCGGGTTAGGCATCAAGATCAACGGTCAGGCGCAGGTGCTGGAAGGGCAGAAAGTGAATCTGTTGCTTAAACGCGGGCAGCAGGAATATGTCTTTCCAACGCAGGTGGTGCGCGTAACGGGCAATGAGGTCGGGCTACAACTGATGCCGCTCACCACCAAACAACATATTGATTTTGTGCAGTGTACCTTCGCGCGCGCCGATACGTGGGCGCTTTGGCAAGATAGCTTCCCGGAAGATAAACCGCTGGAAAGCTTGCTGGATATTCTGAAGCTGGGCTTCCGCGGATATCGCCACCTCGCGGAATTCGCGCCGCCTTCAGTAAAAGTAATTTTCCGATCGTTGACGGCGTTAATTGCCTGGATTGTATCGTTTATTCCGCGTCGCCCGGAGCGGCAAGCGGCGATACAGCCGTCGGATCGGGTTATGGCTCAGGCTCAACAATGATGATAATGCGATGAAAAGAAAATTGTCCTGGATGTGTGCGGCGGTAATAGGATTAAGCGCGTTTCCTGCTTTCATGACGGCGGCGGCGCCTGCTACGCCGCCATTGATAAATGCTGAACCCACCGAGCCTGCGCCGTCGCCCGCAACTGAGGCGCCCGTCGTGGCGCAGACCGCGCCTTCGCGCGAGGTCAAGCTGACCTTTGCGCAAATCGCGCCGCCGCCGGGTAGTATGGCGCTGCGTGGCGTTAACCCTAACGGCGGCATTGAATTTGGTATGCGCAGCGATGAAGTGGCGTCGAAAGCGGTGCTGAATCTGGAATATACGCCCTCGCCGTCGCTCCTGCCGGTTCAGTCGCAGCTCAAGGTTTATCTCAATGATGAACTGATGGGCGTACTGCCGGTGACAAAAGAGCAGTTGGGGAAAAAGACGCTGGCGCAGGTACCTATCAATCCGCTATTTATCACCGATTTTAACCGGGTGCGGCTGGAGTTTGTCGGCCACTATCGCGACGTGTGTGAAAACCCGGCCAGCAGTACTCTGTGGTTAGACATCGGGCGAAATAGCGCCCTGGATCTGACCTATAACATGCTGGCGGTGAATAACGATCTGTCCCACTTTCCGGTGCCGTTTTTTGATCCGCGGGATAACCGTCCGGTGACGTTGCCGATAGTGTTTGCTGACATGCCGGACCTGGCGCAGCAGCAGGCGGCTTCTATTGTCGCGTCCTGGTTTGGCTCGCGGGCGGGCTGGCGCGGTCAGCGCTTCCCGGTGTTGTATAATCACTTGCCGGATCGCAATGCGATCGTGTTCGCCACCAACGATCGACGCCCCGATTTCCTGCGCGATCATCCTGCGGTTAACGCGCCGGTTATCGAGATGATGAGCCATCCGGATAATCCGTATGTGAAGTTGCTGGTCGTGTTTGGCCGTGATGATAAAGACCTGTTGCAGGCGGCAAAAGGTATCGCGCAAGGGAATATTCTCTTCCGTGGTTCCAGCGTGGTGGTCAACGATGTAAAACCGCTGCTGGCGCGCAAACCGTATGATGCGCCGAACTGGGTGCGTACCGATCGCCCGGTCACTTTTGGCGAGCTGAAAACCTATGAAGAGCAGCTCCAGTCGAGTGGGCTGGAGCCGGCGCCCATCAACGTTTCTTTGAATCTGCCGCCGGACCTCTATTTGCTGCGTAGCAACGGTATTGATATGGATCTCAACTACCGTTATACCTCGCCGCCGACCAAAGACAGTTCACGGCTGGATATCAGTCTGAATAACCAGTTCCTGCAAGCCTTTAGCCTTAACAGTACGCAGGAAACTAATCGACTCCTGTTGCGCCTGCCGGTACTTCAGGGACTGCTGGATGGTAAAACGGATGTGTCTATTCCGGCGCTCAAACTGGGGGCGATGAACCAACTACGTTTTGACTTCCGCTACATGAATCCGATGCCGGGCGGGTCGGTGGACAACTGTATTACCTTCCAGCCGGTACCGAATCATGTGGTGATAGGGGATGACTCCACTATCGATTTTTCGAAATATTACCACTTTATCGCGATGCCGGATTTACGCGCGTTCGCCAATGCGGGTTTCCCGTTCAGCCGGATGGCCGACTTGTCTGACACGCTGGCGGTGATGCCGAAGACCCCAACCGAAGCGCAAATGGAAACGCTGCTGAATACGGTCGGCGCCATTGGCGGGCAGACCGGTTTCCCGGCAATTAATCTGACAATCACCGATGATAGCGCTCAGATAGCCGACAAAGACGCCGATCTGCTGATTATTGGCGCTATTCCTGGCAAGCTAAAAGACGATAAGCGTATCGATCTGTTGGTGCAGGCGACACAAAGCTGGGTAAAAACCCCGATGCGGCAGACCGCTTTCCCGTCGATTATGCCGGATGAGGCCGATCGCGCGGCGGATGCGCAGTCCACCGTCACCGCCAGCGGCCCGATGGCGGCGGTGGTGGGCTTCCAGTCGCCGTTTAACGATCAGCGCAGCGTGATTGCTCTGCTGGCTGACAGTCCACGCGGCTACCAGCTACTGAACGACGCCGTGAACGACAGCGGTAAACGTGCCGCGATGTTTGGTTCCGTGGCGGTGATCCGCGAGTCCGGCGTTCACAGTCTGCGCGTTGGCGATATCTATTACGTCGGACATCTGCCGTGGTTTGAGCGGCTGTGGTATGCGCTGGCGAATCACCCGGTGCTGCTGGCGGTACTGGCGGCCCTCAGTGTGGTATTACTGGCGTGGGTATTGTGGCGTCTGCTACGTATTCTCAGTCGCCGTCGTCTCGACCCTGACCATGAGTAACGCATGATGACTATGCTGCGCGGATGGATAACGATGATCGTCATGCTGACGGCAATAAATGCGCAGGCGGCCTGTAGCTGGCCTGCGTGGGAACAGTTCAAGAAAGATTACATTAGCCAGCAGGGACGCGTTATCGATCCGGGCGATGCGCGAAAAATTACCACCTCCGAAGGGCAAAGCTACGCCATGTTCTTTGCCCTGGCGGCGAACGATCGACCGGCGTTCGCGCAACTGTTTAACTGGACGCAAAACAATCTGGCGCAGGGATCGCTGCGTGAACATCTGCCCGCCTGGCTGTGGGGGCAAAAAGATCCCGACACCTGGTCGGTGCTGGACAGCAACTCCGCGTCCGACGGCGATATCTGGATGGCATGGTCGCTTCTGGAGGCCGGTCGTCTGTGGAAAGAGACGCGTTATACCGAGGTGGGCACGGCGTTGCTAAAACGCATCGCCCGCGAAGAGGTCGTGAATGTGCCGGGGCTGGGCTCAATGCTGCTACCTGGCAAAATCGGCTTTGCCGAGGCGAATAGCTGGCGTTTTAACCCAAGCTATCTGCCGCCGCAGTTGGCGCAATACTTTAGCCGTTTTGGCGCGCCGTGGTCGACGCTACGGGAAACCAATTTGCGGCTTTTGCTGGAAACCGCGCCGAAAGGTTTCTCGCCGGACTGGGTGCGTTATGAAAGCAAGCAAGGCTGGCAGTTGAAAGCGGAAAAGACGCTGATCAGTAGCTACGATGCGATTCGCGTCTATTTATGGGCGGGAATGATGCATGATGGCGATCCGCAAAAAGCGCGTTTACTGGCGCGATTTAAACCGATGGCGACGTTAACGATGAAAAACGGCGTTCCACCGGAGAAAGTGGATGTCGTCAGCGGGAACGCGCAAGGGACGGGGCCGGTCGGGTTTTCCGCCGCCTTACTGCCTTTCCTGCAAAATCGCGACGCCCAGGCCGTGCAGCGACAGCGGGTCGCAGACCATTTTCCTGGCAGCGATGCCTATTACAACTATGTGCTGACTCTCTTTGGACAAGGCTGGGATCAGCACCGTTTTCGCTTCACCGTCAAAGGTGAATTATTACCTGACTGGGGCCAGGAATGCGTAAGTTCACGTTAAGTCTCATGCACGCTTTTTTGCCGGCTGGCGGTCGAAATGCCTTACCTGGCAAAAGGGGCGTTTCTCGGGCATTGTTGGGTTTATCGCTTGGTATGGCGCTAACACCGCTTGCCGGCGCAGCGACCTCCGCGCAGCAACAGTTGCTGGAGCAGGTTCGGCTGGGCGAGGCCACGCACCGTGAGGACTTAGTCCGTCAGTCGCTCTATCGCCTGGAGCTGATCGACCCCAATGATCCACAGGTTATCGCCGCCCGTTTCCGCTATCTGTTGCGCCAGGGGGATAGCGATGGGGCGCAGAAGCTACTTGACCGGCTGGCGCAACTGGCGCCGGAGTCGACGGCGTATCAATCTTCCCGCACCGCGATGCTGCTCTCCACGCCGCAAGGACGTCAGTCTTTGCAGGAGGCGCGTTTACTGGCGACGACCGGCCATACTGAACAAGCGATCGCCAGCTACGACAAGCTGTTTAAAGGTTATCCGCCGGAGGGCGAACTGGCGGTCGAATACTGGACGACCGTGGCGAAATTGCCCGCCCGCCGTCACGAAGCGATTAACCAGCTACAGAAAATCAATGCCGTCAGTCCGGGTAATAACGCTCTGCAAAATGCGCTGGCGCAACTGTTGTTCGCCAGCGGGCGGCGCGATGAGGGATTTGCGGTGCTAAAACAGATGGCGAAATCCAGTACGGGACGCAGCGCGGCCTCCGCCATCTGGTACCAGCAGATAAAAGATCTCCCGGTGAGCGACGCCAGCGTAAAAGCGTTGCAAGACTATCTGACGCAGTTTAGCGAAGGCGATAGCGTGTCTGCCGCCCGCGCCCAGCTTAGCGAGCAGCAAAAACAGTTAGCCGATCCGGCGTTTCGCGCGCGCTCGCAGGGCATCGCGGCGGTTAATGCCGGAGAAGGCGGCAACGCTATTGCGCAATTGCAGCAGGCGGTGAGCGCCCGGCAGGACGACAGCGAGGCGGTCGGCGCGCTTGGGCAGGCATACTCACAGCGTGGCGATCGCGCCCGCGCCGTCGCGCAGTTTGAAAAAGCGCTGGCGATGGCGCCGCACAGCAGCAGCCGCGATAAGTGGGAGAGTCTGCTGAAGGTCAATCGCTACTGGCTGTTAATTCAGCAGGGCGACGCGGCCTTAAAAGCGAATAATCTGGCCCAGGCGGAGCGTTTCTATCAGCAGGCGCGAGCAGTGGATAACACCGACAGCTACGCGGTGCTGGGGCTGGGGGATGTGGCGATGGCGCGCAAAGATAATGCCGCCGCCGAACGTTATTATCAGCAGACGCTGCGTATGGATAGCGGTAATACAAATGCTGTACGCGGGCTGGCGAATCTTTATCGCCAACAGTCGCCGCAAAAAGCCGCCGCGTTTATCGCTTCTCTTTCCGCCAGCCAGCGGCGCAGTATCGACGATATCGAACGCAGTCTGGAAAATGACCGTCTGGCGCAGCAGGCGGAAACGCTGGAAAGCGAGGGCAAATGGGCGCAGGCCGCAGAACTGCACCGTCGTCGGCTGGCATTAGATCCGGGGAGCGTGTGGGTGACGTACCGACTGTCACGCGATCTGTGGCAGGCCGGGCAGCACGCCCAGGCCGATGCGCAAATGCGCTCTCTGGCGCAGCAGAAGCCAAACGATCCGGAACAGGTCTATGCTTATGGGCTTTATCTTTCCGGCAGCGATCGGGACCGGGCGGCGCTGGCGCATCTCAATACCCTGCCGACCAGCCAGTGGAACAGCAATATTCAGGAACTGGCGGGCCGATTGCAAAGTAACCAGGTGCTGGAAAGCGCTAACCGCTTGCGCGATAGCGGCAAAGAACGCGAAGCGGAAGCGTTGTTACGTCAGCAGCCTCCCTCTACGCGCATTGCGTTAACGTTGGCGGACTGGGAGCAGCAGCGTGGCGATAATGCAGCGGCCCGCGCCGCTTATGACGCCGTTCTGGCGCGGGAACCGGGTAATGTCGATGCCATGCTGGGGCGGGTGGAAATCGACATCGCACAGGGCGATAACGCCGCGGCGCGCGCTCAACTGGCGGCGCTGCCTGCGTCGCAAATCACCTCTCTTAACATGCAGCGCCGCGTCGCGCTGGCGCAGCTCCAGCTTGGCGATATCACGGCGGCGGCGCGGACCTTCAACCGCATTACGCCGCAGGCAAAAGCACAGCCGCCATCAATGGAAAGCGCGATGGTATTGCGTGACGCCGCCGCTTTTCAGGCGCAAACGGGCGAGCCGCAGTGGGCGCTGGAGACCTACAAAGAGGCAATGGTCGCCGCGGCGATTACTCCGGTTCGTCCCCAGGATAACGATACCTTTACCCGCCTGACGCGCAATGATGAAAAAGATGACTGGCTAAAACGCGGCGTGCGTAGCGATGCGGCGGAGTTGTACCGTCAGCAGGATCTCAATGTCACGTTGGCGCACGATTATTGGGGGTCGAGCGGGACTGGCGGTTACTCCGATCTGAAGGCGCATACCACGATGCTTCAGGTGGATGCGCCCTGGTCGGACGGACGGGCGTTCTTTCGTACTGATATGGTGAATATGGATGTTGGCCGCTTCTCTACGGATGCGGATGGAAAATACGATAATAACTGGGGTACCTGTACGCTGGAGAAATGCAGCGGACATCGTAGCCAGGCCGATACGGGCGCGAGCGTGGCGGTCGGCTGGCAGAATGAGACCTGGCGCTGGGATATCGGCACGACGCCGATGGGCTTTAATGTCGTTGATGTGGTCGGCGGCGTCAGCTATAGCGACGATATCGGGCCGTTGGGTTATACCCTGAATGCGCATCGTCGCCCGATCTCCAGTTCGCTGCTGGCGTTTGGCGGGCAAAAGGACGCCAGCAGCAATACCGGCACCAAATGGGGCGGCGTGCGGGCCAACGGCGGCGGCGTCAGTCTCAGCTATGATAAAGGCGAAGCAAACGGTGTCTGGGCGTCGCTCAGCGGCGACCAGTTGAGCGGTAAAAATGTGGAAGATAACTGGCGCGTGCGCTGGATGACCGGTTATTACTATAAGGTGATTAACGAGAATAACCGCCGCGTTACCGTCGGGCTGAATAACATGATCTGGCATTACGACAAGGATTTGAGCGGTTATTCACTGGGTCAGGGCGGTTATTATAGCCCGCAGGAATACCTGTCGTTTGCGGTGCCGGTGATGTGGCGGCAGCGTACGGAAAACTGGTCGTGGGAGCTAGGCGGCTCGGTATCCTGGTCGCACTCCCGCAACCGTACCATGCCGCGTTATCCGCTGATGAATTTGATCCCGGCGGATTATCAGGAGGATGCGCGTGACCAGACCAACGGCGGCGGTAGCAGCCAGGGATTTGGCTATACCGCACGGGCGCTCATTGAACGCCGGGTCACTGCCAACTGGTTTGTGGGTACGGCTGTCGATATTCAGCAGGCGAAAGACTATACCCCCAGTCATCTGCTGCTGTATGTCCGTTATTCCGCGGCGGGCTGGCAGGGGGATATGGATTTACCGCCACAGCCTCTGGTGCCTTACGCTGACTGGTAATCATTGCGTCAGGCCTACGAATTGACAGGCATCGTAGGCCTGAGAAGCGCAGCGCCATCAGACGCTATCATTAACCGTTATTCAGAAAAGTCCTTTTCAGATACAGCCTCTCTTAATGCCGCAGCAATCGGGTATACTCAGGCGGCAGTCCGGGATATCCAGGGAGAGTCAATTTGCGCGTCAGCCGCTCGTTAACAATTAAACAGATGGCAATGGTTGCGGCCGTTGTCATGGTGTTTGTTTTTGTCTTTTGCACCGTTTTGTTGTTCCATCTGGTACAGCAGAACCGCTACAACACGGCTACGCAACTGGAAAGCATCGCGCGATCTGTTCGGGAACCTCTTTCTTCCGCGATTTTAAAAGCGGATCTCCCCGGCGCGGAAACCATTCTGGAAAGTATTAAACCTGCGGGCGTGGTGAGTCGCGCCGATGTGGTATTGCCGAATCAGTTCCAGGCGTTGCGTAAGCGCTTCATTCCTGAACGCCCCGTCCCGGTTATGGTGACGCGTCTCTTCGAACTGCCGGTACAAATTTCTTTGCCGGTTTATTCGCTGGAGCGTCCCGCCAATCCGCAACCGCTGGCCTACCTTGTATTGCAGGCGGATTCGTACCGTATGTACAAATTCGTCATGAGCGCGCTCTCTACGTTAGTGACCATTTACTTACTTTTATCGCTGATCCTGACGGTGGCCATCGCCTGGTGCGTAAACCGCCTGATTGTGCATCCGCTGCGCAAAATCGCCCGCGAGCTGAACGACATCCCGCAGCAGGAGCTGATCGGACATCAACTGGCGTTGCCGCGTCTGCATCAGGATGATGAAATTGGGATGCTGGTGCGCAGCTATAACCTCAACCAGCAGCTTATGCAGCGTCAACGCGAGGAGCAAACGGACAACGCGATGCGTTTTCCGGTTTCCGAGCTGCCCAATAAAGCCTTTTTAATGGCGCTGCTGGAACAGGTTATCACCCGCCAACAGACCACCGCGCTTATTATCGTGACGTGCGAAACGTTGCGTGACACGGCAGGCGTGCTGCAAGAAACGCAGCGGGAGATTCTATTACTGACGTTGGTTGAGAAGCTGAAGTCGGTGCTGGCGCCGCGCATGGTGCTTACGCAGGTCAGCGGGTATGACTTTGCCATTATCGCCCACGGCGTTAAAGAGCCGTGGCACGCCATCACATTAGGTCAGCAAATACTCACTATCATTAATGAACGACTGCCCATCCAGGGTATTCAACTGCGCCCAAGCTGCAGTATTGGCATTGCGATGTATTATGGTGATCTGACCGCCGAAGAGCTCTATGGTCGCGCCGTCTCCGCCGCGTTTACCGCGCGCCGAAAAGGTAAAAATCAGATCCAGTTCTTTGACCCGGCACAGATGGAGGCCGCTCAACAGCGCCTTACCGAAGAGAGCGATATCCTTACCGCGCTGGATAACCATCAGTTTGCCATTTGGCTGCAGCCGCAGGTCGAGATGCGCAGCGGCAACGTATTAAGCGCCGAAGCCTTGTTACGTATGCAACAGCCGGACGGTAGCTGGGAATTACCAGATGGGCTGATTGAGCGCATTGAATCCTGCGGCCTGATGGTCACGGTGGGCCATTGGGTGCTGGAAGAGTCCTGTCGCCAGCTTGCCGCCTGGCAGGAGCGCGGCGTGACATTGCCGCTCTCCGTCAATCTTTCCGCGTTACAGCTCATGCACCCTGGCATGGTGTCGGAGCTGCTGGAATTGTTAAACCGCTATCGTATTCAACCAGGTACGCTGATTCTTGAGGTCACTGAAAGCCGCCGTATCGACGATCCGCACGCTGCCGTCGCTATCTTACGTCCGTTACGTAATGCTGGCGTGCGTATCGCACTGGATGATTTTGGCATGGGTTACGCGGGGCTGCGCCAGTTACAGCATATGAAGTCGCTACCGGTCGATATCCTTAAAATTGATAAAATGTTTGTCGATGGGTTACCGGATGATCACAGTATGGTGACGGCGATTATCCTGATGGCCCGCAGTCTTAATTTACAATTGATTGCCGAGGGCGTGGAGAACGAGGCGCAACGCGCGTGGCTGGAACAGGCGGGAGTCAACGTCGCGCAAGGCTTCCTGTTTGCTCGGCCCGTTCCCGCGGATATCTTTGAAGAACGGTATCTGTCGCACGAAAATCCTGATTACAAAAGTTAAAAAAGGTCGCGCTTGTGCGAGTCAGCTCAAACTTTTTAACATTTTTGTTTCAATTATGATCCTGGCGCATTTCTGTCATGTTGTGTGGGTGTTATTTTAAGGCCGCAGGTTACTCATAACCTTACAAGACCTGTGGTTTTTACTTCAAGGACACCCTATGAAAACCTCTCTGTTCAAAAGTCTTTATTTTCAGGTCCTGACAGCAATCGCCATTGGTATTCTCCTTGGCCATTACTATCCTGAACTGGGCGCACAAATGAAACCGCTTGGCGACGCGTTCGTTAAGCTCATTAAGATGATCATCGCTCCTGTCATTTTCTGTACTGTCGTGACGGGCATCGCAGGCATGGAAAGCATGAAGGCGGTGGGGCGTACCGGCGCGGTCGCGCTGCTTTACTTTGAAATTGTCAGTACGATTGCGCTGATTATCGGTCTTATCATCGTCAACGTTGTGCAGCCTGGCGCCGGGATGAACGTCGATCCGGCAACGCTGGATGCGCAGGCGGTGGCCGTTTATGCCGCACAAGCCAAGGAGCAGGGCATTATTGCCTTCCTGATGGATGTTATACCGGGCAGTGTGATCGGCGCGTTTGCCAGCGGCAACATTCTGCAGGTCTTACTGTTTGCGGTGTTGTTTGGTTTTGCGCTGCACCGTTTGGGCAGCAAAGGCCAGCTCATTTTCAATGTGATTGAGAGTTTTTCGCAGGTCATTTTCGGCATCATCAATATGATCATGCGCCTGGCGCCGATTGGCGCATTCGGCGCGATGGCCTTCACCATCGGTAAATACGGCGTCGGTTCTCTGGTGCAACTGGGGCAGCTCATTATCTGCTTCTATATCACCTGTATTCTCTTCGTGGTGGTGGTGCTGGGGACGATTGCACGGGTAACGGGCTTTAGCATTTTTAAATTTATTCGCTATATCCGGGAAGAATTACTCATTGTGCTCGGCACCTCCTCTTCCGAGTCAGCGTTGCCGCGTATGCTCGATAAGATGGAAAAACTGGGGTGCCGTAAGTCGGTGGTAGGGCTGGTGATCCCGACGGGGTATTCGTTCAACCTCGATGGCACCTCTATCTACCTGACGATGGCGGCGGTGTTTATCGCCCAGGCGACCAACAGCCATATGGATATCTTCCACCAGATAACGCTGCTGGTCGTGCTGCTGCTATCGTCAAAAGGCGCCGCGGGCGTGACCGGAAGCGGCTTTATTGTGCTGGCGGCCACTATCTCCGCCGTAGGCCATTTACCGGTTGCGGGACTGGCGTTAATCCTCGGTATCGACCGCTTTATGTCCGAAGCGCGCGCGCTGACTAACCTGGTGGGTAACGGCGTGGCGACGGTGGTGGTTGCCAAATGGGTGAAAGAGTTAGATCACCAAAAGCTGGACGATGTGCTTAATAATCGTGCGCCGGATGGCAAAACGCACGAAATTTCCTCCTAATCTCGCCACTTATGCCCGTAGTCCCTTCCAGGACTGCGGGTGTTTGCGCATAATTGACCCCTGCGCCCAAAGCATACAGCATGATGCTTAGGGATTATTTCACTTCTTCCGTGACATTTTTAGGTTCTCGCGGTCTAACACGAAGTGTTTTTACGTCATATTCAGGCATCCCTGCCGGGGCTGTCTTTTTATTACCAGGATTGTTGATCAGGGGTTCACATGCAGGGCACAAAAATTCGACTCTTAGCGGGCAGTCTGTTGATGTTGGCCTCTGCCGGCTATGTGCAGGCAGATGCGCTCCAGCCCGATCCGGCATGGCAACAGGGGACGCTGGCTAATGGGTTACAGTGGCAAGTGTTGGCTACGCCTCAGCGCCCCAGCGATCGTATTGAAGTTCGTCTCCAGGTTAATACCGGTTCGCTCACCGAAAGTACGCAACAGAGCGGGTTCAGCCATGCGATTCCCCGTATCGCGCTGACGCAAAGCGGTGGTCTGGATGCCGCACAGGCACGTTCTTTATGGCAGCAAGGGTTTGATCCGAAACGTCCCATGCCGCCCGTTATTGTTTCTTATGATTCCACGCTCTATAACCTCAGTTTACCCAATAACCGTAACGATCTGCTGAAAGAAGCGCTGACCTATCTGGCTAACGTCTCCGGTAAATTAACCATTACGCCAGAGACGGTGAATCATGCGTTAAGCAGCGAAGATATGGTTGCGACGTGGCCAGCAGATACTAAAGAGGGCTGGTGGCGTTATCGGCTGAAAGGGTCGGCGTTATTGGGGCACGATCCCGCGGAACCGTTAAAGCAGCCGGTAGACGCAGCCAAAATTCAGGCTTTCTATGAAAAATGGTACACCCCGGATGCCATGACGCTGATTGTTGTCGGCAACATTGATGCGCGCTCCGTCGCCGAGCAGATCAATAAAACGTTCGGTACGCTGAAAGGTAAACGCGAAACGCCCGCCCCGGTGCCGACGCTTTCGCCGCTGCGGGCGGAATCAGTGAGCATTATGACCGATGCGGTGCGCCAGGATCGTCTCTCCATTATGTGGGATACGCCGTGGCAACCGATTCGCGAGTCGGCGGCGCTGTTGCGCTACTGGCAGGCGGATCTGGCGCGCGAAGCGCTGTTCTGGCATATCCAGCAAGAGCTTACTAAAAATAACGCGAAAGATATTGGTCTGGGGTTTGACTGCCGGGTTCTGTTCCTGCGCGCGCAGTGCGCCATCAACATTGAATCACCTAATGATAAGCTCAATACCAATTTGAGCCTGGTGGCGAATGAACTGGCGAAAGTACGCGATAAAGGTTTGTCGGAAGAGGAGTTTACTGCTCTGGTGGCGCAGAAAAATCTCGAATTGCAAAAGCTGTTCGCGACCTACGCGCGTACCGATACTGACATTTTGACTGGACAGCGTATGCGCTCGCTGCAGAATCAGGTGGTGGATATCGCGCCGGAGCAGTATCAGAAGCTGCGTCAGAATTTCCTCAACAGCCTGACCGTCGATATGCTCAATCAGAATCTACGTCAGCAGCTATCGCAGGAGATGGCATTAATTTTGCTGCAACCGCAAGGCGAGCCGGAATTTAATATGAAGGCGTTAAAGGCGACGTGGGATGAAATCATGGTCCCGACAACTGCCGCCGCTGTTGAAGCAGATGAGACGCATCCGGAAGTGACGGAGACACCGGCGGCACAGTAAGCTGCCGCCTGCCGGCCCGGTAAGCGCAGTGCCACCGGGCAAGAGCGAATGACTTACTGCGGCATCGCGTCGTGCGGAATAATGGCCCCACGGTACTGAATCACCGTGCTGGCCGTCAGGTGTCCGCGCTTCGCGGCATCCGTCGCGCTGCCGCCCGTCAAACGAACGGCCAGATAACCGGCGCTGAAGGAGTCGCCTGCGGCAGTGGTGTCTATCACTTTCTCTTTCGGCAGTTTCACTGCCGGAACGTCAATGAGCGCCTCGCCCTGAATCGAGACCAGGCAAGAGTCCGCCCCGCGTTTTACCACCACTTCCTGTACGCCTGCCGCATGGGTGCGGGCAATGACCTCTTCCACCGGTTGCTGGCCCCATAGCGCGTCTTCATCGTCCAGTGTCAGGAAGGCGATATCAGTACATTCCAGCATCTTTTGATAGACCTGCTGCGTTTCTTCGCGACTTGTCCATAAACGCGGGCGATAGTTATTATCAAAAATGACTTTCCCGCCGTTGGCCCGACATTCACGCAATAAAGACAGCAGCTTATCACGGCTGGTCGGGCTTAAAATCGCGAGGCTAATGCCGCTCAGGTAGAGATAATCGAAGGTTGCCAGCGTCTCGCAGATAGCCGCTGACTGCTCGCTCTCCAGCCAGAATTTCGCTGCCGCTTCGTTACGCCAGTAGTAGAAGGTACGCTCGCCAGTATCATCGGTTTCGATGTAATAGAGGCCTGGCAGGCGGTTTTCCATCCGCTGCGTTAGCGAGGTATCCACATTTTCATGCTGCCACGCCTCCAGCATCTGTTGGCTGAAACTGTCGGTACCCAGCGCCGTCACATAGTGAACGGCCAGAGCGGCAGAATCGACCTGACGGGCAATATAAACGGAGGTATTCAGCGTGTCGCCGCCGAAGCCGCGCTGAACATCAGCGCCTTTCTGCGACAGCTCAATCATGCATTCGCCAATCACGGCAATCTTTTTAGACATAGTCGTGAACCTGATCTGTAAAAATTAGCGTTAGTGTGCGCTGTGGATGTTTAGTGGTCAATAATATTAAAACATCGGTCCATTATTTTTTTGAGCAAGTGCGTATTTTTGACAAGTTTCGTGGTCTGTTTTTATTTTGCCAGGGACCGAGGGTAAAGTTCTCTGCCTGAACGCCGATAACCTTTGACGAGTCCGGACAGTCACACTCCCATTAACAGGACAACTGAGATGATAAAGCAGGTTATCCAGCAGCTACGCGTTCCTGATGCAGGTATAGAGAATTTGCAGGAACGGCGCTATTGGCTGCAATGCGAGCGTGCCTATACTTACCAGCCGATATACCAGACGGATGGCCGTTTGATGGCGGTTGAACTTCTCACTGTCGTCACCCATCCTGATAACCCTTCCAGACGTATTGCCCCGGATCGTTATTTCGCGGAGTTAGCGGTTCGACACCGCATTGACGTAGTGAAAGAACAACTTCATCAGCTTGAACAAAAAGCGGATTTTTTCACTCGCCATCACTTATTGGCATCGGTCAATGTCGACGGCCCTACGCTGATTGCCATGCGACGACAGCCGGACATTCTGGCAGCAATGGAGCGCTTACCCTGGCTGCGTTTCGAACTGGTGGAACATATTCGTTTGCCGAAAGACTCCTCTTTCGCCTCAATGTGTGAGTTCGGCCCGCTGTGGCTGGATGATTTTGGTACCGGTATGGCCAATTTTTCAGCGCTGAGCGAAGTGCGTTATGACTACATTAAAGTGGCGCGCGAGCTGTTCGTCATGCTGCGTCAGTCCCCGGAGGGACGCAACCTGTTCACTCTGCTGCTGCAACTGATGAACCGCTACTGCCGCGGCGTTATTGTCGAGGGCGTGGAGACGCTGGAAGAGTGGCGTGATGTGCAGCGTTCGCCCGCCTTTGCCGCCCAGGGCTATTTTCTTTCTCGACCCGTGCCGCTGATATCGCTCGAAGAGGTGATTCTGACCCTGTAATGCCAGACTGTTCCCGTAATACGTGGTATTACGAGGCGCGGTCATCCTCCTTTTTCGTCTGGCTGAACTATCTTTAGGACAGGCAAGGGAAGAAGTGAGGAAATAACACATGACTAAAGCAGGCAAAATAACCGCCGCCATCACAGGGACTTTCTTGTTGTTGATCGCCATAGTGATTTTGTTGATCGCAACATTTGACTGGAACCGCCTCAAACCGACCATCAACCAGAAAGTCTCTACTGAATTGAACCGGCCTTTCGCTATTCGCGGCGATTTAGGCGTGGTGTGGGAACGCCAAAAACAGGAGACCGGCTGGCGAAGCTGGGTACCGTGGCCGCATGTTCACGCGGAAGACGTCATTCTCGGCAATCCGCCGGATATTCCGGAAGTCACGATGGTACATCTGCCACGCGTTGAGGCGACGCTTGCTCCGCTGGCGCTCCTGACCAAAACCGTCTGGCTGCCGTGGATCAAACTGGTGAAACCCGACGCGCGTCTTATTCGTCTGTCCGAGAAAACCAATAACTGGACCTTTAACCTCGCGCAAGACAAGAATACGGACCCCAATGCTAAACCTTCCGCCTGGTCCTTCCGGCTGGATAATATTCTCTTCGACCAGGGGCGAATCGCGATCGATGATAAGGTCAGCAAGGCGGATATCACTATTCTGATCGATCCGTTAGGCAAACCGTTGCCGTTCAGCGAAGTGACGGGAACGAAAGGCAAAGCAGACAAATCCAGCGTGGGCGACTATGTCTTCGGCCTAAAGGCGCAGGGGCGTTATAACGGGGAACCGTTGACCGGTACGGGCAAAATAGGCGGTATGCTGGCGCTACGCAGCGAAAGTACGCCTTTTCCTGTGCAGGCCGATTTCCGCTCTGGCAACACGCGGGTGGCTTTTAGCGGCGTGGTGAACGAGCCGATGAAAATGGGCGGCGTCGATCTGCGGCTTAAATTCTCTGGCGATTCACTGGGCGATTTATATGATTTAACCGGCGTGCTGCTGCCGGATACGCCGCCGTTTGAGACCGATGGGCGATTGGTGGCGAAAATTGACGCCGAAAAGTCATCGGTATTTGATTATCGCGGTTTTAACGGGCGCATTGGCGACAGTGATATCCACGGCTCCCTCACTTATACCACCGGTAAACCGCGCCCTAAACTGGAAGGCGATGTCGAATCGCGCCAGTTACGACTGGCCGATCTTGGGCCGCTGATTGGCGTGGATTCCGGGAAAGACGCTGAGCAGTCGAAACGGTCTGAACAGCGCAAAGGCGAGAAGAATGTTCAGCCGGCGGATAAAGTGTTGCCTTACGATCGCTTTGAAACCGACAAATGGGACGTTATGGACGCCGATGTCCGGTTTAAAGGCCGACGTATTGAGCATGGCGGCAGTCTACCGATTAGCGATCTTTCGACCCATATCATCCTGAAAAACGCCGACTTACGTCTACAGCCGCTGAAGTTTGGTCTGGCAGGCGGCAGTATTGTCTCCAACATCCATCTGGAAGGGGATAAAAAGCCAATGCAGGGGCGGGCGGATATACAGGCGCGTCGGCTGAAGCTTAAAGAACTGATGCCGGATGTGGAGCTGATGCAGAAAACGCTGGGCGAGCTGAACGGCGATGCGGATATTCGCGGGACGGGCAACTCGGTCGCCGCGCTGCTTGGCAACAGTAACGGCAATCTGAAATTATTGATGAATGATGGATTGATTAGCCGCAACCTGATGGAAATCGTGGGACTGAACGTCGGCAACTATATTGTCGGGCAGATTTTTGGCGATGACGAAGTGCGGGTTAACTGCGCGGCGGCGAATCTCAATATTGCGAACGGCGTGGCGCGACCGCAAATTTTTGCTTTTGATACAGAAAATGCGCTGATTAACGTGACCGGTACGGCGAGCTTCGCCTCTGAACAGCTCGATTTAACCATTGATCCGGAAAGTAAGGGGATTCGTATTATTACGCTGCGATCGCCGCTTTACGTGCGCGGGACATTTAAAAATCCGCAGGCGGGCGTCAAGCCCGGCCCGCTGATTGCGCGCGGCGCGGTTGCAGCAGCGCTGGCGACGTTGGTAACGCCCGCCGCCGCGCTATTGGCGCTAATTTCGCCCTCTGAAGGCGAAGCCAATCAGTGCCGGACGATTTTAACGCAGATGAAGCAGTAACGTGAAACGTAGCGCCGGATGACGCCATCCGGCGTCCTATTACAACGCCTGATGACGCGTCTCATGGGTTAACAGCAGTGCAATCAGCGTCAGCGCCGCCATTGACGCCAGGTAAACCCCTACCGCCGCCAGCCCGTAGTGGCTTTGCAGCCATGCGGCAATATATGGCGCGACGGAAGCGCCCAGAATTGATGACACATTGTAGGAAAACGATGCGCCGGTATAGCGCACTTCCGTCGGAAATAGCTCCGGCAGCAGCGCTCCCATTGGGCCGAAGGTCAGTCCCATCAGGCTCAGGCCTAACAACAGGAATACGAATACCAGCGCTGGATTGCCTGAACCCAGCAGCGGGGTAAAGGCGAACAACGCGAAGAGAATGATGAGCGTGGTAATGATGACCATGCTTTTCCGACGGCCAAATGCGTCCGCCAGCAGGCCGGCGACGGGCACCATCACGCCGAAACCAATCACCGCCATCATCAGCATCCACAGTATTTCATTGCGCGGCAAGCCAAGCCCTACCGGCGCGGCGGCAGTGCTGTAAGTCATGGAATAGACGGTCATGATATAGAACAGCGTGTAGGTCGCCAGCATGATAAACGTGCCGAGAATGGTTACGCGGACATGCTTCGTCAGCAACGTGCCCAGCGGTATTTTTACCTGTTTTTTCGCTGCGGCGACTTTCGCAAACACCGGCGTTTCATGCAGCGACACGCGCACATACAGGCCAATAATCACCAGCACCGCCGAGAAGATAAACGGCACGCGCCAGCCCCAGCTCATAAACTGCTCGTCGGTCAGCAGCCAGGAGAGCAACAGGAAGGTGCCATTGGCAAAAAAGAAGCCGATCGGCGCGCCCAACTGTGGGAAGGAGCCATACAGCGCGCGTTTGCGCGGCGGCGCATTCTCCGTCGCTAATAACGCTGCGCCGCCCCATTCGCCGCCCAGCCCCAGTCCCTGACCGAAACGCGCCAGCGCCAGCAGCAACGGCGCGAAAATACCTATCGTCGCGTAGCCCGGTAACAGACCGATAATGACCGTGGAGATCCCCATCGTCAGCAGCGAAGCCACCAGCGTGACTTTGCGGCCTACCCGGTCGCCGAAGTGGCCGAATAGCGCAGAGCCGATCGGACGCGCCACAAACGCGATAGCGAAGGTGGCGAGCGATTGTAGCGTTGCCGCAGTGGGATCGCCCTGGGGGAAGAAGATAAGGGGGAACACGATCACCGCAGCGGTGGCGTAAATATAGAAGTCGAAGAACTCAATTGCGGTGCCGATAAGCGAGGCAATAACGACTTTATTGCGTGAGTTTACCGGAACATGTTCCTGCTCATGGTCGAGTGTTGTGGCGGTTGCTTGCATACTATTTTCTTATTTTTAGCGAACGAATAGCCATATTACGCACAGCAAAAGTTATATTTCAATGTGTAACAAAAGCCAAAAATGGTCAAAAAAAGCGCAAAAAGGGGATAATGTTTAAGCCAGCCATTTTGCGTCTATGAAATGCTTCACATAATTTTAGAATTGGTGGATAAAACTGGTTTCTGGTTAAATAAAAGTTAATTACTGGATTTATATGCTGAAACAATGAGATGAGGCGGAAGGACGTGCCTGATTGTACCGCCGGGTACGCTTTGCTTGCCCGGCCTGGGTCTACACATCAGTAGGCCGAATGACGACGCCGTGCGTGCCATCCGGCAGCAAGCCGCAGACTAGCGTTGCGTTTTACCCGGCATTCGCGGGTCGTCCTTATATTCGGCGGTGGCTATCCAGGCCGCACAGAATAACGTCAGGCGGGCAAAAAAGTAGAAGAATGCCATCAGACCGAGTACGGAGCCAAACGCCGCGCCGGAAGGCGATTTCACCAGTGACGGCAGCGTATAAGTCATAATGATTTTAATCACCTCAAAACCGATAGCGGCGATAAATGTGCCGCGAATCAACGCTTTTTTACGGGGACGATGGCGAGGCAGTCGCCAGAAAATCCAGAAAAAAAGTAGATAGTTGGCAAAAATAGAGATGGCCAGACCGATCAAATGCCAGGCCGGTTTTAACCATTCGATGCTGTCGAGATACAAGGCGGAGATGATCATCTGCTGGGCGGAACCGGCGATGGAAGTAATGGACAGCGTAATGATTAAAGCGATTAATAATCCAATCAGCGAGATAAAATCGCGCAGATATTTGAGCCAGATTTTCTCCTGATCCTGCGGCTTGCGCTCCCAGACGTCCCGTGACTGGGCGCGAATCGCTTCCCGAAGGTTGCCCATCCAGTTAACGCCGGAATAGAGCGCGATACCCAGTCCGACCAGCCCTACCGTGGTACGCTGTTGAACCGCCGTATTAATCGTATTTTTAAGCGTGGACGCCAGCGTAGGATCGCTCACATTCATCAATATCTTGCTGAAAATATCTTCCAGTAGATTAGGGTGCGAGGCGAGGATAAAACCTGCCGCGGCAAAGGACACCATCATTATCGGGATCATCGACAGAAACGAAAAGTAGGTGATAGCCGCGCCAAACTGATTACCCAGTCGATCGTTAAAACGTTCGGTCGCGCGAATGAGGTGGGCCACCATTGGTTGACGCTGAATTTTTTGCATCAGGGAGGTGACGGAATGCAACGCCTGATTTGCCTTTTCGTTTTTTTCCGGGGCGTCATGCGGCTGCGTTTCTATTTTTTGTATCGGGTCGTGCTCCAGTTCCTGAATAGGGCGTTTTACGTCATTTTCCTGCGTCATCAGGTCGGTAGTCCTTCATCATTAATAGAATATGTCAGTATAGCCTCTCCCCGGTGGATGCTGAAAATGCGGCTACTCTGCGGCCTCTTTAATGGTTTCAGTCAGCCATACCATAAACAGGTGTACCCGGCGGGAAAGATTACGGCGATGGGGATAATGCAGCGTCACCGGCAGTGGAGCGGCGCGATATTGCGGTAAAATTTCAATGAGCGTTCCGGCGCGTAACGCCTCCCGTACAGCAATGCGCGGCGTCTGAATGATCCCTAATCCTGCCAGACAGGCCGTATGCCAGGTCTCCGTACTGTTTACCGTTAGCATTCCGCCGGTTTTTACCCACTGCATACCGTGGGGAGTTTCAAAGGCAAAACCCGGTGAAGAGACTCCCGGGGTCAATGAATAATGCACCATCGCATGTGAGGCGAGATCGTCAAGGTTTTCTGGATACCCAAAGCGCGCCAGGTATTGTGGGCTGGCGCAGTTCACTCTTCTCAGTTTGCCAAGCGGGCGCGTCAGTATCCCTGGCGCATGTAACGGCTCTGTACGCACCACGCAGTCGAAATCTTCCCGTAGTAAATCGACCTGTCGATCGCTACTACAAAATTCCAGCGCAATGCCGGGATACTGATGCAAAAAAGTGGGCAGGCGCGGCATGATGAGGCTGTTTGCGAGACATGGCGGTATATCTACCCGTATTTTGCCGCTGATACTGGCGGGATCAGGCTGGAAAAGACCTTCCAGTTCATCCAGGTTACTCAACAGATCTTTTGCCCGTTCGTAGTAAACCATTCCGTCCTGAGTAAGTTGTACCCGCCGGGTGGTGCGGTGGAGCAGGCGGATGCCCAGTTGATGTTCTAACGCTTGTATTTGCCGTGAGACGCTGCCTTTGGGAAGGCCGATATCCTCTGCTGCGCGGGAAAAACTTTCCCGTTCCGCCACGCGTACAAACAATTTCATTGCATATATTTTATCCATCATCAGGCTCTATTATTGTTTTTATTGAAACAGTGACGCTGAAGCGGCTGGTTTTATTGATTTTCTAGCATCTAATAAGCCCTTTCGCAATCATTGCTCGCGTGACGAATACGTCTGATCGCGTTGCGCGGCGGATTTATCGCCTTCCGGCCAGGCTTTTTAGCGCCAAAAAGCCGATAAACGGGACGAGAGCGGTAAAACACGCTGATAGCCGCGGGTGTAGTGGGAGAGAGAAATGCATGTACATACACGGTATTGTCATTGACCCATCGTCGCGGTTTTCAGGCGGATTGATTAATTTTTTTAACAAAATGTGCTACTTTATTTTTTGTAACACATCAGGTGAAAAGCAGATATTTCCTTTGTGACGCGCCAGGCGTACTCTTTATTAAATTAATATTCAAATTAGCCTTGGCTGTTCGCGCTAATAAGATATTCCTTACTTTAAAACGCTAATTTTAGCGAATTCTGTAATCCCGATGTTGAAGCTGTAAATATTCATAACCTTTCCCTTCCTCAACCAATGACTATCGGTAAAATGGCCTATACCAAATGGCGACTTCTTATTTTACCCTACGGGTAATACCCTTCCTCATCTTGAGACTATTATCTTACCCAGGTGGAGAAAAGTAATGCAGGTAATCATGTTTGACAGGCAGTCAATATTTATTCATGGAATGAAAATCAGTTTGCAGCAGCACATTCCAGGAATAAGTATCCAGAGTGTCGGTCAGGCAGAAGAACTCTGGCAAAAAATAGAAAGCGCGCCGGATGCGCTGGTCATGCTGGATAGCGGCCTGGATGCTGAATTTTGCCGCGAGGTGTTACAAAGAACCGCGCAGCAATTTCCGGAGGTGAAGATTATTATCACGGCGATGGATGGCAGTCAAAAGTGGCTGCATGAAGTCATGCAATTTAACGTTCAGGCCGTGGTGCCACGCGATTCTGATGCCGAAACCTTTGTCCTTGCGCTCAATGCTGTCGCTCGCGGGATGATGTTTTTACCGGGGGATTGGTTAAATTCAACGGAGCTGGAGTCCCGTGATATAAAAGCGTTAAGCGCCCGCCAGCAGGAAATTTTACAGATGCTTGCCGCAGGAGAATCAAATAAACAAATTGGGCGGGCGTTAAATATTAGTACCGGGACGGTTAAAGCGCATCTGGAGTCGCTTTACCGGCGGCTGGATGTAAAAAATCGTACCCAGGCCGCCATGATGTTAAATGAATCGAATTAACGGCGTTAAATTCGCAGTCCGCTTATTTCTGGCTGTGAAATATCACCCGTATTGATTAATGATAAAAAACGCTGATGTCCGATGCTGAACATCAGCGCAATAAGCGTTTCGCGTTGAAACCGATCATTAAGTTCCGGCAAACAATTCTGTAGCAGCATATCGCAGCTATTGAGGTCATCCAGCAAGAATGCCTCCGCCTGGTCGGGCGTAATGAACGTCAGCGTCTCATCCGGCGTCAACATATGCCCGTAACCAATCACCCAGTTACCCTGCCGATCGCGATACTTTTCCAGCGACAGACCCTGCCACTGTTTAATAAACGCGATGCAGGCGGAGCTAAAGCGAGATGAAATGTGCGGCATGGCATCTTTCTCATAAAAAGCGCGATTATAAAGTGTGCTGCACGCGTGGCTAGCGGTCAGATGGCCAAACGCAGGCAGGGAAAAGGTCTATGCCGTTCAGCGTCACGCCGCGTTGACAGAATGAAAAACTGATGTTTTTGGTTAGTAACCGATCTTCTTATAAATTTGCAATCATTAAGATTAAGTCACTGAAATGTGGCTAAATCTGTTATATCTATGAAAAAACATAATTAAAAGAAAACGAAGATCTCGTCGCGGGATCGTCTTTTTAGGGAAGATAATGACGAATAGCGCTTCGCAGGCGACACGCGCGCCTTTTGAACATA
Organism: Salmonella sp. NW645; assembly: GCF_051703725.1. Lineage (NCBI taxonomy): Bacteria > Pseudomonadati > Pseudomonadota > Gammaproteobacteria > Enterobacterales > Enterobacteriaceae > Salmonella > Salmonella sp. NW645. The sequence continues at coordinate 163,421 of NZ_JAMMKR010000006.1, read as the reverse complement.
GCCTGGGGATTATCCGCCAGGCATCAATAGAAATCCTGCTGTTGCTGGGTATTCATACCACAGAGGGAAAAGAGCCCCGGTGGTTCATGGAACAACTTGAGCAGGCGCGTCTTAACCTGGGCGGTTGGGGCGCGGTGGCGAAAAAATTGCGGATAAATGACGCGCAGTTGAGCCAGTTTATGCTGCAACTGCGTCACCTTCAGCAGCATGTTCCCCAGTATGACAGCGGGCAAGAGGTGAGCGAAAATCAACTCCTTGCCGCGTTGCGTTTTGTCACCTCGCTGGAACATCTACGTCAGCAGCAGCCGCTACTGACGTATCAAACTGAGCTGGAAGAACCCGACCAGGAGGCGCATCTTGAGGCGCAGCGTCAGCTTCGGGCGATAGAACTGACGTTAAAAGCGCTTATTGCGCGCGCATGGCCGGATCGGGCGTCGCTGAATCACTACCTCAAGCAACATTTTGGCCCGGACCGTTTGCGCCAGTGGTTAAAACAGGGAGAAGATCAACATGCGCTGGAGGGCATGTTGTTCAGCGAACTGGCGCTTATGGTGGTCGATAAAAAATTGTTTGCCCGTCATTACGTCAGAATTTTTAATGACGCCTCAGCGTTAACGCTGTTCGCCGAGTCGCGCACCACTCTGCGTATGTTTCTGGATGATTGTCGCCTCGCGCGAAACGAGGTTATCGCCAGGCAGCCGCTCACCTCAGCGCAGCTTATGCTGCTAAACGTTCAGTATCAGCAAATCGTTCGGCCCATCCAGCGCGCCTATGCCGAAAAACGTACCCGCGTGAATCCCGCTTCGTTTCTGCTGGCGGATGAACGTGAATTGCGCCAGTTCTGGGAAACCGCGCGGCTTAAAGATCGGCAGGCCGGGGGAGATAAGCATGAGATTAGCGAGGGCATAGAACCACCGCGTAAGCGGCCTCCGCGTACGCCTGAAGAGCGTGAGCAACTTATTTCCGGCGCTTTGTGGGGCGGGGTTGGCGTCATGACGCTGGCGATACTGGCGGGCGCGTTCTGGCTATTTAGTTCGTCGTCGCCAGGCTCCGATAACGGGCAAGCTCCCGCAATGGCGCAGGATGAACCGCCGCGCGAGGCGCCTTCCGCGCGGGAAACGCTCAATCATATGGGGATTACCTGGGATGCGTTTACCATGCGGGCGGCGATAGAGCGCAATGATACGCGGGTGACGGCGCTGTTCCTCCAGGGCGGAATGAACTGGCAGCTCGCGTGGACGGAGCAGGCGTTTGCGGCAGGACATACCGAGGTGCTGCAACTGTTGTTGCGTTATCCCGCGCTGATGGATGAGGTCAAACCCTGCCGACGATTTATCACAACGTTAAGTCATGACATGTCGAGCGGCGCGCCGCTGACCGCGATGCATAAAACCTATTTGCAAACGTTTTGCACCGTTCCGGCTGTTGTGACGCGCCAGCAGCACGATACGGAGCAGGCCCGATTGCGCGCTCAGGCCCGGCCCAGCGCAGACAATAAAAAATGGCTGAAAATTCAGTCAGCCATTTATGATGCGATTCACTGAGGCCGGAGCAGGTTAAGGCTCTCCATAAAGGCCAATCAGGCGGCGCACCACGCCATTGGTCCAGCCGAACCCATCCTGTAGCGGATACTCGCCCCCGCCGCCTTCGCGGGGCGTACCGCCGGAAATATGGTATTTCTCGATCAGTTTATGGTGCTCCTGATAAAAATGGTTCACTGTTTTTAACCAGTTATGGGCGATTTCATCGCCCAGCATATCGTCGCCATACCGTTTGAAGCCCTGAATCGCCATCCATTGCAGCGGTGCCCAGCCGTTCGGTTTATCCCACTGTTCGCCGGTTTCGTATTCGGTCGCCATAATCCCGCCGGGCGTTAACAGACGGCTGCGCACCACATTTGCCAGACGGTCGGCCTGCTCGTGGTTCGCCATACCGACATACAGCGGCACGATACTGGCGGCGGAAAAGAGCGCCATTTCTTCGCGTCGCCAGTCATAGTCCCGATAACAGCCGTTTTCATCATCCCACAGATAATGGTTTACGGCGGCGCGTCGGTCGCTGGCTTTCTGGCGAAATAGCGCCTCGGTGTCACGTTCGCCTTTCAGTGCTGAAATATTGGCGATAGCGCTCTCCAGTTTATACAGAAAAGCGTTCAAATCGATAGGGATAAACTGGGTCGTACGTATGCTGGCAAGCCGGCCCGCATCGCGTAGCCAGCGTGAAGAATAGTCCCAGCCGGACGCCGCCCCGGCGCGCAAATCCCGGTAGACTTCATTGGGTGGACGACCGGAATGTTTTGCGGTTTCGACATCTTCCAGCCAGGACTCGTCGCGCGGCGTGTCGCGATCGTCCCAGTAGCGGTTCAGCAGGGAACCGTCCGGCATCCGCACAACGTGGCGATAAGCCTGGTTGAGTGCCAGCGATTCGGCGCCGTCCATCCAGAAGGCGTATTCCATTTTGAGATGGTCGAGATAACGCCGTGCGCCGCGCACGCCATCTTCTTCGAACAGTTCAACCATCAGGGCGAAAACCGGCGGCTGCGAGCGGCTCAGATAATAGGTCCGGTTGCCGTTGGGAATATGGCCATAGTTTTCAATCATCCAGGCGAAATTATCCGCCATACATTTAAGTAAGTCTTCGCGCCCGCTTTCCGCCAGACCCAGCATGGTAAAATAAGAGTCCCAATAATAGGTTTCGCTAAAACGGCCTCCCGGCACGATATAGGATTGCGGCAGCGCCAGCAGCGAAGACCACGGAATATGATCCTGCGGTTCGCGCGTCAGTATCGGCCAAAGCTGGTCAATATGTTCTTTGAGCGAGTTTTCGGGGTTAGAGACATACTCGCTGGATAAGGTTTCCGGTAGCCAGAAATGGTTCTCGACGAAGCGGCGTAAGTCAAAATCACGGTGGCGTCTGACCTTACGGTAGCGGATCAGGATATCAAGCGGGTCCATCTTCGGCGCGCAGTCCGGGAACGTTTTACTGTCTGGAAACAGTTTTGTTGACTGTACATGCTCGAACAGTTCGAGATACCGATCGGCAGGGGTCAGGGCGTCAGAGGCGGGAAGCCCCTCGATCATCTCCGGCTCCGGTTCCGCCTCGATCATTTCATCCAGCTTTAACTCGCACGGGTCTGTTTCATAAAGCAGATCGACATCAATAGTCAGATCTTCAGAAGGCGTGGGGTTTAATTTCTGGTTGAGCATAATGACAAGGACCTCCGGCTTGCGTCGTAAAAGATACGGGTGTTGCCCGGCTGTCTATTAAGCGTAGACATTCGCTTCGATACCTGAGTGGCAAAGTGTGCGGTAGATCACATTTTGCAATTTACCCCCTCAAGAAAAACACTTCATAAATTACTGAATGATATTGCGAAAATCCTATTTTCATGGCGCCCGTCCCAGACCTAAAATCAGAACATTCGTTTCATAGCGGTATCACTACATCGCCGCATGGCGTGGATTCACAAGCAAAGGTAACGTAAATAGTTATAATACAAGCTATGGCACCATGATAATACAAATGGATACAAATGATCGAGCAACCCGACAGTAAAAGCGCCAAACCGCTTTATAAGCAGCTTGAAGCCGCCTTAAAAGAGGCCATTGCGCGTGGAGAGTATAAACCAGGCCAGCAGATCCCGACGGAAAATGAACTGAGCGCGCGCTGGCAGGTGAGCAGGGTCACGGTCCGTAAGGCGCTGGATGCGCTGACGCGTGAAAATTTGCTGACCCGTGTCTCCGGCAAAGGCACCTTTGTCTCTGGTGAGAAATTTCAGCGCAGCATGACCGGCATCATGAGTTTCAGCGAGTTATGCCAGTCTCAGGGACGTCGCCCGGGGTCACGCACCATCAAATCCGTTTTTGAATCGGTAGACGATGAGACAAAAGCGTTACTGAATATGAACGATGGCGAAAAAGCGGTCGTCATTGAACGTATCCGCTATGCCGACGATGTGGCGGTATCGCTGGAAACCGTACATCTTCCCCCACGTTTTGCGTTTTTGCTGGACGAAGATCTTAATAATCACTCTTTGTATGAATGCTTACGCGAGAAATACCATTTATGGTTTACCCACTCCCGTAAGATGATCGAACTGGTTTATGCCAGCTTTGAAGTCGCCCATTATCTTGGCGTCAACGAGGGTTATCCGCTGATCCTGATAAAAAGTGAAATGATTGATAACAAAGGAGAACTCTCCTGCGTTTCGCAACAGTTGATTGTCGGCGATAAAATACGGTTTACCGTATGATGTCAGCATTACGCTAACGAAGAGCAGGCTGAATCGGGATCCAGATCGCGGATCCCGATTTTTTTTGGTTTCCATCTTGATCAAATGTCTTTAAATGTCATATAAAAATAACAATACATTATGAGTCATTTATGGCGAATCCTCGCCTGTATCATTGATGGAACCAGAGGAAAGCATGATGGGTATGAAAGAGACAGTTAGCAATATTGTGACCAGCCAGGCAGAGAAAGGAGGCGTTAAACACGTCTATTATGTGGCGTGCGGCGGTTCTTATGCGGCGTTCTATCCGGCGAAAGCATTTTTAGAAAAAGAAGCGAAAGCGTTGACTGTCGGTCTGTATAACAGCGGAGAATTTATTAACAACCCGCCGGTAGCGCTGGGAGAAAATGCCGTTGTGGTTGTCGCCTCCCACAAAGGTAATACGCCAGAGACAATTAAAGCGGCTGAAATCGCCCGTCAACACGGCGCGCCGGTCATTGGTTTAACCTGGGTAATGGATTCACCGTTGGTGGCGCATTGCGACTATGTGGAAACGTACACGTTTGGCGACGGTAAAGATATTGCCGGAGAGAAAACGATGAAAGGCCTGCTGAGTGCGGTCGAACTGCTCCAGCAGACGGAAGGGTATGCGCACTACGACGATTTTCAGGATGGCGTCAGCAAAATCAACCGTATCGTCTGGCGCGCTTGCGAGCAGGTTGCGGAGCGTGCGCAGGCGTTCGCGCAGGAATATAAAGACGATAAAGTCATTTACACCGTCGCCAGCGGCGCGGGCTATGGCGCAGCCTACCTACAGAGCATCTGTATCTTTATGGAAATGCAATGGATACATTCCGCCTGTATTCATAGCGGTGAGTTTTTCCACGGGCCGTTTGAAATTACCGATGCGAATACGCCTTTCTTCTTCCAGTTTTCCGAGGGCAATACGCGGGCGGTGGATGAACGCGCGTTAAACTTCCTGAAAAAATATGGCCGCCGGATTGAAGTTGTCGATGCGAAAGAGCTGGGGCTATCGACCATTAAAACCACGGTTATTGATTACTTTAACCACTCTCTCTTTAATAACGTTTATCCCGTTTACAATCGGGCGTTAGCTGAGGCGCGCCAGCATCCGTTAACGACGCGCCGCTATATGTGGAAAGTGGAATATTAATTACATCAGGATGGATAAAAAAGCAGGGACGCTTTTTATTGTAAAGACAAACAAGGAATAATGATGAGCATCAGCGTATTGGGTATTGGCGACAACGTTGTCGATAAATACCTGCATTCCGGCATCATGTACCCCGGCGGTAATGCATTAAATTTTGCTGTCTATGCGAAATTAGCAGACATCCCCAGCGCGTTTATGGGGGCGTTTGGCAATGACGACGCCGCGCAGCACGTACAGGATGTATTACACCAGCTACAGATAGATATCTCTCACAGCCGCCATTATACCGGCGAAAATGGATATGCTTGTATCCGTCTCTCGCATGGCGATCGACAATTTGTCGCCAGCAACAAAAACGGCGTATTGCGGGAACATCCTTTTAGCCTGTCTGACGATGATCTTCGCTATATATCACAATTTACATTAGTCCATTCCAGTATTAACGGCCATCTGGAATCGGAGCTGGAGAAAATTAAACAACAAACCGTCTTACTCTCTTTTGATTTTTCCGGGCGCGGTACAGACGACTATTTTGAAAAGGTATGCCCGTGGGTAGATTACGGATTTATCTCCTGCAGCGGGTTATCGCCAGATGAAATAAAAATAAAACTCAATAAACTTTATCGTTATGGCTGTCGGCATATTATTGCCACCTGCGGGCATGAAAAAGTTTATTATTTTTCCGGCGCGGATTATCTGGAGTGGCAACCTGTTTATATCGAACCTGTCGATACGCTGGGCGCAGGCGACGCCTTCTTAACCGGTTTTTTGCTTTCCATTTTGCAATCGGGTATGGCGGAACCCGATAAAGAAAGCGTGTTACGCGCCATGTGGCAGGGCGGGAAATCGGCGGCGCAGATTTTATCTCATTACGGCGCATTTGGTTTTGGTAAACCGTTTGCACAATAGGTTACGTCCCTCAATGTAAAGCGACACTCACTCCAGATAACCCAGGAGGAAGTATGTTTTGGACGGAATTATGTTTTATCCTTGTGGCCCTGATGATAGGAGCCAGGATCGGCGGCGTATTTTTAGGGATGGTCGGCGGGTTAGGCGTCGGCGTGATGGTTTTTATTTTTGGCCTGACGCCTTCTACGCCACCGATTGATGTTATTCTGATAATTCTTTCTGTTGTCCTGGCGGCCGCATCTTTACAGGCCTCCGGCGGGCTGGATTTACTGGTCAAACTGGCGGAAAAAATTCTGCGTCGCCACCCTCGTTACATTACGTTATTAGCGCCGTTTATCTGTTATATCTTCACGTTTATGTCAGGAACGGGGCATGTCGTTTATAGCTTGCTGCCGGTTATTTCTGAAGTCGCACGGGATTCAGGTATTCGACCGGAACGTCCTTTATCTATTTCTGTTATTGCATCGCAACAGGCGATCACCGCCAGTCCTATATCTGCCGCCATGGCGGCGATGATTGGTTTAATGGCACCGTTGGGCGTCTCTATTTCAACCATTATGATGATTTGCGTGCCCGCCACGTTAATCGGTGTAGCGATGGGGGCAATAGCGACCTTTAATAAAGGAAAAGAGTTAAAAGACGATCCGGAATATCAACGTCGGCTTGCTGAAGGGTTAATTAAACCTGCGCAGAAAGAAAGTAAAAATACGGTGGTCACTTCGCGCGCCAAATTGTCGGTGGCGTTATTTCTGACCAGCGCGATCGTTATCGTTCTCTTAGGACTGATTCCGGCGCTTCGGCCCATGGTGGAGACAGCGAAAGGGCTACAACCGCTTTCGATGTCCGCCGCTATCCAGATTACGATGCTCTCTTTTGCCTGCCTGATTGTGTTGTTATGCCGGCCGCAGGTCGATCAGATTATCAGCGGTACGGTATTTCGGGCGGGCGCGCTGGCGATTGTCTGCGCCTTCGGCCTGGCCTGGATGAGTGAGACGTTCGTGAATGGTCATATCGCGTTGATTAAGGCAGAAGTGCAAACTCTATTGCAACAGCATACCTGGCTTATCGCCATTATGATGTTTTTCGTGTCCGCTATGGTCAGTAGTCAGGCGGCAACGACGTTAATTCTGTTGCCGCTGGGGCTGGCGTTAGGGTTGCCCGCTTATGCGTTAATCGGCTCCTGGCCTGCCGTTAACGGCTATTTCTTTATTCCGGTGGCGGGGCAGTGTCTGGCGGCGCTGGCGTTTGACGATACCGGTACGACGCGTATCGGCAAATATGTGCTTAACCATAGTTTTATGCGTCCGGGATTAGTTAACGTGATTGTCTCGGTCATTGTCGGGCTGTTAATAGGAAAAATGGTTCTGGCCTGATTGTTATTCATGTTTTTATAGCACACGTCACTTATTACTTTTAATTCAGAGGAAGAAAATGAAAATCAGAGTTTTCATGGCCACCGTGTTGCTGCTCATCAGCCACTGTGTATTTAGCACAACGTCACTACCGCATATTGTTATTCTCGCGACAGGCGGTACTATCGCCGGGACGGCAGCCAATAATACGCAAACCGCCGGATATAAATCTGGTGAACTTGGCGTGCAAACATTAATAAATGCCGTGCCGGAAATGAATAATATCGCTCGCGTTGACGGCGAGCAGGTGGCGAATATTGGTAGCGAAAATATGACCAGCGATATTATCCTGAAACTTTCACAGAAGGTGAATGCGTTATTGGCGCGGGACGATGTTGACGGTGTGGTCATTACTCATGGCACTGACACGCTCGATGAAACCGCCTACTTTCTTAATTTGACAGTGAAAAGCGACAAACCGGTGGTGTTTACCGCTGCAATGCGGCCCGCGTCGGCAATCAGCGCCGATGGCGCAATGAACCTGCTGGAAGCGGTCACGGTGGCTGCTGACCCGAATGCGAAGGGACGCGGCGTGATGGTGGTTTTAAACGATCGTATTGGTTCGGCGCGCTTTGTGACGAAAACTAATGCCACGACTCTGGATACCTTTAAAGCGCCGGAAGAGGGCTATCTGGGGGTCATCGTTAATGGTCAGCCACAGTTCGAAACGCGGGTGGAAAAAATTCATACCCTGCGCTCTGTTTTTGACGTACGTAATATCAAAAAATTACCCAATGTGGTGATTATTTACGGCTATCAGGACGACCCAGAATATATGTATGATGCGGCGATCGCCCATCACGCGGACGGTATTATTTATGCCGGAACCGGCGCAGGTTCGGTCTCGGTACGCAGCGACGCGGGGATTAAAAAAGCGGAGAAAGCCGGGATTATCGTGGTGCGCGCTTCCCGCACCGGAAACGGCGTCGTACCGTTGGATAAAGGGCAGCCAGGGCTGGTGTCTGGCTCGCTCAACCCGGCGAAGGCGCGGGTGTTGCTGATGACGGCACTAACTCAGACGCGTAATCCGGAACTGATCCAGAGTTATTTCAGTACGTATTAATCATGCAGGCCTGTGCGCCCACCCTCGAAGATGGGCGCACAAGATATTAACGCATGGTCACAAACTCTTCCGATGCGGTCGGGTGAATAGCGACGGTATTATCGAAGTCTTTCTTGGTAGCGCCCATCTTCAGCGCTACCGCGAAGCCCTGCAACATTTCATCCATGCCGAAGCCGATACCGTGGATACCCACAATTTTTTCTTCCGGCCCGACGCAGACCAGCTTCATACGGCACGGCTGGCGGTGCGTCGTTACCGCGGTATACATAGCGGTAAACGATGACTTATAGACTTTCACCTGTTCGTCGCCGTACTGCTCGCGCGCCTGCGGCTCGCTTAACCCGACGGTGCCGATAGGCGGATGGCTAAAGACCACGGTCGGGATGTTGCTGTAGTCCAGATGCTCGTCCGGCTTGTTGTTAAACAGGCGTTCGGAGAGACGGCGACCGGCGGCGACGGCGACTGGCGTTAGTTCTACCGCGCCAGTATTGTCGCCAACGGCGTAAATGCCTTCAATGTTGGTATTCTGGAATTTATCGACAATGATGTAACCTTTTTCATTGGTTTTCACGCCCGCCGCCGCCAGATTAATATTGTCGGTCGACGGTTCGCGACCAATGGCCCAGATCAGGCAATCAACGGTTTCACTGCGGCCATCTTCCAGTTCCAAAGTCAGACTGCCGTCGGCGTTTTTCACCACCGCTTTCGGCACGGCGTGAGTATGCAGTTGCGGGCCTTCGGCGTTCATCACCTCAACCAGCGTTTCGCTAATCATCGGGTCAAAACTGCGCAGCGGCGCATGTTTACGGACAAACAGATGCGTTTTCGCCCCCAGCGCGTTGATAACGCCAGCCAGTTCAACGGCGATATAACCTGCGCCTACCACCGCGACGCGCTCCGGCAAGGCAGACAGCGCAAAGAAACCGTCGGAATCAATGCCGTATTCCACGCCTGGAATCTCAGGATGGCTTGGACGGCCGCCGGTAGCGATCAAAATATGGTCGGCGGTAATGGTTTCGCCGTTCACTTCAATGGTTTTGGCATCGACAAAGCGGGCAAAGCCTTTAATCACATCCACGTTATTTTTGCCCAGCACGTTGTCGTATGAAGTATGGATGCGGTCAATATACGCGGTACGGCTGGCAATCAGCTTGCTCCAGTCGAACTGATTAATCGTGGTGTCAAAACCGTAGTCCGGGCCATACAGATGAATCGCTTCACGAATCTGCGCGGCATGCCACATCACTTTCTTCGGCACGCAGCCCACGTTAACACAGGTGCCGCCCAGCTCTTTGGCTTCGATGAGCGCGCATTTCTGGCCGTACATAGCGGCGCGGTTAATCGAGGCGATACCGCCGCTGCCGCCGCCGATAGCGATGTAATCATAGTGTTTGGTCATGACCGCTCCTTTATGTTCGTTGTCGGACGGATAGATTCTGCGCTACCCGCCAAAATATTCGCGATTGTATACCTGAAGGTGAAAGGTTCCACCGATGGCTGTGATTACTCCGGCACGATCCAGCTTACCGAAGTGTGTCCGTGACCGTTTGGCGCCAACCTGCTGTGCAGCCACGGTAGCACGTTGTTCATCTGCTGCTCCAGTTTCCACGGCGGGTTAACCACGATCATACCGGACGCCGTCATCCCGCGCTGATCGCTGTCCGGGCGGATCGCCAGCTCAATTTGCAGGATTTTACGGATGCCGGTGGCCTCCAGATCATGAATCATGCGCTTAATTTGCTGGCGGAGCACCACCGGATACCATAGCGCGTATGTACCGGTGGCGAAACGTTTATAACCCTCGCTGATGCCGCTGACTACCGCCTGGTAATCGGTTTTCATTTCATAAGGTGGGTCAATGAGGATCAGACCGCGGCGGGAAACCGGCGGCAATTTGGCTTTCAGTTGCTGATAGCCGTCAGCGCGTTCCACGCGGGCGCGGTTGTCTTTTTGAAACTCCGCGCGCAACAGTGGGAAGTCGCTGGGATGCAATTCCGTGAGTTGCAGACTGTCCTGCTCACGCAGCAACTGGCGGGCGATTAACGGGGAGCCCGGATAGTAGCGTAACTGCCCGCTGCGGTTGAAATGTTTTACGACGCTAATATACGGTTCCAGTTCGGCGGGCAGATCGTCCTGCTGCCAGATACGGGCGATGCCTTCCAGATACTCTCCGGTACGTTCAGCATGTTCGCTGCCCAACTGATAACGCCCCGCGCCCGCGTGCGTGTCCAGATAGAGAAACGGTTTTTCTTTCTCTTTTAGCGACTCGATGATCAGGCTCTGAACGGTATGTTTAAGGACGTCGGCGTGGTTGCCAGCGTGAAAGCTGTGACGATAACTGAGCATGGATGCAGATATTCCGGGAAGTAAACAAGTTAGCCGATAGTTTACCGCAGATCCGCGCAGATTACCCCAGTACCGCCATGTTGTTTCGCGCGTTGTGAAAGTATTGCAAGACGTGTTCGTATCATCAAACCGTCAACTGCGCAGGCCAGCATCGCCTGTGGGCAAGGTAGTGGTTTTGATCTGGCGTTATTCTTAATGAAAGGAACCATAATGAAACTACACATTACTGTACTGGCGTCATCTCTGGCGCTGGCGATGCCGGCACTGGCGAAAGATATTCCCCTGTCCCAGGCGGAGTCGATAGCGAAAAGCGTGACGCCCGACTCGGCGAGCGTCGCCTTTAATGACCTTGAGGCTCAATGGCTGACACAGTTGCGTAAGGCATTACAAGGCGATACCGCCGCGTTGACTCGCGACGCCCTGGCTCAGATGCGACAGAATTCCATCCAGGCGGATAATGCCTGGTTACAGGCTAGCGGTTATGATTTTCATACTACTGAGAATCAACAGATGGGGATTACCCTACTTTCCGCCTTCAATACATTGCCGGAAGCAGTATTGAAAGACAATCTGGCGACGGTGACGGCGATTAATCACGATGCCGATGTTAATACCCGTCACCAGGCGCTGGCGGATGCGGAAAGCGTGGAGTATCTCTATTTCCTGAGCGACGCAATGGGGCCACGGCTGGGGCGGGCATTTCTCGCCGCTTATGATAAAGGTGAGTTGGGCAAAGCGGCAGCGTTGATTAAAGCCTCGGAAGTCAGCACCGGCGCGGCGAAAAAATATTTTCATTACCCGCGTCCTTACCAGGTGCCGGGTAATACTATCCATTTGACGCCGGATGATGTGGTGGTAAAAGATGGTCATCCTTATACCGCAGGTGGCGGTGCTTTTCCCAGCGGACACACGAATACCGGTTATACGGATGCGCTGTTGATGGCGGAAATGATCCCGGAACGCTTTGATGCGCTGGTGATTCGTGGCGCGCGTTATGGCTATTCTCGCCTGGTCCTTGGCGTACACTATCCGCTGGATGTGATGGGCGCGCGGATGGTCGCGCAGCGTAATGTCGCGCATTATCTTAACGATCCGTATTATCGTACGTTATTCAACGAAGCTCGCGCTCAACTGCGCGAGGCGCTGGTGAAAGAGTGCGGTACGACGATTGTCGAATGCGCGGCATCGGCCGGAAAAGACGATCCGTACCGCGCTCCGGCTATGCATACCTTCTACCGCTTCACCATGACTTATAACCTGCCGCAACAGAAAGGCGAGCATCAGTCGTTGAAAATACCAAAAGGCGCCGATGTTCTGCTACAGACAGCGCTGCCGAACCTGTCGCCAGCGCAGCGTCAGGCGTTAATGGAAGAGACGGCGTTACCGGCAGGATATCCGTTGTCGGGCGAGACCGAGGATCAACAGTTCTGGCAGCGTCTGGATCTGTCCGCTGCTTACGAGATGGCGAGAAAAACGCGCTGACGTTGTCACCCGGCTTATAAAACGTAAGCCGGGATGATGTTAAAGGGGCGGCTTATTGCAGCGATACCCACGTCTGTACGCTGTCCATCATTGAAATTCCCCTTACTATCCCCCATTCTAGATCTCATCGCGAGAGCGCCAAAAGCGCGCTCCACTCACCTTCTTCTACAGGACTGCGCATATGACCAATCCATTACTAACGTCTTTTTCACTGCCGCCTTTTTCTGCAATTAAACCGGAGCATGTGGTGCCTGCGGTCACCAAAGCGTTGGCCGATTGCCGGGCGGCGGTAGAAGGCGTTGTGGCGCATGGCGCGCCGTATAGCTGGGAAAACCTCTGCCAGCCGTTGGCGGAAGCCGACGATGTTCTGGGGCGTATTTTCTCGCCAATTAGCCACTTAAACTCGGTGAAAAATAGCCCGGAGCTGCGTGAAGCCTACGAACAGACGCTGCCGCTGCTGTCGGAATACAGCACTTGGGTTGGGCAACATGAAGGACTGTACAACGCGTACCGCGACCTGCGCGACGGCGATCATTACGCCACGCTGAATACCGCGCAGAAGAAAGCGGTTGATAACGCGCTGCGTGATTTTGAACTGTCCGGCATCGGTCTGCCGAAAGAGAAACAGCAGCGTTACGGCGAAATCGCCACTCGCCTGTCTGAGCTGGGCAACCAGTACAGCAATAATGTGCTCGATGCCACCATGGGCTGGACGAAGCTCATCACCGACGAAGCCGAGCTGGCGGGAATGCCGGAAAGCGCGCTCGCCGCCGCTAAAGCCCAGGCGGAAGCCAAAGAGCAGGAAGGTTACCTGCTGACCCTGGATATCCCGAGCTATCTGCCGGTCATGACCTACTGCGACAACCAGGCGTTGCGCGAAGAGATGTATCGCGCCTATTCCACTCGCGCCTCCGATCAGGGGCCGAACGCCGGTAAGTGGGATAATAGCCCGGTGATGGAAGAAATTCTTGCGCTGCGCCATGAACTGGCGCAACTGCTGGGCTTCGAAAATTATGCCCATGAATCGCTGGCCACCAAGATGGCGGAAAATCCGCAGCAGGTGCTCGATTTCTTAACCGATCTGGCGAAACGCGCCCGTCCGCAGGGGGAAAAAGAGCTGGCCCAGCTGCGCGCCTTCGCCAAAGCCGAATTTGGCGTTGAGGAGCTGCAACCGTGGGATATCGCGTACTACAGTGAAAAGCAAAAACAGCACCTGTACAGCATCAGCGATGAGCAGCTACGCCCGTACTTCCCGGAAAACAAAGCCGTGAATGGCCTGTTTGAAGTGGTGAAACGTATTTACGGCATCACCGCCAAAGAGCGTACTGACGTTGATGTCTGGCACCCGGAAGTGCGTTTCTTTGAACTGTATGACGAAAATAACGAGCTGCGCGGCAGCTTCTACCTTGACCTGTACGCACGCGAACACAAACGCGGCGGGGCGTGGATGGACGACTGTGTCGGCCAGATGCGTAAGGCGGACGGCACATTGCAAAAGCCGGTCGCTTATCTGACCTGTAACTTCAACCGTCCGGTGAACGGTAAACCCGCTCTGTTTACCCATGACGAAGTGATCACCCTGTTCCACGAGTTTGGTCATGGCCTGCATCATATGCTGACCCGCATTGAGACCGCCGGGGTCTCCGGTATCAGCGGGGTGCCGTGGGACGCGGTCGAACTGCCAAGCCAGTTTATGGAAAACTGGTGCTGGGAGCCGGAAGCGCTGGCGTTTATCTCCGGCCACTATGAAACCGGCGAGCCGTTGCCGAAGGAACTGCTGGATAAAATGCTGGCGGCGAAAAACTATCAGGCGGCGCTGTTTATTCTGCGTCAGCTGGAGTTCGGTCTGTTTGATTTCCGTCTGCATGCGGAATTTAATCCGCAGCAAGGAGCGAAAATTCTTGAGACGCTCTTTGAAATTAAAAAACATGTCGCCGTGGTGCCGTCACCGACATGGGGCCGCTTCCCACACGCGTTCAGCCATATCTTTGCTGGCGGCTATGCGGCAGGCTACTACAGCTATCTGTGGGCCGACGTACTGGCGGCGGACGCTTATTCCCGCTTTGAGGAGGAAGGCATTTTCAACCGTGAGACCGGTCAGTCGTTCCTTGATAACATCCTGACTCGCGGTGGTTCTGAAGAGCCGATGGAACTCTTTAAACGCTTCCGTGGCCGTGAACCACAACTGGACGCGATGCTGGAGCATTACGGGATTAAAGGCTGATTTTACGTGCAAATCTGCTTAATGGATGAAACGGGCGCCACAGACGGCGCCTTATCTGTTCTGGCTGCCCGCTGGGGACTGGAGCATGACGAAGACAACCCGATGGCGCTGGTATTGACGCCGCAACATCTGGAGCTGCGCAAGCGCGACGAACCGAAGCTCGGCGGTATTTTTGTCGATTTTGTCGGCGGCGCGATGGCCCATCGACGTAAGTTCGGCGGCGGGCGCGGCGAAGCGGTGGCGAAAGCCGTTGGTATCAAAGGCGATTATCTGCCGGACGTGGTTGATGCCACGGCCGGACTGGGGCGCGATGCGTTTGTGCTGGCGTCCGTCGGTTGCCGCGTGCGGATGCTGGAGCGTAATCCGGTGGTCGCCGCGTTGCTCGACGACGGTCTGACGCGCGGCTACGCCGATGCGGACATCGGTCCGTGGTTGCAGCAACGTTTGCAGTTGATTCATGCTTCCAGCCTGACGGCGTTAACCGATATCACGCCGCGCCCGCAGGTGGTCTACCTCGATCCGATGTTTCCTCACCGGCAGAAAAGCGCGCTGGTAAAGAAAGAGATGCGGGTATTTCAGTCGTTGGTGGGGCCGGATCTCGACGCCGACGGACTGCTGGAACCGGCGCGTCAGTTGGCGACCAAACGCGTGGTGGTCAAACGTCCCGATTATGCGCCGCCGCTGGCGGATGTCGCGACGCCCAACGCCATCGTTACCAAAGGGCATCGGTTTGATATTTATGCCGGAACCCCTCTGACGGAGTAACGGATTGCCCGATGGCGTTGCGCTTATCGGGCCTACGATTCTCAATTATTTGTAGGCCGGATAAGGCGTAAGCCGCATCCGGCACTGAGTATTACTGTTCGGTATCTGGCGTATTAATCATTCGGTTTAACCACGGCACCATAATGGCCATCACCACGGTGACCGCCAGCGTTACCAGACCAATTTTGCTAAAGACGCCGGTATAAATTGGCAGCGTCTGCAACGGATCGGTGATGTTTTCCGGTACGGCAGTGAAGGTCGCCACATAACCGCCGAGCAGGAAGGCGGCGGCCTGGGTCAGGAACCACATTCCCAGAATAAAGCCCATCAGATGCTGCGGCACCAGAGCGGCGACCATTGCCAGCCCCAGCGCGCTAATCAGCAGCTCGCCCAGACTCTGGAACAGATACACCAGCACGATAAACCACGGCGACGTCAATCCTTGCGCATCGGCAAACCACATCCCGGCGGCGGCGGCGGTCAGAAAACCCAGCGCGCAGAGGAACATGCCAAGCGTAAACTTCATCGGCATAGTCAGATCTTTGCCTTTGCTACCCAGTCGGGTGTAAATCGCTGCCAGTACCGGACTGGCGACGACCACCCAGAATGGGTTCAGCGCCTGAAAACTCACCGGGTTAATGGCGAATCCAAGAATTTCATGATGCACGTTATTAATCGCAAAGAAGTTCAGCGAGGTAGGCATCTGCGCATACAGAATGTAAAACAGCACGGCTTCAATCATCAGAATAAACGCCACGAACATTTTATTGCGGCCGGTTTTATCCAGACGAAACGCTTCGCGAAAGAAGAAAATAGTGACGACGATAGAAAGGATGATGAGCACCAGATTGGCAATCTTAACGTTGTGCATCAGCCAGGCGCAGAGGAAAATCATGACGATGGTGCCGAGCAGTACCAGCAGCAAATTGCGAAAACGTAGCGGTTTATGATCCGGTTCAGAACCGATATTTTTCACCATGCCACGGCAGGCGAAGTACACCAGAAGCGCAACAATTAAACCAGCGCCGCACAGATTATAGGTCACCGCATAGCCAAATTTATCGGCAATCACCGGCGCCAGCGATAGCGATAACAAAGAACCGATGTTAATCGACATATAAAACAGGGTGAAAGCGCCATCCAGCCGGGGATCTTTAGGCTGATAGCATTTAGAGAGCAGGCTGGCGGGATTGGCTTTAAATAACCCGTTGCCCACGGCAATCGTACCCAATGCGATAAAAATCAGATCGGGATTTAATAGCGACATGCCGGTCATAAAATAGCCAATCGCCAGCACAATCGCGCCCAGGACCAGGGTGCGTTTAGTCCCTAACAGATGGTCGCCAACATAGCCGCCGATGGAGATCAGGCCATAAACCAGCGCCGCAAAAGCGCCAAAGGTAATAAAGGCCTGTTCCTGAGAAAAACCCAATTGTTTAACGAAAAAGACCGCCAGGATGCCCTGGACGCCGTAATAGCCAAATCGTTCCCATAATTCTACAAAAAAGATCATGAAGAATGGACGAGGTTGCTGCAGCAAGCCCGTAGGTGCAGTTGTATTCATATTCCTTCGCCTTTTAATGCCATCCCGAAACGTATGAGCGCGTATATCAAAACGCGCCGAAAAGACTTACCCTGATATAGACTGCGGTTATTAGCCTGATCAATAGGTTATTATACAAATGATACGCAAACTAATTAGTGGATCACACTAATTATGTTTGGTGTGATGGAATGATGTACTGAGCACTGCGAAGAAGGGGGGATAAACAAAACGCCCACCTAAGCGGGCGTTGTTGTTGAGAGCCGGAATTTGCCTGATGGTTCAGGCCAACCTGATTGACTATAGACCAGATGCGGTCTTAGCCGCCAGCCGGCACGGCAAGTATTACTCTTCTTCGTCGCGCAGCGGAACAATCAGCATGTCAACGTGAACGGTGTTGATCAGCTGGCGCGCAGAAGACATCAGTTTGCTCCAGAAGTCCTGGTGATGACCGCAAACGACCAGATCCATATCGTATTTCTTGATGGCGTCAACCAGCACCTGGCCCAAATCGCCGCTACCGCTCAGGGTTTCAGTGATAGGGTAGCCAGCGTTGGTAGACAGCTCGGTCAGCGCGTGGTGGGTTTCTTCGGAGATACGTTTCTGCATATCGCCCAGATTGACGTCAATCAGACCGGTGTACAGGTCTGAATAATTCACGTCAACGTGGATGAGGGAGATTTTCGCGTTGTAGGGGCGCGCCATAGAGACCGCTTTTTCAACCAGAACTTTACTTTCCGGGGAGAGATCAACTGCGATAAGAATGTGTTTATAAGCCATAGTGTTACTCCTTCCATAAGTTGTCGATGACCATTGAGCTACTGGCGTTTCTTATGCCGCCGCGTCACCCGCGTCCTGCGAACTCTATGCGCGGGGCTAGCTCAGCCGTTTACCATAACTATCCTTACATTATAGCGACCAGGATAATCCGTCAATCTGCCTTGCTTGCCAGCTAGTTAAACAAAATTTTCAGGGAATTGCATTGATAGTGATTAACCTTCTGGTAAAAAAATTAACTGATCTCCTACAATGTGTATAAGAGCCGTTCGAATGCGGAGCGCTAATATGGACGGCTTTCGTAGTACTCTTTCACTGATTGTCTGGCAGGGTATCGGGGAGCGGTAGTCCCGGAGAGGAACTCCGTGGGCGGGTCGCCGGGGAGGAGATATGATAAGCACCGTCTCACTATTCTGGGCTTTATGTGTCGTTTGCATTGTTAATATGGCGCGCTATTTCTCATCGCTACGCGCACTGTTAGTGGTACTTCGTGGTTGCGATCCTTTGCTCTATCAATATGTCGATGGCGGCGGCTTCTTTACCACGCATGGTCAGCCCAACAAACAGGTGCGCCTGGTATGGTATATCTACGCTCAGCGCTATCGCGATCATCATGATGAAGAATTTATTCGCCGTTGTGAACGCGTGCGCCGCCAGTTTCTGCTGACCAGCGCGTTATGCGGTTTGGTGGTGGTGAGCTTGATTGCGCTCATGATTTGGCACTGAATAAAAAAAGCGGGCCAGTTTCCTGACCCGCTTGTGTTAGATAAGCCTCCCGGATGACGCCGCTTGTAGCGGCCTGTCAGGCCTGTGTTGCTTCATTCTGACAGGCCGGATTAGCGACAGCGCTATCCGGCCCATTTGGCTTAAATAATCTTCAGGGAAAGCCAGTACAGCACGCCGGAAAGAATAATCGCCGCCGGTAACGTAAATACCCAGGCCATCAGAATGCTGGTCACGGTTTTACGCTGCAACCCGCCGCCATCAACGACCATGGTTCCCGCCACTGAAGAGGAGAGGACGTGAGTGGTAGAAACTGGCATACCGGTGTAGCTGGCAAGACCGATAGAGACTGCCGCCGTCATCTGCGCCGACATTCCCTGCGCATACGTCATGCCTTTTTTACCAATTTTCTCGCCGATAGTGGTCGCCACGCGACGCCAGCCGATCATCGTACCAATACCCAGCGCCAACGCCACTGCCATAATGATCCACACCGGCGCATACTCAATGGTGCTTAACATATCGGTCTTCAGCTTTTTCAGCAGGCGCTGGTCATCGCTGCTTACACCAGGCAATTTCACGACTTTGTCGGTCGTGTCGG
Source organism: Salmonella sp. NW645 (assembly GCF_051703725.1). Taxonomy (NCBI): domain Bacteria; kingdom Pseudomonadati; phylum Pseudomonadota; class Gammaproteobacteria; order Enterobacterales; family Enterobacteriaceae; genus Salmonella; species Salmonella sp. NW645. The sequence goes on along the minus strand of NZ_JAMMKR010000006.1, from coordinate 144,171 downwards.
AAATGCACAGCATAATGCGACGCAACTGGCTACGCTGTTCAACGCTTAACTTGTCGTAGCTTTCCACGTTTGCCAGCATCCCTTTCGCACGGTTAAGCGCGTTAATGGTGTTAGCCGGATGGCAGTGGAATTCAGTCGGTTCAGTCGCGCCCGGCTCCGGAGAGGGAATCAGTTGGTCAACGCCGGTGACGGCTTTCAGCAGGTCAGGACGCTGCTCAAAGTACGTTTCGACATTGTTGATAGCATCGCGCGTACGGGTGATTTCGTAGCTGGAGGCATTCATATTGACCACGAAACCCGCAGGCGCGACGCCAATCAGCACCAGCATGACCAGGCCAATGCCTTTCTGACCATCGTTCGCGCCATGCGAAAACGCCACGCCGATAGCTGAGAGGATCAGCGCGATACGCGTCCAGAACGGCGGCTTTTTCTTGCCGTCTTTCTTTTCACGTTCGGCTGGCGTCAGGTGGATACGGGCGCGTTTCTTAGTACCGCTCCAGTAGCGGCGCAGCAAGAAAATCAGACCGCCGGCGAATACCAGACCGACAATAGGGGAGATAATGAGTGAACCGAAAATATTGATAACTTTCGGGATGTTAAGCGCATCCACCACTGACGTGCCGGTCATCATCGCATTAGTTAAACCGATGCCGATAATGGCGCCAATCAGCGTGTGGGAACTGGACGCCGGCAACCCGAAATACCAGGTACCGAGGTTCCAGATAATCGCCGCCAGCAACATGGAAAAGACCATAGCGAGGCCGTGCGCGGAACCCATGTTGAGCAGGAGATCCGTCGGTAGCATATGCACAATGGCATACGCCACGCTGAGACCCCCCAGCAAAACGCCAAAAAAGTTAAACACCGCCGCCATGACAACCGCCAGCTGCGAACGCATCGCACGGGTGTAAATCACGGTTGCGACTGCATTGGCTGTGTCATGGAAGCCGTTAATCGCTTCGTAGAACAGCACAAAAGCCAGAGCAAGCAATAATAAAAGCCCGGTATGTAAATCCAGGCCAGCAAACAAATGTAGCATAGGACGTTACGCCATTTTGAGGACATGAACGCGGCGCATTATCAGTGACTTTGGCGGCGCGGGCAAAGTGAAATATAGACTTTTTTTGATGTACTTCGTGCTTTGTTTGATATCACTAAAGAATTATCTTATATATTTCAGATAAATACCATTTTCAGGCGCTTTTCGCGCTGGTGCGACCACTGAGGAAACTTTACAATTCCCGCCCGAATTTGAGAGAGGAAGGCGACGTGGAAAGGTTTGATGCCGTTATTATAGGCGCTGGCGCAGCGGGCATGTTTTGCGCCGCGCAGGCAGGACAGGCGGGTAGCCGCGTGCTGCTCATCGATAATGGCAAGAAGCCAGGACGTAAAATCCTCATGTCCGGCGGTGGGCGCTGCAACTTTACTAATCTTTATGTTGAGCCTGCTGCGTATTTGAGCCAGAACCCCCATTTTTGTAAATCAGCGTTAGCCCGCTATACCCAGTGGGATTTTATCGATCTGGTCGGCAGGTATGGGATAGCCTGGCATGAGAAAACGCTGGGACAGCTTTTTTGCGATGATTCCGCCCAACGCATTGTCGATATGCTGGTTGCCGAGTGCGACAAAGGCGGCGTAACGATGCGCCTGCGTAGCGAGGTACTGAGCGTCGAGCGTGATGAGTCGGGTTTCATACTGGCGCTGAACGGCGAGACGGTGACTACGCAAAAGCTGGTGATTGCCAGCGGCGGCCTGTCGATGCCGGGGCTTGGCGCATCACCGTTTGGCTATAAAATCGCCGAACAGTTTGGTCTCAAGGTGTTGCCGACGCGCGCCGGGCTGGTGCCCTTTACGCTACATAAGCCGCTGTTAGAACAGCTCCAGACGCTGTCTGGCGTCTCTGTGCCCTGCGTAATTACCGCCCGCAATGGCACGGTATTTCGGGAAAACCTACTTTTTACCCATCGTGGGCTGTCCGGCCCCGCTGTTTTACAGATTTCCAGCTACTGGCAACCGGGCGAGTTAGTGAGCATTAACTTATTGCCGGACCTCTTGCTGGAAGACGTTCTCAATGAACAGCGTAACGCGCACCCGAACCAGAGTCTGAAGAACACGCTGGCGATGCATCTGCCGAAACGGTTGGTGGAGTGTTTACAACAGTTGGGGCACATCCCGGATGTATCGCTCAGGCAGTTGAACGTTCGTGACCAGCAGGCGTTGGTTGACACGCTTACGGCCTGGCAAGTGCAGCCTAACGGCACCGAAGGCTATCGGACAGCGGAAGTGACGCTGGGCGGCGTGGATACAAACGAACTATCATCGCGGACTATGGAAGCGCGCCGCGTGCCGGGTCTCTATTTTATCGGCGAAGTGATGGACGTCACCGGCTGGTTGGGCGGCTATAACTTCCAGTGGGCGTGGTCGAGCGCCTGGGCCTGCGCGCAGGATTTGGCGGCAAAACGCTAAGTACCATTACAAACAATAAGCGAATAGACATCCCGGACAGAGGTGTTAGTATCGATTTATAGCAGTTATGAGTATGCGTGTTTCATTTACGGCCAGGAACGCTGATGATGACAACATTACTCCCTCTTTTCCGGGTACCTACATCATTCACTCCCTTTGACGGCGAGCGCTTCATCGGCGTCTGTTCGTCGTCTGGCCCCTTTTCTTTTTTCATTCTTATCCCGAATGGAAACCCCCGCTGAGCGCACGCCCGGCGGACTTTGTGACACGCATGGTTAGACAACAGGGATTACGGCGGGTCGATTATGGACAAAATGAAGCGTCATCTGGTGTGGTGGGGAGCGGGGATTCTTGTGGCGGTGGCCGCGATAGCCTGGTGGATGCTGCGCCCTGCGGGAATACCGGAGGGATTTGCCGCCAGCAACGGCAGAATTGAAGCCACCGAAGTGGATATTGCCACTAAGATTGCCGGGCGTATTGATACCATCCTCGTTTCGGAAGGGCAGTTCGTTCGTCAGGGCGAGGTGCTGGCGAAAATGGATACCCGCGTATTGCAGGAGCAGCGGCTGGAGGCTATTGCGCAGATTAAAGAGGCCGAGAGCGCAGTTGCCGCCGCCCGCGCCTTGCTGGAGCAACGCCAGAGTGAAATGCGCGCCGCGCAGTCGGTCGTCAAACAGCGGGAAGCTGAGCTGGACTCCGTCTCTAAACGTCACGTGCGTTCCCGTTCGCTGTCGCAGCGTGGCGCGGTATCTGTACAACAGTTAGATGACGATCGTGCGGCGGCGGAAAGCGCGCGCGCCGCCCTCGAGACCGCCAAAGCGCAGGTATCTGCGGCAAAAGCGGCGATTGAGGCGGCGCGTACCAGTATTATCCAGGCGCAAACGCGCGTGGAAGCGGCGCAGGCGACCGAGCGGCGTATTGTCGCCGACATCGACGACAGCGAATTAAAAGCGCCGCGCGATGGACGCGTGCAGTACCGCGTTGCGGAGCCGGGCGAAGTGTTATCGGCTGGCGGCCGGGTGTTGAACATGGTCGATCTCAGCGATGTTTATATGACATTTTTCCTGCCGACCGAACAGGCGGGGTTGTTGAAGATCGGCGGCGAAGCGCGACTGGTGCTGGACGCCGCGCCGGATCTGCGTATTCCGGCGACGATCAGTTTTGTCGCCAGCGTGGCGCAGTTCACACCCAAAACCGTGGAAACCCACGATGAACGGTTAAAGCTGATGTTCCGTGTCAAAGCGCGTATTCCGCCAGAGCTACTGCGACAGCATCTGGAATATGTCAAAACCGGTTTGCCGGGAATGGCCTGGGTTCGTCTGGATGAGCGCGTGCCCTGGCCTGACGCTCTAAGCGTGAGGTTGTCGCAATGACGTCGCTGACGCTGGTGCCTGTTCCTCCCGTGGCGCAGCTTGATGGGGTGAGCCAGCATTACGGAAAAACGGTCGCGCTGAACAATATCACGCTGGACATTCCCGCCCGTAGTATGGTCGGGCTGATTGGTCCGGACGGGGTGGGTAAGTCGAGCCTGCTGTCGCTGATTTCTGGCGCGCGGGTGATTGAGCAAGGGAACGTTATCGTCCTGGGCGGCGATATGCGCGATGCGAAACATCGCCGCGATGTCTGTCCGCGCATCGCCTGGATGCCGCAGGGGCTGGGGAAAAACCTTTATCACACGCTATCGGTTTATGAGAACGTCGATTTTTTCGCTCGTCTCTTTGGTCATGACAAAGCTGAACGCGAAGCGCGTATTACCGAGCTGCTGAACAGCACCGGCCTGGCGCCGTTTCGTGACCGTCCTGCCGGGAAGCTGTCCGGTGGGATGAAACAAAAGCTGGGGTTGTGCTGTGCGCTGATTCATGACCCGGAATTGCTGATTCTTGATGAGCCTACCACCGGCGTGGACCCGCTCTCCCGCGCTCAGTTCTGGGACTTAATCGACAGTATCCGCCAACGGCAGACCAATATGAGCGTGTTGGTCGCAACGGCCTATATGGAAGAGGCGGAGCGTTTTGACTGGCTGGTGGCGATGAATGCGGGCGAGATACTGGCAACCGGCAGCGCGCAGCAACTGCGGGCAAAAACCCATAGCGCGACGCTGGAACAGGCGTTTATCGCCCTGTTGCCAGAAGCGCAGCGCCAGGCGCATAAGCCAGTGGTGATCCCGCCGTATCACGCTGAGCAGGAAGAGATTGCCATTGAGGCGAAAGATCTGACCATGCGCTTCGGTAAGTTCGTCGCGGTTGACCATGTTAATTTCCGTATTCCGCGCGGCGAGATTTTTGGCTTCCTCGGTTCAAACGGTTGCGGCAAATCGACCACCATGAAAATGCTGACCGGTCTGCTTCCCGCCAGCGAAGGCCAGGCCTGGCTATTTGGCCAGCCAGTAGACCCGAACGACATCGATACCCGTCGCCGGGTCGGGTATATGTCGCAGGCTTTTTCGCTCTATAACGAACTCACCGTGCGGCAGAATCTGGAACTTCATGCCCGCCTGTTTCATATTCCGCCAGCGGAGATCCCGGCGCGCGTCGCGCAGATGATCGAACGCTTTATGCTAACGGAGGTGGAAGATACGCTCCCCGCTTCGTTGCCGCTCGGTATCCGCCAGCGTTTATCGCTGGCGGTAGCGGTGATCCATCGCCCGGAAATGCTGATTCTTGATGAGCCAACGTCCGGCGTTGATCCGGTCGCCAGGGATATGTTCTGGCAGCTTATGGTCGATCTTTCGCGTCAGGATAAGGTGACGATTTTTATCTCGACCCATTTTATGAACGAAGCGGAACGTTGCGACCGAATGTCATTGATGCACGCCGGTAAAGTGCTCGCCAGCGGTACGCCGCAGGAATTGGTGCAACAGCGGGGCGCGGCCAATCTGGAGGCGGCGTTTATTTCCTGGCTACAGGAAGCTGCGGGAGCGGCTCCTGAAACCCCAATACCGCCATCCCAGACGCCCGCCGCGTCAGGTAAACCGTCGCGGCAGGGATTGAGCTTCCGGCGTTTGTTCAGCTACAGTCGCCGCGAAGCGCTGGAGCTACGCCGCGATCCGGTACGCTCGACGCTGGCGCTGCTGGGAACGGTAATTCTGATGCTGATTATGGGCTATGGCATCAGTATGGACGTGGAGAACCTGCGTTTTGCCGTACTCGACCGCGATCAAACCGTCAGCAGCCAGGCATGGTCGCTCAATCTGGCGGGATCGCGCTATTTTATCGAACAGCCGCCGCTCGCCAGCTATGACGAGCTTGACCGGCGGATGCGTTCGGGAGAGTTGGCGGTTGCCATTGAGATCCCGCCTAATTTTGGCCGCGATATTGCTCGCGGTACGCCAGCGCAGATTGGCGTCTGGGTGGATGGCGCCATGCCCAGCCGCGCCGAGACGGTGAAGGGGTACGTTCAGGCGATGCACCAAAGCTGGCTGCAGGAGGCGGCAAGTCGTCAGCCGAACCCGGTTAAACAGACCGGGCTGCTCAACATTGAAACGCGCTATCGTTATAACCCGGATGTGAAAAGTCTGCCCGCTATCGTTCCGGCGGTCATTCCGCTGCTGCTCATGATGATCCCGTCAATGCTTAGCGCCCTGAGCGTGGTGCGGGAGAAAGAGCTGGGGTCGATGATTAATCTGTACGTAACGCCGACGACGCGCAGCGAATTTTTGCTGGGTAAACAACTGCCGTATATCGCGCTGGGTATGCTGAACTTCTTGCTACTGTGCGCGCTGTCGGTCTTTGTGTTCGGCGTGCCGCTGAAAGGCAGCTTTCTCACGCTTACCCTCGCGGCGCTACTTTACGTCATCATCGCCACCGGTCTGGGGCTGCTGATCTCTACGTTTATGAAGAGCCAAATCGCCGCTATTTTTGGGACGTCGATTATTACCCTCATTCCGGCAACACAATTTTCCGGCATGATCGATCCGGTGGCTTCGCTGGAAGGACCGGGAAGATGGATCGGCGAGATCTACCCGACCAGCCATTTTCTGACGATCGCGCGCGGGACGTTTTCCAAAGCGTTGGATCTGTCCGATCTCTGGCCGTTATTTATGCCGTTACTGATTGCCGTCCCGGTGGTGATGGGTCTGAGCATTTTGCTGCTGAAAAAACAGGAGGGGTAATGCGCGGATTACGTAATATTTATAACCTCGGCGTCAAAGAACTGCGCAGTCTGCTGGGCGACAAAGCGATGCTGGCGCTGATCGTCTTCGCCTTTACGATTTCGGTTTACTCCTCCGCTACCGTCCTGCCCGGTTCGTTGCATCTTGCCCCTATCGCCATCGCCGATATGGATCAGTCGCAGTTGTCGAACCGTATTGTGAATAGTTTTTACCGCCCGTGGTTTCTGCCGCCGGAGATGATTACGGCAACGGAAATGGATGCCGGACTGGATGCCGGACGCTATACCTTTGCGGTCAATATTCCGCCGAATTTCCAGCGTGATGTGCTGGCCGGACGTCAGCCTGATATTCAGGTTAACGTCGATGCGACGCGCATGAGCCAGGCGTTTACCGGCAACAGTTATATCCAGAATATTATTAGCGGCGAGGTCAACAGCTTTGTGGCGCGCGCGCGGGGAGATAACGTTCAGCCGGTGTCGCTGGAGATTCGGATGCGCTTTAACCCGAATCTGGACCCGGCGTGGTTTGGCGGCGTGATGGCGATTATCAACAACATTACCATGCTGGCGATAGTGCTGACCGGATCGGCGCTGATCCGCGAGCGAGAACACGGCACGGTAGAGCATCTGTTGGTGATGCCGGTCACGCCCTTTGAGATCATGATGGCAAAAGTATGGTCGATGGGGCTGGTCGTGCTGGTGGTTTCCGGTTTGTCTTTGATGCTGATGGTGAAAGGCGTACTTGGCGTACCGATTGAAGGATCGATCCCATTGTTTATGTTGGGCGTGGCGCTGAGCCTGTTCGCCACCACTTCAATTGGGATTTTTATGGGCACCATCGCCCGTTCGATGCCGCAACTGGGGTTATTAATGATTCTGGTACTGTTACCGCTACAAATGCTTTCCGGCGGTTCCACGCCGCGCGAAAGTATGCCGCAGGCGGTGCAGGATATTATGCTGACCATGCCGACGACGCATTTTGTCAGCCTTGCCCAGGCTATTCTTTATCGCGGCGCAGGTTTGAGCATCGTCTGGCCGCAGTTCCTGACCCTGCTGGCGATAGGCGGCGTGTTCTTCCTGATAGCGCTGTTACGCTTCAGAAAAACGATTGGCACAATGGCGTAAACATTATTGCCGGAGGACGGCTGCGCCTCATCCGGCCTACAAACGACAGACGTGCGAGCGTAGGCCGGGCAAGCGAAGCGCCCCCGGTAAGGCGCTGGGGCGTTAGTCTTCTTTCGGCAAACACTGCAAGTGGCCGTGGCGCACGCCGCGCTGGGCGATAACATCATCGGCAAAATGCTGTACGTCGCCCATATCGCCCTTCAGAACGGCGATCTCCAGACAGTCATCGTGGTTGATATGGACGTGCAGCGTGGCGACGGATAAATCATGATGATGATGCTGGGTGGAGACGATGCGGCTGGCTAAATCCCGTTTCTCATGTTCATAAACATATGAAAGTACGGCGAAACCTTGTGTACCGTGTTCCTGGGTGGCCTCCTGCGCCAGAGCGCCGCGCAGAATATCACGGATCGCTTCGGAGCGATTGTTATAGCCGCGTCGCTGGCTCAGGCTGTCCAGCGTTTCCAGTAAATCGTCATCGAGGGTGATGGTGACACGTTGCATCTGACTTAAACCTTTTGGTATGGCGCGTCGGCGCATGGGAAGCTCCGCATTTTGTAACACACGTCCGCCGCCAGAGGGAAAAATTAATGTGTCATAACGCTTTTGTTATCGTCTGCGGCGTCAGCGTAAACGGTGTGGGGGTACAGACTGCCAGACTGAGCGTATCGAGCTGACACTGGCTGACCGACAAGGCAGAGGGCAACGTGCTGTCCACGCTGACGATTTGCCAGGCGCTGCCGCCGCGTTGTTTTACGATGGCTTCTTTACGCGTCCAGATACGCCAGAAGGCCGCCAGTTGTCGCTCCGGACGTTCCGCTTCCATTTCAGCATGTTCGCCGAGGCTGAATACCGCATTTGCCAGCGAACGCCAGTTATCGCGCGGGCGGATCACTTCAATATCGCAGCCGACTTCACCTTCGTCGCTAAGCAACAGAGCAATAGTGTCGCCGCTATGGCTGAGGTTAAACCACAGCGGCGTTCCGGCGGAAAAAGCCGGTTTACCCTGTTCGCCATACACCATCTCCGGTAACGGCGAGAGCGCACGGGAAAGCAGCACGCGCCCGGCCAGCCAGCTTGCCCGGCGAAAGCCCTGCGGCGCCTGAGCGATTAACGCGTCGGGCAATTGACCTGCGCTTAATGTTGACACTTTTCCCAGAACGACCTGGTACATATCAGGACCAACGTTGCCTATGAAGAAGAGGAGATTGTAGCATCTGTCGCCTCATCCCGGTAAACGGCTTTTCGGTCGGCCTGGCCCCAGTAAGATCGCCAGTTTGCTGCCGCCTTTAGTGGTTTCCATCCAGATTTTGCAGACGCTGGTCAAAGGAACAGACAAGAGCATCCCGACCGGGCCTAATAGCCATCCCCAGACCAATAACGAAAGAAATACCACCAGCGTGGACATTCCCAGACGATGGCCCATCATGCGTGGCTCCATAATGTTGCCAATCACCATATGGACCACCAAAAAGAGCGCGCCGACCAGTACGCACTCGTAAAAGCCGTTAAATAACAGCGCCTGAATCATGGGGGGAACGGCGGAAATCACCGAGCCGATATTAGGAACGTAATTGAGCAAAAAGGCCAGTACGCCCCACATTAGCGCAAACTGAATATCCATTAACGCCAGCCCCAGCCAGATAATCGCGCCCGTCCATAGACTGAGCAGCGTTTTCAGCGCCAGATAATGCGAGACACCTTTCAGGGCGCGGTGCAGGCCGGCAATATGGATTTGTGGATTGTTTAGCGCGAAACGTAATTTATAAGGCACGTGACGCACCTCAAACAACATAAAAACCACGGTCATCACCAGCAGCACAATGCTTGCCATCGCGCCCGATACGCCGGTCATTAATGTTGTGGTGAAGAGCATGATTTTATCGGAATCCATCCCGCGGAGCATACGTTCCGGCGACATATGTAAATTCAGGAAGGGCATTAACTCCTGAAGGTGTAAGACCTTACGCGTCAGCTCCTTGCTGTATTTAGGCAGCATAGCGATAAATTCATTAAGCGATGCAGCAAGCACACCCACCAGCGCGGTAAGCACGATCAGCATGACGACCACCACGATAGTAATCGCCAGCGGTCGCTTCACGCCCCGACGAATAAACCAGGTCACTAATGGATTAAGAACAATGGCAAAAAAGAGCGCCAGCAAGAGTTGTACAATAATATCCGCCGCGGCATGAATCCCGGCGAGAATAATAACCAGGGAGGCCAGTTTCAGCAGAATATGCATACCCGTTTTGTCGGGTTGAGCGGTTGCCATGAAGTTTTCCTTGTTGTGTTTTTTTCTAAGTGTAGCGGCTGCCCTGATACCGATAATCTGAATCTCACTACTGATTTTCACCGCGCGCCATGATAGAAAAGAAAACATGTTGTAAAAATGCGGTGATACTCATGCCCGAACCCGTCGCTGAACCGGCGCTAAACGGATTGCGCCTCAATCTGCGTATTGTCTCCATTGTGATGTTTAACTTTGCCAGCTACCTGACCATCGGCCTGCCGCTCGCCGTCTTGCCCGGCTATGTACATGATGCGATGGGATTCAGCGCGTTCTGGGCGGGGCTTATTATCAGCCTGCAATACTTCGCCACTCTGTTAAGCCGTCCCCATGCCGGGCGGTATGCGGATGTATTAGGGCCGAAAAAAATCGTTGTCTTTGGCTTATGCGGCTGTTTTTTAAGCGGACTCGGCTACCTGCTGGCGGATATCGCCAGCGCCTGGCCGCTGATCAGTTTGTTGCTACTGGGGCTGGGTCGCGTGATTTTGGGGATTGGGCAAAGTTTTGCCGGCACCGGTTCGACACTGTGGGGCGTCGGCGTCGTCGGGTCGTTGCATATTGGTCGGGTTATCTCCTGGAACGGTATCGTCACCTACGGCGCAATGGCGATGGGCGCGCCGCTGGGCGTGCTGTGTTATGCCTGGGGCGGGTTACAGGGGCTGGCGCTAACGGTGATGGGCGTGGCGCTGTTGGCGATACTGTTAGCCCTTCCACGTCCGTCGGTGAAGGCGAACAAAGGCAAGCCGCTGCCGTTTCGCGCGGTGCTGGGGCGTGTCTGGCTGTATGGTATGGCGTTGGCGCTGGCCTCGGCAGGGTTTGGCGTCATCGCGACGTTTATTACCTTATTTTATGATGCTAAAGGCTGGGATGGTGCCGCCTTTGCGCTCACGTTATTTAGCGTCGCGTTTGTCGGCACGCGTTTGCTGTTCCCTAACGGTATCAATCGTTTAGGCGGGTTGAATGTCGCCATGATCTGCTTTGGCGTGGAGATTATTGGTCTGTTACTGGTGGGAACGGCAGCCATGCCGTGGATGGCAAAAATCGGCGTTTTACTCACGGGGATGGGGTTTTCGCTGGTCTTTCCGGCGCTGGGCGTGGTGGCCGTCAAAGCCGTGCCGCCGCAGAACCAGGGCGCGGCGCTGGCGACCTATACCGTCTTTATGGATATGTCTTTGGGGGTTACCGGGCCGCTGGCGGGGCTGGTGATGACCTGGGCGGGCGTGCCGGTGATTTATCTGGCGGCAGCCGGGCTGGTAGCGATGGCGTTATTGCTGACCTGGCGCTTAAAAAAACGGCCTCCGTCTGCACTGCCGGAGGCCGCATCATCATCGTAAAGGTTACTTAATAACTAACGTATTGATGATGTTTTCAGCCGTGGTTTGCGCTTTTTGCTGATTGTCCGCAGGCAGCGTGACCTGAATCGTCAGCAATTGGTTATCCACTTTGCCCAGCACGATGGAAGAGTACGCCGTCTGGCCTTTCGCGGAGATAATGCTGTCCAGTTGTTGCAACGTATGGCCTTTGAGCTCAATAGACTTATTGGTGACGACCTGAAGCTGCGGGTCGCGGCTACGCTGTTGCTCAAGCAGGCGGTTCGCCAGCACCGGCAACGCTTCATCGGTATTATCGCCGACGATAACAATCACCGCTTTCTGGCCCGTCGGGTCAGAATAAACGTGCATATTATTCGCCTGGGTGCCCAGCTTACCGCTTTGATCGGTCATATCCGCCGGCAGTGAGAAACTGAGTTTGCCATCCATCAGGCTGATGGGCTGACCGGAGGCCTGGCTTTCTGCGGCGGCGCTTTCTGCCGACGCTTTTGTATCGTTGTTATCACAGGCCGCAAGCCCCATAACCAGCAGGCCAATACCGGCATATTTAACCAAATTGCGCATTGACTTCTTCCTTTCGATAAACGGCCATAACGGCTCATTCGCTCATCTTATCACAACTCGGAAAACGAACCTTTAACTTGCCGGTAATGGGGAAATTTCAGATTTATCTGCCAGCTTTTTCAGCAACATATTCAGTAGAACGCCGTACATCGGCAGGAAGAAAATAATGCTGATGAGCACCTTAAAGCAATAATCCACCAGCGCAATTTCCATCCAGTGCTCGGCCATAAAGGCATCGGGGCTTCGCCAGAACGCAATGAAGAAAAAGGCAAGGGTATCGCTGATATTGCCAAACAGCGTTGAAGCGGTCGGCGCCAGCCACCAGCGACGATTTTGGCGCAGGCGGTTAAACACATGGACATCAAGGATCTGTCCCAGCGCGTAGGCCATAAAGCTGGCGGCGGCGATACGGGCGACAAACAGATTAAAGTTCGCCAGCGCGGCGAAACCTTGCCAGGCGCCCATATAGAACAGCGATGACACCACATACGACACCAGCAGCGCGGGGATCATGACGGCGAAGATAATGCGGCGCGCCAGCGGTGCGCCAAAAATACGCACGGTAAGATCGGTGGCGAGAAAAATAAAAGGAAAACTAAACGCGCCCCAGGTCGTGTGGAAACCAAAAATAGTGATGGGGAGCTGCACCAGATAGTTACTGGAAATGATCACCAGTAAATGGAATAGCGATAGCCAGAACAACGCTTTTATGCGCTGTGATTGTGTAAACGGAGTCATATTGTGACCTTTTTGTTGGATGGGGTGAGGGAACCCAATAAAGAACCGCCGCATAATACTGTTTTGCGCTGGCATTGCAATGGCTAATTTTCACGCAATCGTTAACCTGCCTGGCTTACTGACGAAGATGGGCGTAAAATATCGCCGTTTTTCTACCATTGAGACGAAGATGAGCGATCTGTTTTCCTCCCCTGACCATACGCTTGACGCCCTGGGGCTGCGTTGCCCTGAACCGGTAATGATGGTGCGCAAAACGGTGCGCAACATGCAAACTGGCGAAACATTGCTGATTATCGCCGACGATCCGGCGACAACGCGTGATATTCCGGGGTTCTGTACCTTTATGGAACACGATTTGCTGGCGCAAGAGACGGAGGGTCTGCCGTACCGCTATTTATTGCGTAAAGCGCATTAACCGCACGGCAGATAACATTCTGATTAGAAGCTTTCCCAGTTCGCCTGTTCTGCGGCGGGCTGTGGCGTTAAACCTTTGCTTAACGGCGTTGGCGACGCCTCCCGACGAGGCTGTTTCTGGATGCGGAACGCGGCGACCGCCTGACGAAGTTCGTTAGCCTGATCTTCCAGCGCCGCTGCCGCTGCTGCGGATTCCTCTACCAGCGAGGCGTTTTGCTGCGTCACGCTGTCCATTTCCGATACCGCCTGCGCCACCTGCTCAATGCCTTTGCTTTGCTCATCGGAGGCAGAGGCGATTTCGCCCATAATATCGGTCACGCGAGTCACGGCGTTGACGATCTCTTTCATGGTTTCTCCCGCTTCGCGTACCTGCGTAGAGCCGGTATCAATGCGCGACACGGAGTTTTCAATCAGCACTTTGATCTCTTTGGCGGCCTGCGCGCTACGGCTGGCCAACGTGCGTACCTCTCCGGCCACGACCGCGAATCCTCGCCCCTGTTCGCCGGCGCGGGCGGCTTCTACCGCGGCGTTCAGCGCCAGGATATTAGTCTGGAAGGCGATACCGTCAATCACGCTGGTGATGTCCACGATTTTTTCCGAGCTTTCGGCGATATCGTTCATGGTGTTCACTACGTTATCCACCACGCGTCCTCCTTTACGCGCGGTTTCTGATGCGGTTTTCGCCAGACCCGTCGCCTGTCGTGCGTTATCGGTGTTTTGCCGTACCGTGGCGGTTAACTGTTCCATGCTGGCGGCGGTCTCCTCCAGCGCCGAGGCCTGCTGTTCGGTACGGGAAGAGAGGTCGCTGCTGCCGGCGGAAATTTCGCCTGCGCCAGTATAGATAGAGTCTGCGTTATCGCGCACCGCGCTGACGGTACGGATTAACGACTGCTGCATCGTTTTAAGACCGGCGGCCAGTTGACCCATTTCACTGCGTCCTTCAGCCTCTATCTCATGGGTAAGATCGCCGTCGGCGATAGTTTGAATGTGCGCCATAATCCGTTGCAGCGGGCGGAGTAGAACGCGTTGCAGCCCCAGCCAGATAAACGCCAGTACGATGAGCACGATAAGTAGAATTATCCCCAGCGTCCATTGCATCTGGGTAAAACTGCTCTGATTCTGATCGCTGGCTAATTTTATTAATTGCGCATTTTGAGAGAGCCACTGGTCATATACCTGCTCCATGTCATCCTGCGCTTTTTGCGCGTCAAGGTTGCCATAGGCGGCGTAATTATCGGCTTTAAGATAGTGGATAGACTGCTGCAAAACGTCATACATCTGCTTAAAGCTGGCTTCGGCCTGGGCATCCAGCGCCGGATCTTTTCCTGCGATCGCTTCGGAGTTCACGTAGTTGTTGAAATGCTTTTCCGCTTCGTTGAGCGACGCGCCAGCGTTGGTTAACAGCGTGTTCATGGCGTCCAGCGAGGCGGGATCGCGCTGATTTTTTAACATGCGTATCGCCACGCGGTTAATGGTAACGCGGGTTTCGATCAATGTCTGAAAACTGCCGCCCAGTTCCTGTTGTTGGTAACTCAGCGCGCTCGCATTCTGGAAATTCAGCCGATCGCTGCTGACGGCGGAATAAAACAGTATTCCTGTCACCAGCAATAAGGCGCTAAATATGCCCAGCGTCGCGATAACGCCGGTGATGACTTTGATATTTTTCATAGTGCCTAACATTCCTTATTTTGTAGACGGTATGATCAATATCGGTTGGATAAAAATTAACCTTACATCAAATCACGCTATTTCTGATTAATGGTTTGATAAGTAATAGAAAATAAATAATTTTCGCGTGAATAATATGTACAAAGAAAGGAATATCGCGGGATAACCCGGCGACACGACGCCGCCGGGTGGGAGAAGATTAGTTTTTACGCAGCAAACGTAGCGCATTGGCGGTCACCAATACCGTGGCTCCCGTATCCGCCAGGATTGCCAGCCATAGCCCGGTAAAACCCAGTAGCGTCGTCACCAGGAAAATAGCTTTCAGCCCCAGCGCAATGGTGATGTTCTGCCGGATATTCGCGTGGGTAGCGCGCGCCAGCGTAATCATCTGCGCTAACCCGCGCAGACGGTTATGAGTAAGGGCGGCGTCAGCCGTTTCCAGCGCGACGTCAGTACCGCTGCCCATCGCAATTCCGATACTGGCGGCTTTCATCGCGGGCGCATCATTAATGCCGTCGCCCACCATTGCCAGCGGCGCTTGTTGGTTAAGGGCGGTGACTGCCCGCACCTTGTCTTCCGGCAGTAGCCCGGCTTTAAACGCCAGATCCAGCTCGCCGGCAATCGCTGCCGCCGCCCGTGGGTTATCGCCAGTCAGAATCACGCCGTTAACGCCTAACTGATGCAGATCGCGGATGGCGTCGCGCGCATCGTCACGCAACGTATCCTGGAGGGCGAGGACGCCAAGTACGGTCTCGTTACGCAGCACCAGAACCACCGTCTGCCCGGCGTTTTCCAGTTCGCTAATTTGCCCGGCAAACGCTGCCGCAGGCTGTTTTCCCGCCGCGCAAATCAGAATACGTTCGCCGTTAACCTGCGCTTCAATTCCGGTGCCGGCCAGCGTTCGCTGCGATTCCGCCGTCGGGATCGCCAGATCGCGTGTCTGCGCTTCGCGGACAATAGCCTGCGCCAGCGGGTGCGTAGCGCCTTGTTCTACGGCTGCCGCCAGCGCCAACAGTTCAGCCTCGCTGATACCGCTTGCCGGATGAATCGCCGTCACCCGTGGTTTACCGATGGTCAACGTACCGGTTTTATCAAAGGCGACCTGCGTGATACGGCCCAGTTGCTCCAGCGCTGCGCCGCCTTTAATCAATGCGCCGCGCCGTGCCGCCGCCGCCAGCCCGGAGGTAATGGCCGCGGGCGTGGAGATCACCAGCGCGCACGGGCAACCGATGAGCAGCAGCGTCAGCCCTTTATAAATCCACTCCTGCCAGCCGCCATCGAACATCAGCGGCGGAATAAGCGTCACCAGCAGCGCGATGACCATAATGACTGGCGTATAGATGCGGCTGAAACGGTCAATAAACCGCTCAATGGGCGCACGGCGCTCTTCCGCCTCTTCAATCAGCGTCAGGATACGGTCAATCGCGCTGGCGCCAGGTTCAGATAGCACCTCCAGGGTGACGAGACGGTCAACGCTGGTCGCGCCTGCCGGGACTTTGTCGCCCGTTGCGCGCTCCACTGGGATAGACTCGCCGGTGAGCGCGCTTTCATCAAAGCTGGCGAAACCGGAAACCAGTTTACCGTCGGCGGGTAAACGCCCCCCGGCGGCGACTTCGATAATATCGCCCGGTCGCAGGGTATTAATAGCGACCTCTTCCCGTACGCCGTCGCGCAGACGGGTCGCCGTTTCCGGTTTAAGCGCCATTAACGCGCTGACGCCTTTACGGGCGCGGCTGGCGGCCCATCCTTCCAGGCGCTCGCCGATGAGGAACAGCAGCAATACCATTGCCGCCTCCGCCGTCGCGCCAATAAACAGCGCGCCAATGGCGGCGACGCTCATCAGCGTTTCAATAGCGAACCAACTGCCGCTTTTCATCAGCCGCAGCGCCTGGCGGGCAATAGGATACAGACCGACCAGAGTGGTGACGATAAAGGCCAGTTGGCCGAACGGGTGGTTAAATTGCTCCAGCCCCCAGCTTATCGCCATCATAATGATCAGCGTAATAAGCGGCAGGTTCTCTTTAAGACGAGATTCAGGCGCGGCGTCGCGCGAATCTTCGCTACGCAAGGTATAACCCGCCTTCTGTACGGCGCGTTCAATTTGCGCGCGGAGGTCGGCGTCGGCATCGACCACTAACTTTTCGGTGGCGAACAGCACTTGCGCCTGGTTGACGCCGCGAATTTGGCGTACCGCATTCTCCACTTTTCGAGCGCAGGCGGCGCAGTCCATGCCGGAGATTTTCCAGGTATAGCGCGTGCCTGCCACGGCAGTAGAAACAGGCGCGCTGGACGCGCAATGTTCTTCGCAGCAGCAGCTATCGGCCTTCTGTATTGCCGGGGCTAATCTGAAGGAGGTAAAGGGCGGGACTTTTTTGCCATCGGTATCAGGGGTCGACATAACGTCCTCCGGTTGATGATAATTTTCTCATTAACCGGAGGATACACTCTGGAGTCGACTCCAGAGTCAAGCGCTATTATTTACAGGTACAGCGAGCGAACAATCAGGAAGTGTCCGGCAAAGTAGCAGGCGGCGGCAATCGCGTTATCCGCCCGGAAACGGCGGCGGTAATGGCTACCCAGCCAGACGATATTGCCGATAAACAGCAGCGTCGCGCCGGTAAAGGCCGAAAGGGCTGGCGCCGTTGGGCGGAAGAACCACAGTTCGCCCGCCAGCCAGACCATGACCAGAGTCATGGCGATAAAAGTACACACCGGCCAGCGTAGCTCCTCCAGTCGCGTCCAGATAACGGCGATAAGCAACGCGCCGACTATCAGTAACGCCAGCGGCAGCGGCCAGAAGAACGACAACGTCATTTGGCTGGCAAAGTAAATGGTGTAGAGCAGATGCGATAAGAAAAATGCCCCGACGGCGTACAGCAGGCGTTGACGCGGTAAGAGCGTTAACGCATCGCCGACCAGCGAGGCGCACAGCCCGGCCAACACAAGATAACTGATGGCGTCAAACATCGGCGCTTGCCAGGCCAGTAACAGCAACAGTAATAACGTGACGGGCTTAAAAACCCAGCGTTGCCAGGCTGGCCCGCGATAGGAGGCGTCCACATACAGCCATGCGGACAGGCAGACAGCGATAAACGACCAAAGCATCTTAATTCCTTGAATTCGTTATTTTTTCGCAAACGGTATGCTTGCGGCTCTATTATTCAGTGTAGAGGCCGTGACGGTCAGATGACAACACTATAACGGGCAGGGTATGCTTATTTCCGCATTTTCTGACAGGTTAACAGTATGAGTAAGCCACCGCTTTTCTTCATTATAATCATTGCATTAATCGTAGTTGCCGCGTCGTTCCGCTTCGTTCAGCAACGGCGGGAAAAAGCCGCTAATGAGGCGGCGCCGTTACAGCAAAAGCAGGTCGTGGTCAGCAATAAACGGGAGAAGCCGGTTAATGACCGACGCTCTCGCCAGCAGGAAGTGAGCCCGGCGGGAACCAGTATGCGCTATGAGGCAAGTTTTAAGCCGCTCAATGGCGGTCTGGAAAAAACGTTCCGTTTACAAGCGCAGCAGTACCACGCTTTGACGGTGGGCGATCAAGGTACGCTGAGCTATAAGGGAACGCGGTTCGTCGGGTTTGTTAGCCGTACCCCGGATAACGAATAAACCGTCATCCGGCAGCAAACGTTATTTTTTGTTCTTAAACTTCTTCTGCCAGACCAGCAGCTCAAACACGCCGAACAGGAAAATGCGGATTTTCTCTCCCGTCGTCATCTGCGGACCCTCTTTCGGTATCGTTGATTTCAGCAACGCCAACTGCATACCGTGCATCAGCGCCATGAACACCAACGCCACGTTGACGAAGATATTGAGCGGGCGCGGGAAGGGTTGCACCAGATTAAGAATCAAAAATGCCCACACGAAGAGCATTAATAAGCGGCCCAGATTAATCAACATCATTTTCTCCTTGCGCGTCGCGCTGATACAGACGATAAGCGACCTGTCCGGCCACCTTTTCTCGATACAATGCCCAGTTCGCCGGAACGGGCGGCAGACCGTTTTCCACCTCGCTTTCTACGTAGATTAGCGCGTCGTCGGCCAGCCATCCCTGGGTTTCCAGCAATTGTAACGTCTCTTCCAGCAGCCCTTTACGAAACGGCGGGTCGACAAAGACGACGTGATGCGGCGTTCCCGGCTGGCTGAGGAAGGCCAGAGTATTGGTATTGACGACGCGAGCATTGTTGGCTTTCAGCGTCGCCAGATTTTTTTGCAACTGCTGCGATACGGCGCGATCCATTTCCAGTAACGTTGCCTGGGCCGCATAACGCGATAGCGCCTCCAGGCCCAGAGCGCCGCTGCCGGCAAAGCAATCCAGACAATGGGCGTCTACCATTACCGGAGCCAGCCAGTTAAATAACGTTTCGCGCACGCGATCGGTGGTGGGACGCAGACCCGGGCTGTCCGGAACCGGTAATTTACGGCCACGCCATTGCCCGCCAATAATGCGGATTTGGCCGCTGCCAGAGTGAGTCGGTTTTTTCATTTCTCTTGCTCGAACCGCCTGTTGCAAGTTATTCCAGGCGGTGATGTGAATTAAGTTAAGTGATAGACTATTTCATCATTTTTTTAGCTTCCATGTATATAGCGCCGCGAGGGGTGTAGTCGCAGATGGCAAAACAGAAAAAACGTGGCTTCTTTTCCTGGTTGGGCTTCGGTGATAAAGAGCAGAAGCAGGAACAGACCGAAGAACAGCAGATTGTTGAGGAACAACGACCGGTTGAGCCCCCTGTTGAAACGGCGGCAGACATAGACGCGCAAACGCCCGCGCACAGCAAAGCAGAAACCGAAGCCTTTGCGGAAGAGGTGGTGGACGTTACTGAGAAAGTTCAGGAGAGCGAAAAACCGCAGCCGGTAGAGCCGGAGCCCGCGACGGCTGTTGAGACGGCAGCGCCGCAGATCGCGGTGGAACGCGAAGAATTGCCGCTGCCGGAAGAGGTCAAAGACGAGGCTATCTCGCCGGAAGAGTGGCAGGCCGAAGCGGAAACCGTAGAGGTCATTGCCGCGGTAGAAGAAGAGGGCGAAAACGCGGCGAAATTCACCGACGAAGAGCTGGAAGCGCAGGCGCTGGCCGCTCAGGCGGCGGAAGAGGCGGTTATGGTTGTTCCGCCAGCGGAAGAAGACGCGCCGGTGGAAGCGATCGTTCAGGAGCAGGAAAAACCGACTAAAGAAGGTTTCTTTGCCCGCCTGAAACGCAGTCTGCTGAAAACCAAAGAAAATCTCGGTTCCGGATTTATCAGTCTGTTCCGCGGCAAGAAAATCGACGATGATTTGTTCGAGGAGCTGGAAGAGCAGTTGCTCATCGCTGATGTCGGGGTGGAAACCACGCGTAAGATTATCGCTAATCTGACGGAAGGCGCCAGCCGCAAACAGCTTAAAGATGCCGAGGCGCTGTATGGTCTGTTGAAAGACGAGATGGGCGAGATTCTGGCGAAGGTAGACGAACCGCTTAATATTGAAGGTAAAACGCCTTTTGTTATTCTGATGGTTGGCGTGAACGGCGTGGGTAAAACCACCACTATCGGTAAACTGGCGCGCCAGTTTGAGCAGCAGGGTAAATCAGTGATGCTGGCGGCGGGGGATACTTTCCGCGCGGCGGCGGTCGAACAGCTACAGGTCTGGGGACAGCGTAATAACATTCCGGTTATCGCCCAGCATACCGGCGCGGACTCCGCCTCGGTGATTTTTGACGCTATCCAGGCCGCGAAGGCGCGTAATGTGGATGTGTTAATTGCCGATACGGCAGGGCGTCTGCAGAACAAGTCGCACCTGATGGAAGAGCTGAAAAAAATCGTTCGCGTCATGAAAAAGCTGGACGAAGAAGCGCCACATGAAGTTATGCTGACCATTGACGCCAGCACCGGACAGAACGCGGTAAGCCAGGCCAAACTGTTCCATGAAGCGGTAGGCTTAACCGGTATTACCCTGACCAAGCTGGACGGTACGGCGAAAGGCGGGGTGATTTTCTCGGTAGCTGACCAGTTTGGCATTCCTATTCGTTACATTGGCGTGGGCGAACGTATCGAGGATTTGCGTCCGTTTAAGGCGGACGATTTTATTGAGGCACTTTTTGCCCGAGAGGATTAACAATGATTCGCTTTGAACATGTCAGCAAGGCCTATCTCGGCGGGAGACAAGCGCTGCAGGGAGTGACATTCCATATGCGGCCAGGCGAGATGGCGTTTCTGACCGGCCACTCCGGCGCGGGGAAAAGTACCCTGCTGAAGCTAATCTGTGGGATTGAGCGGCCCAGCGCCGGCAAAATCTTCTTCAGCGGGCATGATATTACGCGCCTGAAAAACCGCGAAGTGCCGTTTTTGCGCCGCCAGATTGGGATGATTTTCCAGGATCACCATCTGCTGATGGATCGCACGGTCTATGACAATGTGGCGATACCGTTAATCATTGCCGGCGCCAGCGGCGATGATATCCGTCGTCGTGTGTCGGCGGCGCTGGATAAGGTTGGACTACTGGACAAAGCGAGAAACTTCCCGATTCAACTCTCCGGAGGCGAACAACAGCGCGTGGGCATCGCCCGCGCGGTGGTCAATAAGCCAGCGGTATTGCTGGCGGATGAACCGACCGGGAACCTGGACGACGCGTTGTCGGAAGGGATTTTACGTCTGTTTGAAGAGTTTAACCGCGTAGGGGTGACGGTACTGATGGCGACGCACGATATTGGACTTATCTCCCGTCGTTCCTATAGGCAGCTCGTCCTGAGCGATGGACATCTGCATGGAGGCCTGGCCAATGAATAGGCGCGACGCGATTAACCAAATCAGGCAGTTCGGCGGACGGCTGGATCGACTGCGTAAGTCTCGCGGCGGAACAGGCGGCGGGCGCAACGCGCCAGGACGCCAGAAGCCGACGCCGAAACCGAACTCACGTAAAACAAATGTCTTTAATGAACAGGTGCGCTATGCCTGGCACGGCGCGCTGCAGGATCTGAAAAGCAAACCGCTGGCGACGTTTCTGACGGTGATGGTGATCGCCATCTCCCTGACGCTGCCCAGCGTCTGTTACATGGTCTATAAGAACGTTAACCAGGCGGCGACTCAGTATTATCCGTCGCCGCAGATCACTGTTTATCTGCAAAAAACGCTGGATGATGATGCGGCGGCGCGGGTTGTTGGGCAGCTTCAGGCCGAGCAGGGCGTTGAAAAGGTCAACTACCTGTCCCGTGAGGACGCGCTGGGAGAATTCCGCAACTGGTCGGGTTTTGGCGGCGCGCTGGACATGCTGGAAGAGAACCCGCTGCCGGCAGTGGCGGTGGTGATCCCCAAGCTGGACTTTCAAAGTACCGCCTCGCTTAATACGCTGCGCGACCGTATCTCGCAGATTAACGGCATTGACGAAGTCCGCATGGATGATAGCTGGTTTGCGCGCCTGGCGGCGCTCACCGGGCTGGTGGGCCGTGTGTCGGCGATGATCGGCGTGCTGATGGTCGCGGCGGTCTTCCTCGTTATCGGCAACAGCGTGCGTCTGAGCATTTTTGCCCGTCGCGACACCATTAACGTGCAAAAGCTGATTGGCGCGACCGATGGCTTTATCCTGCGTCCGTTCCTCTACGGCGGCGCGTTGCTCGGTTTTTCCGGCGCGTTTCTTTCACTGATATTGTCTGAAATTTTGGTGATGCGTTTATCATCGGCGGTGACTGAAGTGGCGCAGGTCTTCGGCACGAAGTTTGATCTCAATGGTTTATCGTTCGATGAGTGCCTGCTGCTGCTGCTGGTCTGTTCCATGATTGGCTGGATCGCCGCCTGGCTGGCCACGGTGCAACATTTACGTCACTTTACTCCCGATTGATAAAATCGTGGTATAATCTTTCCCTGTAATGGGCTTCCGTTCGCAGGGAAAGAGTCCCTGTTGTCTCTTCCCCGCGTTTCATCTTCATGTCACATTATGTGTGTAAATTATGCACAGTGTTACATTGAACTTGTGGATAAAATCACTGTCTGATAAAAGAGTGGATGATATTCTCGTTGCTCATCGGCTTTGGCACGGTTGTTGCTCGCTGACGGTGCCAGGCAATACTGATTGAGAGGATTTGAATGACCAAAGAAATGCAAAATTTAGCTTTAGCCCCTGTTGGCAACCTGGAATCTTATATCCGGGCGGCGAACGCGTGGCCGATGTTATCGGCTGACGAGGAGCGGGCATTGGCTGAAAGGCTGCATTACCAGGGCGATCTGGAAGCAGCTAAAACGCTGATCCTGTCTCACCTGCGCTTTGTTGTTCATATTGCTCGTAACTATGCGGGCTATGGTCTGCCGCAGGCGGATTTGATCCAGGAAGGCAACATCGGCCTGATGAAAGCCGTACGTCGTTTTAACCCGGAAGTAGGCGTGCGCCTGGTCTCCTTCGCCGTACACTGGATTAAAGCAGAAATTCACGAATACGTGCTGCGTAACTGGCGTATCGTTAAAGTCGCGACCACGAAAGCGCAGCGTAAGCTGTTCTTTAATCTGCGTAAAACCAAGCAGCGTCTGGGCTGGTTTAATCAGGATGAGGTTGAAATGGTGGCGCGCGAACTGGGTGTTTCCAGTAAAGACGTGCGTGAGATGGAGTCGCGTATGGCGGCGCAGGACATGACGTTTGACATGTCTTCGGACGATGAGTCCGACAGCCAGCCAATGGCGCCGGTGCTGTATCTGCAGGATAAATCGTCTAACTTTGCCGACGGCATTGAAGACGATAACTGGGAAGAGCAGGCCGCCAACCGACTGACCGACGCGATGCAGGGGCTCGACGAGCGTAGCCAGGATATTATCCGCGCTCGCTGGCTGGACGAAGACAATAAGTCTACGCTGCAGGAGCTGGCCGATCGTTACGGCGTCTCCGCTGAGCGTGTGCGCCAGCTTGAAAAGAACGCCATGAAAAAGCTTCGCGCTGCGATCGAAGCGTAATCTTCGCGAATTGCCAATGAACCCTCGAATGTGAATTCGGGGGTTTTGTTTTTTGTAGGCCGGATAAGGCGTTTACGCTGCCATCCGGCAACACGTTTGCCCGATGGCGCTTCGCTTATCGGGCCTACGGGCCCTTCCTCTCCCCCACCGACACAAATCTGTTATCTGGATGTAAATTTAGCTATTCCAAAATAATAAAAATCGGGTATGTTTTAGCAGAGTATGCTGCTAAAGCACGAGTAGCTAGCCAATAATCGAAATAAAGTGCTGAACAATAACACCACAACACACGTAACAACCAGAATAATGGGGATTATCAGGATGAATATGAAGGGTAAAACGTTATTGGCAGGATGTATCGCCCTGTCATTAAGCCATATGGCATTCGCCGAGGACATTAAAGTCGCGGTTGTCGGCGCGATGTCCGGTCCGGTAGCGCAGTATGGCGATCAGGAGTTTACCGGTGCGGAACAGGCAATTGCCGATATCAATGCGAAAGGCGGTATTAAAGGCGATAAGCTCGTCGCGGTGAAATATGACGACGCCTGTGACCCGAAACAGGCGGTAGCTGTCGCTAACAAAGTGGTGAACGACGGCATCAAGTATGTTATCGGTCACTTATGCTCCTCTTCCACACAGCCAGCGTCTGATATCTACGAAGACGAAGGTATCCTGATGATAACCCCGGCGGCGACCGCGCCGGAGCTGACCGCACGCGGCTATAACCTGATTTTGCGCACGACCGGCCTGGACTCTGACCAGGGGCCAACGGCGGCAAAGTATATTCTGGAGAAGGTAAAACCGCAGCGCATCGCGATTATCCACGATAAGCAGCAGTACGGCGAAGGGCTGGCGCGCGCGGTGCAGGACGGTCTGAAGAAAGGCGGCGTTAACGTCGTATTCTTTGACGGCATCACCGCCGGCGAAAAAGATTTCTCCACTCTGGTAGCGCGTCTGAAAAAAGAGAATATCGACTTTGTCTACTACGGCGGTTATCACCCGGAAATGGGGCAGATCCTGCGCCAGTCTCGCGCCGCAGGGCTGAAAACCCAGTTTATGGGGCCGGAAGGGGTGGCGAACGTCTCGCTGTCTAACATCGCCGGAGAGTCAGCGGAAGGCTTACTGGTCACCAAACCGAAGAACTACGATCAGGTGCCGACGAACAAACCGATTGTGGATGCCATCAAAGCCAAGAAACAAGATCCTAGCGGCGCATTCGTGTGGACCACCTACGCCGCGCTGCAATCCTTACAGGCGGGCCTGAACCAGTCTGACGATCCGGCGGAAATTGCCAAATACCTGAAAGGCGCCACGGTCGACACCGTAATGGGACCGCTGTCGTGGGATGAGAAAGGCGATCTGAAAGGATTTGAGTTCGGCGTATTTGACTGGCATGCGAACGGTACGGCGACAGACGCTAAGTAATTTTCCTGGCGCCTTTCGCGCTGCAGGTGCGTTGGCTACGTTATTCAACCCCGGTCACTTACTTATGTAAGCTCCCGGGGATTTCATAACTTGCCGCCTGCCTGCAACGCGAAATTCTTGGAAAATTGCGAGGTGGTTTTTATCTTTTCTCCCGGCATGTAGGCCGGATAAGCGTCAGCGCCATCCGGCTTTCTTTTAGCGCTTCTCCCAGCCGTCATGCTGGGCGGTAAAACCTAACGCCTGCATAAACGCGGCCATCACGCTGCGGTCTTCAACACCGACATCCGCCATCCACCACGACGAGACGTTGGGATTATCGCGGATGACTTCTTCTACCAGGTATTGCCCGACGCCGCGACGACGGGTGATTTCACGCACGCGTAAGGAATCCAGCGCGCCCTGCGTTCCGCTCAGCGTCACTCTTACGGCGCCCAACAAACGCTCGTTAAACCGCGCGGCATAAATCCGGTGCGTTTCATCTACGCTTAATGAGGAGGCGGAATATTCCGGCCAGATTTTGCCCAGATCGATCTGATCCTGAGCGCTAAAGTGTTCTAAACGAAGGATAGTCAGCTTCATCGACGGCTTGTCCCGATTTCAAAAGATGCGATCAGTGTACCGAAACAGGCAGGCCAGATGCTTTCTCTTTTTTGTGTCATTTACCAGGTTATTAATTTTTTAACAACGATAATTACAGTTTGAAGCATTAGAGAATGGAAAACAGGCAGCATAATTCCCTGAATGCTAGTGAATTATTCCGCTTAATATGCCGTTATTTTATGCTGACAAGCATGCTTTTTTTTGTTTATCTATAGCGAAAAGCAGAATATTATCTTTTCTTAATAGACTGAAAAATAGAGATTTTAATCTTATTATGCTTTAAATGCTGCGCTAACTCATTAATGAGTCAGTAAAAAGCGCACCATTTATAAAAAGTACAGTCTGCTTTTTAACCAGCAAAAAACAAAACATATAACATCACGAATGGGGATACAGGCACATGAAACGGAAAGCGAAAACAATAATCGCAGGGATTGTTGCATTAGCAGTCTCGCAGGGGGCAATGGCAGATGATATTAAAGTCGCCATAGTCGGGGCGATGTCCGGCCCGGTAGCGCAATGGGGCGATATGGAATTTAACGGCGCGCGGCAGGCCATTAAAGACATCAACGCTAAAGGCGGTATTAAAGGCGATAAGCTGGTCGGCGTAGAGTACGATGATGCCTGCGATCCAAAACAGGCGGTGGCGGTGGCCAACAAAATCGTTAACGACGGTATTCAGTACGTTATTGGTCACTTGTGTTCTTCTTCTACTCAGCCAGCATCCGATATCTATGAAGATGAAGGTATTCTGATGATCTCCCCGGGGGCGACTAACCCGGAGCTGACCCAGCGCGGCTATCAGTACATTATGCGTACCGCCGGCCTGGACTCCTCCCAGGGGCCAACAGCCGCGAAATATATCCTGGAAACGGTGAAACCGCAGCGCATCGCTATCATTCACGATAAACAGCAATACGGCGAAGGACTGGCGCGCTCCGTGCAGGATGGTCTGAAGCAGGGCAATGCCAATATTGTCTTTTTTGATGGTATTACCGCCGGTGAAAAAGATTTCTCCGCCCTGATTGCTCGCTTGCAAAAAGAGAATATCGACTTTGTGTATTACGGCGGCTACTACCCGGAAATGGGGCAGATGCTGCGCCAGGCGCGGGCTAATGGCCTGAAAACGCAATTTATGGGGCCGGAAGGCGTGGGTAACGCGTCGCTGTCCAATATTGCGGGCGGTGCGGCGGAAGGCATGTTGGTGACGATGCCAAAACGTTATGACCAGGACCCGGCGAATAAAGCGATTGTCGAGGCGCTGAAAGCCGACAAGAAAGATCCCAGCGGTCCGTATGTCTGGATCACCTACGCCGCCGTCCAGTCGCTGGCGACCGCAATGACGCGTAGCGCCAGCCATGCTCCGCTGGATCTGGTGAAAGATCTTAAAGCTAACGGGGCTGATACCGTTATTGGGCCGCTGAAATGGGATGAAAAAGGCGATCTTAAGGGATTTGAATTTGGCGTCTTCCAGTGGCACGCCGACGGCTCGTCAACCGTCGCGAAGTAATGCCAGAAGATAAGTTATCCCACCGCCCGCACGCCGGGCGGGTTTAAAAAGGTTACCTTATGTCCGAGCAGTTTCTCTATTTCTTGCAGCAGATGTTTAACGGCGTCACGCTGGGGAGCACCTACGCGCTGATTGCTATCGGTTATACGATGGTGTACGGCATTATCGGCATGATCAACTTCGCTCATGGCGAGGTGTATATGATCGGCAGCTACGTCTCTTTTATGATCATCGCCGCGCTAATGATGATGGGAATAGACACCAGTTGGCTCTTGGTGGCCGCCGGATTTATCGGCGCGATTATTATTGCCAGCGCCTACGGCTGGAGTATCGAGCGAGTCGCTTACCGGCCTGTGCGCAACTCCAAGCGCCTGATCGCCCTGATTTCCGCCATCGGGATGTCTATCTTTCTGCAAAACTACGTCAGCCTGACGGAAGGTTCGCGCGACGTGGCGTTACCCAGCCTGTTTAACGGCCAGTGGATTGTGGGCAGCAGCGAAAACTTTTCCGCGTCCATCACCACCATGCAGGCGGTTATCTGGATAGTCACCTTTCTGGCTATGCTGGCGCTCACCATTTTCATTCGCTACTCCCGGATGGGCCGCGCCTGCCGCGCCTGCGCGGAGGATCTGAAAATGGCCAGCCTGCTCGGCATTAATACCGACCGCGTCATTGCGCTAACGTTTGTTATCGGCGCGGCAATGGCGGCGGTGGCGGGTGTGCTGCTTGGGCAATTTTACGGCGTGATTAACCCCTACATCGGTTTTATGGCCGGGATGAAAGCGTTCACCGCGGCGGTGCTGGGCGGTATTGGCAGCATTCCGGGCGCGATGATCGGCGGTCTGATTTTGGGCGTCGCCGAAGCGCTCTCGTCTGCATATTTAAGTACCGAATATAAAGATGTCGTATCGTTCGCTCTGCTGATTCTGGTACTGCTGGTGATGCCGACCGGTATCCTGGGGCGTCCGGAGGTAGAGAAAGTATGAAACCGATGCATATTGCGATGGCTCTGTTCTCTGCGGCGATGTTCTTCGTTTTGGCTGGCGTCTTCATGGGCGTACAACTGGAGCTGGACGGCACCAAACTGGTGGTGGATACCGCCGCCGACATCCGCTGGCAGTGGATCTTTATCGGTACGGCAGTGGTTTTTTTCTTTCAGTTGCTGCGTCCGATGTTCCAGAAAGCGGTGAAGCACGTCTCCGGACCGAAGTTTATTCTGCCGGCGATCGATGGCTCTACCGTTAAGCAAAAGCTGTTTCTGATGGCGCTGCTGGTTATCGCCGTGGCGTGGCCGTTTATGGTGTCGCGCGGTAGCGTCGATATCGCCACCATGACCATGATTTATATCATCCTCGGTCTGGGGCTGAACGTGGTGGTAGGGCTGTCCGGCCTGCTGGTATTGGGCTACGGCGGCTTTTACGCCATCGGCGCTTATACCTTTGCGCTGCTCAACCACTATTATGGTTTGGGTTTCTGGACCTGCCTGCCGCTGGCGGGACTGGTCTCCGCCGCCGCTGGTTTCCTGCTCGGCTTCCCGGTACTGCGCCTGCGCGGCGACTATCTGGCGATTGTGACGCTCGGCTTCGGCGAAATCGTCCGTATCCTGCTGCTCAACAACACTGAAATTACCGGCGGCCCGAACGGTATCAGCCAGATCCCCAAACCGACGCTGTTTGGTCTGGAGTTTAGCCGCAACACCCGCGAAGGCGGCTGGGATACCTTCAGCAATTTCTTTGGCGTGAAGTACGACCCATCCGACCGGGTCATTTTCCTCTATCTGGTGGCCCTGTTGCTGGTGGTCCTGTCGCTGTTTGTCATTAACCGCCTGCTGCGTATGCCGCTGGGCCGGGCGTGGGAAGCGTTGCGTGAAGATGAGATCGCCTGTCGCTCATTAGGTTTAAGCCCGACGCGCATCAAGCTGACCGCTTTTACTATCAGCGCCGCGTTTGCCGGTTTCGCCGGGACGTTGTTTGCCGCCCGCCAGGGCTTTGTCAGCCCGGAATCCTTCACCTTCGCCGAATCCGCCTTCGTGCTGGCGATTGTGGTGCTGGGCGGAATGGGCTCGCAGTTTGCGGTGATCCTGGCGGCGGTTCTGTTGGTGGTGTCGCGCGAGTTGATGCGCGATTTCAACGAATACAGCATGTTGATGCTCGGCGGTTTGATGGTGTTGATGATGATCTGGCGCCCGCAGGGATTGCTGCCGATGACGCGTCCGCAGTTGAAGCTGAAAAGTGGTCAGGCGAAAGGAGAGCAGGCATGAGTCAGCCATTATTAGCGGTTAACGGCCTGATGATGCGCTTTGGCGGTTTGCTGGCGGTCAACAATGTATCGCTGGAATTGCGTGAGCGGGAAATTGTGTCGCTGATTGGCCCTAACGGCGCGGGTAAAACGACGGTGTTTAACTGCCTGACCGGTTTTTATAAGCCGACAGGCGGTACGATCACGTTGCGCGAGCGGCATCTGGAAGGATTGCCGGGCCAGCAGATCGCCCGCATGGGCGTGGTACGCACTTTCCAGCATGTGCGCCTGTTTCGAGAAATGACGGTGATTGAAAACCTGCTGGTGGCGCAGCACCAGCAACTGAAAACGGGCCTCTTTTCCGGCCTGTTGAAAACGCCCGCTTTCCGCCGCGCGCAAAGTGAAGCGCTGGACCGCGCGGCGACCTGGCTTGAGCGTATTGGCCTGCTGGAACATGCCAACCGCCAGGCCAGTAATCTGGCCTACGGCGACCAGCGCCGGCTGGAGATTGCCCGCTGCATGGTGACGCAGCCAGAAATTCTGATGCTCGACGAACCGGCGGCTGGTCTTAACCCGAAAGAGACCAAAGAGCTGGATGAGCTGATTGCCGAACTACGTAACCATCACAACACCACTATCCTGCTGATTGAACACGATATGAAGCTGGTGATGGGCATTTCCGATCGCATTTACGTGGTGAACCAGGGCACGCCGCTGGCGAACGGCACGCCGGAAGAGATCCGCAACAACCCGGACGTCATCCGCGCTTATCTGGGTGAGGCATAAGATGGAAAAAACGATGTTAACGTTTGAAAAAGTCAGCGCCCACTACGGCAAGATTCAGGCGCTGCACGACGTCAGTCTGCACATCAACCAGGGGGAAATCGTTACCCTGATTGGCGCTAACGGCGCGGGGAAAACGACGCTGCTTGGCACCTTGTGCGGCGATCCGCGCGCCTCCAGCGGACGGGTGGTGTTTGACGGTAAAGACATCACCGACTGGCAGACGGCGAAAATCATGCGTGAAGCGGTGGCGATAGTACCGGAAGGGCGGCGCGTCTTCTCGCGGATGACGGTGGAAGAGAACCTGGCGATGGGCGGTTTTTTTGCCGAGCGCGATCGGTTTCAGGAGCGTATCAAATGGGTGTACGAGCTGTTTCCGCGCCTGCATGAACGCCGTATCCAACGAGCGGGTACCATGTCCGGCGGCGAACAGCAGATGCTGGCGATTGGCCGCGCGCTGATGAGCCAGCCGAGGCTATTGCTGCTGGATGAACCGTCGCTGGGGCTGGCGCCGATCATCATCCAGCAGATCTTCGACACCATTGAGCAGTTGCGCGAGCAGGGTATGACCATCTTCCTTGTCGAGCAAAACGCCAACCAGGCGCTGAAGCTCGCCGACCGCGGTTATGTGCTGGAAAACGGCCACGTGGTGCTATCCGATACCGGTGATGCGCTGCTGGCGAACGAAGCGGTGCGCAGCGCCTATCTGGGCGGTTAGACTGTGCCAGGGGGAAGCGCGTGCGCCGTCCCCGGTAACGGCAAGCGGTAAAATTTTTCAAAAGAGCCTGATGGCTCTTTTTTTGTACGTGTTTGTTGTACAATAAACATGTACAACTGGGGAGGTGTTTATGCGTACGGTTAACTATAGCGAAGCGCGGCAAAATCTGGCCGAAGTCCTGGAAAGTGCGGTGACGGCGGGCCCTGTCACCATCACGCGTCGTGGGCATAAGCCCGCAGTGATCATCAGCGCCGAGGAGTTTGAGCGTTATCAGACGGCGCGAATGGATGATGAGTTTGCTGCCATTATGGCGGTTCATGGCAATGAGCTCAGGGAGCTGGCGGATAAATGACCCAACAACTTATCTCAGCGGAAGAGATAATTCAGTTTCACGACAGGCTTCTCCGCGTTACGCCTGGTGTAACAGGTATGCCTGATCCTGGCCGCGCGGAAGCGCTAATGTACCGGGTACTCAATCAAATCGAATATGAAGGGGTGACCGACGTGTGGCTGCTGGCGGCAATGCATTTGCTCGCTATATCCCGTGGGCATATCTTCAATGATGGTAACAAACGCACCGCCTTATTTATTACGCTGCTGTTTTTAAAGCGTAACGGGATCTCACTCGCTGCGAATCCGGATTTTGTCGATATGACAGTCGATGCGGCGGCAGGGCGGCTTACGCTGGAGCAAATTGCCGTTCGCTTACGCGCCTGAGACGTTAATCCCGGCGACGCTCCGCCTGGTTGAGTTACGGCATGTGCGCCGTCCCCGGGAATAATGTCGTACCTATCCGTGCCGTAGCTCCCACTTTTCTTTTCCGGCGCTTTCACTGCCTTGCCATCTCTCTGTCGCCTTACTATCTTTTTTTTGTAATAAAAAAGTTATTTTTCTGTCATTCGAGCATGTCATGTTACCCCCGCGAACATAAAACGCGTGATATCGCGCATCCCGGCACAAAAAGAGAGATAACCGATGATATCGTTACGACATACAGCTTTAGGACTGGCGCTGAGTCTGGCATTTACGGGTCAGGCGTTGGCCGTCACCACTATTCCATTCTGGCATTCAATGGAAGGGGAGTTAGGCAAAGAAGTTGATTCACTGGCGCAACGTTTCAACCAGGCCAATCCGGATTACAAAATCGTTCCGGTCTATAAGGGGAACTATGAACAGAACCTGAGCGCCGGGATCGCGGCATTCCGTACCGGCAACGCGCCGGCAATATTGCAGGTTTATGAGGTTGGGACGGCGACCATGATGGCCTCGAAAGCCATTAAGCCGGTTTATGAAGTGTTTAAAGACGCCGGTATTAACTTTGACGAGTCCCAGTTTGTACCAACCGTTGCAGGCTACTACACCGATGCTAAAAGCGGGCATCTGCTCTCCCAGCCCTTTAACAGCTCCACGCCGGTACTGTACTACAACAAAGACGCCTTTAAGAAAGCCGGTTTAGATCCGGAACAGCCGCCGAAAACCTGGCAGGAGCTGGCTGACTATACCGCGAAACTGAGAGCGGCTGGCATGAAATGCGGTTACGCCAGCGGCTGGCAAGGCTGGATCCAACTGGAAAACTTCAGCGCCTGGAACGGTCTCCCCTTCGCCAGTAAAAACAATGGCTTTGACGGTACAGATGCGGTGCTGGAATTTAATAAGCCAGAGCAGGTGAAACATATCGCGCTGCTGGAAGAGATGAATAAGAAAGGCGATTTTAGCTATGTTGGGCGTAAGGACGAGTCTACCGAGAAGTTTTATAACGGTGACTGCGCGATGACAACCGCGTCCTCCGGTTCGCTTGCCAATATCCGCCAGTATGCCAAATTTAACTATGGCGTGGGTATGATGCCGTACGACGCTGATATCAAGGGCGCGCCGCAAAACGCCATTATCGGCGGAGCCAGCCTATGGGTCATGCAGGGTAAAGATAAAGAAACCTATACCGGCGTCGCCAAATTCCTCGACTTCCTGGCAAAACCGGAAAACGCTGCTGAATGGCATCAAAAAACTGGCTACCTGCCGATTACCACCGCCGCCTACGAGCTGACCCGCGAGCAGGGTTATTACGATAAAAACCCCGGTGCGGATATCGCCACTCGCCAGATGTTGAATAAGCCGCCGTTACCCTTCACCAAAGGCTTGCGTCTGGGCAATATGCCGCAGATTCGTACTATCGTGGACGAAGAGCTGGAAAGCGTCTGGACCGGGAAGAAAACCCCACAACAGGCGTTGGATACCGCGGTGGATCGCGGGAATCAGTTACTGCGTCGTTTTGAGAAAGCGAGCAAATCTTAAGTGTATAAGTGCCTGATGGCGCTGCGCTTATCAGGCCTACAGCGTTTGTAGGCCGGATAAGGTGCTTGCACCGCCATC
The DNA here is from genome assembly GCF_051703725.1 of Salmonella sp. NW645. Classification (NCBI taxonomy): domain Bacteria; kingdom Pseudomonadati; phylum Pseudomonadota; class Gammaproteobacteria; order Enterobacterales; family Enterobacteriaceae; genus Salmonella; species Salmonella sp. NW645. The sequence continues at coordinate 110,906 of NZ_JAMMKR010000006.1, read as the reverse complement.
CGGCACCTTCCAGGAAAAGAACCTTCATGTCATCATCCCGTCCGGTGTTCCGCTCGCGTTGGCTGCCGTATTTACTGGTTGCCCCGCAGTTGGTTATCACCGTTATTTTCTTTATCTGGCCTGCGGGCGAAGCGCTGTGGTATTCGCTGCAAAGCGTCGATCCGTTTGGTTTTTCCAGCCAATTTGTCGGGCTGGAGAATTTTGTCGCGCTTTTTCACGACAGTTATTATCTCGACGCCTTCTGGACGACGATTAAATTCAGCGCGCTGGTCACGTTTAGCGGCCTGCTGGTCTCGCTGTTTTTCGCCGCCCTGGTGGATTACGTGGTGCGCGGCAGCCGTTTTTATCAGACGCTGATGCTGCTGCCTTATGCCGTCGCGCCCGCCGTCGCCGCCGTATTGTGGATTTTCCTGTTTAACCCGGGGCGGGGATTAATCACCCATTTCCTCGGCGAATTCGGCTATGACTGGAACCACGCGCAAAACAGCGGTCAGGCGATGTTCCTGGTGGTATTTGCGTCAGTCTGGAAGCAGATTAGTTACAACTTTTTATTCTTCTTTGCCGCGCTGCAATCCATTCCCCGCTCGCTGGTGGAAGCGGCGGCCATTGACGGCGCCGGGCCGATTCGTCGTTTCTTCCGGCTTTCTTTGCCGCTTATTGCGCCGGTCAGTTTCTTCCTGCTGGTGGTCAACCTGGTGTATGCCTTTTTCGACACCTTCCCGGTGATCGACGCCGCGACCGCCGGCGGGCCGGTACAAGCCACCACGACGCTGATTTATAAGATCTATCGCGAAGGGTTTACCGGCCTGGATCTCTCGGCGTCCGCCGCGCAGTCGGTGGTGTTGATGTTCCTCGTCATCATTCTGACGGTGGTGCAGTTCCGCTATGTGGAAAGTAAGGTGCGTTACCAATGATAGAGAATCGTCGCGGGCTGACAATATTCAGCCATACCATGCTGATTCTGGGGATCGCGGTCATTTTGTTTCCTCTGTATGTCGCGTTTGTCGCGGCGACGCTGGACGACCGCGCGGTGTTTGAGACGCCGATGACGCTGCTTCCCGGCACGCAGTTACTGGAGAATATCAAAACTATTTGGGTCAACGGCGTCGGTGTTAATAGCGCGCCATTCTGGCTGATGATGCTTAACAGTTTCATTATGGCGTTCAGCATTACGGTAGGCAAAATCACGGTATCTATGCTTTCCGCATTCGCCATCGTCTGGTTTCGTTTTCCCCTGCGTAACCTGTTCTTCTGGATGATTTTTATCACCCTGATGCTGCCGGTTGAAGTGCGTATCTTCCCGACGGTGGAAGTGATCGCCAACCTGAAAATGCTCGACAGCTATGCTGGTCTGACGCTACCGCTGATGGCGTCCGCTACCGCCACTTTCCTGTTTCGTCAGTTCTTCATGACGCTTCCGGATGAACTGGTGGAGGCGGCCCGTATTGACGGCGCGTCGCCGATGCGCTTTTTCCGCGACATCGTGTTGCCGCTGTCAAAAACCAACCTGGCGGCGTTATTCGTCATCACCTTTATCTACGGCTGGAACCAGTATCTGTGGCCGCTGTTGATTATCACCGACGTGAATCTTGGCACTGCCGTAGCGGGTATCAAAGGGATGATCGCCACCGGCGAAGGTACCACGCAATGGAACCAGGTGATGGCGGCAATGCTGCTCACCCTTATCCCTCCGGTCGTAATTGTGTTAGCCATGCAACGGGCGTTTGTGCGTGGTTTAGTGGACAGTGAGAAATAAAAATGGCTGGTTTAAAACTACAGGCAGTAACCAAAAGCTGGGACGGCAAAACCCAGGTCATTCAACCGTTAACGCTGGACGTGGCGGATGGCGAATTTATCGTGATGGTCGGGCCGTCCGGCTGCGGCAAATCAACGTTGTTGCGGATGGTGGCCGGTCTGGAACGCGTGACCGGCGGCGATATCTGGATTGATCGCAAACGGGTCACCGAGATGGAGCCCAAAGATCGCGGCATCGCGATGGTATTTCAGAACTATGCTCTCTATCCCCATATGAGCGTAGAGGAGAACATGGCGTGGGGGCTGAAAATTCGCGGTATGAGCAAAGCGCATATTGAAGAACGCGTGCGGGAGGCGGCGCGCATTCTGGAGCTGGACGGCCTGCTTAAACGCCGTCCACGCGAGCTTTCCGGCGGTCAACGGCAGCGCGTGGCAATGGGGCGCGCGATCGTCCGCGAGCCGGCAGTCTTTTTATTCGACGAACCGCTTTCTAACCTCGACGCCAAGCTGCGCGTGCAGATGCGTCTGGAGTTACAACATCTGCATCGTCGTCTTCGTACCACCTCGCTCTATGTTACTCACGATCAGGTAGAAGCGATGACGCTGGCCCAGCGGGTGATGGTGATGAATAAAGGCGTCGCAGAACAGATTGGCACGCCGGTAGAGGTGTATGAAAAACCGGCCAGTCGCTTCGTGGCGAGCTTTATCGGCAGCCCGGCGATGAATCTGTTGGATGGCGTTATCAGCGCTTCCGGCGACCGTTTCGAATTGCCTGGCGGTCTGGCGTTGCCGATAGGTGCGGGCTATCGGGGTCATGCCGGACGTAAAATGACGCTGGGTATCCGCCCGGAGCATATTGCGTTAAGCTCGCAGGCAGAAGGCGGCGTGCCGTTAACGGTAGACACGCTGGAGATTCTGGGGGCGGATAATCTGGCGCATGGGCGCTGGGGCGATCAGAAACTGGTGGTGCGGTTGGCGCATCAGCAGCGCCCGGCGGCGGGCAGTACGCTATGGCTGCATCTGCCGGAACATCAGCGGCATCTTTTTGATGGCGAAACAGGACAACGTGTATGAGTAACTGGCCTTATCCCCACATTGTCGCCCATCGCGGCGGCGGTAAACTGGCGCCGGAAAACACTCTGGCGGCGATTGACGTGGGCGCGCGATACGGGCACACCATGATTGAGTTTGATGCCAAGCTGTCGAAAGACGGCGAAATTTTCCTGCTGCATGACGATAACCTGGAGCGCACCAGCAACGGTTGGGGCGTGGCGGGCGAGTTGAACTGGCAGGATTTATTGCGTGTGGACGCTGGCGGTTGGTTTAGCGGCGAATTTAAAGGCGAGCCGCTGCCGTTGCTTTCGCAGGTGGCGGAGCGCTGCCGTAAACACGGCATGATGGCGAATATTGAGATAAAACCGACAACGGGGAGCGGAAGGCTAACAGGACGTGTCGTGGCGTTGGCCGCCCGCGAACTGTGGGCCGGGATGACGCCGCCGCTGCTTTCTTCCTTTGAGATAGAGGCGCTGGAAGCGGCGCAGGCGGCAGCACCTGAACTGCCGCGCGGGTTACTGCTGGATAAATGGCGTGAAGACTGGCGTGAACTGACGACCCGTCTGGGCTGTGTTTCCCTCCATCTCAACCATAAATTACTCGATGAGACGCGAGTGCAAGAGATTAAGGCCGCGGGTCTGCGGATTCTGGTGTATACCGTCAATCAGCCCCAGCGGGCGGCAGAGCTGCTGCGCTGGGGCGTGGATTGTATCTGCACCGATCGCATTGATGACATCGGCCCTCACTTTCAGTTTTAAGGGCCGTCAGTTTTAAGGGCTGATGGTTTTCAGCGGGATGTCAGGCTGCGGCGTCCCGCTGCCCTGCTGCAACATTGGCTGGGAATGGTTTAGCATCCGGTCCGGATTTCCGCTGCCGCTGAGCATTCCGCCCTGCGTATTGGGCAGCGTTTGCTGACCGAGCATACCGTTGCCCGGCTGTCCCTGCTGAACCCGCTGCGTATTGGCATTCAACTGCGACTGTAGATTTTGCTGCTGGCTGCGCGCCTGCGTTTGCATCTGTTGTTTCAACATACCCTGCTGCTGAATCTGCTGCGTTTGCATCTGCGTCTGCATACGCTGCTGGCTGGGGATCTGATAACCTGGCTGATTAGGATTATTCATAGTGTTAATTGGCTGGGCCAATACAGCAAAGGGTAACAAAGCCGTAATAAGTAGTAAGCGTTTCATTGTCGTCTCCTCCCGATGAGGCCTCTTTTTAAGTGTACCTCTATTTCGCCATGATGATGATTTTTTAAGCGTTGTGGACCAGGATTAAACGGGACATACACCCATTTATCTGGAGAAAAACAACGATGAAACCAACGTTTATGCGCTGGGTGGCGATCGCCGCTCTGCTGGCCGGGGGGACGTTTAGCGCGGTGGCCAATCCTCCCGTCGCGCCGCCAGTCTCCTATGGTGTTGAAGAAGATGTCTTTCATCCTGTGCGGGCGACGCAAGGGATGGTGGCGTCCGTGGATGCAATGGCGACGCAGGTTGGCGTGGATATCTTAAAGCAGGGCGGTAATGCCGTGGATGCCGCCGTCGCCGTGGGCTATGCGCTGGCTGTCACGCATCCGCAAGCCGGGAATCTGGGCGGCGGAGGATTTATGCTGCTGCGCACTAAAGATGGCGCTACCACGGCGATCGATTTTCGTGAAATGGCGCCTGCTGGCGCGACCCGTGATATGTTCCTCGACGAGCAGGGTAACGCCGATGCGAAAAAGTCGCTGACGTCGCATCTGGCATCCGGTACGCCGGGTACCGTGGCGGGGTTCTCGCTGGCGCTGGAGAAATACGGCACGATGCCGCTGAATAAAGTGGTGCGTCCGGCGATGAAGCTGGCGGAAGAGGGTTTTGTGGTTAACGATGCGCTGGCCGACGACTTAAAAACTTACGGCAGCGAAGTGATCCCTAATCATGAGAACAGCAAAGTCATTTTCTGGAAAGACGGCGAGCCGCTGAAAAAAGGCGATAAGCTGGTCCAGAAGAATCTGGCGAAAAGCCTGGAAATGATTGCCGAAAACGGCCCGGATGCGTTTTATAAAGGGGCGATTGCCGACCAGATTGCCGGGGAAATGCAGAAGAACGGCGGTCTGATGACCAAAGAGGATTTAGCCAGCTATAAAGCCGTTGAGCGTACGCCAATCAGTGGTGACTATCGCGGGTATCAGGTCTTCTCCATGCCGCCGCCATCCTCGGGCGGTATTCACATCGTACAGATCCTGAATATCCTCGAAAATTTCGACATGAAGAAGTACGACTTTGGCAGCGCCGATGCCATGCAAATCATGGCGGAAGCGGAAAAATATGCCTACGCTGACCGCTCAGAGTATCTGGGCGATCCGGACTTTGTGAAAGTGCCGTGGCAGGCGCTGACCCACAAAGCCTATGCAAAAACGTTGGCCGATCAAATTGATATTAATAAGGCAAAACCTTCCAGTCAGATCAAACCGGGCAAGCTCGCCCCGTATGAAAGCAACCAGACCACCCACTTCTCGGTGGTGGATAAAGACGGCAATGCTGTGGCGGTGACCTATACCCTGAACACCACCTTCGGCACAGGAATTGTGGCGGGAAATACCGGTATTCTGCTGAATAATCAAATGGATGATTTTTCTGCTAAACCCGGTGTACCTAATGTTTATGGCCTGGTGGGCGGCGATGCTAACGCGGTCGGTCCGAAGAAGCGTCCGCTGTCGTCGATGTCGCCGACTATCGTCGTTAAAGATGGCAAAACCTGGCTGGTGACCGGCAGCCCTGGCGGGAGTCGAATCATCACTACCGTGCTGCAAATGGTAGTGAACAGCATTGATTTTGGCATGAACGTCGCCGAAGCGACCAACGCGCCGCGTTTCCATCATCAATGGTTGCCGGACGAACTGCGGGTAGAAAAGGGCTTCAGCCCCGATACGCTGAAGTTGCTGGAACAGAAAGGGCAGAAAGTCGCGCTGAAAGAAGCGATGGGCAGCACCCAAAGTATTATGGTTGGACCGGATGGCGAACTGTACGGCGCGTCTGACCCGCGTTCGGTGGATGATTTAACGGCGGGATACTGATTTTTAATTCCAGGCCCGGTGTCAGACACCGGGCTATTTGCAGATTATGCCGTGAGTAATCGGGCTGGATTATCAATACAAAGCTTGCGCAGAGTATCGTTGTCTACTCCGCGAGCAGCCAGATAGGCGAGGAAGACATTCGGGACAAACCCCCAGCCATTTCCGCCATTTTTCGCCCACATCTGTTTGAGAAAAACATCATGGCTTAAAACGATTTGGTCGGCGTAACCCAGTGCAATCAGATTCGCTACTGCATCTGCGGTCTCCTGAACGCCCGGCGCGACACCTTCTTTTGGGAAGGTGATGTCCAGACCAATCATGTCAAATTCAAGCCATACGCCACGGTTGAGCATTTTACGTTGATAGACGACATCTTTTCCTGAAGGGTCCGAATGCGCCAGCGAGACTTTTGCCGGAGAGACGTTCATTTCTTCCAGCACGATATCCAGCACCTCATCACCCAGTCGCAGCCACCCTGGCATATGGATATTCATCGCCGTGTGGGGGTTGTTACATTGTGCCAGAGACGCTGCCCGCAGGCTGTTACGCTCCGCTTGGGTAAACGCGGGGGATACACCGATTTCACCGATCATGCCAGCGCGAATATCCGTCTCGCCAATACCCTGATTCAGTTCTTTATCAATGAGTGAGGCTAACAGCTCAACAGGTTTATGGATCCGGGTACTTTCAAATTTCTCCAGATAAGGTCCGGATGACGCAACGATATTCAAACCCGTTTTTAAGGCAACTTCTCGTAGCGCTGAGGCATCCCGCCCAATGGATTCTGAACCGGTGGCGTCGACAATCGTCCTGCCGCCCAAAGACATAAAGTTATTGATTTCGAAGATAACATCATCAATCTCTTTGCGGTCCATGTTATCGGCGCAGCAGTATGGGTCGTGTTTCAACCCCCACTGCAGGTCAGCACTGACTTTCTTTCCCACCAGTTGCTGTGAAAAAGCATAATGTGGCTCGTCTACGACCGAAGACAGATCGTTAAACAGATGTTCATGCGGTAGCGTCAGCCCCATATCCGTATGCGCCACCGGGCCTGTTACGGTTTGCAGGAAACCTTTCATTCTGACACCTCTATTCTTTGCGCCATTTTGGATGCTCTGTATTCAGGGATGGTGGTCACAATCGCACCGACTAACGCGAACAGCGTACCGATGATGGTGACCAGGTAGACCGTATTGCCTAATGAAGGGATCAATTCATCAATTAGCACTGAGCCAAGCAGTTGGCCTGCTGTTGACGCTACGCCCAGCATCAATAGCCCTAAGCCTCTCACCAGAATCGCCATTAGCCCGATGGACAGCAGACCCAGCGGACCACCGAGATACATCCACCATGTATCGGGTAACTGGATGGTGACATGGCCTAATGCGATACGTATCGCCAGCGCCGCGCCCAGGACACAAAAGCCGACGATGAAGTTCCATGTAATGGACACCAGCATGGAGCCCGTTGCCTCGGCGACTTTCGCATTCCCTGCAGGCTGCCAGCCAGCGAGTAACCCTGCCAAAAAGGGGAGGATAGCGAGCAGGATAAACGAGGTTGAGTGCCACTGTGGCGACACGACAAAAATGGTGGCGATAACGGCGAACAATGCGCCAGTAATGCGCCATGGCGTAAAATATTTCTTCTCCTCCACACCGATGCCAAAACGGTCGCACAGCAGGCCGGAAAGGAGCAGGGCGGAAATTAATGCCGTTTGAAAGGTGGCAACGCCCAGTGCGCTGGCGGATGCGCCTTCAGAAAATACGACCATCGCCCCGCATAATCCTGCAAACCAATTCCATAGCGGGATTTTTCTCTTTTTAATCAGAGTAGGGATTGAGGCGAATTGCTGGCGTGTTTCTTTGCGCGCAATAATAATAAAAAACATGACGACCAGACCGCTGGCAAACGAGATTACTGCGCAAGCATTACCGTCTTGTAACCAATGTCCTAACTGCCCATTAACGGCAGACTGCATCGGGGAAAGCATACCGGCTAAGATGGTGGCAAGCATCAGTAAGGGGGTTGAGTACTTATTCTTGTTCATACATCAATCCTTATATTTTATAAAAGGAGTAACTTTCGTTACTCCATTGTTTTTTATTTTCTGGCGATGAATTGAAGCGTGTTGACCCACAGGTCGGTATAAAACGGCCATGACATAAACTGCTGGGTTCCCCAGTGTGGGGAGCAGTCACTCATAAAGCAGGCGGTTTTACCCTGTTGGTATTCACCGAACACTAACAATGGGTCATTATTTATTGTTAATACGACATCGGCATCGTCTCTGGCGACGGCCTGGTTATATCCAAGAAATACCGGATAATCTGAGAATCCGTTAACAACAGGATGTTCAGGTGAGACAGCCTCAGCACAGATACCCTCGGGCTTTTCTACCCGGTCATCGCCATCAAGCATAATAACTGGCAGAACCTCAGCAAGAACGGTGTTCTTATAATTGGCTTTTGCCTCAATACCCATAAATGACAGATAACCGCCAATCATGAGTAGTCCACCGCCATTTTTGACGTACTCTTTAATGGACTCCAGAGCGTTTGGTTTTATTTTTAGCTGATAAAATGTCTCGTTTTGCAACAGGAAGGTATTACTACCAATGTCGCTAATAACAATCACATCGTAACGGTTTAATTCGTCAACACTCTCTGGAAAGGCAATTTGTACCGTGTGGGCAGGCATGTAATCAATATCAACGCCGCCTTTCCTCAGGCATTCCAGTAACCATGTAGCGCCTTCTTCATATTTACTGGAGGTGAAACTGTCATAACCTTTTGAATGAATCATATGAATATGCCAGGATTCTCCAATAAAGAGCACCTTTAGTTTTTTCTGCGTATTGTTCATAGTCTGCTCCTTGATTTAGTGAGTAGAGATAGTTTGTTTGTAATGTGAACCCTGAATACGATGAAGAACGGAGTCGTTTTCCGGCATATCAGAGGCATTAGGCGTTTCAACCGCAAGTGAGGCAAATGCGCTGGCGTAGCACAATGCGGATGCCAGTGACTTTCCTTTTGCAAGACCAGATGCGAGGGCGCCATTGAAAGCGTCACCCGCTCCCGCAGTATTTTTTACAACTGCCGGAAATGCCGGGGAATAGATGAATTGTGTGCCATCATAAGCAAGCGAACCTTTGCTACCTAATGTAATAATGGTATTTTTGACGCCTTTCTGATGAATAATTTTGGCCGCGCATTTGGCTGATTCGATATCATTAACCGCCATATTGGCCAGCAGGCCTGCTTCCGTTTCATTTGGCGTAATATAGTCAATGTTATCAATGATAGTGTTAACCATGTCATTGTATGGCGCTGGATTGATGATGACCGGTATGTCATTTTTTTGTGCGAGACGAATTGTTTGCTGCAGCGCTTCGTAATTCGTCTCCAGTTGGACAAGAACAATATCTGAATGAATAATGGCTTCTTTCTGAATGGTGATTTCATCAGGGGAAATTGTCATGTTGGCGCCAGGGTAGATAGCGATGACGTTATCTCCGGTATCTCCATTCACCATGATGGTTGCTGTACCTGTTTGTGTTTCTTTGGTCTGGTAGATAACACTTTTATGGATTTTTGATGAGTTTATAAAATTAATGGCGTAATCACTAAAATGATCTGAGCCGACTTTAGTAATAAAATGCACATCAGAGTCGGCATAGCTTGCTGCTAATGCCTGATTACATCCCTTACCGCCGGGTGAAAAAATAAATTTATCGGCAAGCAATGACTCTCCCGTTGAGGGTAATCTCGGTAGATAACTGATAATATCAACATTGAACGAGCCAATAACACATACATTATTTTTCATGGCAGAGAGACCTTTTTTATTTTTCTGCGCTGATTCATATTTTTCCAGCACATAAGCAATTTCATTTTTTGCGACGTTATCAAGAGAATCAAGGGTAATAAATGCACCACCATGACAGCGAGTAAGATATCCCTGTCCGGCAAGTTCATTGAGATCTGAACGAATAGTTTCCTTTGTTACCTTGAGACTTTTCGCCAGATTTGAAACTTTTACAACTCCCGAAATACTGAGTTCCTTCAATATTCTATGATGGCGTTCAAATTTCATTTTTTACCTCACCGTGGTTAAATTAGTCCCGGGAGGAGTATATTGTTGTGATTGTCACCATAAAGTGATGGCAGAAACCAAAAAAAAACAAAAATGTAATATTAATATTGCTAAAATTACGGAAAAAACGGTGATAAAGCTTAAAGTGGTAATAACCATGAAATTCAGGTGGTTATTGTTTTGATATAGGGGAAGTAGGTTGCAATAACTGGAATGTTGTGAAGGTTTGTGACGTTTCGCCCCACAGGGTGGGGCGGGGAAGCGCTATTTCACGCGCGCCATAAAGTACGCATCAACGTACTCACCGTTGCGCAGGCCGTATTTCTTACCGGTGCCTTCGATTTCAAAGCCGTACTTCTTATACACCGCCACCGCGGGCTCGTTATCAACAAATACCGTTAACTCGATACGCTCGACGCGCAGCCAGTTGTCACACATGTCGATCATCGTGCGGATCAGCGCGCTGGCAATGCCGCGATTGTGCCACCGGGCATCCACGCAGATACCAAAATCGGCCACGTGGCTGCGGCGAGGACGTTGGGTGACCTGAATAGAAAGATGGCCAACGACAATATCGTCAATGCAGGCAACCAGTTGTTTAACCCCGGCTTGCTCGGTTAGCCGCGCCTGCCACATTTCGAGGGAAGGATGAGGAACCTGTAGCGTGTTGTGATACACCTCCGGCTGGGCGTGGATCTGACGAATGGCGTCGTAATCTTTCGGTTCAGCGTGGCGTATCACTATTTCACTCATTCCTTATCTCCTGCAGGGGTAATTGTGTATTTACACTCGCTGAGAAAGAAAATTCCGTCAACCGCATTTTTTTGCAAAAAGAAGTAGACAAGTGCGAATGAGAATGATTATTATTGCCTTGCGTTCAGGGGAACCCCTACGGAGAACCTGAAAGCACGACATTGCTCACATTGCTTCCAGTATTACTTTAGCCAGCTTTTGCTGGCTTTTTTTTGGGTTTTGTTTCAGCCTGGCTTACTTGTCATTTTGTCCCCGGGAAGTGCTCGTGCTCCTCACGTACATTTAGTACGCTCCGGGCCCTGCGCGCTTGCCGTGAACAAACTGACCGCGACGCCGACGGCCGATCTTGAGGCATCTGCTTTTGTAGGCCCGAAAAGTCTTCTCCGCCACCGTCAAAGAATCCAACATTCAGTCTCCTCACGCTTTGCGCTATGGTGTAAACAATCATCTTCAAAAGGATCGTCTCATGACCTTACACTGCGCATTTATTGGATTCGGCAAAAGTACCACCCGTTACCATCTCCCCTATGTTCTGAATCGGAAAGATACCTGGCATGTCGCGCATATTTTCCGTCGTCACGCTAAACCGGAAGAGCAGGCGCCGCAGTATTCACATATTCACTTCACAAGCGATCTGGATGAGGTGTTGGGCGATCCGCAGGTAAAACTGGTGATCGTCTGTACGCATGCTGACAGCCATTTCGAATACGCCAAACGCGCGCTGGAAGCGGGTAAAAATGTGCTGGTTGAGAAACCTTTCACGCCGACGCTGGCGCAGGCAAAAGTGTTGTTCGACCTGGCGCGAAGCAAAGGACTGACCGTTACGCCGTATCAGAATCGGCGTTTTGATTCCTGTTTTCTCACGGCTAAAAAAGCGATTGAGAGCGGGAAACTGGGCAAGATTGTCGAAGTTGAAAGCCATTTTGACTACTACCGACCCGTGGCGGAAACCAAACCGGGCCTGCCGCAAGATGGCGCTTTCTACGGACTTGGCGTCCACACCATGGATCAAATTATTTCGCTATTTGGCCGCCCGGATCATGTCGCGTATGACATTCGTAGCCTGCGTAATAAAGCGAATCCGGATGACACCTTTGAAGCGCAACTATTTTATGGCGATTTGAAGGCTATCGTTAAAACCAGCCACCTGGTGAAAATTGATTACCCGAAATTTATCGTGCATGGGACTAAAGGTTCGTTTGTGAAGTACGGTATCGATCAACAAGAAACCAGCCTGAAAGCGAACATTATGCCCGGTGAACCCGGTTTCGCCGCTGACGAATCCGTCGGCGTGCTGGAATATGTTAACGATGACGGTGTTACGGTGAAAGAAGAGGTGAAACCGGAAACGGGTGACTATGGTCGTGTTTATGATGCGCTGTACCAGACGTTGACCGTCGGTACGCCTAATTACGTCAAGGAATCTGAAGTTCTTACCAACCTGGAAATCCTCGAACGTGCTTTCGAACAGGCAACGCCTGCGACGATAACCCTCGCTAAATAGCCCTTGCAGACTCCTCTGCGCTTATTCATATTTTTTGAACAGAGGAGTCAATTTTCACCCTCTATGATCCCGGACGGAATGAGTCCACACTTATTCCATCGAAAACATCTGGGGGTGAACACAATGATCTACTTACGCAAAGCAAACGACCGCGGTCATGCGAATCATGGCTGGCTTGACTCCTGGCATACCTTTTCTTTTGCCGATTATTACGATCCGAACTTTATGGGGTTCTCGGCGCTGCGTGTGATTAACGACGATGTGATCGACGCAGGCCAGGGGTTCGGCACGCATCCGCATAAAGACATGGAAATTTTGACCTATGTGCTGGAAGGCGCCGTAGAACACCAGGATAGTATGGGCAATAAAGAACAGGTTCCGGCAGGTGAATTCCAGATTATGAGCGCCGGGACCGGCGTTCGCCACTCCGAGTACAACCCGAGCAAAACGGATCGTCTGCGGCTGTACCAGATCTGGATCATTCCGCAAGAAACCGGCATCACGCCGCGCTACGAACAGCGTCGCTTCGACGCCGCGCAGGGCAAGCAACTGGTGCTTTCGCCAGATGCTCGCGATGGTTCGCTGAAGGTCCACCAGGATATGGAGCTGTACCGCTGGGCGCTGCTCAAAGATGAGCAGTCGGTGCATCAGATTGCCGCTGAGCGCCGCGTCTGGATCCAGGTGGTAAAAGGTAACGTGACCATTAACGGTACTAAAGCCACCACCAGCGATGGTCTGGCGATTTGGGATGAGCAGGCAATCTCGATTCATGCCGACAGCGACAGTGAAGTGTTGCTGTTTGACTTGCCGCCAGTTTAACGTGCTGTAACCTTTTGTAGGCCGGATAAGACGCGAAAGCGTTGCCATCCGGCTTTTCATCGTTTGTCATTAATTCCGCACGTCCGTGGTAAACTGGGCAAATCTATCCCTTTTATACCTTTCAGGACGATGAAAAAGAAAAGACCCGTACTTCAGGATGTGGCCGACCGTGTGGGCGTGACCAAAATGACGGTCAGCCGTTTTTTGCGTAATCCGGAGCAGGTCTCCGTCGCGCTGCGGGGTAAAATTGCGGCTGCGCTTGATGAGCTCGGGTACATTCCTAATCGCGCGCCTGACATTCTTTCCAACGCCACCAGCCGCGCCATTGGCGTTCTGCTGCCGTCTTTAACCAACCAGGTCTTTGCGGAAGTGTTACGCGGTATTGAGGCTGTCACCGATGCCCACGGGTATCAAACCATGCTGGCGCACTACGGCTATAAACCGGAGATGGAGCAGGAGCGCCTGGAATCGATGCTCTCCTGGAATATCGACGGCCTGATCCTCACTGAGCGTACCCATACGCCGCGCACCTTAAAAATGATCGAAGTCGCCGGGATTCCGGTGGTGGAACTGATGGACAGCCAGTCGCCATGTCTCGATATTGCCGTCGGTTTTGACAACTTCGAGGCCGCCCGTCAGATGACCGCCGCGATTATCGCGCGTGGTCATCGTCATATCGCCTATCTGGGGGCGCGCCTCGACGAACGTACTATCATCAAGCAGAAGGGCTATGAACAGGCGATGCGGGACGCAGGCCTGGTTCCTTACAGTGTGATGATGGAGCAATCTTCATCCTACTCTTCCGGTATCGAACTCATGCGCCAGGCGCGACGCGAATACCCACAGCTTGACGGTATTTTTTGCACCAACGATGACCTGGCGGTGGGGGCGGCCTTCGAATGCCAGCGCCTGGGGCTAAAAATCCCGGACGACATGGCGATCGCCGGGTTCCACGGTCATGACATCGGCCAGGTGATGGAACCGCGTCTGGCAAGCGTCCTGACGCCGCGCGAGCGAATGGGCAGCATTGGCGCGGAACGCCTGTTGGCCCGCATTCGCGGCGAAACGGTCACGCCGAAAATGTTAGATTTAGGTTTCACCTTGTCACCGGGCGGATCTATTTAGTCTGACAACTTTGAAGTAGCTCACACTTATTCACTTTTGGCACGAATGGTCATTGCGTCGTGAATGGTGCGGTTGGACAATGTTACCGATAACAGTTACCCGTAACAAATTTTGCAACTTGTAGAGTGGGGGCCCGCTTTGAGCACGACTAATCATGATCACCACGTTTACGTTCTGATGGGCGTATCAGGCAGCGGTAAATCCGCTGTCGCAAGCGCCGTGGCGCATCAGCTTCATGCCGCGTTTCTGGACGGCGATTTTCTGCATCCGCGCTGCAATATTGAAAAAATGGCCTCCGGCGAGCCGTTGAATGATGATGACCGCAAACCGTGGTTGCAGGCGCTGAACGACGCCGCTTTCGCGATGCAGCGTACCAATAAAATCTCGCTGATTGTCTGTTCCGCATTGAAAAAACACTATCGCGACCTGCTGCGCGAGGGAAACCCGAACCTCTCTTTTATCTATCTGAAAGGTGATTTCGACGTCATTGAAAGCCGTCTGAAAGCGCGCAAAGGTCATTTCTTCAAAACCCAGATGCTGGTGACGCAGTTTGAAACGCTGCAAGAGCCGGGTGCCGACGAACGCGATGTTCTGGTGGTGGATATCGACCAGCCGCTGGAAGGCGTCGTGGCGAGCACCATTGAGGTCATCAATAAAGGCAGTACGCTGTGAGTACATTAACACTGGTTTTAACCGCCGTCGGTTCCGTCTTACTGCTGCTGTTTCTCGTGATGAAGGCGCGTATGCACGCCTTCGTCGCGTTAATGGTCGTCTCGATGGGCGCGGGGCTTTTTTCAGGGATGCCGCTTGATAAAATCGCCGCGACCATGGAAAAAGGGATGGGCGGCACGCTGGGATTCCTGGCGATTGTGGTCGCGCTGGGGGCGATGTTTGGCAAGATTCTGCATGAAACCGGCGCGGTCGATCAGATAGCCGTGAAAATGCTTAAATCCTTTGGCCATAACCGCGCGCACTATGCGATTGGCCTGGCCGGCTTGATTTGCGCGCTCCCGCTGTTCTTTGAAGTGGCGATTGTGCTGCTGATAAGTGTGGCGTTCTCAATGGCGCGTCATACCGGCACAAACCTGGTGAAGCTGGTCATTCCGCTGTTTGCGGGCGTGGCGGCAGCCGCGGCGTTTTTGTTGCCTGGGCCTGCGCCGATGCTGCTGGCTTCCCAGATGCATGCTGATTTCGGCTGGATGATCCTGATTGGGCTGTGCGCCGCCATTCCTGGCATGATTATCGCCGGGCCGCTGTGGGGGAATTTTATCAGCCGTTACGTTGAGCTGCGTATTCCTGACGACATTACCGAGCCGCATCTGGGCGAAGGCAAAATGCCTTCTTTCGGCTTCAGCCTGTCGCTGATCCTGCTGCCGTTGGTGCTGGTAGGACTGAAAACGATCGCCGCGCGTTTTGTGCCGGAAGGTTCCACCGCTTACGAATGGTTTGAGTTTATCGGCCACCCCTTCACTGCGATTCTGGTCGCTTGTCTGGTAGCGATTTACGGCCTGGCGATGCGTCAGGGGATGCCGAAAGACAAAGTGATGGAAATCTGCGGCCACGCGCTGCAACCGGCGGGCATTATTCTGCTGGTGATTGGCGCAGGCGGGGTGTTCAAACAGGTACTGGTTGACTCCGGCGTCGGCCCGGCGCTGGGCGAAGCGTTAACCGGCATGGGGCTGCCGATTGCCATTACCTGCTTTGTGCTGGCGGCGGCGGTGCGCATCATTCAGGGTTCCGCGACCGTGGCGTGTTTAACCGCGGTCGGTCTGGTTATGCCGGTCATTGAGCAACTGAATTTCTCCGGCGCGCAGATGGCGGCGCTCTCTATCTGTATCGCCGGCGGTTCAATTGTGGTTTCTCATGTTAACGACGCCGGCTTCTGGCTGTTCGGTAAATTTACCGGCGCGACCGAAGCGCAGACGCTGAAGACCTGGACGATGATGGAAACTATCCTCGGCACGGTCGGCGCGATTGTCGGAATGATTGCTTTCCAACTGCTGAGCTGAGTCTTGTTGCCCGGTGGCGCTGTGCTTACCGGGCCTGGAAACGGGCACATATCGACACCGTAAGCCGGGTAAGGCGTAATCGCTACCCGGTTTTTTTATTGAGGTGTGCATGGCAATCGCCCAACGACATTTTGCCTCGCCATGTTTCAGTACGCGCATAAAAGCAGGCAAATTTCTACGCTGATCCATAATTAGGATCAATAAAACAGCGACGGAAATGATTCCCTTCCTAACGCAAATTCCCTGATAATCGCCACTGGACTTTCTGCTTGCGCGGTAAGGCAGGATAAGTCGCATTACTGATGGCTTCGCTATCATTGATTAATTTCACTTGCGACTTTGGCTGCTTTTTGTATGGTGAAGGATGCGCCACAGGATACTGGCGCGCATACACAGCACATCTCTTTGCAGGAAAAAAACACTATGAAAAATGTTGGTTTTATCGGCTGGCGCGGAATGGTCGGCTCTGTTCTCATGCAACGCATGGTAGAGGAGCGCGATTTCGACGCTATTCGCCCTGTTTTCTTTTCTACCTCCCAGTTTGGACAGGCGGCGCCCACCTTCGGCGACACCTCCACCGGCACGCTACAGGACGCTTTTGATCTGGATGCGCTAAAAGCGCTCGATATCATCGTGACCTGCCAGGGCGGCGATTATACCAACGAAATTTATCCAAAGCTGCGCGAAAGCGGATGGCAAGGTTACTGGATTGACGCGGCTTCTACGCTGCGCATGAAAGATGATGCCATTATTATTCTCGACCCGGTCAACCAGGACGTGATTACCGACGGCCTGAACAATGGCGTGAAGACCTTTGTGGGCGGTAACTGTACCGTTAGCCTGATGTTGATGTCGCTGGGCGGTCTCTTTGCCCATAATCTCGTTGACTGGGTATCCGTCGCGACCTATCAGGCCGCCTCCGGCGGCGGCGCGCGCCATATGCGCGAGCTGTTAACCCAAATGGGTCAGTTGTATGGCCATGTCGCCGATGAACTGGCGACGCCGTCTTCCGCAATTCTTGATATTGAACGCAAAGTTACGGCATTGACCCGCAGCGGCGAGCTGCCGGTTGATAACTTTGGCGTACCGCTGGCGGGAAGCCTGATCCCCTGGATCGACAAACAGCTCGATAACGGCCAAAGCCGCGAAGAGTGGAAAGGCCAGGCGGAAACCAACAAGATCCTCAATACTGCCTCTGTGATCCCGGTTGATGGTTTGTGTGTGCGCGTCGGCGCACTGCGCTGTCACAGCCAGGCGTTCACCATTAAGCTGAAAAAAGAGGTATCCATTCCGACGGTGGAAGAACTGCTGGCGGCACATAATCCGTGGGCGAAAGTGGTGCCGAACGATCGTGATATCACTATGCGCGAATTAACCCCGGCGGCGGTGACCGGCACGTTGACTACGCCGGTTGGTCGTCTGCGTAAGCTGAACATGGGGCCAGAGTTCTTGTCGGCGTTTACCGTAGGCGACCAGTTGTTATGGGGCGCCGCCGAGCCGCTGCGTCGAATGCTGCGCCAGTTGGCGTAGTGGCTATTGCAGCGCTTATCGGGCCTGCGTGTGGTTCTGTAGGCCGGATAAGGCGCGTTAGCGCCGCCATCCGGCGGGGAAATTTGTGTTAAACCAGGGGTGCATCGTCACCCTTTTTTTGCGTAATACAGGAGTAAACGCAGATGTTTCATTTTTATCAGGAGTTAAGCAGAGCATTGGCTATTCTTTAAGGGTAGCTTAATCCCACGGGTATTAAGCCTAACCTGAAGGTAGGACGACGCAGATAGGATGCACAGTGTGCTGCGCCGTTCAGGTCAAAGAAGTGTCACTACCTGATGTTGAATTCAGTGAGATGGAGTGACGCCACAAAACAGGATGACAAACCATGTCCAGTCGTATCGATAGAGACGTGATTAATGCGCTAATTGCAGGACATTTTGCGGACCCTTTTTCCGTACTCGGAATGCACCAGACCCAAGCCGGACTAGAAGTCCGCGCCCTATTACCTGACGCCACCGACGTATGGGTGATTGAACCCAAAACCGGACGTAAAGTCGGCAAACTGGAATGTCTCGACGCTCGCGGTTTTTTCTGCGGCGTTTTACCCCGACGTAAAAATTTCTTTCGCTATCAGCTCGCCGTGACCTGGCACGGACAGCAGAACCTCATCGACGATCCTTACCGTTTTGGTCCATTAATACAGGAAATGGATGCCTGGCTATTGTCGGAAGGCACCCACCTGCGTCCTTATGAAACGCTGGGCGCGCACGCCGATACGATGGATGGCGTCACCGGCACCCGTTTCTCCGTCTGGGCGCCTAATGCTCGTCGCGTTTCGGTTGTCGGGCAATTCAACTATTGGGATGGGCGTCGCCACCCGATGCGTCTGCGCAAAGAGAGCGGTATTTGGGAGCTGTTTATCCCCGGCGCGCATAATGGACAACTGTATAAATTCGAGCTGCTTGATGCGAACGGTAATCTGCGCATTAAAGCCGATCCCTATGCTTTTGAGGCGCAGATGCGTCCGGAAACGGCGTCGATGATTTGCGGACTGCCGGAGAAAGTGACGCCAAGCGAAGAACGACAAAAAGCCAATCAGTTTGATGCGCCGATCTCGATTTATGAGGTGCATTTAGGTTCATGGCGCCGCCATACGGATAACAATTTCTGGCTGAGCTATCGTGAGCTGGCGGATCAGCTTGTGCCTTACGCCAAATGGATGGGCTTTACGCACCTTGAGCTCTTGCCGGTCAACGAACATCCGTTTGACGGCAGTTGGGGCTACCAGCCGACCGGCCTCTACGCGCCGACCCGCCGCTTTGGTACGCGGGACGACTTCCGCTATTTCATCAATGCGGCCCATGCGGCGGGCCTTAACGTCATTCTCGACTGGGTGCCGGGCCATTTCCCGTCCGATGAATTTAGCCTCGCGGAGTTTGACGGCACCCACCTCTATGAGCACAGCGACCCGCGCGAGGGCTATCACCAGGACTGGAATACGCTGATCTACAACTATGGTCGTCGTGAAGTCAGTAATTATCTGGTGGGTAACGCCCTGTACTGGATGGAGCGTTTTGGGATTGATGCGCTGCGTGTCGATGCGGTGGCCTCTATGATCTACCGCGACTACAGCCGCAAAGAGGGCGAGTGGATACCGAACGAGTTCGGCGGTCGTGAAAACCTGGAAGCCATTGAGTTTCTGCGTAATACCAACCGCATTATTGGCGAGCAGGTGCCCGGCGCGGTCAGCATGGCGGAAGAGTCGACAGACTTCTCTGGCGTGACGCGTCCACCGGAAACGGGCGGCCTGGGGTTCTGGTACAAGTGGAACCTGGGCTGGATGCACGACACGCTGGACTATATGAAGCTGGACCCAGTGTACCGCCAGTATCATCACGACAAGCTGACCTTTGGTATGTTGTACAACCATACCGAAAACTTTGTTCTGCCGCTGTCGCACGATGAGGTGGTTCACGGCAAGAAATCCATTCTCGATCGTATGCCGGGCGATGCGTGGCAAAAATTCGCCAACCTGCGCGCCTACTATGGCTGGATGTGGGCCTTCCCCGGCAAGAAACTGCTGTTTATGGGGAATGAGTTTGCCCAGGGACGCGAGTGGAACCATGACGCCAGCCTCGACTGGCACTTGCTGGAGGGGGGCGATAACTGGCACCACGGGGTTCAGCGTCTGGTACGCGATCTCAACCACACCTATCGCCACCATAAAGCGTTGCATGAGCTGGATTTTGATGCTTACGGCTTTGAGTGGCTGGTGGTCGATGACAATGAACGCTCGGTACTGATTTTTGTACGCCGTGATAAAGCCGGTAACGAGATCATCGTCGCCAGCAACTTTACGCCCGTTCCTCGCCACGACTACCGTTTTGGCATCAACCAGCCGGGACGCTGGCGTGAAATTCTCAATACTGATTCGATACATTATCACGGTAGCAACACCGGCAACGGCGGCGTGGTGCACAGCGATGAGATCGAAAGCCATGGCCGTCAGCACTCTCTTAGCCTGACGTTACCGCCGTTGGCGACGATCTGGCTGATGCGGGAGGGGGAATGACGCAGCTTGCGATCGGCGAAGCAACGCCGCATGGCGCAACGTATGACGGTCATGGCGTGAATTTCACGCTCTTTTCCGCCCATGCGGAGCGCGTAGATCTGTGCGTTTTTGATTCCCGAGGGAATGAGCGCCGCTATGACCTGCCAGGACGTCGCGGCGATGTCTGGCATGGTTATCTGGCAGGCGCCAGGCCTGGTTTGCGCTATGGCTATCGCGTACATGGCCCGTGGCAGCCAGCGCAGGGGCATCGGTTTAATCCGGCGAAGTTACTGCTTGATCCTTATGCGCGCCGGGTGGAGGGCGAACTAAAAGATCATCCGCTGTTGCACGGCGGACACGATGAACCGGATTACCGCGATAACGCGGCGGTGGCGCCGAAAAGCGTGATAATCAGCGACCATTATGACTGGGAAGATGACGCCGCGCCGCGCACGCCGTGGGGAAAAACGGTCATCTATGAAGCGCATGTCAAAGGGCTGACCTACCTGCATCCGGAACTCCCCCAGGAGATACGCGGCACCTATAAAGCGCTCGGTCATCCGGTCATGGTGGCGTATTTCAAACAGCTTGGCATTACGGCGCTGGAACTGTTGCCGGTGGCGCAGTTTGCCAGCGAGCCGCGCCTGCAACGTATGGGACTGACCAATTATTGGGGTTATAACCCGATGGCGATGTTCGCGCTGCATCCCGCCTGGGCCAGTTCGCCCGAGACGGCGCTGGACGAGTTTCGCGACGCGGTGAAAGCGCTGCATCGCGCGGGGATTGAGGTCATTCTGGACATCGTATTAAACCATAGCGCCGAGCTGGATCTGGACGGTCCAACCTTCTCCCTGCGCGGAATTGATAACCGTAGCTATTATTGGATAAGGGACGATGGCGATTATCACAACTGGACGGGGTGCGGCAACACGCTCAATTTAAGCCATCCTGGCGTGGTGGAATACGCGTGCGAGTGTTTGCGCTATTGGGTGGAAACCTGTCATGTCGATGGTTTTCGTTTTGATTTGGCGTCCGTCATGGGGCGCACGCCGACGTTTCGCCAGGATGCGCCGCTGTTCGCCGCGATTAAAGCGTGTCCTGTGTTATCAACGGTCAAGCTGATTGCTGAACCGTGGGATATTGGCGAGGGCGGCTATCAGGTCGGGAATTTTCCGCCACCGTTTGCCGAGTGGAACGATCATTTTCGCGATGCGGCCCGCCGATTCTGGTTGCCGCGTAACCTGACGACGGGGGAATTTGCCTGTCGTTTCGCCGCTTCCAGCGATGTGTTTAAACGCAATGGCCGCACGCCCGGCGCCTCTGTCAATCTGCTCACGGCGCATGACGGTTTTACGCTCCGGGACTGCGTCTGTTTCAATCAGAAACACAATGAGGCGAACGGTGAGGAAAATCGCGACGGCACCAACAGCAATTACAGCGACAATCATGGTAAAGAAGGATTAGGCGGTCCGCTTGATTTAATGGAGCGGCGGCGCGACAGCATTCATGCCCTGCTGGCGACGCTACTGCTCTCTCAGGGAACGCCGATGCTGCTGGCAGGCGATGAACATGGCCATAGCCAGCACGGCAACAATAACGCCTACTGTCAGGATAATGCCTTAACCTGGCTGGACTGGCAGCAGGCAAACCGTGGGTTAACCACGTTTACCGCCGCGCTGATTCGTTTGCGTCAGCAGATACCGGCTTTAACCGGCAATAGCTGGTGGGAAGAAGGCGATGGCAACGTGCGTTGGCTGAATAAAAACGCGCAACCCTTGAGTGCGGATGAGTGGCAAAACGGGCCTAAGCTGATGCAAATTCTGTTGTCGGACCGTTTTCTGATTGCGATAAATGCCACGCTTGAGGTGACAGATATAGTTTTACCCGAAGGGGAATGGCGCGCCGTTCCCCCATTCGCTGGAGAGGATAATCCGGTGATAACGGCGGTCTGGCAGGGACCTGCGCATGGACTGTGTGTGTTCCAGAGAGGATAAAAAAGGAGTTAATCATGGTGAGTTTAGAGAAGAACGATCGTGTAATGTTGGCGCGCCAGCTGCCACTGAAATCTGTTGCCCTAATCCTGGCTGGCGGCCGCGGCACGCGTCTAAAAGATTTAACGAACAAACGCGCCAAACCAGCCGTCCACTTTGGTGGGAAGTTCCGCATCATCGATTTCGCCTTATCTAATTGTCTGAACTCCGGGATTCGCCGTATCGGCGTGATCACTCAGTATCAGTCCCATACGCTGGTGCAGCATATTCAGCGCGGCTGGTCACTGTTTAGCGAAGAGATGAACGAATTTGTCGATCTGCTGCCAGCTCAACAGCGTATGAAGGGCGAAAACTGGTATCGCGGCACGGCAGACGCGGTGACCCAGAACCTGGATATTATTCGTCGCTATAAAGCGGAATATGTCGTCATCCTGGCAGGCGATCATATCTACAAGCAGGACTACTCGCGTATGTTGATCGATCACGTTGAAAAGGGCGCGCGTTGCACGGTGGCCTGTATGCCGGTGCCAATCAAAGAAGCGACGGCGTTCGGCGTGATGGCGGTCGATGAAAGCGACAAGATTATTGATTTTGTCGAAAAACCGGCGAATCCCCCCGCAATGCCTGGTGACGCCAGCAAAGCGCTGGCCAGTATGGGCATTTACGTTTTTGACGCCGATTACCTGTATGAATTGCTGGCGGCAGACGATAAAGATGACGCTTCCAGCCACGATTTCGGTAAAGACATTATCCCCAAAATCACCCGCGAAGGTATGGCTTACGCGCATCCTTTCCCGCTCTCCTGCGTGCAGTCCGATCCGCAAGCCGAACCGTACTGGCGCGATGTAGGTACGCTGGAAGCTTACTGGAAGGCGAACCTGGATTTAGCCTCGGTGACGCCGGAGCTGGATATGTATGACCAGAACTGGCCTATCCGTACGCATATGGAATCGCTACCGCCTGCGAAATTCGTGCAGGACCGCTCCGGTAGCCACGGTATGACGCTGAACTCGCTGGTCTCCGGCGGCTGCATTATCTCCGGTTCGGTGGTGGTGCAATCTGTGCTCTTCCCACGGGTGAGAATAAATTCTTTTTGTAATATTGATTCGGCAGTGTTGTTACCTGAGGTTTGGGTAGGGCGCTCCTGCCGTTTACGTCGCTGTGTTATTGACCGTGCCTGTATTATCCCGGAAGGCATGGTGATTGGTGAAAATGCGGAAGAGGACGCTCGTCGTTTCTACCGTTCAGAAGAAGGTATTGTACTGGTCACGCGTGAAATGCTGCGCAAACTGCAGGTCAAACAGGAGCGATAATGCAGGTTTTACATGTATGTTCAGAGATGTTCCCCCTGCTGAAGACTGGGGGGCTGGCGGATGTGATAGGCGCGTTGCCTGCGGCACAAATTGCGGATGGTGTTGATGTTCGCGTTCTGCTTCCAGGGTTTCCCGATATCCGTCGGGGGATACCCGATGCGCATGTGGTGAGCCGCCGCGATACTTTCGCCGGTAAGATATCGCTGCTGTTCGGGCATTATAACGGCGTGGGCATTTATCTGATCGACGCGCCGCATCTGTACGAGCGTCCAGGCAGTCCCTATCACGATACGAATTTATATGCTTATACCGATAACGTGCTGCGCTTTGCCCTGTTAGGGTGGGTCGGCTGTGAAATGGCCTGCGGACTTGATCCATTCTGGCGCCCCGACGTGGTGCACGCCCATGACTGGCACGCCGGGCTGGCGCCCGCCTATCTGGCGGCGCGCGGGCGGCCGGCGAAATCGGTCTTTACCGTACACAACCTGGCCTATCAAGGCATGTTTTATGCAAAGCATATGGATGACATCGAACTGCCGTGGTCATTCTTTAATATGCATGGGCTGGAGTTCAACGGACAACTCTCCTTTTTGAAGGCCGGTTTGTACTATGCCGACCATATTACGGCGGTGAGCCCGACCTATGCGCGTGAAATTACCGAACCGCAGTTTGCTTATGGTATGGAAGGCCTGCTGCGTCAGCGTCATCTGGAAGGGCGCTTGTCCGGCATACTGAACGGCGTGGATGAGAAGATCTGGAACCCGGAATCCGATCTGCTGCTGGCGTCGCGCTACACGCGCGATACCCTGGAAGAGAAGGCGGAAAACAAACGTCAGCTACAAATTGCGATGGGGTTGAAGGTTAACGACAAAGTGCCGCTGTTCGCCGTGGTAAGCCGTCTGACCAACCAGAAAGGTCTGGATCTGGTGCTGGAGGCGTTACCGGGGCTGCTGGAGCAGGGCGGGCAGTTGGCGCTACTCGGCGCGGGCGATCCGGTGCTTCAGGAGGGGTTCCTCGCGGCGGCGGCGGAACACCCAGGGCAGGTTGGCGTACAGATCGGCTATCACGAAGCTTTCTCGCATCGCATTATGGGCGGCGCGGACGTCATTCTGGTGCCCAGTCGTTTCGAACCGTGCGGCTTAACGCAGTTATATGGCTTAAAGTATGGCACGCTGCCTCTGGTGCGGCGTACCGGGGGGTTGGCCGATACGGTCTCCGACAGTTCGCTGGAAAATTTGGCGGACGGTATCGCCAGCGGTTTTGTCTTCGAAGACAGTAACGCCTGGTCGTTGCTACGCGCGATTCGGCGTGCTTTTGTGTTGTGGTCACGGCCTTCGCTTTGGCGGTTTGTACAACGGCAGGCGATGGCGATGGATTTTAGCTGGCAAGTTGCCGCGAAATCATACCGCGAGCTGTACTATCGCTTGAAATAGTCATCCAGGAATCATTTATATGAATGCTCCGTTTACTTATGCATCGCCCACACTCAGCGTTGAGGCGCTTAAGCATTCTATTGCCTATAAGCTGATGTTTACGATTGGTAAAGACCCGGTCATTGCCAATAAACATGAATGGCTGAACGCCACATTGTTCGCGGTGCGCGATCGTCTGGTGGAGCGCTGGCTGCGTTCTAATCGAGCCCAATTATCGCAGGAAACCCGGCAGGTTTATTACCTGTCGATGGAGTTTTTGATTGGTCGTACCCTCTCTAACGCGCTGCTCTCGCTGGGCATTTATGACGACGTTAAAGGCGCGCTGGAGGCCATGGGCTTAGATCTCGAAGAGCTGATCGATGAAGAGAATGACCCAGGGCTTGGCAACGGCGGCTTAGGACGGCTGGCGGCTTGCTTCCTGGACTCGCTGGCGACGCTAGGATTACCGGGTCGCGGGTATGGCATTCGCTACGATTACGGCATGTTTAAGCAGAATATTGTCGACGGGCGGCAAAAAGAATCTCCGGATTACTGGCTGGAATATGGCAACCCGTGGGAGTTCAAGCGCCACAATACGCGCTATAAGGTGCTTTTTGGCGGGCGCATTCAGCAGGAAGGTAAAAAAGCGCGCTGGATTGAGACGGAAGAGATTCTGGCCGTCGCGTATGATCAGATTATCCCCGGTTACGACACCGACGCCACTAACACACTGCGGCTGTGGAATGCGCAGGCCAGTAGTGAAATCAACCTCGGTAAATTCAACCAGGGCGACTACTTTGCGGCGGTGGAAGATAAAAACCACTCTGAGAACGTTTCACGGGTGCTCTACCCGGACGATTCCACCTATTCCGGACGAGAGCTACGCCTGCGCCAGGAGTATTTTCTGGTCTCGGCGACGGTACAGGATATCCTGCACCGTCATTATCAATTGCATAAAACCTATGAGAATCTGGCGGATAAAATCGCCATTCACCTCAACGATACCCATCCGGTGCTGTCAATTCCGGAGCTGATGCGTCTGCTGATTGATGAACATAAATTTAGCTGGGACGACGCGTTTGAGGTGTGCTGTCAGGTCTTCTCTTATACCAACCATACGTTGATGAGCGAGGCGCTGGAAACCTGGCCCGTCGATATGCTGGGGAAAATTCTGCCCCGTCACCTGCAGATTATCTTCGAGATTAACGACTATTTCCTGAAAACGTTGCAGGAGCAATATCCCAACGATACCAGCCTGCTTGGACGCGCGTCGATTATTGATGAGTCGAACGGCCGCCGGGTACGGATGGCCTGGCTGGCGGTGGTGGTCAGCCATAAAGTCAACGGCGTTTCTGAACTCCATTCCAACCTGATGGTGC
Source organism: Salmonella sp. NW645 (assembly GCF_051703725.1). Classification (NCBI taxonomy): domain Bacteria; kingdom Pseudomonadati; phylum Pseudomonadota; class Gammaproteobacteria; order Enterobacterales; family Enterobacteriaceae; genus Salmonella; species Salmonella sp. NW645. The sequence continues at coordinate 84,604 of NZ_JAMMKR010000006.1, read as the reverse complement.
AGTCGCTGTTCGCGGATTTTGCGAAGATTTTTCCGACCCGTTTTTGTAACGTCACTAACGGCGTTACGCCGCGCCGCTGGCTGGCGCTGGCAAACCCGCCGCTGTCTGACGTGCTGGATGAGAATATTGGTCGTACCTGGCGTACCGATCTTAGTCAGCTCAGCGAGCTGAAGCAGCATTGTGATTATCCGCTGGTCAATCATGCGGTGCGTCAGGCGAAGCTGGAAAATAAAAAACGGCTGGCGGTGGTGATAGCGCAACAACTGAATGTGGTGGTGAACCCTAAAGCGTTATTCGACGTGCAGATTAAGCGTATTCACGAATACAAGCGGCAGTTGATGAATGTACTGCATGTCATTACCCGCTATAACCGCATTAAAGAAAATCCGGAGGCCGACTGGGTGCCGCGGGTGAATATTTTTGCCGGTAAGGCGGCTTCCGCCTATTACATGGCAAAACATATCATTCATCTGATCAACGACGTGGCGAAAGTGATTAACAACGATCCGCAGATTGGCGACAAGCTGAAAGTGGTGTTTATCCCGAACTACAGCGTCAGCCTGGCGCAGGTGATCATTCCCGCTGCCGACCTGTCTGAGCAGATTTCGCTGGCAGGAACAGAAGCTTCCGGCACCAGTAATATGAAATTTGCCCTGAACGGCGCGCTCACCATTGGTACGCTGGATGGCGCGAACGTAGAGATGCAGGAGCATGTCGGCGAGGAGAATATCTTTATCTTCGGTAATACTGCCGAAGAGGTGGAAGCGTTGCGCAGGCAGGGTTATAAGCCTCGCGACTATTATGAAAAAGATGAAGAGCTACATCAGGTACTGACGCAGATTGGTAGCGGCGTCTTTAATCCGGAAGAGCCAGGCCGTTACCGCGATCTGGTAGATTCGCTGATTAACTTTGGCGATCACTATCAGGTGCTGGCGGACTACCGCAGCTACGTGGACTGCCAGGATAAGGTGGATGAGTTGTATCGTCGCCCGGAAGAGTGGACGACGAAAGCGATGCTCAACATTGCCAATATGGGCTACTTCTCATCGGACAGAACCATCAAAGAGTATGCCGAAAATATCTGGCATATTGATCCGGTGCGGTTGTAAATCCCGATGCCGGCGGCGCTTCGCTTGCCCGGCCTACGTTTATGTATCCTTGTAGGCCGGATCAGGCGTTAGCCGCCATCCGGCATTTTTCTCAGGACGCCAGTGAAAGCTGGTGTTTCTCAACATACGCCGCCAGCCACTGAGTGATGCGGGACTGCTGTTCGGCGGTCAGCCACATGCCTTCTTTGGTGCGACGCCAGATAGCGTCTTCAGTACGGCGCACCCATTCGTGATCCACCAGGTACTTGAGTTCCGCTTCGTAAAACTCATGACCGAAATCTTCGCCTAAATCAAGCAGTGACGTAGCTTCGCCGAGAATCCACTCCGTGTTGCTACCGTAAGTGCGCGAATAGTGGCGCGCCAGCGATTCCGTCAGGAACGGATAACGACGACGCAGCTTCGCCGCGTAATCTTCGCGGCTGCCGTCGATGTCGCCGCCGGGCAGTACGCACGTTTTGGTCCATGCCGGCCCGATGCCTGGATAATAAGACGCCAGTTTTTCCATCGCGTGTTCGGCCAGCTTACGGTAGGTCGTGAGCTTACCGCCAAACACGGAAAGCAGCGGCGCTTTGCCGTTTTCATCATGGATATCCAGGGTATAATCGCGAGTGATCGCCTGCGGTGAGTCGGACTCATCATCGCACAGCGGACGGACGCCGGAGTACGTCCAGACGATGTCATCGCGCCCCAGTTGTTTCTGGAAGTGCGCGTTATAGACCTTCAACAGGTAATTAATTTCGCTCTCTTCGATTTTTACCGCTTTCGGATCGCCTTTATATTCGACATCGGTTGTGCCAATGATCGAAAACTCCTCCATCCACGGAATGACAAAGACGATACGTTTATCTTCGTTTTGCAGAATATACGCCTGCTTCTGATTATGGACGCGCGGCACGACGATATGGCTGCCTTTGATCAGGCGGATGCCATACGGTGACGGCAGATGCATCCCTTCGTCGAAGAACTGTTTGACCCACGGTCCGGTGGCGTTAACCAGTCCGCGCGCCTGCCAGACATATTTTTTACCGGTGTCGATATCTTCCGCTTCGACAATCCACAGGCCATTTTCCCGACGAGCGGCGGTTGCGCGAGTACGGGTAAGGACTTCGCCGCCTTTACGCACCACCATCTGTGCGTTAGCAAGCACCAGACGCGCATCGTCTACCCAGCAGTCGGAGTATTCGAATCCGCGCACGATTTCAGGTTTGAGTACCGAATCTGCGCCAAACCGCACACCGGTGGAACCGGGTAAACTGGTACGTTTGCCGAGGTGATCGTACATAAACAGACCGATACGGATCATCCAGGCCGGACGTAAATGCGGGCGGTGCGGCAGACGAAAACGCATCGGGAAGGCGATGTGCGGCGCCATTTTCAACAGCACTTCACGTTCGGCCAGCGCTTCGCTGACCAGACGGAACTCGTAGTGTTCAAGGTAGCGTAAGCCGCCGTGGATAAGTTTCGAACTGGCGGAAGAGGTCGCGCAGGCCAAATCCTGCGCTTCCAGCATGAGTACGGACAAACCGCGTCCGGCGGCATCAGCCGCGATGCCTGCACCGTTAATGCCCCCGCCTATCACGATCAGATCTTTGGTTTCCATGCTGCCCTCTTGCACTTTCGTTAAAGTTCAAAAATGTTCGTTATCGAACATAATAGCAAAGAAACGCGCTATTGGTAACATCGAAAAAACATTTTAGAGTGATATGTATAACATTATGGCGTTAAGCTACTCCGTCAACGTACACTGGGCGATAAAATGCCTTAATTGGCTTCACCGGTAATAATGAAAGAGCGATTCATGGAACAATTTGAATGTATCACTGTAGAAGAGGCGTATCAGAAACTGCACCAGGGCGCGGCGGTGCTGGTCGATATTCGCGATCCGCAAAGTTATGCCATGGGTCATGCGCCGCAGGCGTTTCACTTGACTAACGATACGCTGGGCGCGTTTATGCGTGAGCATGGTTTCGATACCGCCGTGATGGTAATGTGCTATCACGGCAACAGTAGTAAAGGCGCCGCGCAGTATCTGCTCCAGCAAGGCTATGATGCGGTTTACAGCATTGACGGCGGGTTTGAGGCCTGGCATCGCCGTTTCCCTGCCGATGTCGCAAATGGCGCGTAATCCCATAAAGATGCAGCCTCCGACGAGAAGGGTATATATACTGTCTTCTTTTGTATGGACTAAGCGACAGCAATAATGTTGATGATTACTTCCTTTGCGAATCCTCGCGTGGCGCAGGCATTTGTTGATTACATGGCCACCCAGGGCATCATTCTTACTATTCAGCAACATAATCAAAGCGATATCTGGTTGGCGGATGAATCGCAGGCCGAACGTGTGCGGGTCGAGCTGGCGCGGTTTATAGAAAATCCCGGCGATCCGCGTTATCTGGCGGCTAGCTGGCAGTCCGGGCAGACGAACAGCGGACTACGCTATCGCCGTTTTCCCTTTCTCGCCACGCTGCGTGAACGAGCCGGCCCTGTTACCTGGATCGTGATGCTCGTCTGCGTGCTGGTCTATATCGCGATGAGTCTCATCGGCGATCAGACGGTGATGGTGTGGCTGGCGTGGCCGTTCGATCCGGTTTTAAAATTTGAATTCTGGCGCTACTTCACCCATATCTTTATGCACTTCTCACTGATGCATATTCTTTTTAACCTGCTGTGGTGGTGGTATCTCGGCGGGGCGGTAGAGAAGCGCCTGGGCAGCGGTAAATTAATCGTCATTACGGTGATAAGCGCGCTACTAAGCGGCTATGTACAGCAGAAATTTAGCGGCCCGTGGTTTGGCGGGCTGTCTGGCGTCGTCTATGCGCTGATGGGTTACGTGTGGCTGCGCGGAGAGCGCGATCCGCAAAGCGGAATTTACCTCCAGCGCGGCTTAATTATTTTTGCATTATTGTGGATAGTCGCTGGTTGGTTTGACTGGTTTGGCATGTCTATGGCGAACGGCGCGCACATCGCCGGGCTTATCGTCGGTTTAGCGATGGCCTTTGTTGATACGCTGAATGCGCGAAAACGAACGTGAGGCGTATCCGGCCTGTGGTCGAGATATTTTTCCAGGCCGGGTAGGGCGAATGCCGCTATCCGGCGCAAGGTTGGTTACTTTCAGAGATTATTCATGAAACAAACACAACGGCATGACGCGATCATTGAACTGGTGAAAAAACAGGGGTACGTCAGTACGGAAGAGCTGGTGGAGCATTTTTCTGTCAGCCCGCAAACCATTCGTCGGGATCTTAACGATCTGGCGGAACAGAATATGATTTTGCGCCACCACGGCGGCGCGGCGTTGCCCTCCAGCTCGGTGAACACGCCGTGGCACGATCGTAAGGCGACGCAAACGGAAGAAAAAGAGCGCATCGCTCGCAAAGTCGCGGCCCAGATCCCCAATGGTTCAACGCTGTTTATTGATATCGGCACGACGCCGGAAGCCGTAGCGCACGCCCTGTTAGGGCACAGTAATTTGCGGATCGTGACCAACAATTTGAACGTAGCGAACACGCTAATGGCGAAAGAGGATTTTCGTATTATCCTCGCCGGCGGTGAACTCCGCAGCCGCGACGGCGGCATTATTGGCGAAGCGACGCAGGACTTTATCGCCCAGTTCCGTCTCGATTTCGGCATTCTCGGTATTAGCGGTATTGATAGCGACGGCTCGTTGCTGGAATTTGACTACCATGAGGTACGCACCAAGCGCGCGATTATCGAAAATTCGCGCCATGTGATGCTGGTGGTGGATCACTCTAAATTTGGCCGTAACGCGATGGTAAACATGGGCAGCATTAGTATGGTCGATGCGGTCTACACCGATACCCTGCCGCCGCCGGGCGTGATGCAGGTGATTGCCGACCACCATATTCAATTAGAGCTGTGCTAAAGAGACTGTCTTATCAGGCCTACACTCTGCGCGTGATCGTAGGCCTGATAAGCTCATCAGGCACACGTCAAACCCCGTACCCCATCATCTTCAGCAACTGCTGCGCGTGCTGTACCGCGTCCTGACGGTGCGCGACGCCGAGTTTCTGGTAGAGGTTGCGGATATGCGTCTTAATGGTGGTCGCGGCCACCGCCAGTTCGCCGGCAATCTGTTCGTTGCTGTAACCGGAATAGATAAGCCCTAACACCTGCCATTCACGCTGGGTGAGCGGGCTGGTGCGAATAAGCTCCGGGACATCCGGATGGTTAAGCAGGCGCTCGACGAAGCCTTCGTCAAAATGGGCGAATTTATGCCGGTGATGTTGGTTAATCTCTCGCAGGATGCGCTGCGCGCGATGCTGCTCCATCTCCGGCAGCGTATTGAGCTGGATAAGCTGACGCAATTGTTGCGCCATGGCTTCGCCTTCAATCACAAAATGGCTGATAAATCCGGTGCGGTTGGCGAGCTGTAAGGCATCAAGCAATACGCGCTGGGCATCGTTTTTCCGCCCGGATTGCCAGTAAAGCTGATTGAGTAACAGCAGATTGCGGTTTAAATCGCTCATTAAGCGCAGGCTACGGGCATTCTCATTTAACTCTTCCAGCACGATTTCCGCAGGCTCGAATTCGCCCAGCAGGATCTGCGCGCGGGCGATATTCCGCCACTGGCCTTGCAGAAAATGGTTATTGGCAAACGCCGGTTTTGGCGTATGACGTAACCAGTTGGCGGCGGATTTCTTGTCGCCGGTTAACTGCCAGTAAATGACACGCACTTTATCGGCGTTAGAGATCCAGTCGCAGTGATAACGGCCATTGCCTAATAAGTTTTCCAGTCGGTTAAGCTGACTACGGGCATTATCCAGATCGCCGCGCGCCAGCGAGCACTGCACCAGTAGCGTCAAACACTGCAACTGTTGTTGCGGCTGGAAGGTGGACAGCACAGCGATACCGCTGCGCGCCGAGGCTTCCGCTTCGTCAAGGCGCGCCCATGCCCACAGCAATTGCGCGCGGATACGTACCAGAAACTCATGCATCGGCAGTTGTTCCAGATGTTGCTCTTTGATCAACTGGAAGGCTCGCTCCTGCGTTTCCCATGCGGCCTGCAGGAATCCCTGGGCGAACTGAATTTCACTTTGTTGAATTAAGCTCCATAGCGCGTAATGCCAGACGTCATGATGGCGCGCCATTTGTTCGGTTTGCTGCATCAGCGATAAAGACTGGCTGAGATCGCCTTTACAGTGCAGCACTTCGCCGTGAACGGAGGTCGCGACAATGCGGCTATAAAACCAGGCGAGAGGAAGCTCATCCAGCGCCAGTTTCGCCAGCCGCTCTGCCTCTTCCGGATTGCCGTCGTTGATGGCGACCTGAGCGCGCAGCGCGTTAAATTCAGCATGTAGCGTGCCGTCCATGACCCCTTTGATCTCTTGCTCGGCGCGCGCCAGCAACGTATTCACTTCGCTGTAGCGGTGTTGGCTTTGCATCAGCCAGGCCTGTAACAACACCAGCCGCGGATTTTCCAGCAGGCTTTCCCACGGCAGCGCTTTTAATGACTCTTCCAGCAGCGCCAGTTCACTGTGATTAAACAGCCCCCACGCATGATTAAGCAGGATATCGCGCAGCATTTGCGCGTCACCCGCCGCCAGCGCATGATGTATAGCTTCGCTGGGAAAACCTTGTTCCATCCAGCTTTCTGCGGCCGCGCGGTGGATCTCCGGCAGTTCCGCCGCCAGTTCCCACTGGCAACGCTGGCGCAGAAAGCTACCAAACAACGGGTGATAGCTAAACCACTCGCCCGTGTCGTCCATGCGTTGTAGGAATAACCCCTGGCGCTCAATCTCCTCCAGCCGCATCTGGCCGTTTTCTTCGCCGGTCACACGCACGATCAACGCGTCATTCATTGAGCGTAAGATCGCGCTTTTAAGTAAAAAATGTCGGGTGCTGACATCCACGTTATCCAGTACTTCGTCCACCAGATAATCAGAAAGGTGGCTGGCATTAATCCCAGCAAGACGGCGGGCGGAGTGATGCGCAGAGGTATGGTTCTGGCGCGCGGAGAGGGCGATCAACTGTAGCGCAGTGGCCCAACCGGCAACATCGTCGCACATGCGGCTGCTCTCAGCGGCTTCAATGGGCGACGAAAGACGACGGTCAAAAAATTGCTTTGCTTCCTGATGGTTAAAAGCCAACTGCTGGCTACCGATTTCCAACAGCTGATCGCGCACGCGCAGGTTAGCGATGCCCAGTTGCGGTAAATTACGCGATAACACCACCAGGGTGAAATTTTCCGGCTGATGACGTAAGAAAAAGCGCATCGCGTCGTGAATCACCGGATTGGTAATCAAATGGTAGTCGTCAATCACCAGATAAAGCGGGCGATGCCACTGCGCCAGTTCAATAAAGAGCTGTGCGAAGAGGGACGTCAGGCTGGCGTACTGACGTTTTTGCGCCATCGCTTCGCTGGTAGAGCAGTGTCCGCCGGTGGCCTGTTGGATTGCGGCAATTAAGTAACTGGCGAACCGCTCTTGCTGGTTATCGCCTTCGTCGAGAGAGTACCAGCCTAATTCATTTTTGCCCGCCGCCCACTGTGAGACAAGCGTGGTTTTCCCATAGCCAGCAGGACTGGTTACCAGGGCGAGCCTGAAATTGTTCGCGCCGGAAAGTTTAGCCAACAGCCGCTCACGAACCACGGTATGGTCGAGACGAACCGGACGACTTAATTTAGACGGAATCAACATAGCAATCACTTCACTGTGGGAAATGGGGGGAACTGCGATTTTTTTTGCGCTTCGTAATTAATAGATATAAGGTCGGCCAGAAAGCATTTTAATGCAAGCTAAGCAGACTTTTTATGTGTCTGAATTTGCACTCTGTCACAATTCTAAATAACGGTATTAAAAAAGTATTCAGCGCGGTTGAAACGAGCGTCAGAGCTGGGCTGAGGTCATATTTTCGTTATTGTAAATAATGTCCTGGACATGATGCGGATTTAACACAATGACGATACCAGGCGTTTAATTAATTATGTTTAGTTAGTGAATCTCCCGCCGCTGAATATTTCAGATAAGAAACTATTTCGGCGTTCATATAATCTTCGAAAATACCCCTTCGCGATTTACTGTTATTTCTGTTTATTCATTTGATTATGCGTAACACTGAGTGTCGTTGACAGGAATCGGCGCGTTTATACAGGGGTAAGTGGCGGCGATCACACTTTTATGCTCATCCCCGCTCCTCCTCCCTCCCTAATCATTGCCGGGAGGAGGAAGGTCAACATCGAGCCTGGCAAACTAGCGATAACGTTGTTTTATTACCCGAGGACGGATTTCCTATGTCACAGCCAACCTTCAATAAAGATCAATTCCAGGCCGCCCTGACGCGTCAGTGGCAGCGTTTCGGTTTACTGTCGGCGTCCGACATGACGCCTCGTCAGTGGTGGCAGGCCGTTAGCGGCGCGCTGGCGGAATTACTGAGCGCGCAACCGGTAGCGCAGCCGACAAAAGGCCAGCGTCATGTGAACTACATTTCGATGGAATTTTTGATTGGTCGCCTGACGGGAAATAACCTGTTAAATCTGGGATGGTACCAGGACGTTAGCGATGTACTGAAAGCGCACGATATTAATCTGACCGATCTGCTGGAAGAGGAAGTCGATCCGGCGCTCGGCAACGGTGGTTTGGGACGTCTGGCCGCCTGCTTCCTCGATTCGATGGCCACCGTCGGGCAGTCCGCTACGGGCTATGGTCTGAACTACCAGTATGGGCTGTTCCGTCAGTCATTTGTTGAAGGCAAGCAGATGGAAGCGCCGGATGACTGGCATCGCGGCAGCTATCCGTGGTTCCGCCACAACGAGGCGCTGGACGTCCAGGTTGGGATCGGCGGTAAAGTCACCAAAGAAGGGCGCTGGGAGCCAGGTTTTGTGATTACAGGCCAGGCCTGGGATCTGCCGGTGTTAGGCTATCGTAACGGTGTCGCGCAACCGCTGCGTTTGTGGCAGGCGACCCACGCGCATCCGTTTGATCTGACCAAATTCAACGACGGCGCTTTCCTGCGGGCGGAACAGCAGGGTATCGATGCGGAAAAACTGACGAAGGTGCTTTATCCCAACGATAACCACACGGCGGGCAAAAAACTGCGTCTGATGCAGCAATACTTCCAGTGCGCCTGCTCGGTAGCGGATATTCTGCGTCGCCATCATCTGGCCGGACGCAAACTGCATGAGCTGGCGGATTATGAGGTCATTCAGCTAAATGATACCCACCCGACTATTGCCATCCCTGAACTGCTGCGCGTGCTGATTGACGAGCACCAGCTGAGCTGGGATGACGCCTGGGCTATCACCAGCAAAACCTTCGCCTACACCAACCACACCCTGATGCCGGAAGCGCTGGAGTGCTGGGATGAGAAGCTGGTGAAAGCGCTGCTGCCGCGTCATATGCAGATTATCAAGCAGATTAACGACCGCTTTAAGACGCTGGTCGATAACACCTGGCCTGGCGATAAGCAGGTATGGGCAAAACTGGCGGTGGTGCATGACCGTCAGGTGCGCATGGCCAATATGTGCGTGGTCAGTGGCTTTGCGGTCAACGGTGTGGCGGCGCTGCACTCCGATCTGGTGGTGAAAGATCTGTTCCCTGAATATCACCAGCTTTGGCCGAACAAATTCCACAATGTCACCAACGGCATTACGCCGCGTCGCTGGATCAAACAGTGCAATCCGCAGCTTGCGGCGTTGCTGGATAAAACGCTGAAAAAAGAGTGGGCTAACGATCTCGACCAGTTGAGCAACCTCGAAAAATACGCTGACGATGCGAAGTTCCGTCAGCAGTATCGCGACATCAAACGGGCGAACAAAGAACGGCTGGTGAAATTTATCCAGGCCCGTACCGGGATTGAGATTTCGAGCCATGCGATTTTTGATATTCAGATCAAACGCCTGCATGAGTACAAGCGTCAGCATCTGAATCTGTTGCATATTCTGGCGCTGTACAAAGAGATCCGCGAAAACCCGCAGGCCGACCGCGTACCGCGCGTATTCCTGTTTGGCGCGAAGGCGGCGCCGGGCTATTACCTGGCGAAGAACATCATTTTTGCTATCAATAAGGTTGCGGAAGCCATTAATAACGACCCGGCGGTGGGTGATAAGCTGAAGGTGGTTTTCCTGCCGGATTACTGCGTCTCGGCGGCGGAAATGCTCATTCCGGCGGCGGATATTTCCGAGCAAATTTCCACTGCCGGGAAAGAGGCGTCCGGCACCGGCAACATGAAACTGGCGCTGAACGGGGCGTTGACAGTGGGAACGCTGGACGGCGCTAACGTTGAAATCGCTGAGAAGGTGGGTGAAGAGAATATCTTTATCTTTGGCCATACTGTGGAAGAGGTCAAGGCGCTCAAAGCCAAAGGCTACGATCCGGTGAAATGGCGTAAAAAAGACAAAGTGCTGGATGCGGTGCTAAAAGAGCTGGAAAGCGGTCAATACAGCGATGGCGATAAACATGCCTTTGACCAGATGCTGCATAGCCTCGGCAAACAGGGGGGCGATCCGTACCTGGTCATGGCGGACTTCGCCGCTTATGTCGAGGCGCAAAAGCAGGTGGATGCACTGTATCGCGACCAGGAAGCGTGGACGCGCGCCGCGATCCTCAATACCGCGCGCTGCGGTATGTTCAGTTCCGATCGCTCTATTCGCGATTATCAGGCCCGTATCTGGCAGGCAAAACGCTAAGGGAGCGCGATGGAAAATAAACGTCTCGATAGTGCCGCGCTGGCGGCGGGGATCAGCCCCAGTTACATCAATGCTCATGGCAAACCGCAGTCTATTGGCGCTGAAACCAAGAGACGTTTGCTGGCGGCGATGCACGGCACGACAACAGGACCACAGGCGGTCGTGCCGAATGTGAAGGTTTATACCGCGGGTAAAAAAATGGCGTTGCCGGTAGAGGGGCGCGGTGAGTTTGCCTGGCTGCTGACTACGGAAGAGGGCGTGCATTACAAAGGGCGCGTGACGGGCGGTAAAAAACTTAACCTTCCGGCTACATTGCCGGAGGGCTACCACACCCTGACGTTGACCCAGGATGAACAGCGTACGCACTGCCGTATTATCGTCGCCCCGCCGCGATGCTATGAGCCGCAGGCGTTACTGGAAGGGAAAAAACTGTGGGGGGCCTGCGTCCAGCTTTATACTCTGCGTTCAGAAAAAAACTGGGGTATTGGCGATTTCGGCGATTTAAAGTCGATGCTGGTCGATGTGGCGACACGCGGCGGCGCGTTTATCGGCCTGAACCCGATCCACGCGCTTTATCCGGCGAATCCGGAGAGCGCCAGTCCCTACAGCCCCTCGTCTCGTCGCTGGCTGAACGTGATATATATCGACGTCAATGCCGTCGAAGATTTCCGCCTGAGCGAAGAGGCGCAGGCATGGTGGCAAATGCCCGCCACACAGCAAAAGCTGCGGCAGGCGCGCGATGCGCAATGGGTGGATTACGCTACCGTTACCGCGCTGAAAATCACGGCGCTTCGGATGGCGTGGACGCGCTTTGCCGCTCGCGACGATGCGCAAATGGCGGAGTTTCGTCACTTTATCGCCCGTGAAGGCGAGAGCCTTTACTGGCAGGCGGCATTCGACGCGCTGCATGCGTATCAGGTGAAAGAGGATGAGCAGCGCTGGGGCTGGCCAGCCTGGCCGGAGGCGTACCAGTCGGTAGAGTCTCCCGCTGTAAAACAATTCTGTGAAGCGCACCGCGAAGAGGTGGAGTTTTACCTCTGGCTTCAGTGGCTGGCCTGGCGCCAATTCGCCGCCTGCTGGGATACCTGCCAGAGTTTTAAACTACCGATTGGTCTGTACCGCGATCTGGCGGTTGGCGTAGCGGAAGGCGGCGCGGAAACCTGGTGCGACCGGGAGCTGTACTGCCTGAAAGCATCTGTCGGCGCGCCGCCGGATATCCTCGGCCCGCTCGGTCAGAACTGGGGGCTGCCGCCAATGGACCCGCATATCATTGTCGCCCGGACCTATGAACCCTTTATCGACCTGCTGCGCGCCAATATGCAAAACTGCGGCGCGTTGCGCATTGACCATGTCATGTCGTTGCTGCGTCTGTGGTGGATACCGTATGGCGAAACCGCGGATCGCGGGGCATATGTTCAGTATCCGGTTGACGATCTGTTGGCTATTCTGGCGCTGGAGAGCCAACGTCACCGCTGTATGGTGATAGGCGAAGATCTGGGGACTGTGCCAGTTGAGATTGTCGGCAAGCTGCGCGATAGCGGGGTCTATTCTTATAAAGTGCTGTGGTTTGAAAATGACCTTGAGAAAAACTTCCGCGCGCCAGGCGCATATCCGCAACAATCGATGGCTGTCGCCTCGACGCACGATCTCCCCACGCTGCGCGGCTATTGGGAATGCGGTGACCTGACGTTGGGCAAAGCTCTGGGGCTTTATCCGGATGAAGTGATTCTGCGCGGGCTGTATGAGGATCGCGAGCGGGCGAAACAGGGGCTATTGGACGCGCTGCATAAATATGGCTGTCTGCCAAAACGCGCCGGGCATAAGGCATCGTTAATGTCGATGACGCCAACGCTAAATCGCGGACTTCAGCGCTACATCGCCGACAGTAACAGCGGTCTGTTGGGGCTTCAGCCGGAGGACTGGCTGGATATGGCCGATCCGGTTAACGTACCGGGCACCAGCGATCAGTATAAAAACTGGCGGCGGAAATTGTCTGCATCTCTTGAGGCCATGTTTGCCGATGAGGGCGTAAACAAGCTAATTAAGGATTTGGATAAGCGCCGAAAAGCGGCCGCGAAGAAGAAGTAATAAAGCCGGGGATTTCCCCGGCTTTGTTATGGAGAGAGCACGTAGGCCTGATAAGCGTAGCGCCATCAGGCAATCCTGGCGCACATTGCTGCCTTATCCGGCCTACAAGCCGCCTCGCTTAAACCACCATACCCAGTAGCAGACAGCCGATCAGGCCGCAGACGGAGATGATCGTTTCCAGCATCGACCAGGATTTAATGGTCTCGCCGATAGTCAAATTGAAATACTCTTTGAACAGCCAGAAGCCTGGATCGTTAACGTGAGAGAAAATCACGCTCCCGGAACCGACCGCGATAACCATCAGTTCAGGGCTAACGCCGGTAGTGGCGATCAGCGGCGCCGCAATGCCGCCTGCGGTAATCGCCGCGACAGTCGCGGAGCCCAGCGCGATACGCAGCACCGCCGCGATAGACCACGCCATCAACAGCGGAGAGACATTGGTTTCATGCATCATTGAAGCGATGTATTTATCCACGCCGCTATCGACCAGCACCTGCTTGAACGCGCCGCCGCCGCCGATGATCAGCAGCATCATGGCGATAATTTTGATGGAAGAGACCAGCGTATCGTTAATCTGATCCATGGAACGCCCGCGGTTCAGGCCAAAGGTGAACATCGCAATCAGTACGGCAATTAACGTAGCCATTACCGGGTCGCCCAGGAACTCGGCAACGGGCAGGAAAGCGTGGCCTTTTGGCAGAATCATCTCGGCAACCGCACGCATCGCCATCAGAATCACCGGAACCAGCGACGTCCAGACGCTGACGCCAAAGCCCGGCATCTCTTCTTCCGTAAAAGTTTTCGCGCTGTACAGGCCTTCCGGGATCGGCTTATCGATGCCTTTCAGAAAACGGGCGTAAACCGGGCCGGCAAGGATCACGGTCGGGATTGCCAGAATCGTACCAAACAGCAGCGTCTTACCCATATCGGCATGGAAAATCGTGGCGATCGCGGTTGGGCCCGGGTGCGGCGGCAGGAAACCGTGTGTGACGGAGAGCGCCGCGGCCATCGGCACGCCGACGTACAGTAACGGAATATTCGCCGCTGCGGCAATGGTGAATACCAGCGGCAGCATCAGAACGAAGCCCACTTCATAGAACAGAGCGAAGCCGACGGTAAAGCCGGTTAACACTACGGCCCACTGAATATGCTTTTTACCAAATTTCGCGATCAGGGTAGTGGCGATACGTTGAGCGCCGCCGCAGTCGGCAAGCATTTTGCCCAGCATGGCGCCGAACCCCATAATCAGGGCCAGACTGCCAAGCGTACCGCCGACACCGGCTTTGATGGAGCCGATGACTTTATCCAGCGGCATTCCCTGCATCAACCCGACAGCGAGCGCTACCAGGACAAGGGCGATAAATCCGTTCATTTTGAAGCGGATCATCAGAAGAAGTAACAAGATAACACCGATAGCAACGATGACTAATGGCATGATTTACCTGGCCTTTACTTTGTTATGGGTAACGTCATTGTTTCGACGACAAATTCCTGTTGTTCCCGACGGGAACAGAGTCGCAATAGCACCAATACTGATTACCGTTGAAACGAATGAGCGTAGTCAGATGTTATATGGATGTTAGGTGCCCATAAGAATGATACGGGTAACATATGGGTGTTGAAAATGACCCTGGCAGGCAAAATTTAAATTATGAGACACAGGTCATGTTATCGGCGAAAGAAGAAGGACCATTGCTCTGAGATGTGGCTGATGGCACAGGACGGCACCGTAGACGCCTTATTCGGCCTACGGTGGGGCAGACAAGGCCCGACAGGCGCAAGCGCCATCGGGCATGGATGCGGGGAAAATCTTAGTAGTATGAGTGCTCGCCGCGCTGGTGTTCGGTCAGATCGCGAACCCCTTTCAGTTCCGGGAATTCATTCAGCAACTGTTTCTCGATCCCTTCTTTCAGCGTGACGTCAACCATCGAGCAACCGTTACAACCGCCGCCAAACTGCAGAATTGCATAGCCTTCATCGGTAATTTCCATCAGCGAGACGCGACCGCCGTGGCCCGCCAACTGTGGGTTAATCTGCGATTGCAGAGCATATTCCACGCGCTCCATCAGCGGCGCGTCATCGGCCACTTTGCGCATCTTCGCGTTTGGCGCTTTCAATGTGAGTTGAGAACCTAGCTGGTCGGTCACGAAATCAATTTCCGCGTCTTCCAGATAGGGCGCGCTCAGTTCATCAACATAAGCGGTCAACAGGTCAAATTTCAGTGCAGTATCGGTGGCTTCTACGGCGTCGGGCGGACAATAAGAAACACCGCACTCTGCGTTAGGAGTGCCGGGATTAATGACAAATACGCGGATTTGCGTCCCTTCTTCCTGATTTGCCAGCAGTTTGGCAAAGTGCGCTTGTGCAGCATCGGAAATACGGATCATAGTAATGGCCTAATAGTTGACTATTTTAGTTGGTTATAATACGCCCATCATCGAGGCTCTACAAGGTTCGACACAGGCACCATACCTGGACAGTCGCTGCGCCGTTGCGCAAAAGCAGTTGCGCGATTTCCGCGACGGTACTTCCGGTAGTGACGACATCATCCACAATAACCATATGGAGACCCTGTACCGGCAATTCAAGGCGAAACGCGTTTTTCAAATTGCGCTTACGTAACCTGGCGCTGAGATGATGTTGTGTTGCGGTCGCCCGTACCCGCGTGATGGTTTGGCTGTCCCACGCGCAGCCAAGCCAGCGCGCTAACGGTTGACATAACAGATCGCTTTGGTTAAATCCCCGCCGCCAGTGTCGGCGCGACCAGAGCGGAACGCTGACGATTCTATCGGGAAGCTGCAAGCCAGTGCTGCGGCGCGCCATGAGTACTTCCTGCAACAGTAGACGCGCCAGAGCGGCGGCAATTTCGCTGCGGCGGGTAAATTTAAGCTGATGCACCAGTAAACTCAAGGGCGGCGTATAGTCACTGACGCTCACCAGACGCTGCCAGGGCGGTGGTTTTTGCAGGCAGCGACCGCAGGGGAGCGAAGGATGCGCGGCAGGTAATCCGCATTGCGGACACAGGCTGACGCGCTGACGAACGGCGCGCGCGCATACGGAACAAATCCCCCAGTGGCTTAACGCCAGCGGCATTCGGCATAGCCAGCATAATCCCGGTACTGTTAGCATAGGTGCATCCTTGTTAGACAAAAGAGAACAGTAACTGATGAATGACATCTGGTGGCAGACCTACGGCGAGGGAAATTGTCATCTTGTGCTGCTGCACGGATGGGGATTGAACGCGGAGGTATGGCATTGCATTCGCGAGGAACTCGGCTCGCATTTTACGCTGCATCTGGTCGATTTGCCGGGCTATGGCCGTAGTTCGGGGTTTGGCGCTATGACGTTTGAAGAGATGACGGCGCAGGTAGCGAAAAACGCGCCGGACCAGGCTATCTGGCTTGGCTGGAGCCTGGGTGGCCTGGTGGCGAGTCAGATGGCGCTCACCCACCCTGAACGCGTTCAGGCGCTGGTGACAGTCGCCTCTTCGCCATGCTTTAGCGCGCGTGAGGGGTGGCCGGGAATAAAACCGGAAATCCTCGGTGGATTCCAGCAGCAGCTTAGCGACGATTTTCAGCGCACGGTGGAGCGTTTTCTGGCGCTGCAAACGTTAGGGACGGAGACGGCGCGTCAGGATGCCCGCACCTTAAAAAGCGTGGTGCTGGCGCAGCCTATGCCGGATGTAGACGTGCTCAATGGCGGACTGGAAATCTTAAAAACGGTCGATCTACGAGAAGCGCTTAAAAATGTGAACATGCCGTTTTTGCGTTTGTATGGTTATCTGGACGGTCTGGTGCCGCGTAAAATTGTGCCTTTGCTCGATACGTTATGGCCGCACAGTACATCACAGATAATGGCGAAGGCGGCCCATGCGCCGTTTATCTCGCATCCGGCGGCGTTTTGTCAGGCGCTGATGACGCTAAAATCATCGCTGTAACCAGGGCGTTGCCGGGCCCGGACCATTCTGCCAGATTAATGGTTTTCAGATGCCAGATCGGCAGGCGCCAGCCCGGTAACCCTAAGCACGGTATCGCGATCGAAACCATCGTTTAGCATGGAGCGGGCAATGCGCAATGCGGCGAGCCGTTGGCCTTCCTGTTTGCCTTGCTGTAGCCCTTTCTGTAACCCGTTACGATGCCCTTCCTGACGTAATCTTTCTGCGATAGTCATGATCTTCTCCTTATGCTGTGGGATACGCATAGCCACCTGGCGGATAAACGTATTGAAGCGCGCGGCGTCGCCAGTGTGCATCATGTAATTAAACAAACTTTGAAGCTGGGTGTCATTAGCGTATCCCTTAACCAGTAGGGCGACCAGCTGTTCGACAAGCCCCATTAGATCACGCTGGCGGATGTGTTTTTGTATGAGTTCCAGCAGCGCGACCCGTCGGTGCCGCATAATCTCGTCATCCGGCACGACCGTAATATCGACCAGAGGAAAGGCGGTGGCGTATAGCTTACGCGCCATCACCGGGTCGGCAAATTCATCCAGCCAGCATAATGAGAACGGATACGGGCTTCGGTTTCCGTGGTAAAACAGCATTGGCACCACTAACGGCAACGTCTTATGCCCGGCCTCCAGGTGCCGTTGCATTGCAGCCATCGCGTAACGCATCAGCCGAAATGCCATATGCGCGTCCGGCGTACTCTGATGTTCAATAACCACGTAAATGTAACCTTCACCTTCACTTGTTTCCAGCGACCAAATAATATCGGAATAATGGGGGCGTAAATCCTCTTCAATAAAGCTACCGGACTCCAGCCGTAACGTATTCAGATTACAGATTTGACGTAATGTCGTCGGGAGATGAATTTCCAAAAAATCCCGTGCAGTATCGGGGTGGCATAAAAACTGTTTGAATACCGCGTCATGCGGCGTGGATGTTGTTGAGGTCGCCATATCGATCCGTCATCAGTGAAGTTCAATGGCGTGACACTACGCGCAGACCGTGCTGATTGCAGTAGAGGATTAGTGCGCTTGCGAGGCGCATGGGGAGATAAATGCGCACGGCGGTAACGCTTTCATCTTTGTGGAAGGCATGACGCAAAATTGCCCGGCAGCGTGACGCGTACCGGGCAACATAACGCGGAATAAAGGCCGGATAGGACGCGTTACGTCGCTACCCGGCGAAGGTTAACGCAAGGCCCACCATTCGCGCAGGCAGGCTTTACCTTCCGGACAACTTTTACAGCTGCCTGAAAGGCAGCCGTCCGGTTCTTCCGGGATACGTACCGCTTTACCCATGATCTCCAGTTGATTCAGCATGGCGTCGATCATGGGCTGCGGAGCGTGCAGCGTATGGCTGATTTGCGTTGCCTCCATACGCCCCCGTAGCGCCAGTAGATCGCGAACCTGTATCAATGAAGCCATTTTTTACATCCCTTAGTGACAATTGCCCGCAGTGCCCGAACAACAGGAACTGACGTTTTTGCGGGTTGCCAGCAGTTCAATGTCTACACGGCTGCGGGCGCGGCGCAACAGGCTTAACACCACAACGTTAAAGACGATCACTGCCAGAATACAGATCAGGCTGTATGTCGGGTGTTGACTGAAGCTGGTAACCTGGTAGAACAGCGTGGCGAGCGAATAGGCGATATTCAGCCCCCACAGGATGGAGAAGCCCATCCAGCCGCGGCTGGACTCGCGGGCGATAGCGCCCATTACCGAGATACACGGTACGTAAAGCAGGACGAAAATCAGGTAACTGTACGCCGCTGCGGCGCTGCCGAATTTTTGACCCATCACGCCCATCGCGCCGGTCGCCATTTCGCCGTCGCCTTTACTCGCTTCGATCGGGTTAGCCAGTACGCTCAGGCTAAAGGTGTCTTTCAGGCTTTGCCAGGTATCGTCAACCGCGCCCAGCAGTTCATCGCCGAGGTGAAAGTCGGCAGGATTAAACGCTTCGTCCTGAATATTTTCGGCGGTGTAGAGCGTGTTCAACGTACCGACGACAACTTCTTTCGCCATAGCGCCCGTAAACAGACCCACGGTCGCTTGCCAGTTATCCTCATGGACGCCGATCGGTTTAAAGACTGGCGTGATGATGCGGCTTACGGAGGCGAGGGCGGAGTCATTAATGTTATCGACGATTTTGCCGCTCAGCGAGAAACTGTTAAACGCGCTCAGGAAAATACTCACGATGATAATGACTTTACCGGCGCGTAGTACAAAACCTTTCAGGCGTTGCCAGGTCTGGATGATCAGGCTCTTGATATGCGGGACGTGGTAAACCGGCAGCTCCATCACAAACGGAGAGGCTTCGCCGCGCATAATGGTATGCTTCAGCATCAGGCCGGTTAATACCGCCATGACAATACCCAGCACGTACAGCGAGAAGACCGCCAGCGCGCCGTTTTGCCCGAAGAAGGCGGCGGCAAAGACGGCGAAAATCGCCAGGCGCGCGCCACAGGACATAAACGGCGCCATCATGATGGTCATCAGGCGTTCGCGCGGAGCGTCAAGCGTGCGGGCACCCATCACGGAAGGTACGTTACAGCCGAAGCCGACAATCAGCGGCACGAAGGATTTACCCGGTAGTCCCAGCGCCTGCATCAGGCGATCCATGACGAAGGCCGCGCGCGCCATATAACCGGAGTCTTCAAGGAAAGAGAGGAACAGGTACATCATCCCGATTTGCGGCACCAGCGGCAGGACGGTATTGATCCCGCCGCCAAGACCTTGCGCCAGGAAGATGGTTAACCAATCCGGGAAGTGCAGCGTGTAGCCAATCCATTGAATGCCATGAATAAAGATGGCGACGGAACCGGCATCAAACAGGGGTTGCAACGCGCCGCCGATGTTAATGGCGAGCAGGAACATCAGGTACATCACGAACAAAAAAATCGGTAAGCCGAGGAAGCGGTTCAGGATAATTTTATCGACCGCCCTGGTGAAGCGGCTGGGTTCGGCTGTCAGGGTATTGCTGACCACGTCGCAAATAGCGGCGATACACTGATAACGGGCGTCGGCGATATGCAGCGCCGGGTCGTCCATTTCGTCCTTCAGACGGGCCAGGGAGGTGTCCAGGTTTTGCGCCGCCTCGCCTGCGTAAGCCCGGCTGTAGATATCGCCCTCCAGCATTTGCAGACCCAGCCAGCGGCGCTGTTGTAAAGGCATCTCCTGGGCCATCGCGTCGGCCAGGAAATCCGCTTCGCGCAGCAGCGGCTGGGCATAATGCACCAGTTCGACGTTGTCGTTAGCGTTGTGACGGTCAATGGCCAGTTTCAGCGCCTCGATACCGCGACCGCGAGTCGATACCAGCGGTACGACAGGGCAACCCAGACGCGTGGACAGAGCGTCGACATCAATACGAACCTGCTGTTTTTCAGCGATATCCAGCATATTGAGCGCGACAATACAGGGGATACCCAGCTCCAGCAGCTGCAGCGTCAAATAGAGGTTGCGCTCCAGATTGGAGGCGTCTACAACGTTTATCAACAGGTCGGCGTCGCCGCTCAGGATGTAGTGGCAGGCGATCTGTTCGTCGAGAGAGGTTTGTGACGAGATGGTCGTCAGAGAATAGGTGCCGGGTAAATCTACCAGCGTGACCTGGTGGTCAGTTGTCGCGAACTGGCCCTCTTTACGCTCGACGGTGACGCCCGCCCAGTTCCCCACGCGCTGACGCGCGCCGGTGAGTTGGTTAAATAAGGTGGTCTTGCCGGAATTAGGATTACCAATTAAACCAATGGTTAATTTTTTCATTTTTATAGACTCACTGTATTAACAGGAAACCGCTTCCACTTCTATTAACGCCAAATCCTTTTTACGCAAAACCAGACTCACGCGTCGTGTTTCGATATGGATCGGATCGCCTAAGGGCGCGACGCGGACAACATTAAATGAAGAGCCGGGCAACATGCCGAGCGAAAGCAGTTTTTGACGATACGCCGGGCTGATTTCACGCGCAAAGCCGGTGATTTTCCACGCAGTGTCAGGAGTGAATTGCATACGACCTACTTGTTTCTTACTAACTGGATGTATACCTCATGCGGCGCTCAGGGGGGCGGCAGGAGACCCGATGTTTAGCCAACGAAGGAAAGAGTAAATAATCAACAACACAATGATAATGAGAATGGTTTCTATCTTCAACGATTAAAATGTGACGGAATGTACAAATAAGCGATAATTTGCGCCGATGTTGATATGGCTCAACATTTATTTGTCTTTTTGCAAATACCCCTGATGTGCAAATATTCACCGTTTTTAATGTTTAATTAAGGTTTCATCTGTTAATAAAGTGATAATTAATAGTGCGGATAGCAGAAGAAAATTAATTAACAGGTTCTAATGGGTAAGATTTAATTGTTAATTAAAAAAGAAAGGGTTGGACGTATTGCAAAATCGCAGGCCGGATAAGAAGTAACCCGGCCTGCGTATTACCCGATTAGCGTTTTTTTCCCATTGCGGCTGCCAGCGCGTCCATCATGGCGCTGTTACCAGCTGGCTGGGCGTCACGACCGCGCGGTTTCGCCGCTTTAGATGCCGGGCGGTTGCCCTGAGCGCGATCGGCGCCGCCGCCGCGGCGAGCGGCGGTTTCGCCGGGCTGTTCGTCCAGACGCATCGTCAGCGCAATACGCTTACGTTGCAGATCCACTTCCAGCACTTTCACCTTCACGATGTCGCCCGCTTTCACCACGGTGTGCGGATCTTCAACGAACTTATTCGAGAGCGAGGAGATATGCACCAGGCCATCCTGATGAACGCCGATATCGACAAACGCGCCGAAGTTAGTGACGTTAGTGACCGCCCCTTCCAGAATCATCCCCGGCAGCAGGTCGTTCATGGTTTCGACGCCATCGGCGAATTGCGCGGTTTTAAATTCAGGACGCGGGTCGCGGCCCGGTTTTTCCAGCTCTTTGATGATATCGCTCACGGTCGGCACGCCGAATTTATCGTCGGTAAAATCAGCGGCCTTGAGGTGACGCAATTCGTTGCTGTTGCCCATCAGATCTTTTAGCGCTTGCTGCGTCGCCGCCAGAATGCGTTCGACAACCGGATAGGCTTCCGGGTGGACGGTGGAGGCATCCAGCGGGTTATCGCCGTGGTTAATACGCAGGAAGCCCGCGCACTGCTCAAACGCTTTCGGCCCCAGACGGCTCACCTTCAACAGTTGCTGGCGGTTCTGAAACTGACCGTTCTCATCGCGCCAGGCGACGATGTTTTGCGCCATCATGCGCGTTAAGCCCGCGACGCGGGTCAGCAGCGGTACGGAGGCGGTATTCAAATCGACGCCGACGGCGTTTACGCAGTCTTCGACCACCGCATCCAGCTTACGCGCCAACTGGGTCTGGCTGACATCGTGTTGATATTGGCCGACGCCGATGGATTTCGGATCGATTTTCACCAGTTCCGCCAGCGGATCCTGCAGACGACGCGCGATAGAGACCGCGCCGCGCAGGGAGACGTCGAGATCCGGAAACTCCTGCGCCGCCAGCTCAGAAGCGGAATACACGGACGCCCCCGCTTCGCTGACGATCACTTTCTGCGCCGTCACGTTCGGGAACTGTTTCTGTACGTCGAGATAGAAGCGTTCGGTTTCACGCGAGGCCGTACCGTTGCCAATCGCGACCAGTTCGACGTGGTATTTTTCGCACAGCGCGGCGATCACGGTAGCCGCTTTGGCCGCCTGACCGGTATGCGGATAAATGGTATCCGTCGCCACCAGCTTGCCGGTGCCGTCAACGACAGCGACTTTTACGCCGGTACGCAGGCCAGGATCAAGGCCCATCGTGGCGCGCAGGCCTGCGGGGGCTGCCATCAGCAGGTCGTGCAGGTTACGGGCAAACACGTTAATCGCTTCATCTTCCGCACGTTCGCGCACGGTGCCCATCAGTTCGGTTTCGAGGTGCATTAAGACTTTGATACGCCACGTCCAGCTCACTACGCCTTTGCGCCAGCTATCCGCCGGGGCGTTATTTAGCCGCAGGCCGAGATGGTCCATGATGATTTGCTCGCAGTAGCTTTCTTTCGGCGGCTCATCAAACTGTGGGTCGGCATTGAGCGAAAGTTGCAGAATGCCTTCGTTACGACCACGGAACATGGCCAGCGCACGGTGAGACGGGACGTTAGCAATGGGCTCATGATGGTCGAAATAGTCGCGGAATTTTGCCCCTTCTTCCTCTTTGTCGCTCACGACCGTGGCGACCAGATGGGCGTTCTTCCACAGGTAATCACGCACTTTCGCCAGCAATGCGGCGTCTTCGGCAAAGCGCTCCATCAGAATGTAGCGTGCGCCGTCGAGCGCGGCTTTCGTGTCCGCCACGCCTTTGTCGCCATCAATGTACTTTGCCGCTTCCACGTCAGGATCGTGGGACGGTTCGTTCCAGAGCAGATCGGCCAGCGGCTCAAGGCCGGCTTCAATGGCGATTTGTCCACGGGTGCGGCGTTTAGGTTTATAGGGCAGGTAGAGGTCTTCGAGCTCGGTCTTACTTAACGTAGCGTTGATAGCGCCAGCCAGCTCATCGGTCAGTTTGCCTTGTTCGGAAATGGACTTGAGGATGGCCTGACGCCTGTCTTCAAGCTCACGCAGATAGCCCAGACGCGTTTCCAGGTTACGCAACTGCGTGTCATCCAGACCGCCGGTGATTTCTTTACGATAACGTGCGATAAACGGCACGGTGTTCCCTTCGTCAAGCAGGCGAACGGCAGCTTCAACCTGCCCGGCATTTGCCTGGATTTCACCCGCAATAATGCGGCAGAAAGAATCATTCATCATGGGTTAGCTTCGTCTTCAGGATAAAAATCAGGGGATAGTTATACGGATTGGCTGGCAAAAATGCCAGCCATCAGCGGGGGCTTAGGATTCTTCTTGTCTTATTTGACGTATTCGATCGCATTGACGTACCAGTTTGTTTCGCCGACAGGGGTGTTAACCACCGCCAGATCGCCCACTTCTTTTTTCAGTAGCGCCCGCGCCATCGGCGAGTCGATAGAGATGTAATCCTTACGTCCGAAAATTTCATCGTAGCCGACAATGCGGAACTTCAGCGTATCGCCGTCATCATTTTCGATTTCCACCCAGGCGCCGAAGAAGACTTTGCCCTCCTGCTGCGGGGAATAATCCACGATTTTGAGATTTTCCATGCATTTGGTCAGATATCTGACGCGTCTGTCGATCTCACGCAGGCGCTTTTTATTATACTGATAGTCGGCATTCTCGCTGCGGTCGCCCAGACTCGCAGCCCAGGTCACTTTTTTGGTGACCTCCGGGCGCTCTTCACGCCAGAGATAATTGAGCTCTTGTTTGAGTGTTTCGTACCCTTCGCGGGTGATCAGGGGCGTTTTCATCTCGTTGATTTACCTTTGCTGTCGATATTGCGCACACGGGGTATAACGTGATCGTCCCGACAGAATAAATAATGGGGTTGCCGATTAATTGTATATTTAAGCTGCTGTTAAATATGCTTTGTAACAATTTAGCCTGAAATTCATACCAGAATTTGCTGGTGACTCACGTGAGCTTTTTTAAGAATACACACTTACATTTGTTGCGAACCTTTGGGAGTACAGACAATGCAAGAGAATTATAAGATTCTGGTGGTTGATGACGATATGCGTCTGCGGGCGCTACTGGAACGTTATCTGACCGAGCAGGGCTTCCAGGTTCGAAGCGTCGCTAACGCCGAGCAGATGGATCGTCTGCTGACCCGTGAATCTTTCCATCTCATGGTACTGGATTTAATGCTGCCAGGTGAAGATGGTCTGTCGATTTGTCGTCGCCTGCGTAGTCAAAGTAATCCAATGCCGATCATTATGGTCACGGCGAAGGGTGAAGAAGTTGACCGTATCGTCGGGCTGGAAATCGGCGCCGATGACTACATTCCTAAACCGTTTAACCCGCGCGAGCTGTTGGCGCGTATCCGCGCCGTGTTACGTCGTCAGGCAAACGAACTGCCCGGCGCGCCGTCGCAGGAAGAGGCCGTTATTGCGTTCGGTAAGTTTAAACTGAACCTCGGTACGCGCGAGATGTTCCGTGAAGATGAACCGATGCCGCTGACCAGCGGGGAGTTTGCGGTACTGAAAGCGCTGGTAAGCCACCCGCGCGAGCCGCTCTCTCGCGACAAGCTGATGAATCTGGCCCGTGGCCGCGAGTATTCCGCGATGGAACGCTCCATCGACGTCCAGATCTCCCGCCTGCGCCGTATGGTGGAAGAAGATCCGGCGCATCCGCGTTATATTCAGACCGTCTGGGGCCTGGGCTACGTCTTCGTACCGGACGGTTCTAAAGCATGAGGCGAATGCGCTTCTCGCCGCGAAGTTCATTTGCCCGCACGCTGTTGCTCATCGTCACCTTGCTGTTCGTCAGCCTGGTGACGACCTACCTGGTGGTGCTGAACTTCGCGATTTTGCCGAGCCTCCAGCAGTTTAATAAGGTTCTGGCTTACGAAGTCCGTATGCTGATGACCGATAAGCTGCAACTGGAGGACGGCACGCAGTTAGTCGTGCCGCCTGCGTTTCGTCGGGAAATCTATCGCGAGCTGGGGATCTCTCTCTACACCAACGAAGCCGCCGAAGAGGCCGGGCTGCGTTGGGCGCAACACTACGAATTCTTAAGCCACCAGATGGCGCAGCAATTAGGCGGCCCGACGGAAGTGCGCGTTGAGGTCAACAAAAGCTCGCCTGTCGTGTGGCTCAAAACCTGGCTGTCGCCCAATATCTGGGTGCGCGTGCCGCTGACCGAGATTCATCAGGGCGATTTTTCTCCGCTTTTCCGTTACACGCTGGCGATTATGCTCCTGGCGATAGGCGGCGCGTGGCTGTTTATTCGTATACAGAACCGACCGTTAGTGGATCTTGAACATGCCGCCCTGCAGGTAGGGAAGGGAATTATTCCGCCGCCGCTGCGTGAATATGGCGCCTCTGAGGTGCGCTCTGTGACTCGGGCGTTTAACCATATGGCAGCCGGCGTGAAACAATTGGCTGATGACCGTACGCTATTGATGGCGGGCGTCAGCCACGACTTGCGCACGCCGCTGACCCGTATTCGTCTGGCGACGGAGATGATGGGCGAGGAAGACGGTTATCTCGCGGAGTCGATCAATAAAGACATCGAAGAGTGTAACGCCATTATCGAACAGTTTATTGACTATCTGCGTACCGGTCAGGAAATGCCAATGGAGATGGCGGATCTCAATTCCGTACTGGGCGAGGTGATTGCGGCGGAAAGCGGCTATGAGCGTGAGATTAACACTGCGCTTCAGGCAGGCAGCATCCAGGTGAAAATGCACCCGCTCTCGATTAAGCGCGCGGTGGCGAATATGGTGGTTAATGCTGCCCGTTATGGCAACGGCTGGATTAAGGTCAGTAGCGGCACCGAGTCGCATCGCGCCTGGTTCCAGGTAGAAGATGACGGGCCGGGCATTAAGCCGGAGCAGCGTAAACATCTGTTCCAGCCTTTTGTACGCGGCGACAGCGCCCGTAGCACCAGCGGCACAGGGCTGGGGCTGGCGATTGTGCAGCGCATTATCGATAACCATAACGGGATGCTGGAGATTGGCACCAGCGAGCGTGGCGGATTGTCAATTCGCGCCTGGCTACCGGTTCCTGTGGCTCGCGTCCAGGGGACGACAAAAGAGGCATAAGAAAGGGAGGTATTACCCTCCCTTTCTTCTTAACGCCGGATGACGCTGTTCAAA
This sequence comes from Salmonella sp. NW645, assembly GCF_051703725.1. Lineage (NCBI taxonomy): Bacteria > Pseudomonadati > Pseudomonadota > Gammaproteobacteria > Enterobacterales > Enterobacteriaceae > Salmonella > Salmonella sp. NW645. The sequence continues at coordinate 58,130 of NZ_JAMMKR010000006.1, read as the reverse complement.
GCCGCCATCCGGCCTGTTCCTTACAGCTTCGGTCCGGCGCTAACCAGCGCTTCGCCTGCCGGGGTATCCGTATACTTCTCGAAGTTCTCAATGAACAGTTTCGCCAGCGCGGTGGCTTTTTCCTGCCATTGTTCCGGCGACGCGTAGGTGTTACGCGGGTCGAGAATGTGGGTATCCACGCCTGGCAGTTCAGTCGGGATCGCCAGATCGAACAGCGGCAGACGGAAGGTTTCCGCGTTATCAAGAGAACCGTTCAGAATGGCGTCGATAATCGCACGCGTATCTTTGATGGAGATACGTTTACCGGTGCCATTCCAGCCGGTGTTAACCAGATAAGCCTGCGCGCCTGCTGCCTGCATACGTTTCACCAGCACCTCAGCATACTGCGTCGGGTGCAGCGTCAGGAACGCGGCGCCGAAGCAGGCGGAGAAGGTGGGGGTCGGTTCGGTGACGCCGCGTTCGGTGCCGGCCAGTTTAGCGGTGAAACCCGACAGGAAGTGGTACTGCGTCTGGTTAGCGGTTAAACGGGAAACCGGCGGCAACACGCCGAAGGCGTCCGCCGTCAGGAAGATAACCTTGGTGGCGTGACCTGCTTTGGACACAGGCTTAACGATGTTATCGATATGATAGATCGGGTAAGAGACGCGGGTGTTTTCGGTTTTGGAACCATCATCGAAATCAACGGTGCCGTCTTCGCGCACGGTGACGTTTTCCAGCAGCGCATCACGGCGAATCGCATGATAAATTTCTGGCTCAGCTTCTTTCGACAGTTTGATGGTTTTGGCGTAGCAGCCGCCTTCAAAGTTGAACACGCCGTCGTCATCCCAACCGTGCTCATCATCGCCAATCAGACGACGTTTCGGGTCGGTGGACAGAGTGGTTTTTCCGGTACCGGAAAGGCCGAAGAAGACCGCGACATCGCCTTTTTCACCCACGTTGGCGGAACAGTGCATTGAGGCGATACCTTTGAGCGGCAGCAGGTAGTTCATTACCGAGAACATCCCTTTTTTCATTTCGCCGCCGTACCAGGTGCCGCCAATAAGCTGAATACGTTCAGTCAGGTTGAACGCCACGAAGTTTTCCGAGTTCAGCCCTTGCTCTTTCCACTGCGGGTTGGTGCACTTCGCGCCGTTCATGACAATAAAGTCAGGTTTGAAGCCTACCAGCTCTTCGTCCGTTGGGCGAATGAACATATTTTTAACGAAGTGGGCCTGCCAGGCGACTTCCGTAATAAAGCGCACGGAAAGACGCGTATCGGCATTTGCGCCGCAGAACGCATCAACAATGAATAAGCGTTTACCGGAAAGCTGATGCGTCACCAGACCTTTCAGGTGTTGCCAGGTTTCCTGAGAAAGCGGCTTATTATCGTTTTTACCTTTACCCTTATCGGACCACCACAGCGTATCACGCGTGGTGTCGTCGCGAACAATATACTTATCCTTAGGCGAACGACCGGTAAAAATACCGGTATCAACGGCAACAGCGCCCAGGTTAGTTAACACGCCACGCTCATAGCCTTCCAGACCAGGATTAAGTTCTTCCTGATAAAGGGTGTCGTAGCTGGGATTGTAAACGATATCCTGGACGTCATTGATACCATAAGCCTTGAGATCTTGCGGGGTTAAATTGTTAACGCGCATATCACTGCTCCTTAGCCAATATATATTACCGAAAATAGTAAGGTTTTTTGAGGTTGGTTAACCGCGACAAGGCTCATAGATTTACGTATCTGGACAAAATCACGATTGACGAAAAACACTGTGACTCCTGTCACGCAGCGGCGGTTATTATGGCAGGAAACCTACTTTTGTTGTGGAAAATGTTCTGAAAACGTTAAAAGGAAGTGTTTTTGACCGACATAATGTGACTGTAATCGCATTCATGTAAGAAAGTTACGTAACACCAACATTAACAATATCGATTCACCTCTCTGCGTTTTTTTCTGAATTATGCATGACGACGCCTGGCGGTGAACAGATGATGCAATAATGCGACTTTCTCATCATTCTGGATAACGACATGGAAAGTGTAGCGCTTTCACGTACTACTCGCTGGGGTATGTTGCTCACCGGTTTGCTGCAGGGCGTCTTGTGCTACCTGCTGATGGCCTGGCTGGTACCACAAAATAGCGACTGGCTGTTCTATGGTATGCCTGCGACGATAGCGTTGTCGTCAATGCTATTGCTTACCGTGGTCTCTTTTAAACAGCGCGCGCTGTGGGGCTGGCTGGGGCTGACCTTTGTGGTCGTGCTGGCAATGAGCGGCTGGCTGAAATGGCAGGTTGAGGCGGTGGAGAAATGGCGCCTGGCCGAGCTCCTCTGGCTGTATGGTCTCCGGCTTGTGTTGATGGCGATGCTGGTATTGCCCTGGATGCAATATCAGCTACATTCGCAAACCGGTTCGGCGCGTTATCCCCAGTTTTATCTGCGGTTATGGCATAACGTACTGACATTGTTTATCGTCCTGGTCGCCAACGGACTGTTCTGGCTGGTGCTTCTGCTCTGGAGCGCGCTATTCAGGCTGGTGGGCATCCGCTTTTTCAGCACCCTTTTCTTTGAAACTGAAGCCTTTATTTATGTGACCATCGGCCTGATTACGGCGCTGGCGGTCATTCTCGCCCGCACGCAGTCGCGCCTTGTGGCGGCGGTGCAAAAGCTGCTGACGCTGATCGCGACGGGTTTACTGCCGGTGGTGTCGCTGCTGGCATTGCTGTTTATTGTGACGTTACCCTTTACCGGACTGGAGGCGATTTCTGCGCGTGTTTCCGCTGCGGGGCTGCTATCCACGCTGACGCTGATGCTGCTGCTCCTCGTGGCGATTGTCAACGAACCGCAAAAGCGCGTATTACCCTATCCGCGCGTACTACGCGGCATGATTAGCGCCTCGCTGTGCGTTGCCCCGATATATATGCTGCTGGCGGGCTGGGCGTTATGGGTACGCATTCAGCAATACGGCTGGACGCCGGATCGTCTGTATGGCGCGCTGACGGCGTCTGTCTTGCTGGTATGGTCCTTCGGTTATCTGATCGGTCTGTTACGCCGCGGACGCGGCCCTGGTGAGTGGCAAGGCAAGGTGATACTGAGCGTCTCTTTGTTAACGCTGGTGATATTGCTGTTGCTGGCCTCGCCTGTACTTGATGTCTGGCGTATTAGCGTCAACAGCCATATGGCGCGTTACCATAGCGGTAAAATTACTGCGGATCAGATCAGCCTGTATATGCTGGATCACAGCGGCAAACCTGGCCAGGAAGCGCTGAAATCGTTGCGGGATGACGAGGCGTTTACGCAGAACAGAAAGCGCAATCGTGAACTGATGACGTTTTTGCAGAGAAATAAGGTCTCTCCGACGGCGGACGATTTAGCGCGGGTGGTGATGATTGCGCCCGGTAGCCAGAAGCCGGATGCCGCATTTTGGGCGTTTGTCAAAGAGCAGAGTTATTCGGACGATTCCTGCCTTGAACTGGATGCCTGCGTGCTGGTGAGTCAGGATCTTAACGGCGACGGTCAGCCTGAGCAGGTGCTGTATAACTTTATTGTTGCCGAGAGCCAGGTCTACGGCTTAAAAGAGGGGAAATGGACGCAGAAAGCGTTCGCCCGATTGCCGGACGGGTTTTCTAAGACGCAACTGTTACACGCGATTGCCGGGCATCGGTTAGACTCAGCCCCCAAAGCCTGGCGCGATATCATTGTTGATGGTCAGCGGTTGGATGTGGATTACTACAACGAGTAAGCTTTTTGCCTGATGGCGGCATAAATGTCTTATCCGGCCTACGGAGCGGGATGCTGTAGGCCAGATAAGCGCCGCCATCAGGCAATGATGTTGTCGACTGAAAGGCGATTAATGAACCTGTGGATCGGCAGGAGAGGCGTTGTTACGGATCTCCGCGATATCCATCGCATTGAACAGGTAATGATTGCCGCAGTAATCGCAGTGCATATCGATTTCGCCTTCTTCCGCCAGAATGCTGTCCACTTCTTCATCCGGCAATGTTTTCAGCGCGCCCGCGCAACGTTCGCGTGAACAGGTGCATTTGAATTCAACATCTTGCGGATCGTAGAGCGTGACTTCTTCTTCGTGATACAAACGCCACAGCACGTCATTTGCCGGTAACGTCAGCAGCTCTTCGCTTTTAATGGTTTCCGTCAACATAGCCAGATGGTCGAAATCCTCCGCCTGCGCGTTCTGTGCTGGCATCACCTGGAGCAACATTCCACCTGCCGCCGGTTTACCGTCGACATCGCCGGTACGAATAAACAGGCGCGTCGGCAACTGCTCGGAGCGCAGGAAGTAATCTTCCAGGCACGCCGCCAGAGTATCGCCTTCCAGACCCACCACGCCCTGATAGCGTTCACCCTCTTCCGGCGTAATGGTGATCACCAGATAGCCGTTGCCAACCAGCGTTTTGAGATCCGCATTGTCAGGGATGTCGCCCTGAACGCGAGCCACGCCGCGCATCTGCTGCTGATTATTGCCATTGATCACCGCCAGGCTTAACGGCCCGTCGCCCTGGAGCTGTACCGTAATGTCACCGGCAAACTTCAGCGTTGCGGTCAGCAGGCTAGTGGCGACCAGCAGTTCGGCCAGTACGGTTTTCACCGGCTGCGGGTAGGTATGATTGTCGAGGATCTGTTGCAAGGTTTCCGAAACGGTCACCAGCTCGCCGCGAACGGCAAAGTTTTCAAACAGATAACGATGTAATTGGTCATGTTGCGGCATAATCATCTCTCTTGCGGGTGACAGTTATTCGCTGTCGCCGTGTTTAAATCGTAACAGGTCGCGGCGCTCTTTCTTGTCCGGTCGCCTGTCCGGATGCGGCATGGTCAGGGCGTTAAGCTTGCGCGCCTGCGCCATTTTTTCGCGTTTTTCCACGCTTTCCGCCGTCTCTTCATACAGAGCGACGGCTTCGCTGGCCGGACGGCGCTGTTCGGTGATGGCTTTAACGATCACCGTCCGTTCGTCATTTCCCTGACGCAGGGTAAGGGTTGCGTTCAGCTCGACGATTTTGCTCGGCTTACTGCGCTGGCCGTTGTAATGCACCTTACCGCCTTCAATCATCTCGCGGGCCAGCGCGCGGGTTTTATAAAAACGCGCGGCCCACAGCCATTTATCCAGTCTGACCTCAACGGAGGACTTTTCTTTCATGGCGTCTCCTTCACATCAGCGAGGGGATCAGACGGCGGTAGTCGTTCAGGGACGGATGGCGCGTATAGTGCTTTTCCGCCAGGCCGGAATCAGGATTCGTCACGCCAAGACAGTAGCGAATACCAAACCGGGCGGCGGCGTCGAGAATCGGTTCGCTGTCATCGATAAACAGAGTTTTCTCTGCGCTTATTCCCGTTTCCTCAGTGACAGCGCGCCATAACCGCTGATCCTCTTTGGGATAACCAAATGTGTGGGTGGAAAGTAATAAATCAAGGTGTGAGGCCAGACCGGTATGCTCCAGCTTCACCGCCAGGTTATGTGGATGCGCATTGGTGAGCAGAATCCGACGTTTTCCGCTGGCTTTTAACGCATTCAGAAACGGTACGGTATCGTCGCGCAAAACGGCGCGCGGCCCTTGCGCCGTCGTCATGGCGCAAATATCCAGACCCAGACGCTCGCTCCAGTAATCCAGACAGTACCAGTTTAGCGTATGCTGTACGGCATGATACTGCTGACGAATATATTCCTGCGCGTCCTGCGGCGAAATACCCTGCTGCGCGCCGTAGGTTTCCGGTACCAGCTTTTGCCAGAAATAGTTATCGAACGCGAGATCGAGCAGCGTGCCGTCCATATCCAGCAAAACGGTATCCACGTTTTGCCAGTCAATATCAATATGCATGGGGAACTCCAGGGTAACGCAATTTGCGCGACAGGGTAGCATACCCTGTCGCACGGCGGCGCTATCAGATGAGATTTTCCGGAGAGACGGTTAACCTGGGATTGAGGCAGCTTTCATAGTATTCCTGGATGTCCGCCATACGGGTACGGTGGCGTTGATAACGTCTGAACGCCTGAATGCCGTTGTAGACCGCGCTCACTATCATTGCCAGCATCAGCAGCGTGGTACCGAGGTAACGCCACCAGCCGGATTTATCGGGGATACGATGCAGGCTGATATGCTGCGTGCCGTTGGCATCGGTATACACGCTGGTGACAATGCCCTCGGCGCTAAATGGCGTCTGCATGAGCGTTTGCGCCAGACGCTGGAAGGCGCTCCACTGTTCCTGCGCGGGATAGTCATACAGCGGCGTTGACGGCCAGGCCTGATCAACCAGTTCGCTGCCTTCATCGCTGGCGATCAGGAATCCGCCGGGAGCGGGGCTATTCAGCGACTGGGCGGCACGCGCGGTCTCGCGAGAAATAAACGGCGCCGTTGAGGTCGTGACCAGATTTTCCAGCGACTCTGCGCTTACGGGGCGTAGAAGCACGTTGACGCCGTCCAGTTTGCCGGCGTTCGCGCGTTTCACCAGCGCGTTCCAGTCCTTACTGTTACCGAGATTAACCAGCGCATTTTTCAGACGCACGCACTCGTCTTCCGCCGCGCACAAATCAGCGGTTTTCAGAACAATATCGCCAAAGTCATCTAATAATACCATGCCCGATTTTTGTATCGCGGAGCGTAAAGATGCGCTGACGCGCGAGTCGTCTTCGGGTTTTGGATGGAGCTGACGATTTACCGCCTGGCTTAGCGCCATCGCTTTATTCACCAGGTCTGATTCCGGTAGCGGTAACGCAGGCGCGTCATTCCAGATGATTTGCGAGCAATCGAACGGCATAAACGGTGAGTTAGACTGGCCGCTCCAGGTCGCCCCGGAATGAATATTACACATTCCTTTACCGCTCAGGTGCAGTGTATCGCCCACCCGCACGCCAGCTTTTTCAAGCTGTTTTACCGTCGTCGCTTCAATGGTTTGCGCGCCTTTCATCCACGATAGCGTGAACTTGATTGGCATATCCAGCGGGATCCAGAACAGCAGCATAAACAACACCAGCAGCGAACCGATAGCAATAACAGTGCTGCGTAACCAGTGCTGCAACGGGAAGTTTTTCACTTCATCATGCAGGGATAAAAACCGGCCCTGGCGAGCGACATGGCGATCAAGGTAAATATCAATATCCGTTTGTTGCCCAAGATCCTGCGTAATGTAGGGTTGCCAGTGGGCAGGGTAAATAAGGTCGATGATGCCCAGGGAGATATTGTTAATCTGCTCCTGATTATTCTCCCCAAACAGTCCCCAGCGGCGGGGCGTTCCCCGCAGACAGTGAATTTCCCGCAGCGCGCTTTTCGACGGCGGCGCAAAAAGCCCCCAAAGTCCGGCTGCCAGCAGCAGGATCGCGCCGCCTATCATCCACGGTACAAAAACGTCTGGCGTTATCAGACAGAAAAAGAATAACAAAAAGGAGGCGACGATTAACAACGCTTCGCGCAAGCCAGCCGGGCGGCTGAGCGCATATTCTTCGTGGGTCTCCTGACGGATATTCAACAGCTCAATCTGCTCGCTCTCTTCGCCGCGAATCGACGCCTGCGTAGAGGCCGTATTCTGTAGCGCGTAGCCGCGCGACTCCTGCATATACTCTTGCAGCGTATGGCCGTTTAAAGAGATCACCAGCGGCAGCGTATCCGTGAGGATCAGCTCAACGTTGTTTTCATCATTGATGTACTGTTCCCAGAAAGGCGGCAGATGGACTTCGACGGAGTCGAGGTAGTAGCGCCATTTATTAGGATCGTCAGTGGTAATGCCGTAGCGGGTGATGGAGTGGGTCAGTATCACGACACTGTTGCTTTCCGCGTTCAGCGTCAGCGAGATGGGCGCAGCACTGGCACCTGTCGGCCCCGGAACTTGCTGGATCTGGCTAAGGTTATCGAGATAGTTTTCTACCGCGCTGCGCTCTTCGGGCAACAGTTTACGCGTTTGCGCGTCCTGAAAGGCGCTGATCCACGGTAAGCTCCCTCGTCTGGACTTTACCCGGAACCGCCATATTGCCAGTAGAGAGCAGGCCAGCAAAGCAGCTATAAAAATCAGAATGGTGCTCATGCTTTCCCCATCTTACTAAGTCTGTCAGGCGTGGTCAGTCGCACCCTGTCCAATAAACATTTTTCTGTGGTTGGCTATCGGCAAGCGTGGAGTTGAACTTGAGCATTGTAAAGCGTATCCCAGTGAAGGCAAATCATAGCAATACCACCAAAAACGGAATATCAGCAAATTCCTGGAGTTATTTCAACCTATTGACTTTTAATTTGAAATAAGAATTAATTTTTATTACGTTACATAAATGTAAATAAACGGCAATTCGCATTGCCGAAACCGTGCGGTATGTCGCACAATGACCACAGATTACACTGCAAAGATTCTCACAATGAGCAAATCATTACAAAAACCCACCATTCTGAAAGTGGAAACCGTCGCACAATCCCGACTGTTTAACGTAGAAAGCGTGGATCTGGAGTTCAGCAACGGCGTGCGTCGCGTGTATGAACGTATGCGACCATCAACCCGTGAGGCGGTAATGATTGTGCCGATCGTTGATGAGCATCTGATTCTTATTCGTGAGTATGCGGTGGGAACCGAATCCTATGAGCTGGGCTTCTCGAAAGGATTGATCGACCCGGGCGAGACCGTTTTTGAAGCGGCGAACCGGGAGCTCAAAGAAGAGGTCGGGTTTGGCGCGCATAACCTGACCTTCTTAAAAAAACTCAGCATGGCGCCCTCTTATTTTTCCAGCAAAATGAATATTGTGGTGGCGGAAGATCTCTATCCGGAGTCGCTGGAAGGCGACGAGCCTGAGCCATTGCCGCAGGTACGCTGGCCGCTGGCGCATTTAATGGATCTGCTGGAAGACCCCGATTTTAACGAGGCCCGCAACGTCAGCGCGCTGTTTCTGGTACGCGAGTGGTTGAAAGCGCAGGGCCGAATTGCCTGATGGCGCGGCGTTGATCAAGCCAACGGGAGGTTCGTCTCCCCGTTCGCCGTCATCCGCTAAACACAATAAAAAAGGCGCCGGAGCGCCTTTTTTGATCAGAACAGTTCGTGTGTTTCACCATTATCAATAATGGTGGTTCCCACCTCGTGTACCGCCTGTTGTGTCGGCTGCGTGCCTTCGATGAAATACTCTTCACGGCTGTTACCGCCGCTCGCCAGTTGTCCGGTACTGCGGTCGATATTCACCGTGACAATGCCCGGCGGCGGCGTTAGCGGCTGTTCCGGCACGCCTTCCAGCACGGCTTTCATATAGGCGTCCCATGCAGGTTGCGCGCTCTTCGCGCCGCCCTCATAGCCGGAGATTTGATCTTTGATCGCGCCGGAAGCGGTAGTGCGGCCTAAATCACGGCGGTGATCGTCAAAGCCGATCCATACGGAAGTGACGACGCCAGGACCATAGCCGGAGAACCATGCGTCTTTCGAGCTGTTGGTCGTACCGGTTTTGCCGCCGATATCGCGACGTTTAAGGTCGCGCGCCGCACGCCAGCCGGTACCCATCCAGCCGGGTTCGCCGAAGATATTAGTGTTCAGCGCGCTTTTGATCAGAAACGCCAGCGGCGTATTGATCACATGCGGCGCGTACTCCTGCGTGCCGTTTTGCGCGACCAGCGCCTGGTTTGCCTGTTCCAGCTCAGGCATCGGTACGGCGCTGTTTTGCTGCTCTTGCGAAACCGCGACCTCTTCCACATTGGTGTTTTCCAGCACGTCGGATTTCTGCGTATTGCCGTAAATGACCGGGATATCGCACTCCGGGCAGGCGATTTTCGGTTTCGCTTCGAAGATCACGCCGCCCTGATCGTTCTCAATCTTGCTGATGAAATACGGGTCGATCAGGAAACCGCCGTTCGCCATCACCGCATAACCGCGCGCAACCTGCATCGGCGTGAAGGAGGCGGAGCCCAGCGCCAGCGATTCGGTATGCACGATATTCTGCGCCGGGAAGCCGAAGCGTTGCAGATATTCCGCCGCATAGTCGACGCCCATGGCGCGCATGGCGCGTACCATCACCACGTTTTTCGACTGCCCCAGCCCCTGGCGTAAACGAATCGGTCCGGCGTACTGCGGCGGGGAGTTTTTCGGACGCCAGTCTGAACCTGCCCCGGCGTCCCAGCGGGAAATCGGCACATCGTTGAGCATACTGGCAAGCGTCAGCCCTTTATCCATTGCGGCGGTGTAGAGGAACGGTTTGATGTTCGACCCCACCTGACGCAAAGCTTGCGTCGCGCGGTTAAATTTACTCTGATTAAAATCGAAACCGCCGACCAGCGCCAGTACCGCGCCAGTTTGCGGGTTAAGCGAAACCAGCGCGGAGTTCACTTCCGGTACCTGCGCCAGCCACCAGTCGTTATCCACCTGACGAACCCAGATTTGCTGACCTGTCTGGACGACATCGGTAACTTTACGCGGCGTCGGCCCCTGCTGTGTATCCGAGCGGTAAGGCCGCGCCCAACGCATTCCTTCCATATGTAGCGAAACGGACGTACCGTCGGCAAGCGCAGCGGTCGCCTCTTGCGGATTAGCGCTGGTGACCACGGCGGGAAGCAGCGGTCCGTAGGTCGGCAACGCTTTCAACGTATCGGTAATTTTTTTACTGTCCCACGCCGTTTCGCCCACTTTCCATAGCACATTCGCCGGGCCGCGATAACCGTGGCGCATGTCATAGTCCAGCACGTTATTACGCACCGCCTGTTGCGCGGCCTGCTGCACTTTGCGGGTGATGGTCGTGTAAATACGATAACCATCTTCGTAGGCGCTTTCGCCATAACGGTTATACATTTCCTGGCGCACCATTTCCGACAGATAAGGCGCGGAGAAGGCGATTTCCGGCGCGTGATAATTTGCGTCGATAGGTTCGCTACGGGCCTGATCGTACTGCGCCTGAGTGATATATCCCTCGCTTAACATTCGCGAAAGCACTACGTTACGGCGCGCTATCGCCCGATCCATCGAGTAGAGCGGGTTAAAGGTAGAAGGCGCTTTAGGTAGCCCGGCGATAACCGCCATTTCGCTTAGACTAAGCTGGTCGACCGTCTTACCAAAGTAGACCTGTGCCGCCGCGCCAACGCCATAGGCGCGGTAGCCGAGATAGATCTTGTTCAGATAGAGTTCGAGGATCTCATTTTTATTCAGCAACTGCTCAATACGAATCGCCAGAAACGCTTCCTTGATCTTGCGCATCAGCGTGCGTTCGGGGCTAAGGAAGAAGTTTCGCGCCAGTTGCTGGGTAATGGTACTTGCTCCCTGCGATGCGTGACCGGAGAAGAGCGCGACGCTGGCCGCACGGAAAATACCTACCGGGTCAATGCCGTGATGCTCATAAAAGCGGCTATCTTCGGTGGCGATAAAGGCGTTGATCATTTCCGGCGGAATTTGATCGAGCGTAACGGGAATACGACGTTTTTCGCCATATTGCGCGATAAGTTCGCCATCCGCGCTGTAAACCTGCATCGGAATTTGCAAACGCACATCTTTCAATGTCGCGACGTCAGGTAGCTGTGGCTCAATATAGCGATAAAGGCCATAAATCGAGCCTGCTCCCAGCAGGATGCAACATACTGCAAGGATCAATAAATACTTTACGAACTTCACTGGAGATTTCCCATTTAGTGTCATTTGGGCAGTTTATAAACAAACGCGCGGTAGTATAAAGGCAAGCCAGACGCATTGATATACCCGTTAACGCGACGGGTGATAAGGAGATCGACCGTTATGGCTTTTAAAACCTGGCAAATAGGATTGCATATTCAGCAGCATGAAGCGCTGGCCATCGCCGTTATTCGCGGCGCATCGGGCTGGTCCCTGCAACGTTGGTGGCGACTGCCGCTGATGAACGCCTCCACGGCAGAGGGTACGATTCCTGACCCGCAATCGCTGGCTCACGTACTGCGACCCTGGAGCCGCGAGCTGCCGCTACGTCACCGTATTTATCTCTCTTTTCCCGCAAATCGGACATTGCAACGCGCTTTTCCACATCCGCCGATGCGTCTGCGGGAACGTGAGCAAGTCGCATGGCTTTCACAAACGATGGCGCGTGAGCTGGATATGGATCCGGACTTATTGCGTTTCGACTTTCAGGACGATGCGCTGAGCCCCGCGTTCAACGTTACCGCCGTGCAAAGCAAAGAAATTTCAGCGCTGTTAACGCTGGCGCAAACGCTCAATGTGCGCATCGCTGCTGTAACTCCCGATGCCTGCGCGTTACAGCGCTTGCTGCCGTTTATACCTTCGGGGCGGCAATGTCTGGTCTGGCGCGATGAGAGCCAGTGGCTGTGGGCGACGCGCTATGCGTGGGGGCGTAAATCGGCGCGCGAGGCGACGACGCTGCATGATCTTGCCGCGACGTTATCCGTCGTGCCGGAACATATTTCGTTATGCGCCGAAGGCGAATTCGACCCCTGGCGCGTCGTTACCGTCCGCCAACCGCCGGTTCCGCCGGACGGTTATCGCTTTGCGATTGCGCTGGGTTTAGCCATGGGGGAGATACGCTGATGGCGCATTCTGTCAATTTGCTCCCCTGGCGGCGCCAACATTACGTAGCGCGTCTGCGGCTTTGGTGCGTGGTATGGGGCGCGTCCCTGCTGCTGATAGCAAGCCTCGCGACGATCGCCCGGTTGGTTTTTTGGCAGGAGGGGAGGATTAATGAACTGCTACTGACGGCGGAAAACGGACGCACGACGGCGCTTGCGGCGAACATACCGCAGTTGCAGCAACGTCAGCGGCAGCAACAGGCGCGATTACAACGTCAGGCGCAGCGTGAACTGACGCAAGCCTGGCAATCTATCTTGACTGACCTTGCCAACCTGTTGCCAGATCAGGCATGGCTGACAAGCCTCAATTATCAGCAAGAGACGCTAGAGCTGGAAGGGCTGGCGAGAACGTTTGACGCCCTGCTCACGCTTGAGACATCGCTTCGTCACTATGTCAGTTTTCCGCTAAACCGCACGGGCGCCACGCGGCAGGATACGCAAGGGCGCTGGCAGTTCCATTATCAGTTAACGAGGAGCGCCGCCCGTGAACGCGCTCTTTGATATCTGGTACGGGATGTCGCGCCGTGGTCGGGTTTTTTGTTGGTGTGCAGGCGTGCTGTGCCTGACGCTGATGGTCGCGTTATCTGTGGGCTATCCCGGCTGGAAAACGCTGGATACGCAACAAACGCGGTTAAGCCAGCAGCGCGAGGCCGCCCGGCAACAGTGGCGTCATCTGCGCCGTCTGAGTATCGCGGCTGAACTGCTTTTCGGGGGCACCGTTGAAAATCCGCGTCCTTTTTCGCCGTTAGATTTCCAGGCGCCTCCTCTGCGTTTGCTGCACTGGCAGCCATCGGCGCAGGGGGGAGAAATGGCGCTGAAAACGTCCTGGGATGCGGTGCCGTCACTGTTTGTCCGGTTGGCCGAAAGCGAGATGAGCGTAAGTCGGTTTTCATTGCGTAGAGAGGGGGCGGAATTATTGATAACGCTGCAACTGGAGCGCCTGGCGAATGAAGGCTAGCCGTAGTGTATTGCTCTGTTTTTGTTTGCTGACGTTGACGGGAATGCGCGATCCCTTCCGCCCGCCGGAAGATCGCTGCCGGATAGCGGAACTCTCGCAGTGGCGATATCAGGGCGCGGTACGTAAAGGCGAGCGATGGACAGGCATTCTTAAAGATAGCCAGCAAAAATGGCGGCGAGTGGAAGAAGGGCAGACGCTGGAAAACGGTTGGACGATTGTCCGCCTGACGGCGGAAGCCTTAACGTTAACGACCGGTAAAAATTGTGCGCCGCCGCAGTGGCGGTGGCTACGTCAGGGAGCGGGCAATGAAGCGATGGATAGCCATAATACTGATAGTCTTGATGCCCGCCGCACAGGCGGGAAAAGCGGCGAAAGTGACGCTGGTGGTTGACGACGTCCCTGTGGTGCAGGTTTTGCAGACTTTAGCCGAGCAGGAGCGGCAGAATCTGGTGGTGTCGCCGGACGTCAGCGGGACATTATCGCTACATCTGACGGATGTGCCGTGGAAACAGGCGCTACAGACGGTGGTCAATAGCGCGGGGCTGGTGCTGCGTCAGGAGGGGAATATTCTTCATGTTCATTCACAGGCCTGGCAGAAAGAACACAGTGCGCGGCAGGATGCCGAGCGGTTAAGGCTTCAGGCTAATTTACCGCTGGAAAACCGCAGCATTAGCCTGCAATACGCCGATGCCGGCGAACTGGCGAAAGCGGGCGAGAAACTCCTGAGCGCGAAGGGAACCATCATGGTAGATAAGCGCACCAACCGCCTGCTGTTGCGCGATAACCGCGCGGCCCTGGCGGAGCTGGAAAAATGGGTATCGCAAATGGATCTGCCGGTGGCGCAGGTGGAGCTGGCGGCGCATATCGTCACCATTAACGAAAAGAGTCTACGGGAACTGGGCGTAAAGTGGACGCTGGCTGACGCGTCGCAAGCGGGCGCGGTGGGTGACGTGACGACGCTTTCCAGTGATTTATCCGTCGCCGCCGCCACCTCACGCGTCGGGTTTAATATCGGGCGCATTAACGGACGCTTGCTGGATTTAGAGCTGTCAGCGCTGGAACAAAAGCAGCAGTTGGATATTATCGCCAGCCCCCGGCTGCTGGCTTCCCATCTGCAGCCAGCCAGTATCAAGCAAGGCAGCGAAATTCCTTATCAGGTTTCCAGCGGCGAAAGCGGCGCGACCTCCGTGGAATTTAAAGAAGCGGTGCTGGGAATGGAGGTAACGCCCACCGTTTTGCAAAAAGGGCGCATCCGCCTGAAGTTACATATCAGCCAGAATGTCCCCGGTCAGGTACTACAACAGGCTGATGGTGAAGTGCTGGCGATAGATAAACAGGAAATTGAAACGCAGGTAGAGGTAAAAAGCGGCGAGACGCTGGCGCTGGGCGGTATTTTTTCGCGAAAAAATAAATCGGGTAGCGATAGCGTGCCGCTGCTGGGGGATATTCCCTGGCTTGGTCAGCTCTTCCGCCATGACGGCAAAGAGGACGAGCGACGCGAATTAGTGGTGTTTATCACCCCCAGACTGGTGGCGACAGAATAATTTATGCATAAAAAAGCGCTGTTTTTGCACTGAACGCATCTGCGGGATTTGACGTGCGGATGTATTTAGCATACAAGGAGTACCGATTTGAGAGTCGTGCTTTTCGTTGCTGACGCATTGATTAATGCGCTTTGCCTTGCCGAAGGTGTGCATAAGACCGATGATAAACGGCTGAATGTCCGCTGATGCAGACGTGTTGGTTCTGCGGATTGCGCACAATTGTTTGAAAGTAGAGCAATTTGTAGGCCGGATATGTTGTTCTGGTCGCCATCCGGCAACGCTAACTCGGGTTTTGCAACAATCAGGCTTGGTGATTTATTCAGTTGCCAAACCCGCTTGAGTATTGAGATAATTTTCAGTCTGACTCTCGCAATATCTTATGAGGTTTCAGTTCATGTCCTGCTGCGCTGGGTGTCTGTGAAGCGGGTTTACCATTAACGAATAGTCTTAGTAGTACCGAAAAAATGGCAGAGAAACGCAATATCTTTCTGGTTGGGCCTATGGGTGCCGGAAAAAGCACTATTGGGCGCCAGTTAGCTCAACAACTCAATATGGAATTTTACGATTCTGATCAAGAGATTGAGAAACGAACCGGAGCTGATGTGGGCTGGGTCTTCGATGTTGAAGGTGAAGACGGCTTCCGTAATCGTGAAGAAAAAGTTATCAACGAATTGACGGAAAAACAGGGTATTGTGCTGGCAACCGGCGGTGGCTCTGTAAAATCGCGTGAAACGCGTAACCGTCTCTCCGCGCGTGGCGTCGTGGTCTACCTTGAAACGACCATCGAAAAACAACTGGCGCGCACGCAGCGTGATAAAAAACGCCCGCTGTTGCAGGTTGAAGCACCGCCTCGCGAAGTTCTGGAAGCGCTGGCTAACGAACGCAATCCGCTGTACGAAGAGATTGCCGACGTCACCATTCGCACCGACGATCAAAGCGCTAAGGTTGTGGCAAACCAGATTATTCATATGCTGGAAAGCAACTAATTCAAGCAGAATACGCTGGGTAAGCGGGCACAAGTAACTAAGGTGGATGTCGCGTCATGGAGAGGATTACAGTCACTCTCGGGGAACGTAGTTACCCGATCACCATCGCGGCTGGTTTGTTTAACGAACCAGCTTCATTCTTGCCGCTGAAATCAGGCGATCAGGTCATGTTAGTGACCAACGAAACCCTGGCGCCGCTTTATCTGGACAAGGTTCGCGGCGTACTCGAACGGGCAGGCGTTAACGTAGACAGCGTGATTCTTCCTGACGGCGAGCAGTATAAGAGCCTGACGGTGCTGGATACGGTGTTTACGGCGTTACTGAAAAAACCGCATGGTCGTGATACCACGCTGGTCGCGCTTGGCGGCGGCGTGATTGGCGATCTCACCGGTTTTGCGGCGGCCAGCTACCAGCGAGGCGTACGTTTCATCCAGGTGCCAACTACCTTACTGTCGCAGGTTGATTCTTCCGTGGGCGGGAAAACCGCCGTCAACCATCCCCTTGGCAAAAACATGATTGGCGCGTTTTACCAACCCGCTTCTGTGGTTGTCGATCTTGATTGCCTGAAAACGCTTCCCGCACGCGAACTGGCATCGGGACTGGCAGAGGTGATCAAATACGGCATTATACTCGACGCAGACTTCTTCACCTGGCTTGAGGAGAATCTGGATGCGCTATTGCGTCTGGACGGCCCGGCGATGGCGTACTGTATTCGTCGTTGTTGCGAGCTGAAAGCCGAAGTTGTTGCCGCCGACGAGCGTGAAGCGGGCTTACGTGCTTTACTGAATCTTGGACATACCTTTGGCCACGCCATTGAAGCGGAAATGGGATATGGCAATTGGTTACATGGTGAAGCCGTTGCCGCAGGTATAGTGATGGCTGCGCGCGCATCCGAGCGTTTGGGGCAGTTCAGTTCTGCTGATACGCAGCGCATCATCGCTCTACTCGAACGGGCCGGGTTGCCAGTCAATGGCCCTTGCGAGATGTCCGCGCAGGACTATTTGCCGCACATGCTGCGAGATAAAAAAGTGTTAGCGGGGGAGCTGCGTTTAGTGCTTCCGCTGGCCATAGGGAAAAGTGAAGTGCGCGGCGGAGTGTCGCACGAAGTCGTTCTTAGCGCGATTGCTGACTGTCAGCAGGCGTAACAACAAGAAAGGTCAGACTGATATTGCGTAGATGTCAGTCTTTTAGCTTCAGGTTATGTGCAATGTTGTAAGCATTAACCTTTGAGTGGGGTGTTAAATGGATGAATTCAAACCAGAAGACGAGCTGAAACCCGATCCCAGCGATCGTCGTACTGGTCGTTCTCGTCAATCTTCAGAACGCGATAATGAGCCACAGATCAACTTTGATGACGTTGATCTGGATGCCGACGATCGCCGTCCGACGCGTACGCGTAAAGCGCGTAGTGAAGAACCTGAAGTTGAAGAAGAGTACGAATCCGATGAAGACGATACGGTGGACGAAGAGCGTGTTGAACGCCGTCCACGTAAGCGTAAAAAAGCGGCCCATAAGCCAGCCTCTCGTCAGTACATGATGATGGGCGTTGGCGTACTGGTGCTGCTGCTATTGATTATCGGTATCGGCTCCGCGCTGAAAGCCCCCTCAACGTCTTCCAGCGAGCCGTCGGCCTCTGGCGAAAAGAGTATCGATCTTTCCGGTAACGCCGCCGATCAGGCGAATGCGACCCAGCCTGCGCCGGGCGCCACCTCCGCAGAACAAACCGCGGGCAATACGTCGCAGGATATTTCGTTGCCGCCGATTTCTTCAACGCCGACGCAGGGACAGTCGCCTGTGGTCGCTGACGGTCAGCAGCGCGTGGAAGTGCAGGGCGATCTGAATAATGCGCTGACGCAGAATCCAGAGCAGATGAACAATGTTGCGGTGAACTCTACGTTGCCGACAGAGCCTGCCACCGTCGCGCCAGTTCGCAATGGCAGCACGACGCGTCAGGCGGCGGTTAGCGAACCTGCCGAGCGTCATACCACGCGTCCGGAACGTAAACAGGCCGTCATTGAACCTAAGAAACCGCAGACCACGGCGAAAACCACGACTGCGGAACCGAAGAAACCGGTCGCGCCAGTGAAACGCACGGAACCGGCAGCGCCAGCCGCGACGCCGAAAGCGACCACCACGACGGCTGCGCCGACAGCGACGGCAAGCGCTGCGCCGGTACAAACCGCGAAGCCAGCGCAAGCCTCGACGACGCCTGTCGCAGGCGGCGGGAAAAGCGCCGGCAACGTCGGCGCGTTAAAGAGCGCGCCATCCAGCCACTACACATTGCAGCTCAGTAGTTCTTCAAATTACGACAACCTGAACGGTTGGGCGAAGAAAGAGAACCTGAAAAATTATGTGGTATACGAGACGACGCGTAATGGACAACCGTGGTATGTGCTGGTAACGGGGATGTATGCTTCGAAAGAAGATGCTAAACGTGCGGTGTCCACCTTACCTGCCGATGTGCAGGCGAAAAACCCGTGGGCAAAACCGTTGCATCAGGTTCAGGCCGATCTGAAATAATCCAGGCTGTGTCCTGCAATTGCCTGTGAGTGTCGCTGACAGCTATTTTTGTTCAGGACAGGCGCGAGGGGCGCATTTGCTATCGCCAAATGCGCCGTAAAGCAACGCGGCACAGCCTAAAGCGCAGGATGCTGTCGGAGCTTTCTCCACAGCCGGAGAAGGTGTAATTAGTTAGTCAGCATGAAAAAAAATCGCGCTTTTTTGAAGTGGGCAGGGGGAAAATACCCTCTGCTTGATGATATCAAACGACATTTGCCAAAAGGCGAGTGCCTTGTCGAACCTTTTGTGGGTGCCGGATCGGTGTTTCTTAACACCGACTTTTCTCGTTATATCCTCGCCGATATCAACAGCGACCTTATTAGCCTCTATAACATCGTGAAGTTACGTACTGACGAGTACGTACAGGCTTCGCGCGAGCTGTTTATGCCTGAAACTAACCAGGCTGAGGTCTATTACCAACTCCGTGAGGAGTTCAACACCTGCCAGGACCCCTTTCGTCGGGCGGTACTGTTTTTATATCTGAACCGCTACGGTTATAACGGACTCTGTCGCTATAACTTGCGCGGGGAATTTAATGTACCGTTTGGTCGTTATAAAAGACCTTACTTCCCGGAAGCGGAGTTGTACCACTTTGCAGAAAAAGCGCAGAATGCGTTCTTTTACTGTGAGTCATACGCAGACAGTATGGCGCGTGCGGACAAGTCGTCGGTGGTCTATTGCGATCCGCCTTATGCGCCGTTGTCCGCCACGGCTAACTTCACAGCGTATCACACCAATAGTTTTAGCCTGACGCAACAAGCGCATCTGGCGGAAATTGCTGAGAATCTGGTCAGTAACCGGATACCGGTGCTCATTTCCAACCATGATACGGCGCTCACACGCGAGTGGTATCAACTCGCAAAATTGCATGTCGTCAAAGTTAGACGCAGTATAAGCAGCAACGGCGGCACACGTAAAAAGGTGGACGAACTGCTGGCTCTGTACCAACCAGGAGTCGCCACGCCTGCAAGAAAATAATTCTCAAGGAGAAGCGGATGAAACAGTATTTGATTGCCCCCTCAATTCTGTCGGCTGATTTTGCTCGCCTGGGTGAAGACACCGCCAAAGCGCTGGCTGCCGGTGCTGATGTTGTACACTTTGACGTCATGGATAATCACTATGTGCCGAACCTGACTATCGGCCCGATGGTGCTGAAATCCCTGCGTCAGTACGGTATTACCGCGCCTATTGATGTCCACCTGATGGTCAAGCCAGTCGACCGTATCGTGCCCGACTTTGCCGCCGCTGGCGCGAGCATCATTACCTTTCACCCGGAAGCCTCCGAACATGTTGACCGCACGCTACAGCTGATTAAAGAGCACGGCTGTAAAGCGGGGCTGGTATTCAACCCGGCAACGCCGCTCAGTTATCTCGATTACGTCATGGACAAACTGGATGTGATCCTGCTGATGTCCGTGAACCCAGGCTTCGGCGGCCAGTCTTTTATTCCGCAGACGCTGGATAAACTGCGCGAAGTGCGACGCCGCATTGATGCGTCCGGTTACGACATTCGCCTGGAAGTGGATGGCGGCGTGAAGGTGAACAATATCGGCGAGATCGCCGCAGCAGGCGCGGACATGTTTGTTGCGGGGTCGGCAATTTTCGATAAGCCCGACTACAAAAAAGTGATTGATGAAATGCGCAGTGAGCTGGCAAAGGTAAGTCATGGATAAGTTGCAGAATATTCGGGGCGTCGCCTTTGATCTTGACGGCACGCTGGTGGATAGCGCGCCGGGTCTTGCCGCGGCGGTGGATATGGCGCTGTATGCGCTGGAACTGCCGGTCGCGGGCGAGGAGCGCGTGATTACCTGGATTGGTAACGGCGCAGACGTATTGATGGAACGCGCGCTGACCTGGGCTCGCGAGGAGCGCGCCATGCTGCGTAAGACGATGGGGAAACCGCCCGTTGATGAAGATATTCCTGCCGAGGAACAGGTACGCATTCTGCGTAAATTGTTCGACAGGTATTATGGCGAAGTGGCGGAAGAAGGCACCTTTTTATTTCCGCATGTCGCCGACACGCTGGGCGCGCTGCACGCCAGCGGATTGTCATTAGGTTTGGTGACCAACAAACCGACGCCGTTCGTCGCGCCGTTGCTGGAATCGCTTGATATCGCCAAATACTTTAGTGTGGTTATCGGCGGCGATGATGTGCAAAATAAGAAGCCGCATCCGGAGCCGCTGTTGCTGGTGGCAAGCCGGCTGGGCATGATGCCGGAGCAGATGCTTTTTGTCGGCGATTCGCGTAATGATATTCAGGCTGCAAAAGCGGCGGGCTGCCCTTCGGTTGGCCTGACATACGGCTACAATTATGGCGAAGCGATCGCTCTTAGCGAGCCGGACGTCATTTATGACAGTTTTAACGATCTTTTGCCCGCACTTGGGCTTCCGCATAGCGATAACCAGGAAATAAAAAATGACTAAGCCCATCGTTTTTAGTGGCGCACAGCCCTCAGGTGAATTGACCATTGGCAACTATATGGGGGCATTGCGTCAGTGGGTAAACATGCAGGATGACTATCATTGCATCTACTGCATCGTAGACCAACATGCTATTACCGTGCGTCAGGACGCGCAGCAGCTACGTAAAGCGACGCTGGATACGCTGGCGCTGTACCTGGCATGTGGTATTGATCCTGAAAAGAGCACTATTTTCGTTCAGTCCCATGTGCCGGAACATGCGCAGCTTGGCTGGGCGCTGAACTGCTATACCTATTTCGGCGAGCTGAGCCGTATGACGCAGTTTAAAGATAAATCTGCGCGCTATGCGGAAAACATTAACGCCGGCCTGTTTGATTACCCGGTGCTGATGGCGGCAGACATCCTGTTGTACCAAACCAATCTGGTGCCGGTAGGCGAAGATCAGAAGCAGCATCTGGAACTGAGCCGCGATATCGCCCAGCGTTTCAACGGGCTGTATGGCGATATTTTCAAAGTACCGGAACCGTTTATTCCAAAATCCGGCGCGCGCGTGATGTCGCTGCTGGAGCCGACAAAGAAAATGTCCAAATCGGACGATAACCGTAATAACGTGATCGGCCTGCTGGAAGATCCGAAATCGGTAGTGAAGAAAATCAAACGAGCGGTCACTGACTCCGACGAGCCGCCGGTAGTGCGTTATGATGTGAAAGAGAAAGCGGGTGTCTCTAACCTGCTGGATATTCTTTCCGCCGTGACCGGTCAGAGCATTCCTGAACTGGAAAAACAGTTTGAAGGTAAAATGTATGGCCATTTGAAAGGCGAAGTGGCGGAGGCGGTTTCCGGAATGTTGTCTGAGTTGCAGGAGCGCTATCATCGTTTCCGCAACGACGAAGCGTTCTTGCAGAAGGTGATGAAAGACGGGGCGGAAAAAGCCAGCGCACGTGCGGCCGAAACGCTGAAAGCCGTTTACGAAGCCATTGGCTTTGTGGCGAAACCGTAAGGGGTATTGCGTGCCCGATGGCGCGAGCTTATCGGGCCTACAAACGAGCGTAAGTTGGACAAGGCATCTGCGCCGTACTGTTTATCAGACCTGTAAAAAAACCGGGAAAATCCCGGTTTTTTTGTATCTGCGCAGTCGTTTCTATTATTGATCGGCAGCCGGGCCGCAACCACCAATAATTTTAGAAATAGAAATTGCAGGGTGCAGCAAATAATCGTAGCTGCAGTTGTTTTTTTTGTTTTCGATATGACCAGTACAGGCGGTGAGCGTTGCCAGAACCCCTGCCACAACGGCAATTTTTACAAATTTGAACATGTCAAAATCCTTGTTGATAAAACGAACACTAATGGTGGAATAAATATAAGATCTATTTAGCGTATAGTACGATAGCAATTAATAAACCATGCAGGTAGTCCAAATAAGGACTTCATCTTTACCAGGAAATCTGATTTAAAAAAGGCCGCTTAATAATAAGCGGCCTGTATTAGTGTTATATAATGTCGTTTATTTAACGAAATGTTTTCTTAACGTTAAGCATAAAGCCTTTATCGCTGATACCGTCTTCTTTCCACTGGTACGCATCCAGATGTAGCGCGGTATCATTGCTGCTATATTTCACGCCGATGGTTGCCAGGCCATTAACGCCGCCGCCTTTTTGACCGTCATCTATGCCGAACGATTGACCCGCCGCACCCTGTAATGACGCTGTACGCTGGCTCTTGCTGTAGCTCAGGTTCGGGCCGCCTTCCAGGGTAGCGGTGGCGCTCCAGCCGTCTTTCCCGGCGTAATCCAGCTTCAGGCCGACAAGAGAGTCTACCGCCGTTTCGTTGCCAGAATTCATGGACAGGTTAAAATCTCCGGCGCTGCGCTCTTTGTAGCCATCTTCCTTGGTGTGACGGAATTTCACCCCGGCATACGGCGTGACTTTCAGCGTATCACTCATCAGAGTGAAGGTTTTTGCCCCTTCGCTGCGGAACTCAAGGTACTGCTGACGTACGTCGGAATCAGCCACCTTGTTGGTGTCGCCATACGAGACGGAGCGACTGCTGTCCAGGTTATGCACGTCATAACGCAGGCTGTTATTCCACGCCAGACCTTCATCAAACGCCATGCTGTGCTTCAGGCCGAAGAACTGACTGTAGCCGCCGGTCAGGCCGTTATCGCCCGCGGTTTTCGAACCGTCGCCATCCAGACGCGCAATACCGTACTCCAGCGTCAGATTCTGGCTTGTGGTCAAATCCAGCTTTTGGCGCAGCGCCAGCATGTCGTACTGAGTGTCGTTGCCCAGTTCAGCGCGCGGGTCGCCTTTCGCCACTACGTTAAACGCCAGGCCGTCTTTAATCTGCGGGGCCGCGTCGGCCAGCATGTTAAAGCGGTTACTGAGGATGCGCGCTTCGCGGAACACGGTGGTGGCCTGAGCGCCGCTGACCTGTTTCAGGGCGTTGTTCAGTTCGGCGGTGGTGCCAACGTTGAGGCTGGTATACAGCTCGTTGTTGGTATAACCGGCGTCGAGCGCACTCGCCACGCCGGAGACGCTGGCGTCGGTCGCCACATCGGCATAGGCGTTTTTGGTCATGGTGACGTCAACGTTGCCGTTGCTGTCCTGGCTTCCCTGTGCTTTCCACACCACGGTGGTGGACTGGATAGCGCCGGCGTCAGACAGGTTGCTGCCTTCGACCACGTTGTCGAAGCTGACGGTGGTGTCGGCGGTACCTGCGGCAAAGCCGGTGTTGATTTCCACGCCGTTCATGCTGGCGTTGCTGACCTTGAGCTTACCGGCGCTGCCGTCGGCGCTGGTGCCGACCACGTAGCCGGACAGGTTGTTGGTGGTGGATGAGCCTGCGCTGTCGCCGGTGGTCACGGTCGCCATGCCATCGTTAATGGTCGGTTCCGTTGGCGCAATGAAGTCAACATAATGCACTTCCGTACCGTCGCCGTTTTCACCGCTGCCTTCGATGGTTTTACCGCTCTGCTTGATAAAGCCGGAGCCGGTTACGCTGTCATCAATATAGACCGTACCGTTGTTGACGATATGGCCGTTGCTGCTCAGTTGACTGAATGCATAAGAATTGCTGGCGTAGATATTGATAGTGCCGTTGTTTTCGATAACCGCATCGGATTTGGCATCAGACTCAAGCTGCATCCCGACCATGCCGGTCTGCGTGGTGCCTTTAGTACCGACGTTAATTTCACCGTTGTTGACCATCTTCGCGCTGCCATGCGCCGACATCGCCACATTGCCGGTTTTATCAATGTTGATGGTGCCGTCGTTAATCGCCTTGCTGCCGCCGTTATTTTTCGCCGTGGTGATCTGCCCGTTAATAACACCGGTGCTGCCGTTATACAGGGTGTGCCCGCTCCCGCCGGTGGCGATATCGGCATCGCTATTCACCGTTCCCCAGTTATTGAAGGCGCCAGCCCACAGGCCGTCGTTTATTAGCGTTACAACGCCGCCTTCGAGGTTATTAAACGTACCGCCTTTATCAACAGAACCATTGTTGATGATCCCTGCGTTATTAACGGTTGCGGCACCGGTAAAGTTCAGCTTATCGATTTCGCCGCCTGAGTAGTTATTCAGTACCGTACTGCCCGATGCGCCGACCCAGGCCGACACTGTGCCTGTGTTATTCATGGTGCTGGCCCACTGCTCAACCGCGTTCATGGAGCCGCTGTTGTTGATAATGGAACCCGCTACCGTGGTCCCCGTTTTCCCGGTCACGGTGCCGGTATTGTTGAACACGCCGCCGTCTACGGAAACGGCAGCCGTTGTTCCCTCGTTGGTATAGACGCCGCCTTTGTCGATGCCGACGCTGCTGATGCTGCCGGTGGACTCGTTGGTGACATCACCGTAATTTCTGACGGTGACCTTGCCGCCGCTGACGATGCCTGCGTTGGTGACGTGTACGGTCTGCGTTGCGATCGGACTGGTGATAATGGTTTCGCCAGTAAGCGTTTCACCTGCGGCGGTAATGACATCGCCATCAGCAAAAGCCAGGGAGACGTTGCTGTCGGTCGGGTTGTACTGGTCGCTGCTCTGACAGTTGCTGTCAAAGCACACGGTGCCGTAGTTAATCACGCTGCTGTTGTTGTCGGCCAGGAATGGTTTACCGTAAGAGGCATCGATATTGATGGTGCCAGTGGTATCGTTGATGACGGTCCCGCCGTTGAGCGCCGCCATGCCGACCAGCTGGTTATCATCAATTTTGGTGACGCCCTCATCGGCGGTGAGATTAATGGTGCCCTGGTTAATGGCGGTGCCGCCATTGAGCGCCATCATGCCGAACCCGGCGTTATTAACGTTAATGGTGCCGGTATTGGTGGCTGTGGCGTCGCCGTCACCGCCATCAGTTGAGCCTGCGACCATACCTGCACTGGTGAGATAGAGCGATGACGGATGCCAGTAGCTTGTGCTGGTAATATCACCTTCATCGTCCAGCGTCGGGACAAAACCATCCAGATAAATATCGCCTGCGTTTAGCGCCGCTCCTTTGATGGCGCTAACGCCATATACGCCTGCGCCCTGCAAATGGATGGCGGCGTCTTCATCATTGACAACATCGCCATATCCAGAAGCGAGCATTGCATAGAAGGTATGGTTGTACCATTTCAGCGGGAAAAAGGAAAAACCTTTATATTTTACAGGTTGCTGGTCAGATATGATGGTGAAATCACCGCCAGATTGGTTATGAATTACCGAACCTGCGTCGTCGGCGCGGGCAACGGCAGTACGATCGTCGCCGCCGCCGTTACTGGTTGCGTAAACCAGGATCTCACCGCTGTTGCTGATAGTTGCGCCATTGTCGACGCGCATAATGGAATAGACGCCGTGGCTTGTGATATCGCCCTGGTTCGCAATTGATGAATTTTCTCCGTTAGCGACTAATAGCGCATTGTTAATGGAAGCGCTAACATCTATATAATTGACATTAATATCAATGATTGAATTGTCATCCAGAATCAGAGAACCGCCGTTGCTGACCTTGGCCAGTGTGACAGCGCCTCCTATCATGGTGGCTGTATCTATTGTGGACTGACCGCTTAGCGTAACTTCGCTGTCGCCGTTGAGATTGATGCCTGTGACGATGCTGACCGAGCCATCCGTATTCTGGCTATGGGTAATGCTAATACCGCCGCGGATATCTACGTTGTTACCCTCGCCCGTAACGTTCAGACCGATAACACTCAACGCTTGTCCACTGACTGTCGACAGATCGCCGACGTTGATGTCAAATGTGCCATTAAGGGTGATATCGTTGTTGGCGCCGTTAACGGTGACGCCGGTTAGCGGGGTATCGCCGGCGATCAAAGAATTTTGCTCGAACTCAGCGCTCATATTCACGTTGCCTGCGATATTGACGGTGTTGCTGTCGCCGCTCACGTTTACGCCCGTCGCGCCGCGGAATACGCCATCGCTGTCCTGCACGGAAATAACGTTAATATCGCCATCCAGCGTAACCTGTGACGTATTGCCGCTCACCAGCGCGCCGGTGCCGTTGAGGCTGACGTTAATATTCCCTTTGTTGCGGAAGGCGTTTTGTTCGCCAGCGACCACAAAACCCACCGAGTCCTGATCGCGGACGGTGGCGTTACCGGTATTTTTTGCTTCATTTCCGGTGCCGTAGGTGATGATACCCATCGCGCCGTCGGTGACCAGCAGATCGCCCGCCTGGGTCAGACTGCCGTTGTCGCCATTGATAACTACAGCGGCAGAGCCTGCGCCATCCACTGCGATATCGCCGGTATTGGCGATACGGGCCTTACTGCCGTCAATTCGCGTACCGGTCGCGCCGCCGGAGATGGTCTGATCGCCTTCATTGATAATGAGCGTGTTATCGCCATCGACATACAACGCAGCGGACCCCGCGCCGCTGACGGTGGTGTCCCCGACATTATCGATAACCGCGTTGTCGCCGATAATATGGCCGCCGGTGGCGCCGTCGGTGATGGTCATATCGCCGTCGTTGCTGACGCGCGCGTTATTGCCGTCAATGGTGGTGCCAGTGGAGCCTGCGCCGCTGATACTGGAAGTACCGGTATTCTGAACCGTGGCGTTGTCGCCATCGATGATGATGGCGGTGCCGCCGCCGCTCACGGTAATGTCGCCGGAGAAATCGGTGGTGGTGTTATTGCCGGAAATCAGCGCGCCGGTGGCGTTGTCTACCGTTGAATGGCCCGAAATGGTGTTGGTGGTGCCGTCGCCGGAGATCACCATGCCGGTGGCGCCGTCGGTCACACTGGAGTCCCCGGTGAGCGTGTTGACGGTTCGATCGCCGGAAATAATCACGCCGGTGCGATCCTGGCCGCTGATATCCATGCCGCGATCGGAGGTATGCGATTCGCCGTCGCCGGTGATAACCGTGGTGTTATCGTCGGCAATAATCAGATAGCCCCGGCTGTCGTACTTCCAGTAGAGACCGTTTTCCTGGGTGCCTTCAATCACGGCGGCATTGGCGTCAGTCACGTCCCAGCCAGTGACGTTCAGCGTTTTGCCGTCTTCGGTGGTCAACTGCCACTGGTCATCCTGTTCTGAATAATTCCACACGGCGCCCTCGAGAACGCTGCCGTTATCCAGTTTGAAGCTATCGAAGGCCAGGGTGTCTTTGCCTTTATCGATGGTGACGCCGTTGCTGAAGGTAGTAACAGAATTATCTGTGGGTGTGTCGTCGTCATCGCCGCTATCGTCAGGCGGGGTTACATCATCATCGCCGCTATCGTCAGGCGGGGTCACATCGTCATCGCCGCTATCATCGGGCGGGGTCACATCGTCATCGCCGCTATCGTCAGGCGGGGTCACATCGTCATCGCCGCTATCGTCTGGCGGGGTCACATCGTCATCGCCGCTATCGTCAGGCGGGGTTACATCATCATCGCCGCTATCATCGGGTGGGGTCACATCGTCATCGCCGCTATCGTCAGGCGGGGTCACATCGTCATCGCCGCCATCGTCGGGCGGGGTGACGTTGCCGCCATCGTCGGGCGGGGTGACGTTGCCGCCATCGTCGGGCGGAGTGATGTTGCCGCCATCGTCGGGCGTAGGGGGGGTATAAGAATGAGTGGAATCTCCGCCACCGTTATTTTCAACGCCAATAGCCACACCTGCGACCAGCGCAGCAACGCCGCCAGCAACCCAGCCCCAGTGATTATCATTTTCAGGTAATGTAGCAAGGCAGGTCGGTGAGAGTTTTGCGCGTTTTTCTTTAGGCAGGGAGGAGATATTACTGGGACATTCTTTTTCATCATCGTTATTTTCTGCGGCGATGGCCGGAATGTAATAACTTTGTAGCGTTAAAGCGATCGCGATAGAAATAAGTTTTTTCTTTTGCATAGGGTTCATCCTTAATTAATATTTTCCTTGCGTGCATAAACATATGGAGATAGCGATACAGGCAATGATGAAATAGCCAGAAGAAAATTATAATTTAGTGTTTATTTTATCATCCGATAACCAGGTCAGGTCAAATTGAATGCTTGACGGTGTTATTTGTTGAGTGAATGAATAAGGGATGAATTTGACGGATAATAGGGTTTTTACGCAATATTATTAATATTTAAATTCACGCGGTGTATTTAAAATGGATTGCTTAATTTAATTTTAAGTAAAAATAATTTGAGGCTACGAGTAGTTGTAAAATAAAGCCCTGAATAACAGGGCCTTATTTTAATTAATGATTAGAGAACCAATTTAATTTATCGCGTAAACCAACGACCCGGCCAACGATAATCAGCGCCGGGCTTTCAACCTGTTGCGCTAATTCCCCGAGCTGCGTCAGCACACCGTGGACGACGCGTTGCTTCACGGAGGTGCCGTTTTCTACCAGCGCAACCGGCATATCGGCCTGCATACCGAATGCGATCAGTTTTTCCTGGATAGTTGCTGCCTGATTAAGCCCCATGTAGAACACCAGCGTCTGTTTTTCTGCCGCCAGGTTTTCCCAGTCCAGCTCGCCGCCGGTTTTCAGGTGACCCGTGACCAGACGTACGCTCTGGGCGTAATCGCGATGGGTTAGCGGGATACCGGAGTAGGCGGAGCAGCCGGAAGCCGCGGTAATCCCCGGCACGACCGAGAAAGGAATACCGGCATGGCACAGCGTTTCCAGCTCTTCGCCGCCGCGACCAAAGATAAAGGGATCGCCGCCTTTCAGGCGTACCACGCGTTTACCTTTTTGCGCTTCACGCAGCAGGATCTGGTTGATTTCCTCCTGTGGGACGCAGTGGTAACCCGCGCGTTTCCCCACAAAGACCCGATCGGCATCGCGGCGTACCAGGTTCATAATGTCGTCGGAGACGAGGCGATCGTAAACCACGATATCCGCCTGTTGGATTTGTTGTAACCCTTTCAGCGTCAGCAGTCCGGCATCGCCCGGCCCGGCGCCAACCAGCACGACTTCGCCACGGTGATCCAGCGGTTCGCTAAACAGGTGCTCGGTTGTCGCATTAACCGCTTTCTCATCGGCATTCGCCAGCGACTGCGCCAGCCGGTCATTGACGAAAAATTTTTCCCAGAAGCGACGACGTTCGCCCATCGTGGCAAACTGCTTTTTCACTCGGGCGCGGAGTTGTCCGGCATAGCGCGCGACCTGCCCCAGATGCTGCGGCAGCAGCGACTCCAGTTTCTCGCGCAGCAGACGCGCCAGCACCGGGGAAGTGCCGCCCGAGGAGACGGCGACCATCAGCGGCGAGCGGTCAATAATGGAGGGCATGATAAAGCTGGCGGCTTTCGGCGCATCCACCACGTTGCAGAAGATACGGCGTGACTCCGCCGCTTCGCTGACACGCTGGTTGACGGTATCGTCGTCGGTGGCCGCGATCGCCAGCCAACACGAGTCGAGAAGCGTTTCGTCGAACGGTCCCTCAACCAGAGTCAACATGCCTTCATTTGCCCATACGGTGAACTGTGGAATAAAGGTGAGCGCATTGACCGTTAAACGTGCGCCTGCTTCCAGCAATAACCGTGCTTTGCGTTCTGCGACATCGCCACCGCCGACGATCAGACAGTCGCGGTCGCGTAATTGACAAAATATAGGCAAATGGTCCACGACATTACCCCTTAATTATTGGCAGCAGCCTCTGGCTGATTGATTTTTGCCGGAGCCGGACGCTCCGATTTCGGCGTAGCATACCAATAACCCAATCCCATGAACACGACGCCGGACAAAGTATTACCCAGAGTGACCCACAACAGATTGTGTCCGATTCCGGACAAGGTATAGGCGTCGCTGTGATGACCAAACCAGGAGAGGGCGAACAGCGTCATATTCGCGACAGAGTGCTCGTAGCCGGAAGCGATAAACGCCAGCAGACACCACCAGATAGCAAGAAATTTCGCCGTGCCTTCGGTGCGGATCGCCATCCAGATTGCCAGACAAACCAGCCAGTTACACAGCGCGCCTTTGAAGAACAGTACCGTGGCGGGCGCGGTGGTTTTCGCCAGCGCGACTGAGTGAACGATGCTGGTATCGACCGGCAACAAACTGCCGCCGCCCCAGCTGTAAAGCAGGGCGACAAAGACGGAGCCGACCAGGTTGCCGAGCCAGGTTTGCGGCAGGATAGCCCACATTTGACCGTGGCTGATGGTGCCAGCTTTGACGCCCAGCGTCAGGAACATGGTGTGGCCGGTAAACAGTTCGGAACCGGCGATGATGACCAGCGTTAAGGCGATACCAAAAGTGGCACCCATTACCAAAGGACGCACGGACGGGTCGAGCAGATTGCCGAGGGTGAAAATAAGAATGATGCCGAGACCGACATAAGCCCCGGCCATTGCCGAACTGACCCAGAAGCCGAGCGGATTATTCGCCGACAGGCGTGCGATGCGCGCAGCGTTAGCCGCACACTTATTGATAGTGTCTGTAAACATTTGATTATCCTTTTCTCACTTCATCCTTTGCACTGCCTCTTTGTTGGCTGCCCTCGCTCACCCCAGTCACATAGTGAACTATGCTCCTGGGGATTTGCTCAGTTGCCGCCGCGATGCAGTACAAATGATTTTGTGATAACAATTAAAATGAAAAAAATACAAAAAAGGGGAGGCGTTGCGCCTCCCAAAAATAATTAACCGCGCAACTGCACCACGCCGTCTTTTACCCGCGCGTCGTAATGTTTCACAGAAAACTGTTCGTCTTCCATGCACAGACCGTCGCTTAAACGAAAGCGCTGTTTCTTCAGCGGGCTGGCGACCCACAGTTCGCCCTGGTGTTCCGCAATCAGTCCACGAGACAGCACGCTGGCTTCAAAGAACGGGTCGATGTTGCTGATCGCGAATACCTGATCGCTATGGTAAGGACGGAAAATCGCGACTTGTTCAGTGCCTGACAGCGCGCAGACGCCGGTTCCCGGCAGAATGTCATCGATTTTGCAGATGTTTTGCCACTGGCTCATGCGTTTTCCTCCACCAGAGTGACCGGGATACGTTCATACGGCGTGGCCGGACGATGCTGTTCGCGTTCCGGCACAACCTGAACATTTGGGTCGCGCTTGTCGCTGTTGATAAAGTGTTTGAAACGAACCTGTGCGGATGGGGTGTTGACGGTCTCCGTCCACTCGCAGACCACCGCTGCACGCAGGCGCGCCATCTCTTCTTCCAGATGTTCGTTCAGGCCCAGCTTGTCGTCGATAATGACCGATTTCAGATAGTCGATGCCGCCTTCCAGGTTGTCTAACCACGGTGCGGTACGGGTCAGTTTGTCGGCGGTACGGATGTAGAACATCATAAAGCGGTCGAGATACTTGAGCAGCGTGTCGCGATCGAGATCGGCTGCCAGCAGATCCGCATGACGAGGTTTCATGCCACCGTTACCGCAAACGTACAGGTTCCAGCCTTTCTCAGTGGCGATGATACCCACATCTTTACCCTGCGCTTCCGCACATTCACGGGTACAGCCGGAGACGCCGAACTTCATCTTGTGCGGGGTACGAATACCTTTGTAGCGGTTTTCCAGCTCCACGCCGAAACCGACGCTGTCGCCCACGCCGTAGCGGCACCAGGTGCTGCCAACGCAGGTTTTCGCCATCCGCAGCGCTTTGGCGTACGCGTGACCGGTTTCGAAGCCCGCTTCAATCAGCTGACGCCAGATTTCCGGCAGATCGTCTTTTTGCGCGCCAAACAGACCGATACGCTGAGAACCGGTAATTTTGGTATAGAGGTTAAACTCGCGGGCGATACGACCCACGGCCACCAGACCTTCCGGGGTGATTTCACCGCCCGCCGAGCGCGGGATCACCGAGTAGGTGCCGTCTTTCTGGATATTCGCCAGGAAGTTATCGTTAGTATCCTGTAGCGGCGTGTGCTGCGGCTTGAGGATGTATTCGTTCCAGCACGACGCCAGCAGCGAACCGACGGTCGGCTTACACACTTCGCAGCCGTAGCCTTTACCGTGTTTCGCCAGCAGTTCTTCAAAGGTTTTAATGCCTTCCACGCGGATTAAGTGGAACAGTTCCTGACGAGAATAAGCAAAGTGCTCGCACAGGTTGTTGTTGACTTCAATACCCTGTTTCGCCAGTTCGGCGTTCAGTACCTGCGTCACCAGCGGGATGCAGCCGCCGCAGCCGGTTCCGGCTTTGGTTTCCGCTTTCAGCGCCGCCACGGTATGACAGCCTTTATTGATAGCGGCGATCAGATCGCCTTTAGTCACATCGAAGCAGGAGCAGATCTGCGCGCTGTCCGGCAGTTTATCCACGCCGATAGAGGGTTTACCACTACCCGCGTGCGACGGCAGGATCAGCGAATCCGGGTTTTCCGGCAGTTCGATGGCGTTCAGTACCAGTTGCAGCAAATTGCCGTAATCGCTGGTGTCGCCGACCAGTACTGCGCCGAGCAGCGTTTTGTTATCTTCGCTGACAATAAGACGTTTGTAGACTTCTTTGCTTTCATCGAGGTAAACGTAGCTACGCGCGCCCGGCGTGCGGCCATGCGCGTCGCCGATGCCGCCGACGTCCACGCCCAGCAGCTTCAGCTTGGCGCTGAGATCCGCCCCTTCAAAGGCGTTTTCACTGCCGAGGATATGGTCAACGGCGACCTGGGCCATTTTATAGCCTGGTGCGACCAGACCGTAAACGCGGTTGTTCCAACTGGCGCACTCGCCGATAGCGTAGATATCCGGGTCGGACGTCTGGCAGGTGTCGTTAATCACGATCCCGCCGCGCTGCGCGACGGCCAGACCGCACTGGGTAGCCAGCTTGTCGCGTGGGCGAATACCGGTAGAGAAGACGATAAAATCGACTTCCAGCTCGCTGCCGTCGGCAAAACGCATAGTCTTACGCGCTTCGTTACCCTGCTGAACAATCTCTTGCGTGTTTTTACTGGTGTGTACACGCACGCCCATGCTTTCGATCTTGCGACGTAGCTGCTCGCCGCCCATCTGATCGAGCTGTTCCGCCATCAGCATTGGCGCAAATTCAATGACGTGCGTTTCCACGCCGAGGTTTTTCAGCGCGCCAGCGGCTTCCAGCCCCAGCAGACCGCCGCCGACCACCGCCCCGCGCTTGCTGCGACGGGCGCAGGCTTCGATAGCGTTGAGGTCTTCAATGGTACGGTAAACGAAGCAATCCTGGGTTTCGGAGCCTTTAATCGGCGGAATCCACGGATATGAACCGGTCGCCATGATCAGCTTGTCATAATAAACGGTACGACCCGCGCTGGAGTGAATCACTTTCTCCTGACGGTTAATGGTAATTGCGCGTTCGCCAACCAGTACCTTCACGCCGTGCTTCTCGTAAAATCCTTCACGCACCAGAGAGAGCTCTTCCGCGGTGTGGTGAGAGAAGTAGGATGATAAGTGGACACGGTCATAGGCTTTACGGGGTTCTTCACAGAACACGGTAATGTCGAACAGGCTAGCGTCGGATTTATCAAGGAGATCCTCAATAAAGCGGTGGCCGACCATACCATTACCGATAATAGCGAGTCTGACTTTGCTCATTTTTGCCTCGATTTCTTTTCTATTACCGCCTACCTTAACGATTCAGCAACCCCGCTTATTGATGTAAATCAAATTCACCTTTATATACCTCTTAATGGGTATATGGCTGATTTGTCTGGATTTTTATAAGTGGCGGAATTGTCAGGTTTTTCAGGTTTGTACAAATAACATACAAAATGAGGGGTTTTTAGACCAACAGGCCTACCTCGTCAGGAGGGAGGATAGAGTGCCGGAGGGCGACGTCGCCTTATCCGGCCTACCAACAGCTTACGCTGTAGGCCGGATAAGACGCATCGCGTCGCCATCCGGCAATCATTATCAATGCGCCGCTGGCGCGCTATGCTGACGATGACGGGACACAAAGCCGAGCGCAAAGCACATCACAAAGACCACCGCATACAGACCATTCGCGGTGAGTAACGCCGCCTGTGGACCGCTGTGCGCCACAATCGGGCCGGTGACGACGAAGGTCAGCATCGTTCCGATGGTGCCGCAGGTCAGAATAAAGTTAACCAGCTTAGGCGAGGCCACTTTCGTTTGCTGCGATCCCAGCGTAATGATGGAGGTATAAATGGCGCTGGAGAAGAAGCCCAGCATCAGAATAAACCACGGCATATGCGCCTGCGTGCCGGTAATAAACAGATACATCAGGACCGCCGCCATACCCGCCAGTACGGTCAGGATGCGTTGCAGATCGAAAAAGCGCAGGATAAAGCTGAACGCCCACATACCAAACATATAGGACATCCAGAAATCACTCACCAGCGCCCCGGCGTCATTCAGGCTCATGCCGAGGCCTTTGGCATATTCCGGCACCCAGGAGATAAAGCCCAATTGACCGAGGATATAGCACAGCGCGGCGACGGCGAGAAACAGTACGCCAATGCCCCATTTTTCTTTGGCGACAGGTGCCTGAGAGTGCTGCGCATGTTTACCCAGCGCCGGAAATTCACAGCCGAAGGTCAGGATGAAAATCGCCAGGTAGACCAGGCCGATGCAGGCGTAGACCCAGTACCACTCAATACTACGCGCCAGCAGGAAGGCGGCGACCATAGGAAAAATCATCCCCGCCATGCTGAAGAAGGAGTCGGTAAACAGCAGCCGGGAACCGCGCTGACGCCCTTCATACAGTTGCGTAATCAGGAAGGTGCCAATCGACATGGTGATCCCGCTGACCAGCCCCAGCACAAACATCGCCGCTGAGAACAACGCCAGGCTGTGGCTGAACATCAGCCCGGCCACCGCCAGTACCATCAGGATAAAACCAAAGCGTAGCTGTGTTTTCAGCGGGATGATTTCCATCAGCCACGCATTGAGGAAGATCGAGATCAAAATCCCGGCGTTCAGGAAAGTAAAGGTATTACTCATGCTGGAAACGGGCAGCTGAAAATAGTCTGCGATATTTCCCATCACCATCCCGGTGACAATCACCAGCGCCCCGGTCAGGGCGTAGGAAAGAAAGCTGATCCATGTGAGCTTGATGCGGTTGCTGTTAGTCATGTCTGGCCTTGAAGAGAAGTGAAGCGCGTGGAGGGCGCGTTAAGCGGGCAGATTTTAGGCGCTTTTGTGATGCATTTAAATAATTATTAGTGATAGTAATGTTCATTACATTTTTTAATGTGATGTTTGTCACATCATATTGCAAGAATACGGAGTTGCGTCGTAACGTTACATTTGTTTCATATACGTAAAATTAGGTAAAGGGCTGGCCTGGCCCAGGAAGGCTCTTTAAAATCATTCCACTTGCTTTATTTCTGCTCTCTTTAAGGAAATCTCATGCTCAAATCGACTCTGGCGGCTGTCGCAGCTGTTTTTGCTCTTTCTGCTCTTTCTCCCGCAGCGTTGGCAGCAAAAGGCGATCCTCATGTGCTGTTAACCACCTCCGCCGGGAATATTGAGCTGGAGCTGAACAGCCAGAAAGCGCCGGTTTCTGTGAAAAACTTTGTCGATTACGTCAACAGTGGTTTCTATAACAACACTACGTTTCACCGCGTTATTCCTGGCTTTATGATTCAGGGCGGTGGTTTTAACGAGCAGATGCAGCAGAAGAAACCGAATCCGCCGATTAAGAATGAAGCCGACAACGGTCTGCGTAATACTCGCGGCACGATCGCGATGGCGCGCACCGCAGATAAAGACAGCGCCACCAGCCAGTTCTTTATTAACGTCGCGGATAACGCTTTTCTCGACCACGGCCAGCGCGACTTTGGCTATGCGGTATTTGGTAAAGTGGTAAAAGGTATGGATGTCGCCGATAAAATCTCACAGGTACCAACGCACGATGTCGGGCCTTATCAGAATGTGCCGACAAAACCAGTCGTTATCCTTTCCGCGAAAGTCCTGCCATAAAATAAAATATGACTGCGCGGGTGCGAGCCGCCCGCGTTTTCTCCCTGTCTCAGCGTAACCTGAAATTGCTGCTTATACTTGTGGTCAAGCACAGACATATTCAGGGAGGCCAGGTGAAGAAACTTACCGATAAACAAAAGTCACGCTTTTGGGAACAGCGGCGCAACGTTAACTTCCAGCAAAGCCGCCGTCTCGAAGGTATTGAGATCCCCTTAGTAACCCTGACCGCCGATGAAGCGCTGGCACGTCTTGACGAGCTTCGGAGGCACTATGAGCGATAAATTTGGCGAAGGGCGCGATCCGTACCTCTATCCGGGGCTGAATGTGATGCGTAATCGGCTGGGGATTCATCAGGCCCAGCGACTGGCGCAAGCGGCATATGAAATGACCGCGCTCCGCGCCGCCACGATTGAACTGGGGCCGCTGGTACGCGGCTTGCCTCATCTGTGCGCGATTCATCGCCAGCTCTATCAGGATATTTTCGACTGGGCAGGGCAACTGCGGGAGGTCGATATTTACCAGGGCGATACCCGTTTTTGCCACTTTGCCTATATCGAAAAAGAGGGCAATGCTCTGATGCAGGATCTGGAAGAAGAGGGCTATCTGGTCGGTCTGGCGCACGAGAAGTTTGTCGAGCGGCTGGCGCATTACTACTGTGAAATTAACGTACTCCATCCGTTTCGTTTGGGGAGCGGGCTGGCGCAGCGCATCTTCTTTGAACAGCTGGCCTTACATGCAGGCTACGCGCTGAGTTGGCAAGGTATTGCGGCTGAAACATGGAAGCAGGCGAACCAGAGCGGCGCGATGGGCGATCTCTCCGCTTTGCAGGCGATTTTTCAGAAAGCGATAAGCGAAGCTCGCGAAACTGAGTAAAATAGTGCGGTTCTACTGACCACCCGGAGCCGCCATGATCCTGCTTATCGATAACTATGATTCCTTTACCTGGAACCTCTACCAGTATTTTTGTGAACTGGGCGCGGAAGTGCAGGTCCGGCGCAATGATGCGCTGACGCTGGCGCACATTGACGCTTTGAACCCGCAAAAAATCGTTATCTCTCCTGGCCCCTGTACGCCAAATGACGCTGGCATTTCACTGGCGGTTATCCGCCATTATGCCGGACGTATTCCGATGCTGGGCGTTTGCCTGGGTCATCAGGCGATGGCGCAGGCCTTTGGCGCGTCGGTGGTGCGGGCAGCGAAAGTGATGCACGGTAAAACGTCACCTGTTACGCATAATGGACAGGGCGTGTTTCGGGGATTGCCCAGCCCGTTAACCGTGACACGTTACCACTCGCTGATTGTCGACCCTGCCACGTTGCCAGAGTGTTTTGAGATCACCGCCTGGAGTGAAACGCAGGAGATTATGGGCATTCGCCACCGCGAGTGGGATCTGGAAGGCGTGCAGTTCCACCCGGAAAGTATTCTCAGCGAACAAGGACACGCTCTGCTGGAAAATTTCCTCCGGCGTTGATTTGTGGTTGCTATTGAGTGATTTTTTATTCATATTTTGTGATTATAATTTCACTGGCGTTTCTACTTAACCGGGTGGTAATGATATGGCAACTGAACAAACGGCTATTACGCGCGCAACTTTTGATGAGGTGATTCTGCCTGTTTATGCACCGGCGGACTTTATTCCGGTCAAAGGTAAAGGCAGCCGCGTATGGGATCAGCAGGGCAAAGAGTATATCGATTTCGCCGGCGGGATTGCAGTGACTGCACTGGGCCATTGCCATCCGGCACTGGTCGAGGCGCTGAAATCCCAGGGGGAAACCTTGTGGCATACCAGTAACGTTTTTACCAATGAACCAGCGTTGCGTCTGGGACGTAAACTGATCGACGCCACATTTGCCGAGCGCGTGCTGTTTATGAATTCCGGCACCGAAGCGAACGAAACCGCTTTTAAACTGGCGCGTCATTATGCCTGCGTGCGCCATAGCCCGTTCAAAACGAAAATCATTGCCTTCCATAACGCCTTTCATGGCCGTTCCTTGTTTACCGTCTCTGTCGGCGGGCAGCCAAAATATTCCGACGGCTTTGGGCCGAAACCCGCCGATATTGTTCACGTTCCCTTCAACGATCTCCATGCGGTGAAAGCGGTAATGGATGACCACACCTGCGCGGTGGTGGTCGAGCCGATTCAGGGGGAAGGCGGCGTGCAGGCGGCTACACCGGAATTCCTCAAAGGGTTACGCGACCTGTGTGACAAGCATCAGGCGTTGCTGGTGTTTGATGAAGTGCAGTGCGGGATGGGGCGCACCGGAGACCTGTTTGCCTATATGCACTACGGCGTCATGCCGGATATCCTCACCAGCGCCAAAGCGTTAGGCGGCGGTTTTCCGGTGAGCGCCATGCTGACCACGCAGGAGATCGCCTCGGCCTTCCATGTCGGTTCGCATGGTTCAACCTATGGCGGCAATCCGCTAGCCTGTGCGGTGGCTGGCGCGGCATTCGATATTATTAATACGCCAGAGGTACTACAAGGCATTCACACTAAGCGGCAACAGTTTGTGCAACATTTGCAGGCGATTGACGAGCAATTTGACATTTTCAGCGATATTCGCGGCATGGGGCTGCTGATTGGCGCGGAACTGAAGCCGAAGTACAAAGGCCGGGCGCGCGATTTTCTGTACGCAGGAGCGGAGGCCGGCGTGATGGTGCTCAATGCCGGAGCCGACGTGATGCGTTTTGCCCCGTCGCTGGTGGTGGAAGAGGCGGATATCAATGAAGGAATGCAGCGCTTTGCGCAGGCGGTAGGGAAGGTGGTGGCCTGATGGCGGATTGCCGGATAAGCGTAGCGTATCCGGCAGCCGGTCTTAACCTTTTGTATCCCGTAGCCGCTTACTCAGCCAGATACCGTGATGCGGACGCTGACGCCAGGCCATCGACGAAATGGTGTGCATGGTGTTCAGATGGCCAATGATGCGCTGTAAATGTTGTTCCAGAGTGCTCAATAAGCCATGTGACGGCATGTCCGGCGACTCCAGAATATTGACATCGCCGGAGCCGCCTGGCCTGTCGTACTCCAGGCGCTGCTGGCAGCGCTGAATCGCAATCTCGCAAGATTCCAGATAGCGCTGCGCCAGATCCGGCGTCAGCATGGTGTGTTCCCGTGCCAGCGTCGTCATGGCGTTGATATGCTCGACAATAAACTGGCTGTGCGTGACCCACAGTTTCATATCCGACAGATAGTGGGTATTGAACCCGGGTTCCTGCATTGCCTGATTTAACGAGTTGAATAACGTGTTATGCGCCTGGTTGACCCGCATTCTTTGATAAGCGAGCGGGGTGGCCTGCGGATCGTTACTGAGGATCAGTCGGATAGCTTCTTGATCGGCTTCCAGCGCATCATGGGCGTTTTTACGTAATAGCCCGCTTTGCCATTGCGGCCACAGCCAGACCATGCCGCCAAAGGCAATTAAACAGCCAATCAGCGTATCGATCAGCCTCGGCACAATAAACTGCTCTCCGTTTAACGTCAGTAACTGGATGGTGTATACCGCCGTCACCGTAAAGCCGACCGTCGCCCAGCCGTAGTTTTTACGAATAATCAGATAACTTGCCAGCGTTAGTACCAGCATGACCGCCAGCGTAATGCTTTCGGGAATATGTAAGTGCAGCGTGACGCCGGCAATCACCAGGCCGACCAGCGTTCCGACCGAACGGTGCAGAATACGTACGCGCGTCGCGCCATAGCCGTTTTGGGTGACAAACAGCACCGTCATGAGGATCCAGTACGGTTTGGGCAGGTGCAACGCGCTGCCCATCAGACTGGCGATGCTCATCATCACGCTGATGCGTCCGGCGTTGCGTAGCGCCGGCGATTTAAGCGACATATAATTTTTCAGCGCCGGAAGTAGCGGCAGACGACGCTGTTTATCGGCCATCAGGTCGCGGGCGTACAGCGGTCGCTGGGTACGCAGCACACGGGCGATTCGACTGAAGTGCCAATAGCAGAACTGGCCTACCGGATTTTCAGGATGCTGATTGGCGATCTTCTCCAGAGCGCCAATCTGTTTTTCCATGGAGAAGCGCGTCGGCAGACGATGATAAAGAATGTCATCCGCCAGCACGCGCAGACGGGCGGCGACCGTTTGCGCATTCCAGCGAATCACCTCTTCCGCATGGCTGCGTTCTACCAGTTTCTGTACCTCTTCCGGCTGATGCAAGCTGACGGAGATGTGCTCCTGCAAATCCATCGCTTCCTGAAAAGCCCGCAACAGGCGCTTGTAATCATTGTTGTTGTGCGCCGAAAGCATATGCATCTGTTGGTAACACTGGGTAATGAGATCGACCGCTTTTTGCTGGCGTATCAGCAGGGGAGGCAGCGCTTTTTCCGGATCGATATGTTGGGTGAGCAGGCTGTATTTCGCTTCACAATAATCGGCCAGTTCACGGTATAACAAACTCAATGACTCGCGCAGCGGCTGTTCGCGCCATAGCCAGAACCAAAACCAGTTAAACACGCCGTACCATAGCGTGCCCAGCGCATAAATGAGCAGCGGCTCCCAGACGGGCATGTATCCCGCAAGACTCAGGGTAAAGATGGCGGCAATCAGCGACGCTGGCAGTAGCCGCGCGTGAAGCGGGCTAATTTCCGCCGTCACGCCAAGCACCAGCGTGAGCCCGGTCAGGATCAACGGCAGGGGGATGGATTCCGCCAGCAGAAGTTGCGTTACCAGACTGCATCCGGCGAACAGCGACGCGCCGATGATCAGGCGTTTAAAAAAGCGTTTGTGCGGGGTATCCAGACCTGCAATGTTGCAGCAGGCGGGAACAAGAGAGAAAAGCAAGCCCAGGTGTAGCTGGCCTATCAATAAACCGACAGCCACAGGCAGGCACAGCACCAGCGTTTGCCGTAGTGCGTAATTAATCTCTGGGTGATAAATCAGTCTTCGCCACATCGATGCAAACAAAAATGGCGCATGATAAAACGCGCCATTCTGACGGAATTAACGGGTGCCGTAGACGACGATGGTCTTGCCATGCGCGGAGATCAGGTTTTGATCTTCCAGCATTTTCAAAATACGACCAACGGTTTCGCGGGAGCAGCCGACGATCTGGCCGATTTCCTGACGGGTGATTTTGATCTGCATCCCATCCGGGTGCGTCATGGCATCGGGCTGTTTCGCCAGATTCAGCAGCGTCTGAGCGATACGCCCGGTGACGTCAAGGAAGGCGAGGTTACCTACTTTTTCAGAGGTGACTTGTAAGCGACGAGCCATCTGGGAAGAGAGGCGCATCAGAATATCCGGGTTGACCTGGATTAATTGGCGAAATTTTTTGTAGGAAATTTCAGCGACCTCACATGCGGTTTTCGCACGTACCCAGGCGCTGCGTTCCTGACCTTCTTCAAACAGGCCCAGTTCACCAATAAAATCACCCTGATTCAGATAAGAAAGGATCATTTCTTTCCCTTCCTCATCTTTGATCAGCACTGCCACGGAGCCTTTAACGATGTAGTACAGCGTTTCTGCTTTTTCACCCTGGTGAATCAGCGTGCTCTTTGACGGGTACTTATGAATGTGGCAATGAGACAAGAACCATTCAAGAGTCGGGTCTGTTTGCGGTTTGCCAAGCACCATGCGCGGTTATCCTCTGTTATAAGCTGTCTCCAGAGCCAGAAAACGGCACTGTCTCTGGGGTTGCAAAAATATACTTCCCGCTACCTGGGAAGGGGGCTACGAAAATAGATTGTAGCCTGTAATGTGATGTCCTCTGCATACATGCAGTACGTCAATGTATTACTGTAGCATCTTGTCTGTTTTAGCATAGCTTTCGCCGTGTGTCTCCTGGTGTCTCGCTTCAGCATGACCCAGGTCGCCTTCCATTGCGACTTTTGTTGTATGCGCGTAATCTTTCAGGAAAATTGAAACATTGGAGTTACGAAATATGCAAGCGCGTGTAAAGTGGGTTGAAGGACTCACGTTCCTCGGAGAGTCCTCCTCCGGCCACCAGATTTTAATGGATGGCAACTCCGGTGACAAAGCGCCGAGTCCGATGGAGATGGTATTAATGGCGGCTGGCGGATGTAGCGCTATTGATGTGGTATCAATCCTGCAAAAGGGCCGTCAGAATGTCACCAACTGCGAAGTGAAGCTGACATCCGAGCGCCGGGAAGACGCGCCGCGCCTGTTTACGCACATTAATTTGCATTTTATCGTTACCGGCAGCGATCTGAAAGAGGCTGCCGTTGCGCGCGCTGTCGATCTCTCCGCAGAAAAATATTGCTCGGTGGCGCTAATGCTGGAAAAAGCGGTCAATATTACCCATTCGTATGAAGTGATTGCGGCGTAACACGTGATGCCGGATGGCGGCGTGGCCTTATCCGGCCTACCCGTTTTTATCTCGTAGGCCCGATAAGCGTAGCGCCATCGGGCATTTCACTGCGGTTATTCGATTTTTTTGCCTTCCATTAATCGCTGCACCAGCGGCAACATAATCAGCTCCATCGCCAGCCCCATTTTGCCGCCCGGCACCACTAATGTATTAATGTGAGAAATAAACGAGCCCTGGAGCATCGCCAGGAGCCAGGGAAAATCGATCCCTTCCAGATTGCGGAAATGGATCACCACAAAACTCTCATCCAGCGAGGGAATACCCTTTGCGGCGAACGGATTGGACGTGTCGACGGTCGGCACGCGCTGGAAGTTAATATGGGTACGCGAGAACTGCGGCGTAATGTAATTGATGTAGTCGTCCATGGAACGCACCACGGAATCCATCACCGCTTCACGGGAGTGTCCGCGCTCGCTGGTGTCGCGGATTAGTTTCTGAATCCACTCGAGGTTGACGATAGGCACCACGCCAACCAACAGATCAACATGACGCGCGACATCATGTTGCGGGGTGACGACGCCGCCGTGCAGCCCTTCATAAAACAGCACATCGGTCGGTTCGGGAAGCGGCTGCCACGGCGTAAACGTGCCGGGAACCTGATTCCACGGTACGGCTTCATCATAGGTATGCAGATATTTACGCGACTGGCCTTTACCCGTCTGCCCGTACTCAATAAAAGTATGTTCCAGTAGGCTGAAGTCATTGGCTTCAGGCCCGAAATAGCTGATATGCCGCCCGGCGTCACGCGCTTTGCGGATCGCCATGTCCATTTCCGGGCGGGTGTAACGATGAAAACTGTCGCCTTCCACCTCGGCGGCATGCAGATTTAACTGCGCGAAAATTTTACGAAACGCGAGGCTGGTGGTGGTGGTCCCCGCGCCGCTTGACCCTGTTACTGCTATCACCGGATGTTTGGCTGACATGGCAACTCCATGATTGAGCTTTAGTAATAATGTATTGTCGGCAAAGGCGTTTTATTCGCGAAACTGCTTTTTCGGCATAATATTGACCGTTTCATGTAATTCAGACCATACCAGCACGGCCTCGCCGGATTGCAGTTGGCGTTTTACGTCAGCGACTTTTTGTTCAAGCGAACGTTCATGTTCACCATAATCGGTGCCTTCGCGCAACACAAAGCTTTCGATCAGGTTGTCCAGCGTGTCGGGGGCGAGCCCCTGCCAGGGAATGATCATGATGACGCCTCCAGGTACGTTGTCAGCCAGTCAGGAATTCGGCGTTCCAGCCACATTTCAGGGCGCAGCGGCGTACCGCCGATAAATCCTACGTGTCCGCCATGCTCAGTCAGCTGATACTCCACCTGCGGGGGCAGATCTTCCGCTTTAGGGATCACATGATGATCCATAAACGGATCGTCTTTAGCGTGAATAATCAGCGTCGGTTTAGCAATCTGGTTAAGCAACGGCATGGCGCTACACTGACGATAGTAGTCGATGGCGTCGGCAAAGCCGTGAATTTTCGCGGTGATCAGGTCGTCAAACTCGCGAATGCGGCGCATTGATTTCAGTTGCGCCAGATTCACCGGCAGCGAACCGGGATACGCCGCCAGCTTGCGTGACGCATTCGCTTTTAACAGATTAAGCAAATAACGCTGATAGACGCGGGAAAACCCTTTGTCCATGTGGTAGCTACAGGCTTCGAGAACAAAGGGCGCAGAAACAATCACCGCCGCCTCGATGGGAATATCGCGGCCTTCTTTCGCCAGCAGGCACGCCAGCATATTACCGCCGAGCGAATAGCCCACGGCGGCTGTCGGAACGGCGCCGAGCTCCCGCTGTAGCCAGCGT
Organism: Salmonella sp. NW645; assembly: GCF_051703725.1. Lineage (NCBI taxonomy): Bacteria > Pseudomonadati > Pseudomonadota > Gammaproteobacteria > Enterobacterales > Enterobacteriaceae > Salmonella > Salmonella sp. NW645. The sequence continues at coordinate 13,761 of NZ_JAMMKR010000006.1, read as the reverse complement.
AAAAACCAGGCTCCGTCCTCCGTTTCACCGGAGTGGTAAATACGATTCAGACGGTTGGGTTCGCCGCTACAGCCGCGAAAGTGCATCACCACGCCCAGCCAGCCGCGCTTTTGCGCCGCCTCAATCAGCCCGTGGGCATAGGGGCTGTTCAGGCTGCCTTCCAGACCGTGAAAGACCACCAGCCGCGGTTTATGCTTTGCCTGTTGCGGTTCTTCGCTCCATGCCAGATCGACAAAATCGCCGTCCGGTAGCTCCAGCCGCTGCCAGTGGGCGTTGAACTTCACTTTGCGGCGGATTAAGCGCGGCAGCATAGTTTGTAAATGGCGATTACGAATGCCACGCATGGGAATAAATTCATGCGAGTCATTGACAGGCGGGGTCATTTCTGTGGACGTGATCTCAACCATAGCACCAGAACAATTGATAATTGGAAACAATACTATACCGCGCATAAGGTTCACAGATTAGTCAATATGTGATTTTACGTTCAATTGGTCGTCTGGCGAAATAAAATTGCGCCTCATTTCGCCAGAGGGGGCGGTATGCAAGGCGCGCGCAATACCCCACAGAAATCGCGTGAACCCCTGCATCAGCCGAATTAATCGTGGTAGTGTGGCAACACGATAGTTATGTGACTCAAGGAGAAGGCATGTCGAAGACACTTTTACAGATCCATTTTAACTTTAGCGGCCCTTTTGGCGAGGAGATGACCCAGCAACTGGTCGGGCTGGCGGAGTCTATCAATGAGGAGCCGGGCTTCATCTGGAAAATCTGGACAGAAAGCGAGAAAAACCAGCAAGCTGGCGGCATTTACTTGTTTGAATCCGAAGAAACGGCGCAGGCTTATATTAAAAAACACACTGCGCGTCTGAAAAATCTTGGCGTTGATGAGGTGACGTTTAAATTATTTGGCGTGAACGACGCGCTGACGAAAATAAATCACGGCAACCTTTGCCGCTAAATCACATAACGCAGGCTTCTGTTCCGGTGCTGCCGACCGCAACGGTAATCTTTATACCGGGACGAGTACCGAAGAGGCCTTTATGGACGAACAGCGGACACCGAACGTTCTCTTCCAGCGTGTGCAGCGCCTCGGCGGTGCGGGCGATGTTACCCTTCTCCACAAACATCATGAAGATGGTGAGCTTGCGGAAAATAATGTCATCGGTGATTGACAGGTTCATCGTCCGCCCCGCGCGTTAGTCATTCTGCATCATTTGCTCAAGCTGCTCCTGCGCCTCAAGCCATGCCATTTCACACGCTTCCAGCCCGGATTTGGCGCTGGCCTGCAGTTGCAGGCACTCGGTCATCTCCGCTTTACGGCTGGGGTCATACAGGCTGCTGTCGCCAAGCTTCTCTTCTGCCTGCGCTAACTGGACGTTGAGCTTTTCCATCTCTTTTTCCAGACGGGTAATCTCTTTACGCAGCGGCTGCGTCAGAGTGCGTAGCTCGGCTTCGCGACGCTTCTGATCTTTGCGTGACTGGGCGCTGTTGGCGTTGTTTTCCTTCGGTGCGTCGTCGGCCTGGTTTTCCTGCTTCTGCACGTCACTCAGCCACTGCTGATAATCTTCCAGGTCGCCGTCGAACGGCTCGACCTTTTTGTCGTGCACCAGATAGAGGTCGTCAGTGGTGGAGCGAATCAGGTGGCGGTCGTGCGACACGACGACCAATGCGCCTTCAAAATCAATCAGCGCTTCGGTGAGCGCCTGACGCATGTCGAGATCCAGGTGGTTGGTCGGTTCATCGAGCAGCAGCAGATTTGGACGCTGCCAGACGATCAGCGCCAGCACCAGACGCGCTTTCTCGCCGCCAGAGAAGCGTTGCGTCTCTTCCGTTACTTTGTCGCCCTGAAAACCGAAGCCGCCGAGATAGTCGCGCAGCTTCTGCTCCAGTTCCTGCGGCGCCAGACGCGCCATATGTTGCAACGGGGATTCATCGGCGCGCAGGAACTCCAGTTGGTGCTGGGCGAAGTAGCCGAGCTTAATGCCTTTGGCGAGGCCAATTTCACCATGTAGCGGCTCCAGTTCGCCCGCCAGCAGCTTGATCAGCGTCGATTTCCCCGCGCCGTTGCGGCCCAGCAGGCCGATACGCGAGCCGGGCACCAGGTTCAGCTTGATGGATTCCAGAATGATGCGATCGCCATAACCTGCGCTGACTTTTTCCATCTTCAGCAGCGGGTTCGGCAGGCTTTCCGGCGCGCGGAAGCTGAAATGGAACGGGTTGTCGACATGAGCCGGCGCAATCAGCTCCATACGCTCCAGCATCTTGATACGGCTTTGCGCCTGCTTGGCCTTGGTCGCTTTGGCGCGGAAACGGTCGATGTAGCTTTGCAGATGCGCCACACGCTCCTGCTGGCTCTCATACATCGCCTGCTGCTGCGCCAGGCGCGTGGCGCGCTGAACTTCAAACGCGCTGTAGTTGCCGGTGTACTCGAACAGAGTCTGCTGTTCGATATGGATAATTTTATCCACTATCGGGTCAAGAAAATCGCGATCGTGGGAGATCAGAATCAGGGTGCCCGGATAGCTCTTCAGCCATTTTTCCAGCCAGATAACGGCATCCAGATCGAGGTGGTTGGTCGGTTCGTCGAGCAGCAGTAAATCGGAGCGGCAAATCAGCGCCTGAGCCAGGTTAAGGCGCATCCGCCAGCCGCCGGAAAAGTCGCTGACCGGACGTTCCAGCTGATCGTTAGAGAAGCCGAGGCCGTGTAGCAGGCTGGCGGCGCGCGAGCGAACGGTCCATGCATCGATGGCGTCCAGCTTGCCGTGTATGGAGGCGATAGCATGTCCGTCGTTACGTTCGTTGGCGTCGTTAAGCTGCGCCTCCAGCTGCCGGTATTCACGGTCGCCGTCAATGACATACTCAATCGCTGGCTGAGGCAACGCAGGTGTTTCCTGATTCACCCACGCTAATTGCCAGGTTCCGGGCAGGGTAAAACTCCCGGCATCGGCGCTGATTTCATTTTTTAGCAATGCCAGCAGGGTAGATTTACCGCAGCCGTTTTTACCCACCAGGCCGACTTTCTGGCCTGGATTAATGGTAGCCGAGGCATTGTCCAGTAGGACGCGCACGCCGCGACGAATTTGTAACGAGGAGAAAACAATCATAAGGCGCCGTATGTTCAGACTATGTTAATTTATCATTATGATAATGTAATATTCGGGCGTACCGCCGCGCTGGAGCGCAATGGTAGCTCAAAACAACAACGATACACAAAATCATTCAGGCCGCCTTTGGTGAGGGACAAGAATATCTCTCATTAATCCCAAGCGGCGGACATAGAGTACGTTCCTGAGTTGAACAAACGCTGTCAACGTAGAAGCGGCCTGAAGAATGGCATGTATCGACCCAAAACAACCGGGAGGGGGATTGATGTCTCAGCCAGCGAAAGTCTTGCTGTTGTATGCCCATCCGGAATCTCAGGACTCGGTTGCTAACCGGGTACTGCTTAAACCGGCCATACAGCACAATAACGTAACCGTGCACGATCTTTATGCGCGCTATCCTGATTTTTTTATCGACACGCCCTATGAACAAGCCCTGTTACGTGAGCACGACGTCATTGTTTTTCAGCATCCCCTTTACACCTATAGCTGTCCGGCTTTACTGAAAGAATGGCTTGATCGCGTTTTGAGTCGGGGGTTCGCCAGCGGACCAGGGGGAAACCAACTGGTGGGAAAGTACTGGCGTAGCGTGATTACGACCGGCGAGCCGGAGAGCGCTTACCGGTATGACGCGCTAAACCGCTATCCAATGAGCGATGTACTCCGCCCTTTTGAACTGACCGCGGCCATGTGCCGGATGCACTGGATGCCGCCCATTATTGTGTACTGGGCGCGCCGCCAGTCGCCGCAGACGCTGGCCAGTCATGCGAAAGCCTATGGCGAGTGGCTGGCGAATCCTGTGAGCGCGGGAGGCTATTGATGGAAGGTGCTGATTTATTGACAGCGGGAGTGTTGTTCCTCTTCGCGGCGGTGGCGGCGGTGCCGTTAGCCGCGAGGCTGGGCATCGGCGCGGTGCTAGGGTATTTGCTGGCGGGAATCGCCATCGGTCCGTGGGGGCTGGGATTTATCAGCGACGTTGACGAGATCCTGCACTTTTCCGAACTGGGCGTCGTGTTTCTGATGTTTATCATTGGTCTCGAACTCAATCCGTCCCGGCTTTGGCAACTACGGCGCTCTATCTTCGGCGTCGGCGCTGCTCAGGTGCTGTTAAGCGCGGCGGTGCTGGCGGGGTTATTGATGCTTGCTGATTTCTTATGGCAGGCGGCGGTCGTCGGCGGGATTGGCCTGGCGATGTCTTCGACGGCGATGGCGCTACAACTGATGCGCGAGAAAGGCATGAACCGTAGCGAGTCCGGGCAGTTAGGGTTTTCCGTCTTACTGTTTCAGGATTTAGCGGTGATCCCCGCGCTGGCGTTGGTGCCTTTATTGGCGGGATCGGCCGACGAGCATTTCGACTGGTTTAAAGTGGCAATGAAGGTATTGGCCTTCGCGGTAATGCTGATTGGCGGTCGTTACCTGTTGCGCCCGGTATTTCGTTTTATTGCTGCGTCCGGCGTGCGGGAGGTCTTCACTGCCGCGACGTTGTTGCTGGTGTTGAGCGCCGCCTTATTTATGGACGCGCTGGGACTGTCGATGGCCCTGGGAACCTTCATTGCCGGCGTTTTACTGGCAGAGAGCGAATACCGGCATGAGCTGGAAAACGCTATCGATCCCTTTAAAGGTTTACTGCTTGGGCTGTTCTTTATCTCCGTCGGTATGTCGCTAAATCTCGGCGTACTTTATACCCATTTACTGTGGGTGGCGGCGAGCGTTGTTATTCTGGTCGCCATAAAAATGCTGACGCTGTATCTGCTGGCGCGGCTATATGGAATAAGAAGTTCTGAACGGATGCAGTTTGCCAGCGTGCTGAGTCAGGGGGGCGAGTTCGCTTTTGTGCTCTTTTCTACCGCCTCTTCTCAGCGCCTGTTTCAGGGCGATCAGATGGCGTTATTATTGGTGACTGTCACGTTATCAATGATGACCACGCCGCTACTGATGAAAGGGATTGATAAGTGGTTATCGCGCCGTCTTAATGGCCCGGAAGAGAATGATGAAAAGCCGTGGGTTGAGGATGATAAGCCCCAGGTGATTGTCGTCGGCTTTGGCCGTTTTGGTCAGGTGATCGCTCGCTTATTGATGGCGAATAAGATGCGTATCACCGTGCTGGAACGCGATATCGGCGCCGTTAATCTGATGCGCAAATATGGTTATAAAGTGTATTACGGCGACGCTACACAAGTCGAGCTGCTGCGTTCTGCGGGCGCGGAGGCGGCGGAGTCGATAGTCATCACGTGTAATGAACCGGAAGACACGATGAAGCTGGTGGCGCTGTGTCAGCAGCATTTTCCTCATCTGCATATTCTTGCGCGAGCGCGTGGACGTGTGGAGGCCCATGAGTTATTACAGGCTGGCGTCACGCAGTTTTCCCGTGAAACGTTTTCCAGCGCGCTGGAATTGGGACGTAAAACTCTGGTGTCGTTAGGTATGCATCCGCATCAGGCGCAACGCGCGCAGTTGCATTTTCGTCGGCTGGATATGCGAATGTTGCGGGAACTGATCCCGGAGCATAGCGACATGGTACAGATTTCGCGCGCCAGAGAGGCCCGACGCGAACTGGAGGAGATTTTTCAGCGCGAAATGCAACAGGAACGGCACCAGTTGGATGGCTGGGATGAATTTGAGTAGAGGTGAACAATGGCAATCCGTAAACGTTTTATTGCAGGCGCGAAATGTCCGGCCTGTCAGGCGCAGGATACAATGGCGATGTGGCGTGAAAATAATGTCGATATTGTTGAATGCGTTAAGTGCGGGCATCAAATGCGGGAAGCGGATAAAGACGTTCGCGAGCATGTTCGCAAAGAAGAGCAAGTGATCGGGATTTTTCATCCGGACTAGCGATATGCCGCAGGTTTTTTTAAGCTAAGGGGTACACGGCTGCAGAATTCCGCTACAATCTGCGCCACTATTCTTCCCATGCTCAGGAGATATCATGAAAGTAGCAAAAGACCTGGTGGTCAGCCTGGCCTATCAGGTACGTACAGAAGACGGTGTGTTGGTTGATGAGTCTCCGGTGAGTGCGCCGCTGGATTACCTGCACGGTCACGGCTCCCTGATCTCTGGTCTGGAAACCGCGCTGGAAGGCCATGAAGTTGGCGACAAATTTGATGTCGCTGTTGGCGCGAACGACGCTTACGGCCAGTATGACGAAAATCTGGTGCAGCGTGTGCCTAAAGACGTCTTTATGGGCGTTGATGAACTGCAGGTAGGGATGCGTTTCCTGGCTGAAACCGACCAGGGCCCGGTACCGGTAGAGATTACCGAAGTGGAAGACGATCACGTTGTGGTTGATGGTAACCACATGCTGGCGGGCCAGAATCTGAAATTTAACGTCGAAGTTGTTGCGATTCGTGAAGCGACTGAAGAAGAACTGGCTCACGGTCATGTTCACGGCGCGCACGATCACCACCACGATCACGGTGAAGACGGCTGCTGTGGCGGTCATGGTCATGATCATGGTCACGAGCACGGCGGCGAAGGCTGCTGCGGTGGCGGTGGTAAAGGCGGCTGCGGTTGCCACTAATCCCCGTCGTCTTTCAAGCCACCGTGGTGTTGGCTACGCTTTCAAACCCCGGTCACATAGTTATCTATGCTCCCGGGGAATTTTCAAGCTTGCCGCCTTGCTGTGACTCGAAATCCTTAGGGTATTATCATTGGTTCGATAAATCATCGGGCACAAAAAAAGCGGGTTAACCCCGCTTTTTTTTCGTCTCAATAATGCGGCGGCGGCGTTTCTTCTGCCTGAGAGGCGATATTTGACGGCTGACTGGCTTTTAACTTTTCCGTGAGCAAACGCAGATGATCGCGCAGCTTCGCCATCTCCATTTCATGTGCGGTTACCGTCAGGTTTAGTTCTTCTATGGTAATCTCCTGGAACGCCAGACGGCTTTCCAGTTCAGCCAGACGAGCTTCCATCGTGATATCCTGCATGATGTACCTCTTTATGTTGTCTCCGTCGGCGGATTCTACTTAACTTTACCGGCTTTCACAGCAACCATTACGCGCCCTACGAAACTAATTTAAACAAAAAGAGTCTGAAAAGAAGTGATAATAGGGCGTGTTCGTATGTTGATTTGTTCTGCAACGATTTATAGTACGCTTCTTACGTAAGTTAACATGGGGCGAGATGCCCCGGCCCTGGAGATATGGATGAAATCACTGTTTAAAGCCACGCTGCTGGCAACTACGATGGCCGTTGCTATGCACGCACCGATCACTTTTGCTGCTGATGCGGCGAAACCGGCAGCTACCGCTGATAGCAAAGCAGCATTTAAAAACGACGATCAAAAAGCGGCTTATGCGCTGGGCGCCTCGCTGGGTCGTTACATGGACAATTCGCTTAAAGAGCAGGAAAAGTTGGGCATCAAACTGGATAAAGATCAGTTGATTGCCGGCGTTCAGGATGCCTTTGCCGATAAGAGCAAACTGTCCGATCAGGAAATTGAGCAAACGCTGCAGACGTTTGAAGCACGCGTGAAGAGCGCTGCTCAGGCGAAGATGGAAAAAGACGCTGCCGATAACGAAGCAAAAGGTAAAACGTTCCGCGACGCTTTTGCTAAAGAGAAAGGCGTGAAAACCTCCTCTACCGGTCTGCTTTACAAAGTAGAGAAAGAAGGCACAGGCGAGGCGCCGAAAGATAGCGATACCGTTGTGGTGAACTACAAAGGTACGCTGATCGACGGTAAAGAGTTTGATAACTCTTACACGCGCGGCGAACCGCTCTCCTTCCGTCTGGACGGCGTTATCCCTGGCTGGACTGAAGGCCTGAAAAATATTAAGAAAGGCGGCAAGATCAAGCTGGTTATCCCACCGGCGCTGGCCTACGGTAAAACGGGCGTTCCGGGTATCCCGGCGAACTCCACCCTGGTATTCGACGTAGAGCTGCTGGATATCAAACCAGCGCCGAAAGCGGATGCTAAACCTGCCGATGCGGCTGACGCTAAAGCCGCAGATGCTGCTAAAAAATAAAAACTGAGAGCCGCCGCTTGTAATAGCGGCGGTTTTTTTTATGCAGGCCGGATATATTACTCACCATAATTTGATTTGCGGATAACGGCGCTTGCGCTGGTCGTTAAGGGCGAGACCGTAGGCTGAATGACCGCCAACGCACACGTAGCCTGAAATAGACGAACAAATTAGTACTGGAAAGATGAACCCTCACTGTATTAATTTAATCATCCGCGTAAATAATGAGCCTGCCCTGAAAACATAACGACAGGCTCCTGAAAAGGAGTGTTTTTTTTCATGTCCAGGTCGCTTTTAACCAACGAAACCAGTGAACTTGATTTGCTGGATCAGCGTCCCTTCGAGCAAACCGACTTCGATATTCTGAAATCCTACGAAGCGGTAGTGGACGGGTTAGCGATGCTTATAGGTTCCCATTGTGAAATCGTATTGCACTCTTTGCAGGATCTAAAATGTTCAGCCATTCGTATTGCCAATGGCGAACATACGGGCCGTAAAATTGGCTCGCCGATTACCGACCTGGCGTTGCGCATGTTGCACGACATGACAGGGGCGGACAGTAGCGTGTCGAAATGCTATTTCACGCGCGCGAAAAGCGGTGTCTTGATGAAGTCGTTGACGATTGCCATTCGCAACCGCGAGCAGCGCGTCATTGGTCTACTGTGCATCAACATGAACCTTGATGTGCCATTTTCACAGATTATGAATACCTTTATTCCGCCGGAAACGCCGGAAGTCGGCTCAGCGGTTAATTTTGCCTCCTCAGTCGAAGATTTAGTCACCCAGACGCTGGAGTTCACGATCGAAGAAGTGAATGCCGATCGTAATGTCTCTAACAACGCGAAAAATCGTCAGATCGTCCTTAACCTGTACGAAAAAGGCATTTTCGATATTAAAGACGCCATTAACCAGGTAGCCGATCGTCTGAATATCTCAAAACACACGGTTTACCTCTATATTCGCCAGTTCAAAAGCGGCGACTTTCAGGGGCAGGATAAATAATGCGTTATGCCATTATGGTCACCGGGCCGGCATATGGCACCCAGCAGGCCAGCAGCGCATTGCAGTTCGCCCACGCGCTGCTCAATGAGGGGCATGAGTTAGCCAGCGTCTTTTTCTATCGGGAAGGAGTCTATAACGCCAATCTCCTGACCTCGCCGGCGAGCGATGAATATGATCTGGTACGCGCCTGGCAGAAATTGAATACGCAGCATGGCGTAGCGCTGAACATCTGTGTCGCGGCGGCGCTTCGTCGCGGTATTATTGATGAAACTGAAGCCGGCAGACTGGAGTTGCCGTCCGCCAATCTTCAGCCGGGCTTTACGCTAAGCGGCCTGGGTGCGCTGGCGGAGGCATCTCTCACCTGCGATCGGGTGGTGCAGTTTTAATGAAACGTATTGCATTTGTCTTTTCCACCGCGCCGCACGGTAGCGCTTCAGGTCGTGAAGGGCTGGATGCGCTGCTGGCGACGTCAGCGCTAACGGAAGCGCTGGGCGTCTTTTTTATCAGCGACGGCGTCTTTCAGTTATTACCAGGACAAAAACCAGACGCTGTGCTGGCGCGTGACTATATTGCTACTTTCAAGCTCTTTGATTTGTACGATATTGATCAATGCTGGATCTGCGCGGCATCGCTGCGCGAGCGTGGTCTGGAGAACGTTAATTTTGTGGTAGACGCCACGCCGCTGGAACCCGTAGCGTTACGCCGCGAGCTTGGCAACTATGATGTCATCCTGAGATTCTGAGGCGTTTATGCTGCATACCTTACCTCATTGCGCCTCGGGCGTTGATTTTCCCGCTTTGCTGCGCCTGCTAAAAGAGGGCGATGCGCTTTTGCTGCTCCAGGATGGCGTTACCGTCGCGATTGAAGGTAACCGCTTCCTTGAAAGTCTGCGTGATGCCCCCATAACGGTCTATGCCTTGAAAGAAGACATTGACGCCCGCGGCCTGGGTGGTCAAATTTCAGACAGTGTCGTCAGGGTTGACTATACTGAGTTTGTCAGACTCACGGTTAAGTATGCCAACCAGATGGCCTGGTGATGGCGGGATCGTTGTATATTTCTTGACACCTTTTCGACACCGCCCTAAAATTCGGCGTCCTCATATTGTGTGAGGGCGTTTTATTACGTGTTTACGAAGCAAAAGCTAAAACCAGGAGCTATTTAATGGCAACAGTTAACCAGCTGGTACGCAAACCACGTGCTCGCAAAGTTGCGAAAAGCAACGTGCCTGCGCTGGAAGCATGCCCGCAAAAACGTGGCGTATGTACTCGTGTATATACTACCACTCCTAAAAAACCGAACTCCGCACTGCGTAAAGTTTGCCGTGTTCGTCTGACTAACGGTTTTGAAGTGACTTCCTACATCGGTGGTGAAGGTCACAACCTGCAGGAGCACTCCGTGATCCTGATCCGTGGCGGTCGTGTTAAAGACCTCCCGGGTGTTCGTTACCACACCGTTCGTGGCGCGCTTGACTGCTCCGGCGTTAAAGACCGTAAGCAAGCTCGTTCTAAGTACGGCGTGAAGCGTCCTAAGGCTTAATGGTTCTCCGTTAAGTAAGGCCAAACGTTTTAAATTAATGTCAAACTAAACTCGTAGAGTTTTGGACAATCCTGAATTAACAACGGAGTATTTCCATGCCACGTCGTCGCGTCATTGGTCAGCGTAAAATTCTGCCGGATCCGAAGTTCGGATCAGAACTGCTGGCTAAATTTGTCAATATCCTGATGGTAGATGGTAAAAAATCTACTGCAGAATCAATCGTATACAGCGCGCTGGAGACCCTGGCTCAGCGTTCTGGTAAATCTGAACTGGAAGCTTTCGAAGTCGCTCTCGAAAACGTTCGCCCGACTGTAGAAGTTAAATCCCGCCGTGTAGGTGGTTCTACTTATCAGGTACCAGTTGAAGTCCGTCCGGTCCGTCGTAATGCTCTGGCAATGCGTTGGATCGTAGAAGCTGCTCGTAAACGCGGTGATAAATCCATGGCTCTGCGCCTGGCGAACGAACTTTCTGATGCTGCAGACAACAAAGGTACTGCAGTTAAGAAACGTGAAGACGTTCACCGTATGGCAGAAGCCAACAAGGCGTTCGCACACTACCGTTGGTAATCCCTTCGGAGTCATAGTCACCAGGCGGGCGCTTCAGGTAAGTCGCCCGTTTTGGATAACTTAACTGAACGCCTAAAGATATCAACGAGGAATCAAATGGCTCGTACAACACCCATCGCACGCTACCGTAATATCGGTATCAGTGCGCACATCGACGCCGGTAAAACCACTACTACCGAACGTATTCTGTTCTACACCGGTGTAAACCACAAAATCGGTGAAGTTCATGACGGCGCAGCTACCATGGACTGGATGGAGCAGGAGCAGGAGCGTGGTATTACTATCACCTCCGCAGCGACTACTGCATTCTGGTCTGGTATGGCTAAGCAGTATGAACCGCATCGCATCAACATCATCGACACCCCGGGGCACGTTGACTTCACTATCGAAGTAGAACGTTCCATGCGTGTTCTCGATGGTGCGGTAATGGTTTACTGCGCAGTTGGTGGTGTTCAGCCGCAGTCTGAAACCGTATGGCGTCAGGCAAACAAATACAAAGTTCCGCGCATTGCGTTCGTTAACAAAATGGACCGCATGGGCGCGAACTTCCTGAAAGTTGTTGGTCAGATCAAAACCCGTCTGGGCGCGAACCCGGTTCCGCTGCAGCTGGCAATTGGTGCTGAAGAAGGTTTCACCGGCGTTGTTGACCTGGTGAAAATGAAAGCCATCAACTGGAACGATGCCGACCAGGGCGTTACCTTCGAATACGAAGATATCCCGGCTGACATGCAGGACCTGGCTAACGAATGGCACCAGAACCTGATCGAGTCCGCCGCAGAAGCTTCTGAAGAGCTGATGGAAAAATACCTGGGTGGTGAAGAACTGACTGAAGAAGAGATCAAACAAGCTCTGCGTCAGCGCGTTCTGAACAACGAAATCATCCTGGTAACCTGTGGTTCTGCATTCAAGAACAAAGGTGTTCAGGCGATGCTGGATGCGGTAATTGATTACCTGCCATCCCCGGTAGACGTACCTGCGATCAACGGTATTCTGGACGACGGTAAAGATACTCCGGCTGAGCGTCACGCAAGCGACGACGAGCCGTTCTCTGCGCTGGCGTTCAAAATCGCTACCGACCCGTTTGTGGGTAACCTGACCTTCTTCCGTGTGTACTCCGGTGTGGTTAACTCTGGTGATACCGTACTGAACTCCGTGAAAACCGCACGTGAGCGTTTCGGTCGTATCGTTCAGATGCACGCCAACAAACGTGAAGAGATCAAAGAAGTTCGCGCGGGCGACATCGCGGCTGCTATCGGCCTGAAAGACGTGACTACCGGTGACACCCTGTGTGATCCGGAAAACCCGATCATTCTGGAACGTATGGAATTCCCTGAGCCGGTAATCTCCATCGCGGTAGAACCGAAAACCAAAGCTGACCAGGAAAAAATGGGTCTGGCTCTGGGCCGTCTGGCGAAAGAAGACCCGTCATTCCGCGTATGGACTGACGAAGAATCTAACCAGACCATCATCGCTGGTATGGGTGAACTTCACCTGGATATCATCGTTGACCGTATGAAGCGTGAATTCAACGTTGAAGCTAACGTGGGTAAACCTCAGGTTGCTTACCGCGAAGCGATTCGCGCGAAAGTTACCGACATCGAAGGTAAACACGCGAAACAGTCTGGTGGTCGCGGTCAGTATGGTCATGTTGTTATCGACATGTACCCGCTGGAGCCGGGCTCTAACCCGAAAGGTTACGAGTTCATCAACGACATCAAAGGTGGTGTAATTCCTGGCGAATACATCCCGGCCGTTGATAAAGGCATCCAGGAGCAGCTGAAGTCTGGCCCGCTGGCGGGTTATCCGGTAGTTGATCTCGGTGTGCGTCTGCACTTCGGTTCTTACCATGACGTTGACTCCTCTGAGCTGGCGTTTAAACTGGCTGCGTCTATCGCCTTTAAAGAAGGCTTTAAGAAAGCAAAACCAGTTCTGCTTGAGCCGATCATGAAGGTTGAAGTAGAAACACCTGAAGAGAATACCGGTGACGTTATCGGCGACCTTAGCCGCCGTCGTGGTATGCTCAAAGGTCAGGAATCTGAAGTTACAGGCGTTAAGATCCACGCTGAAGTACCGCTGTCTGAAATGTTCGGATATGCAACTCAGCTGCGTTCTCTGACCAAAGGTCGCGCATCGTACACTATGGAATTCCTGAAGTATGATGATGCGCCGAACAACGTTGCTCAGGCCGTAATCGAAGCCCGTGGTAAATAAGCCGCAGGGTTAAAAACCAAAATCCCGTGCTCTCTCCTGAAGGGGAGAGCGCTATAGTAAGGAATATAGCCGTGTCTAAAGAAAAATTTGAACGTACAAAACCGCACGTTAACGTCGGCACCATCGGCCACGTTGACCACGGTAAAACTACCCTGACCGCTGCAATCACCACCGTACTGGCTAAAACCTACGGCGGTGCTGCTCGTGCATTCGACCAGATCGATAACGCTCCGGAAGAAAAAGCGCGTGGTATCACCATCAACACTTCTCACGTTGAATACGATACCCCGACCCGCCACTACGCACACGTAGACTGCCCGGGGCACGCCGACTATGTTAAAAACATGATCACCGGTGCTGCTCAGATGGACGGCGCGAT